>JAFLDB010000004.1 GCA_017302615.1 Sphingomonadales bacterium
GCCAAGGACTTCGAGCAGACCATCGCATCGGCAACGGCATGGCTGTTCATAGCCTCGATCCAGCTCTTCGCACGCCGCATCGCAAGGCTATGAAATCACAATGGATAATTTTGAATCAGACTCTCAGAGAACTACTCCCTGCTTTACCGAAACCAGGGCGTTGCACTTGCTTTCATAGGCTTCGCGACCATGGTACTGGCCCTCAACAGGAAGCACCTCCTCGCAAGGCCCGCACAGCGCCGCATTTCCCTCGGGCGGACTGGGCAAAGCATGCGGCCTCTAAGTCGATAACCCTCTCTTACCCTGGTCGCGCTGATGGAACCTGTTCACTCTTGCCTATCCAACGAGAAAGGATCATGCGGTCTCCGTCGAAATCGAATGTGATCAGTGCCGCATAATCGGTGGGCAGAGGAAAGGTCGCTCGAGATAGAAAATGACTCCCTAAACCTTCAAGATGCCTGATCTCGTTTGCATTCAGTGGCTGTGCCTCGATTGAGGCCCTTATGCGGCGCTGAAGAGCAGGAGTAAGCATTTGCCTTAAATCTAGACGCTCCCAACTGAGTTTCAACGTTGAAGTCAGCTCCCAGCGTTATTATGCCGGCGGAGAGCCATCCGCATCAGACTAGCCGCGCCGCCATCCTGCCTCAAGCTCGCGCTACCGCCAGCGCAGGTCGTGGTTGCGATTTGAACATAGGCGGCGCTGGGCCTAACCCTTTGCCTCCTCCAGCATATCCAGCGCAACATCGACGATCATGTCTTCCTGTCCGCCGACCATCTTGCGGCGGCCGAGTTCGACGAGGATCGAGCGGGTGTCGATGCCGTATTCGGCGCTGGCCTTTTCGGCGTGGCGCAGGAAGCTGGAGTAGACCCCGGCATAGCCAAGGGTGAGCGTCTCGCGGTCAACCTGGACCGGGCGGTCCTGGAGCGGGCGGACCAGTTCCTCGGCCGCGTCCATCAGCGCGAAAAGGTCACAGCCGTGGTTCCAGCCCATCCGGTCGGCCGCGGCGATGAACACTTCGAGCGGGGCATTGCCTGCGCCAGCGCCCATCCCGGCAAGTGACGCATCGACCCGGATCGCCCCGCCCTGCACGGCAACGATGCTGTTGGCCACGCCAAGACTGAGGTTGTGGTGGGCGTGGACCCCGCGCTGGGTTTCGGGCTTCAGCACCCGGTCATAGGCGGCGAGGCGCGCGGCGTACTGGTCCATGGTCATGGCCCCGCCGCTGTCGGTGACATAGACGCACTGCGCGCCGTAATCTTCCATCAGCTTGGCCTGCCGGGCTAGGGCGTCAGGCTCGCTCATGTGGCTCATCATCAGGAAGCCGGAGACGTCCATGCCGAGGTTGCGCGCGGCCTCGATGTGCTGCTTCCATACGTCCGCCTCGGTGCAATGGGTCGCAACCCGGACCGAGCGCACCCCCATCTCGTAGGCATGCTTCAGATCATGGACTGTGCCGATCCCCGGCAGCAGCAGCGTGGTCAGGACCGAGCGTTCCAGCACTTCGGCCACGGCCCCGATCCAGTCCCAGTCTGTGTGCGCGCCAAAGCCGTAGTTGAAGCTGGAACCGGACAGGCCGTCGCCATGCGCCACCTCGATGGCATCGACACCCGCCCGGTCGAGCGCCTTGGCAATCGCCTTAGCGTTGTCAGGTTAACCCACCAAAGCTGCAGTGCGTCTTTGCGTGGTCACTCAAGCGATTTCAGCAGACGCAACACGCCATTCCGCTAGGGCGGCGGCTCGATAATGGCGCAGAGTCTTACGGGAGACCAAGTGACGCTGGACGGCGAATGTGTTGTAAATCGCGGAGTGGGTTGAGACGAAACGCTGGGCCTGGCCCTGGGACTTGAAGCGCTGCATCTTTCGCTCTCGTCGCCTGACCGGAAGGTGCGAGTTCTCGGCCCGGTTATTCTCCCGCAATCGACCGGGACGGTGCTTCTTGCGGCACCCAAGGGCCTTCAACGCTGCACCGTATGATGGCAATCCATCGGTGACGATCCGCTCAGGTGATGCGCCCTGGTTCTTGAGCAACTTTCTCAGCAGTTTGAGCGCGGATCGCTTGTCGCGCCGCTTCTGCACAAGAACGTCGAGAACCTCGCCTTCCTTGTCGACGGCCCGCCACATGAACATCCTTTCGCCGCCAATTCGAACCACCATCTCATCGAGATGCCAGACGCTGTCGCCACGCCCGCGAGCTTTGCGGATGTTCGCGGCGATAGCGGGTCCAAACTTGTTCGCCCAGCAGCGGACGGTCTCGTAAGTGACGTCGATGCCACGCTCGGCGAGCAGATCCTCGACATCCCTCAGGCTCATCGTGAAACGATAGTAGAGCCACACCGCATAACGGATCACATCCGGAGGGAACCGGTGCCGCTTGAAGCTGATCTGTCGCATGATCCCCGCCTTACCAACAGAGACGGTTTCGCATTAGACTGACAGCTCCCTTCGGTCATAACCGCAAGATTTTGCTGCAGGGCCTGCTGCCGGCCAATCGGCTTGCCAACCGGTGCCGCTTGAAGCTGATCTGTCGCATGCCCGCCCGCCTTACCAACGGAGACGGTTTCGCATTAACCCCCCAGATCCGCTGATCAGGGCCCCAGGTCGGATTTGCGAGTTGACGCCGCCTTTGCCGTCCCGAACAATCCCCTCATGATCGACCCGGTTCTCTTCGCTTGCCTGCTGCTGGCCGCCGCGGCGCTTTATGCTGCCGTCGGCCATGGCGGGGCATCGGCCTATCTGGCCCTGATGGCTTTGGCGGGGTTCGCTCCGGAGCAAATGCGGCCGCTGGCGCTGGTGCTGAACCTGTTCGTATCCGCCATTGCCTTCATCCAGTTCCGGCGGACCGGAGCTTTCGACCTGCGACTGTTCGCGCTGTTTGCGGTGGCAGCGATCCCGATGGCTTACCTTGGCGGATCGATCGATCTGGGCGGCACCTGGCATCGCCGGCTGCTCGGGGCAGTGCTGATTGCTTCGGCAGCGGCGCTGGCCTTTCGCCCGAGGCTGGCCGAAACAGAGTCAACGCCGCCTGGCCCCGCAATTGCCTTGCCGACCGGCGGCGCGCTCGGCCTGATTGCCGGACTGACCGGCACAGGTGGCGGGATCTTTCTCAGCCCGTTGCTGGTGCTGATGCGCTGGGCCGAAGCGCGGACAGTTGCCGGAATCAGCGCGGCGTTCATCTTTTGCAATAGCGCCGCCGGCCTGCTTGGGCAGGGCGCGCAGCTTGGCTCCTTGCCGCCGGAAACGCCGCTCTATGTCGGCGCGGTGGTGGTTGGCGGGCTGCTGGGAAGCGGTCTCAGCGCCACGTGGCTACCGCGCGTGGCGCTGGTCAGGCTGCTGGCGCTGGTTCTGGTGATTGCGGGAGCCAAGCTGCTTGCCACCTGACCCGCCCCTGATCGTGATCGCCGCCGGGGGAGACGGATCCCGGATCGGCGGAGGTAAGCCGGCGCGCCTGCTGGGCGGGCAGCGGCTGATCGACCGTATGGTTGCCTGGGCCATGCGGCACAGCGATGCCGTGGCTCTGGCAGTGCGGGAGGGAACCGGCGATTGGGGCACGGGCCTGCCCGTACTGATCGATGCGCATACCGGGATCGGCCCGATCAGCGCGCTCGCCAGCACGATGCAGGAAGGGCATCGATTGCAGCGCGAGACGGTGCTGCTGATCGGCTGCGATCTGCCGTTCCTGCCGGACGATTTGATACCCCGGCTGCGGGCGGCGCTGGCTGATCATGCCGCGGCGCTGCCGGTCAGCGCCGGGCGGTTGCATCCGATGGCAGCGCTGTGGCGCTGTGATCCGGAGCACCTTGAGCAATGGATCGCAGGTGGCGGACAATCGCTGTGGCGCTATGCCAGAGAGGCCGGCATGGCCGAAGTCACCTGGGATGAAACGCCTGATCCCTATGCCAACGTAAACGATGCGCAAGCCCTGGCAGCGGCCGAGCAGCGGCTCAGAATGGCAGAGCGCTGACCAGGTCTCCTGCCGCCCGTTCGGGCTGACCGGACGGACAGCGGATCAGCCAGTCGGCTTCGGCCAGCGCCCCTTGCGCGCCGCTGTCCTGGTTGCCGAGCGGGGTCAGCCCGGCCTCGTCCCAACGCGCCCGCACAAACGTCTCTCGCCCGCCCGTCCCGCCGAGTGGAGTGGCCAGTGGAAGATTGCGCCAGTGCAGTACCGCGCCCGCCGGCTGGCCCTGCAGACGGGCGAGCAGCGGCAGCAGGAACAGCCGCGCCGTGACCATCGCAGAGGTCGGATTGCCGGGCAGCCCCACCACCCACTTGCCGCGCGCCCGGCCCAGCCAGACCGGCTTGCCGGGCTTGATCGCTACCTTGGCAAAGACCAGTTCAAGACCGTGAGCGGCAAACATGGGCTTGGCGAAATCACGTTCACCAACAGACGCGCCGCCGGTGACGATCACCAGATCGGCTGTGGTCAAAGCCGCACCGGCAGCAGCTTCCAGTGCGGGCAGATCGTCAAGGCCGATGGTCCGGCCAACGACGCTTGCGCCCGCCTGCTCGATCAGCGCGGCAACGCCGTGGGTGACGCTTTCGGGAATAGCATCGGCGTGCAAATGCGCTTCGCCGGGCGGGGCGAGTTCGTCTCCAGTCCCGATGATGGAGACGCGCGGCCGCATTGCGACCGTCAGGCGGGCTTCATCGGCAGCCGCCGCGGCGATGATCGCGCGCGGCGTCAGCCGGGTTCCGGCACCGAGCAAAAGGTCTCCTGCGGCAAAGTCGCTCCCCGCCGCACGAACATGCCAGCCGGGCCCATAACCCTCCGCAAAGCGCACCCGTTCACCATCGCGGCTGGCGTATTCCTGCATGATGCAGCGGTCCGCCCCGGCGGGCATCGGCGCACCGGTGAAGATCCGCACGGCCTGACCTGCCGCGACTACACCGGAGAAGCCTTCTCCCGCGCGGCTTTCGCCCACCACCTGCAGCGCTTCGCCCGGCCGGGTCGCGGCATCAATCACGGCATAGCCATCCATCGCCGCCACGGCGACGCGCGGCGCGGCGCTGCGGGCGTGGAGTGGTTGGGCGAGAACACGGCCCGCCGCTTTGGCAAGCGCCACATCCTCGGTGCCGAGAAGGGCAGCGTTCGCCTCGATCAAGGCAATCGCTTCGTCAAACGAGATCATTCGGCGGTCCATTCGCCCGAGCGGCCGCCGGACTTGGCCGTGACCCGGATCGCGCCGATGGTCATGCCCTTGTCCACGGCCTTGAGCATGTCGAACAAGGTCAGCGCGGCGACCGAAACCGCGGTCAGCGCCTCCATTTCCACCCCGGTTTGTCCGCTGGTCCGCACTTCGGCACGCAAGGTGAAGCCGGGCAGGGTATCGTCGATCCCGATATCGACCACCACTTGCGACAGCGCGAGCGAATGGCACAATGGAATCAGGTCGGCGGTGCGCTTGGCGGCCATCACACCGGCCAGTTCGGCGGTGGCGATCACGCTGCCCTTGGGCGTGGTTCCGGCCCGCACAGCGGCAAGCGTTTCCGCCTCGCAGCGCAGTTCGCCGCGCGCTTCGGCCCGGCGGCTGGTGACGGACTTGTCGCCCACATCGACCATCCGCGCCCGGCCTTCGCCATCAAGATGCGAAAGCCCGGTCATGCGCAGACATCCCGCAGGCGCGGCAGCTGTCCCGCAATCGAGCAGGGGCGATAGCGGCTGTCGAATTCCTGCCCCAGGACCAGATCCCAGGCATCGCGGCAGGCCCCGGTCGATCCGGGCACGCAGAAGATGAAAGTATCTTCCGCCTGTCCGGCAAAGGCACGCGATTGCAGGGTGGATACGCCGATCGTGCCCATGCTGGCCTGATGAAACACCACGCTGAAACCGTCCATCACCCGCCGCAGCAGCGGCATGACCGCTTCGGGCGTGACATCGCGCGGGGTAAAGCCCGTGCCGCCGGTGCTGACCACGATATCGACCGCCGGATCGGCGACCCAGGCGCGCATCTGACTGCGAATGGCCTCGACATCGTCGGTCACGATGGCCCGCGCGGCCAGGTTATGGCCCGCAGCCGTCAGCCGGTCGGCCAGCAAGGCACCGGACGTGTCGGTTTCCATGGTCCGGGTGTCGGACACGGTGAGAACCGCGATGTTGAGTGGGTGGAAGGGCAGGCTTGCATCAATTCCGGGCATGGGTTCAGTCCTGTTTCGCGGTCCAGCGGGCAAGGTCGGCCTGGTCGGCCTCGGTCGGTTCGATCCAGCGGCTGCCGTCGGGTCCGTCCTCACGCTTCCAGAACACGGCTTCGGTCTTGAGACGGTCCATCAGGTAGTCCGCCGCCTCGAAGGCCGCGCGGCGGTGAGCCGAAGCGGTGGCGACAAAGACGATCGCCTCGCCGGGCCGGATCGCACCGCAGCGGTGGACGACATGGCTGCGGGTGATATTGAAGCGGGCATGGGCATCGGCAGCAATTGACTGCATCGAAGCCAGAGTGACCCCGCGATAGCTTTCCAGCACCAGCGCCGCCACCGGCCGGCCATCCTTTGCCGCGCCGCGCGCATGGCCGGTAAAGCTGACGACCGCACCCTCGCCATCGAGCGAGGCGGTGAACGCCGCCAGACGCGCCGCGGGATCGAAACCCGCTTCGGTCAGTTCGACGTGGCTGGTCATCCGCCCGAAACCGGTGGAAACAGTGCAACCTGATCGCCAGGGCGAACAACAGTGGCAGGCGGGACGATCGTTTCATTGACACATGCGCGGATCCGGCCCCGGCCCAGCGCATCCCCCAGCACCGGGTAGACATCGCCAAGCGCGGTCAGCAGCGCGGCAACGGGCAGCCCGGCCTCGGGGAGGTCTAGATCGACTTCGCGGCCGCAGGCCTCGGCAAGCCGTCCGCAAAGTTCGATCCGCAGTGTGGTGCTGGCCATGCTATCCTCCGATCGACGCCAGGTGCGGCGTGCCACCGCTGTTGCCCTCGTGCAAGCGGTGGGCAGGTGCCTTCGTGGCGGTCAAGGCGGCAATCCGGGCGACCAGCGCATCGTGCTGGCCATCATCCTGCAGCAGCGGGCGCAGATCGATCCCATGATCACCGAAAAGGCAAAGGTGCAGCTTGCCCCGGGCCGAGACGCGCAGGCGATTGCAGGTGGCGCAAAAGTCCTTGGCATAGGGTGCGATGATGCCGATCTGCCCCGCGCGGCCCGGCTGGGCATAGACCACGGCCGGCCCGGCCCCTGCCTCACGCGGCAGGGCCTGCCAGCCAAGCGTCGCCAGCTTCGCGGCGATCTCCGCCCCGGCCAGATGGTGCCGCTCGAAGAATGCCGGGTTGTCATTCGTACGCATCACCTCGATGAAGCGCAGCGCCAGATCGTGCTGCTGCACAAAGGCGATGAAGGCGTCCAACTCGTCATCGTTGACCCCGCGCATCAGTACGCTGTTGAGCTTGATCGAAGTGATCCCGGCCAGCCTTGCGGCGGCAATCCCGTCCAGCACTTCGCCCAGCCGGGCATGACCGGTGATCGCGGCAAACCGGGCCGGATCGAGCGAATCGATGCTGACATTCAGCGCCGAGATCCCGGCGGCGGCATAGTCCGCCGCGCGGCTTGCCAGGCGGTAGCCGTTGGTGGTCATCGCCAGCTTGCGGATCCCCGGCGTGGCGGCAACCGTGCGGGCAATGTCGAGCAACTCCGGGCGCAGGCTCGGCTCTCCGCCGGTCAGCCGCACTTTCCAAAGGCCCAGCTTCGCAAAGGCCGCGATCAGCCGCCCGATTTCCCGGACCGTCAGGTTGGCCGGCAATCCCGCCTGCTTGCGATAGCCATCGGGCAGGCAATAGGAACAGCGGAAGTTGCAGACATCGGTCAGCGACAGGCGCAGGTATTCAAAGCGGCGGCCATGGCCATCGGTGAGCGGCTCAAACATTCTATTGCACCATGGCCCCTTCAGCCCCGGCAATGGCCACCCCGCTGACCCCGGCCTGCCCGGCCAGGATCGCGATGTACTGGGCCACAGCCCGGCGATAACTCGCCTCTTCAAGATAGCCGGCAATCGCGTCTTGCACCGCCTCGAACGGCAATTGCCGCCCTTCGGCCCGGCGGCCCGAGCGGATTACATGGACCCCGAAGCGGGTCTTGACCGGCTGGGTGCAGATCGTGTGCTCCGGCAGGGCAAACAACGCTTCCTCGAACGGCTTGACCATCAGCCCCGGCCCGACCTGCCCCAGATTGCCGCCCTGCTCGCGCGATGGGCAGGCAGAACGGGCGCGGGCGAGTTCGGCGAAGCGGTCCGGCTCGGCCTGCAATTGCCGGATCAAGGTGCGGGCATCGCCGGTGGCCAGACCCATGGCGAATTCATCCGCCGGATCGGCCTCGATCAGGATGTGCGCCGCCTCGACCAGCATCGGCGTGGCGAAACGATCACGATGCATGTCATAGAAACGTCGGCAGGCGGCTTCGTCCGCTTCCGGAACGCGCACTTCCTGCTCCAGCAGGGCGTCGATCCGGGCGTCTTCCTCGGTCAGCGGGCGTCCATCCGGATCGAGCCGTTCGTCCCCGGCGATGCCCAGCCGCTCCGCCTCGTCCAGCAGCAACTGGCGGACGGCCAGGGCCTCTGCCGCGGCGTTCCAGGCCGCTGCGGCATCGGGGGCGGGATGGTGCTGGGCTTCCGCCGCGATGGCCTCGGCGGGGATTTCCCGCCCGCCGACAATGACTGGTTCAGCATTCATCGGGCCAGCTTCCTTGAACGGACCACCTGGTATCCTGGCCGCCAGACATAGCGCACCGGGGCGCTGAGCATGTGGACCAGCCGGGTAAAGGGGAACAGGAACAGGATGGTGAGGCCCAAGAACAGGTGCAGTTTGAACACCAGCGCGACGTCGGCGATCTGATCCGCCGCGCCGGAGCGGAAGGTAAAGATGCCCTGCGCCCAGTTCATGAACTTAACCATTTCATGCCCGTCGAGATGCTGCATCGACAGCGGGATCGTGGCAAGGCCAAGCGCCAGCTGCGCCCACAGCAGAACGATGATCATGTTGTCGGCAAAGCTCGATGCGGCGCGGATGCGCGGGTCGAAGAAGCGGCGGTGGATCAGCAGGGTGGCCCCGACGATCCCCAGCACCCCGGCAAAGCCGCCGGCAACAATCGCCAGCAATTGCTTGGCCCCGTGGCTGATGCCCATTGCATCGAACACGGCAATCGGGGTCAACAGGCCCACCACGTGACCGGCAAAGATCATCAGCACGCCAAGGTGAAACAGTACCGAACCGACGATCAGCTGCTTGCGGCGCAGGAGCTGGCTCGATCCGGCGCGCCAGGAATAGGGTTCGCGGTCATAGCGGATCACCGATCCGACGGCGAGGACGGCCAGCGCAATGTAGGGATAGATCCCGAACAGCAGGTGGTGGATGAAATCAGCCATGGATCCGGCTCCTCACGGGTTCTTGGGCAAGCATGCGGTCAACCATTCCGGCGACCTGCGGACAGTCTGCGGTGCCGGGTGCCACGGGGGCGTCGAAGCGAATCTGCTCCTCCTCCCACGCGGCATCGAGCGCGGCGAGGTCATCGGGATCGTCGGCCGGGGCGATCTCGAACGCTTCGCCGCCCGCTCCGGCCAGATCGGCCAGGATCCGCATCGGCGCGGCATAGGGCGTGCCCTTCTCCTCCAGCCGATCGGCCAAGGCGGACAGGATTACCCCCGGCTGAGCCAGTTCCTCCGCCGCCTGGGCAGAGGGCAGGACCGAGAGGTATTCCAGGAACAGCGGCAGGTAATCGGGCAGTTCCTTGGCCGCGATTTCCAGCCCCTGCGCTTCATAGCGGTCGCGCAGGTCAACCATCGCCTGCCCCCGGTCGCGGCTTTCGCCGTGAACATGCTCGAACAGGTGCAGCGATACCGCCCGGCCCCGGTCGAACAGGCCGACGTAGCGTTCCTGGCTGTCAAGCAGATCGGCACTGGCGAGAGTGTCCAGCAACGGCTGCAGCGAGGCGCGCTGTTCGGGCGACAGCAGACCGTCTTCGGCAAGGACTCCGGTCAATTCGGGCGCGGCCTGCTGAACCGCCTCGTCTGGATAGCGCAGCAGCGCGGACAAGGTGCGAAGGGTCAGGCGCATCAGAACACCTCCGTCGGGGTTTGCAGCTTCTTGCGGGCCGGAGCACCGAACAGGTTGGTGTCATTGGACCCGCCCGCACAGCCATTGCCGAACGAGAATCCGCAGCCACCCTTTTCGTCATACATGTCCTCGGCATCCTCGCGGTGGCCGGTCGGGATGACGAAGCGGTCCTCGTAATTGGCGATCGCCATCACGTGATACATTTCCTCAATCTGGGCGGCGGTCAGCCCGACCTCGCGGGCGATGCCTTCATCGACGACGCCGTCCACGGTCTTGGCGCGCATGTATCCGCGCATCGCCAGCATCCGTTCCAGCGCGTCGACCACCGGGGCCTCCTTGCCCGCGGTCAACAGGTTGGCGAGGTATTTCACGGGAATGCGCAAGCTGCGGACATCGGGCATGCCGTTGCGTGCGGCGATCTTGCCCGCGCTGGCCGCCGAACTGATCGGGGAGAGCGGCGGCACGTACCATACCATCGGCAGGGTGCGGTATTCGGGATGGAGCGGGAAGGCCACCTTCCATTCCATTGCCATTTTCCACACCGGCGAATGGCGCGCGGCTTCCAGCCAGGCTTCGGGGACGCCGTCCTTGCGCGCCTGTTCGATCACGGCCGGATCGTTGGGGTCCAGAAAAATATCGAGCTGGGCCTGATAGAGGTCCTCGACATGCTCGGCGCTGGCCGCTTCCTCGATCCGGTCCGCGTCATAGAGCATGACCCCCAGATAGCGGATGCGCCCGACGCAGGTTTCGCTGCAGACGGTCGGTTCGCCCGCCTCGATCCGGGGATAGCAGAAGATGCACTTCTCGCTCTTGCCGGTTTTCCAGTTGAAGTAGATCTTCTTGTACGGACAGCCCGAAACGCACATCCGCCAGCCCCGGCACTTTTCCTGATCGATCAGGACGATCCCGTCTTCCTCGCGCTTGTAGATCGAGCCAGAGGGGCAGGCCGCGACGCACGTGGGGTTCAGGCAGTGTTCGCACAGCCGGGGCAGGTACATCATGAACGTGTTTTCGAACTGGCCGTAGATTTCCTTCTGGACCCCTTCGAAGTTGTAATCGGCCGAGCGCTTGGAAAATTCGCCGCCCAGGATTTCCTCCCAGTTCGGGCCGCCTTCGATCTTTTCCATCCGCTGGCCCGAAACCAGGCTGCGCGGACGGGCAGTGGGGAACGCCTTGCTTTCACTGGCGGATTGCAGATGGCCGTAATCGAAGGTGAAGGGTTCGTAATAGTCGTCGATTTCCGGCAGGTCGGGGTTGGCGAAGATCTTCGCCAGCAGCCGCCACTTGCCGCCCATGCGCGGGCGGATCGAGCCGCTGGGCGTGCGCACCCAGCCGCCGTTCCAGCGATCCTGGTTTTCCCAGTCCTTGGGATAACCGATCCCCGGCTTGGTTTCGACGTTGTTGAACCAGGCGTATTCCATGCCTTCGCGGCTGGTCCACACGTTCTTGCAGGTCACCGAACAGGTGTGACAGCCAATGCACTTGTCGAGGTTCAGCACTTTGCCGATTTGTGCGCGGACCTTCATGCTACGTTCTCCCCTTCGGCGAGCGGCCCTTCGAGCCAGTCGACCTTTTCAAGTTTGCGGACGATGACGTATTCGTCGCGGTTCGAACCCACGGTGCCGTAATAGTTGAAGCCGTAGGCCTGCTGGACGTAGCCGCCGATCATGTGGGTCGGCTTCAGGATCGCGCGGGTCACGGAATTGTGAATCCCCCCGCGCTGGCCGGTCAGCGGCGATCCCGGCACGTTCACGATCTTTTCCTGCGCATGGTACATGAACAGGGTGCCTTCCTTCATCCGCTGCGAGACGACCACGCGGGCCACCAGCGCACCGTTGGCGTTGAAGGTTTCAACCCAGTCATTGTCGACCAGGCCGGCCTTGGCGGCATCGGCTTCGCTCATCCACACGATCGGCCCACCGCGCGACAGGGTCAGCATCAACTGGTTGTCGGTATAGGTGGAGTGAATCCCCCATTTCTGGTGCGGGGTGATGAAGTTCAGGATGACGTGCGGCTGTCCGTTGGCCCGGTCGAGCATCGGCTTGACTGCCTTGGTATCGATCGGCGGGCGATAGACGCAAAGCGCCTCGCCAAAGGCGCGCATCCACTTGTGATCCTGGTAGAGCTGTTGTCTACCCGTGAGGGTACGCCAGGGTATCAGTTCATGGACGTTGGTATACCCGGCGTTGTAGCACACATGCTCGCTTTCGAGGCCCGACCAGATCGGTGAGGAGATGATCTTGCGCGGCTGGGCCTGAATGTCGCGGAACCGGATCTTCTCGTCTTCCTTGGGCAGCGCCAGGTGGGCGTGTTCACGGCCAGTGAAAGCCGACAGCGATGCCCACGCCTTGACCGCGACTTCGCCATTGGTTTCCGGCGCCAGCATCAGCAGCACTTCAGCCGCGTCGATGGCGGTTTCGATTTTCGCCATGCCCTTGGTCGGCCCGTCTTCGGCGACGGTACCGTTGAGCTTGCGCAGGCCTTCCACCTCATGCCCGGTCTGCCAGGACATGCCCTTGCCGCCGTTGCCAAGCTTGTCCATCAGCGGCCCCAGCGCAGTGAAGCGCTTGTAGAGGTTCGGATAGTCCCGCTCCACCAGCGCGACATTGGCCATGGTCTTGCCTGGGATCGGCTCAACCTGGCCCTCGCCCCAGTCGGCCACGTCGAACGGCTGGGCAATTTCGCCGGGGGTGTCATGCTGGATCGGGACCATGATCAGATCCTGTTCCACCCCCAGCACTTCAGGGGCGATTTCAGAGAAGGTCTTGGCGATCCCCTTGTAGATTTCCCAGTCGCTTTTCGACTCCCACACCGGGTCGACCGCTGCCGACAGCGGGTGGATGAACGGGTGCATGTCGGACGTGTTGAGGTCGTCCTTTTCGTACCAGCTGGCGGTCGGCAGGACGATGTCGGAATATACGCAGGTCGTCGACATCCGGAAGTCGAGCGTGACCAGCAGGTCCAGCTTCCCCTTCGGCGCTTCGTCGTGCCATTTCACGTCCTTGGGCTTTTGCTGGCCCATTTCGCCCAGGTCCTTGCCCTGCACGCCGTGCGCCGTGCCGAGGAGGTGCTTGAGGAAATACTCGTGCCCCTTGCCGGACGAGCCCAGCAGGTTGGAGCGCCATACGAACATGTTGCGCGGCCAGTTGGCTTCGTCATCCGGGTCCAGGCAGGACAGCTCCAGATCGCCCGCCTTGAGCGCCTGCGCCACGTAGTCCTTTGGCTCCATGCCGCTGGCCTTGGCCGCCTTGCCCACTTCCAGCGGGTTGGTCTTGAGCTGCGGCGCCGATGGCAGCCAGCCCATCCGTTCGGCCCGGACGTTGTAATCGATCAGGCTGGCGTCCCAGTCGCCCTTGGGCGCAGTGGGCGAAAGGATTTCGCTGACCCCCAGCGTTTCGTACCGCCACTGATCGGTGTGGGCATAGAAGAAGCTGGTGGAGTTCATCTGCCGGGGCGGACGGTTCCAGTCGAGCGCGAAGGCCAGCGGCAGCCAACCGGTCTGCGGGCGCAGTTTTTCCTGGCCCACATAGTGCGACCAGCCGCCGCCCGACTGGCCGACACAGCCGCACATCACCAGCAGGTTGATGATCCCGCGGTAATTCATGTCCATGTGGTACCAGTGATTCAGACCGGCCCCCAGGATCACCATCGACTTGCCATTGGTGGCCTCGGCATTGGCCGCGAATTCACGTGCCGCCGTGATGATCGCGTCAGCGGGGACCCCGGTGATCTTTTCCGCCCATGCGGGCGTGTAGGGCGCGGAATCGCTGAAGTCGCGGGCCACGAAGTCCCCGCCCAGCCCCCGGTCGAGGCCGTAGTTGGCGCAGAGCAGGTCGAATACCGTGGCGACGAACGTGCGGCCTTCCTTCAGGTCCAGCTGCCGCACCGGCACGCGCTTCAGCAGCACGTCGGGATGGTCGGTGCCCTGGAAGTGATCATGCTCGCGGTTGCCAAAATAGGGGAAGGCAACGTCGACGATTTCGTCATGATCCTTGTCGAGGATCGCGGTCATCCGCAGTTTGACATCAGCGCCGTGGCCGTCCTTTTCCTCCAGGTTCCACTTGCCCTTGTCGCCCCAGCGGAAACCGGCCGAACCCGACGGGGCGACCACTTCGTCGCTCGCCTCGTCAATCGCGACGGTTTTCCATTCCGGGTGGTTCTGTTCACCCAGTTCGCCCTTGAAGTCGCTGGCGCGCAGCAGGCGTTCGGGCACCAGCTTGCCGTCCTGTTCGATCAGGCGGACCAGCATCGGCATGTCGGAATAGCGGCGGCAATAGTCCTCAAAATAGGGCACCTGCCGGTCGAGGTGGAACTCGCGCAGGATCACGTGGCCCATCGCCATGGCCAGCGCCGCGTCGGTGCCCTGCTTGGGGTTGAGCCACAAATCGGCGAACTTGGTTGCCTCGGCATAGTCCGGGCTGACCACCGCCACCTTGGCCCCGCGATAGCGCGCCTCGGTCATGAAATGGGCGTCGGGCGTGCGGGTCTGGGGGACGTTCGATCCCCACAGCATCAGGAACCCGGCATTGTACCAGTCAGCACTTTCGGGAACGTCGGTCTGCTCGCCCCAGGTCATCGGGCTGGCGGGTGGCAGATCGCAGTACCAGTCATAGAAGCTCATGCAGGTGCCGCCGAGCAGCGAGAGATAGCGCGATCCCGCCGCATAGCTGACCATCGACATCGCCGGGATCGGGGAGAACCCGATCACCCGGTCCGGGCCCCACTGCTTCGCGGTATAGGCATTGGCCGCCGCGATGATTTCGTTCACTTCGTCCCAGGTTGAGCGGACGAAGCCGCCATGGCCGCGGATCGCGGTATAGCTCTTGCGCTTGACCGGATCGTTCTGGATCGACGCCCAGGCCGCGACCGGCGGCAGATCCTTGCGCGCCTCGCGCCACAGCTTGACCAGCCGCTTGCGGATCAGCGGATACTTCAGCCGCTGGGCCGAATAGATGTACCAGCTATAGCTCGCCCCGCGCGGGCAGCCGCGCGGCTCATGGTTGGGCAGTTCGGGCCGGGTGCGCGGATAGTCGGTCTGCTGGGTTTCCCACGTGATGATCCCGCCCTTGACGTAGATCTTCCAGCTGCACGATCCGGTGCAGTTCACCCCGTGGGTGCTGCGCACGATCTTGTCGTGCTGCCAGCGTTTCCGATAGCTGTCCTCCCAGTCCCGCGCTTCGGCGGTGGTGACCCCGTGGCCTTCGGAAAACTGTTCCTTCTTCTGGCGGAAGAACGTCAGGCGGTCGAGCAGGTGGCTCATGCGGTGGCTCCTTGGGCAATGGGGGCAGTGGGGGCGCGGCCGCGCTCGATATCGTGCAGCAGACCGCCCTTGCGGGTGTAGATGAACCAGGTCAGCGCGGCGCAGCTGGCGTAGAAGATCGCGAACGCATAAAGCGCTGCCTGCGGGGTTCCGGTGGCGCTGATCGACATCCCGAAGGCGCGGGGAATGAAGAAGGCGCCGTAGGCGGCAATGGCCGAGGTGAAGCCGACGATAGCCGCCGATTCCTTTTCGGCCTGCCGGGTGCGCTGGGCTGCATCCAGCTCGGGCATCAGCCGCGGCACTTCCTGGCGCATGATGTTGGGGATCATCTGGAAGGTCGAGGCATTGCCCACGCCCGTGACGAAGAACATGAAGATGAATGCGCCAAGGAAGCCGTTGAAATCCTTGGCCTCCAGGAAGTGGATCACGCCCAGCGCGCCGGCGATCATGCCGATGAACACCCAGAAGGTGACCCGCGCCCCGCCCCAGCGATCGGCCACCCAGCCGGTCGCGGCGCGGCTGATCGCGCCGACCAACGGGCCGAGGAACACGTACTTCAGCACGTTGACGTCGGGGAACTGGCTCTTGGCGAGCAGCGGCAGGCCGGCGGAAAAGCCGATGAAGCTGCCGAAGGTGCCGGTGTAAAGCCAGCACATCAGCCAGTTATGCTTGCGCTGGAAGATCACCGCCTGTTCGGCAAAGCTGGCCTTGGCATCGGCGATGTCGTTCATCCCGAACCAGGCGAGCAGCGTGGAGGCGATGATGAACGGCACCCAGATGAACCCGGCGTTCTGCAGCCACAGTTCGCTGCCATCCTTGGCCACCTGCGCAGTGCCACCAAGGGCACCAAACACCCCGGTCGTTATCACCAAAGGTACGACAAACTGCATCACCGAGACACCCAGGTTGCCGAGCCCGGCATTGAGCGCCAGCGCGTTGCCCTTTTGCGCCTTGGGGAAGAAGAACCCGATGTTGGACATCGAGCTGGCAAAGTTGCCGCCACCAAAGCCGCACAGCAGCGCGAGGACCAGGAAGATGAAATAGGGGGTGTCCGGGTTCTGCACCGCATAGCCGATCCCGAAGGCCGGGATCAGCAGCGAAGCGGTGGACAGCGTGGTCCACAGCCGCCCGCCGAAGATCGGCACCATGAACGAATAGAAGATCCGGAAGGTCGCACCCGACAGGCCGGGCAGTGCGGCCAGCCAGAAGAGCTGGTCCGTGGTGTAGTCAAAGCCGATGAGGGGCAGCTTGGCCACGACCACGGACCATACCATCCACACTGCGAAGGCAAGCAGCAGTGCGGGGATCGAAAGATAGAGATTGCGGTTGGCAATGCGCTGGCCGGTTTCCTCCCAGAACGCCGAGTCCTCGGGCCGCCAGTCGGTCAGGACCTTGCCCTTGACCGCGTGTTCGCCGTGGGTTTCGGCATCGTGCAGCCCGGCCATTTCGGGGAACTGGGGTAGCGAGCGGGTATCGATCCCGGCGGCCTTCTGTTCCATCTGGCGGATCGCCATGTGCATCCAGCCAAGCGCGACGGCAACCAGCGCGAACAGCACCATGAAGCAGCTGGTCCAGATGCCGGTCAGATCGCTGACCGCGCCGAACACGATCGGCAGGACAAACCCGCCAAGGCCGCCGACCAGCCCGACCAGCCCGCCGACCGAGCCGACATGGCCGGGGTAGTACACCGGAATGTGCTTGTAGACCGCGGCCTTGCCCAGCGACATGAAGAAGCCGAGCACGAACACCGTGATCACGAACGGCACCAGGCTCATTGATGTGGAGAACTGGATGTCGCCCTTGATCCCATGGATCGTGTAATCGGTCGCGGGATAGGACAACATGAACAAGCAGAGCATCGAAACGCCAAAGGTGGCGTACATGATCTTGCGCGCACCATAGCGGTCAGACAGGATCCCGCCGTAGGCCCGGAAAACCGAGGCGGAGAGGCTGAAAGTCGCCGCAAGCATGCCCGCGACCTTGATGTCGACGCCGTAGACCCCGATCAGGTACTTGGGCAGCCACAGCGCCAGGGCAACGAAGGCCCCGAAGACGAAGAAGTAATAGAGCGAGAAGCGCCAAACCTGCTCGTTCTTGAGCGGCTCCAGCTGCTCTTTCAGACCCTTGGGCTTTTCACCGCTGATCTTGCGCGCAGCGAGGTCCGGATCATCCTTGGCGAACAGGAAGAACAGCACGGCGGTGATCGCCAGGGCCACGGCCCAGATCTGCGCCACGGCCTGCCAGCCCAGCGCCACCATGACGAACGGCGCGACGAACTTGGTCACGGCCGCCCCGACATTACCCATACCAAAAAAGCCCAGCGCCGAGCCCTGCTTTTCCTGCGGATACCACTTGGAGACATAGGCGACGCCAACCGCGAAGCCGCCGCCTGCCATGCCCAGCCCCAGTGCGGCCAGCAGCATCAGGATATAGCTGTCCGCCTGGCTGAGCAGCACGGTCGATACCGCCGATGCCAGCATGGTCAGCGGAAAGACGATCCGCCCGCCGTACTGGTCGGTCCAGACCCCCAGGAACAGGCGAACCAGCGATCCGGTCAGGATCGGAGTGCCGACCAGCAAGCCGAACTGGGTATCGTTGAGCCCCAGCTCCGCCTTGATTTCTATCCCGATGATCGCGAAAATCGTCCAGACTGCAAAGCAGATTGTAAAAGCGAAGGTGCTGAGCCCGAGGGCGCGGTTCTGTTGTCCGGAGCTGACCGTTTGCGACAGTGGCATGGCGGCGTGTTCCCTGTTGTGGGCTGAATGCCAACGAACCTGTCCAACTCTGCCCCGAAAAGCTTGATCCTGATCAAGAATGGCCTGCCTGGCGCGGCAATCGTAAAACCGCCTGATCTGTAGCGTCGGATCGCCCGATCCAGATCAAGCCCGCGATTGATGCACATCAATCGTACTGCTAAGGCTGGCCAGTTCAACCAAGGAGCTGTGCTGCGTGCGTCCCGGCGAAAGACCTGAAATCGCGAATCTGCCCCTGTTCCGGGAAATGCAGGAAGGCCAGCGTGACCGGATCTTTTCGGGATCTTTCCTGCAAGCGTTCCCCCCGCAACTGACCCTGTTCGAACTCGGCCAGCATCCGGATTTCCTGCACGTTCTGGTCGATGGACTGGTGGAGCTTTACGCCCACAGCGCCGGGCGCGACACGACCATGCGGATCGTCGAGCCGGTCACCAGCTTCATCCTGGCCGCGGTCATCACCGATCAGCCATATCTGATGTCGGCCCGCACCATCGCGCCGTCCCGGATCCTGCTGGTTCCGGCCGCCCTGGTCCGCGAAGTGGTCAAGGACGATTGCGCGCTGATGCAGGCGACCATGCGCGAACTGGCCCAGGCCTATCGCGACATGGTTCGCGCGCTGACCGACATGAAGCTGCGCCAGTCGGCCGAACGCCTGGGCAATCTGATCCTGCAGCAAGAGCGCCGCCAGGGTGGCAGCAGCACGGTTCGGCTGAAAGCCGAAAAGCGCCTGCTGGCATCGCTGCTGGGAATGACGCCGGAGAACCTCTCCCGCGCGTTCGGGGTGCTGGGCGGACACGGCATTGCCGTATCCGGTGCGCAAGTGACGATCACTGACCGAGCCGCACTCGAAGCCTTTTCGCGCCCCGATCCGGTGCGCGACGATCTGGCCTGATCAGAACTTGGCCTCGATCTGGAACCACAGTTTGGTGGTATCGCTGGCAAAGGCATCGGCATCGTAATGGGCCAGCTTGGCGGTGAGGGTAAACCGCTTGCCCAGCGGATAGCTGGCCAGCGCGTTCCATTCCTGGCCATAGGCGATCCCGCCGGTGGTCGATCCGTAATCGTGCCAGACCGCGCGCAGCACCAGGCCGGCCAGCGGCCCCTTGCCGGGGACCTTGTAGCCGGCATCGAGGTAGGCATCGCGCAGGCCCGACGCGGGCGTGGTCAGGAACTTGTCGGCCCAGCCGTTGAAGGCATGCAGTGTTGCCAGCGGGGTTTGCAGGCCGACCGTGCCGTTGCCTTCCAGCCGTTCGTAGCCGGCCTTCAGCGTCACCGGCCCGGCCTTCACTCCCGGCTCGAACAACCAGTAGTCCAGACCGAAGCTTCGCGGATTGGCCCCATGATCGTGCTGGCGAGCATATTCGGCGGAATAGAGGATGGACGCTTTCCCCCCGACCGGCAGCTCGCCAGCCATCCGCACGCCCAAGGTCCTGTTGCTGCTGGCCGGGCTTGAGGGGACATCCAGCCAGTAGCCGTAGGCAGAGAGCGTGCCGACGTTCTTGATGGTATAGGCAGCGCGGACCCCATGGATTTCGGTGTCGCGCCAGATTCCCAGCGGCGAATCCGGGCCGAACACCCGATTGACCCGCCAGGCATAGAAGTAATCGACACTGGCGCCCTTCATCGGCCGGGCGGTGACCCGCACCGCATCGAGCGTCTGGTCGTTCTGCCGCCAGCCGACCGAGCCGATCCAGCGCTGGTTATCGAAATTGACTGCCTGCCGCCCGCCGGCCATTTCCAGTTCGGCCATCGGCCGCCAGCGCAGGTAAGCCTGGTTCAGCAGTACGTCGGACGGATCGGCCACCACCGGATAGGCGGTCTTGCCGTTGACCGTGTCGTTATAGCTGGTCTCGCCCAGCACAACGATCGCTTCGCCTTCCACCACAGCGCTGAAGCTGTGCCATTCGGCAGTCCTGACCCCGGCCTTGACCCGCAGGGTAGAGGCAGCGGCCTGTTCGGCCAGACCGTTCTGATCGACCAGTTCCAGCCGGTAGCGGAGATCGGCGTAAGGCGTCACCGGCTGCGTTTCGGCATGGGCGGCGGTGCTGGCCAGCAAGGCGGCAAGAGTCAGGGCGAAACGGGATGAGGCTTGATTCATGTCTGTTATTCTCGCCTCTACTCCGCTTCTGTAATTGACTTTCATCAACGATTGATCGGTGCTTTCCTGCCCAAAGTGATCTTGATGGACATCGACACTTTCACTCTGGCCCGCAGTCTTCACGTTGCCGCGATCGTTGGCTGGATCGGCGGTGTCTGGTTCGTGACGCTGGTCGTCATGCCCGCCATTGCCCGCAGCGAGCCGCCGGCCAGCCGGCTTTCG
The DNA here is from genome assembly GCA_017302615.1 of Sphingomonadales bacterium. Taxonomy (GTDB): domain Bacteria; phylum Pseudomonadota; class Alphaproteobacteria; order Sphingomonadales; family Sphingomonadaceae; genus Novosphingobium. Next base: position 20,369 of record JAFLDB010000004.1, read on the forward strand.
GCCTTTCACCGGATCGAGCAGGGGTTTGCTCCGCAGGCGAAATTCTGGGTGCTACTGGCCGGGGCCAGCGGCTTCTGGATGACCCACCAGGCCGGACTCTGGGACCGGTTTGCCGATCCCGGCTTCTGGTGGATGCACGCCATGCTGGCGCTGTGGACCGTCTTTGCGGTGATGCTGTTCGTGGCCGAACCGCTGTTCCTGCACCGCCGCATGGCCCGGTCCGCCACGCCGGAGGCCGACTTTGGCCGGATGGTCGCCATGCACCGGCTGCTTTCCGCCCTCGCTCTTGTCACCGTGATCGGTGCCACGGGCGGCGCGCACGGGCTGTTCTGAGCCGATGGCCTGGCGCGCATCGATCCTGTTGGCGGCGCCGCACCGGCTGGCTTTCCTCAGCGGCAGCCTTGGCCTTGTCGCCGCCGCCTTTTGGTGGCCGGTGCGCCTGGGCGCACTGCACCTTGGCTGGGCAGAGCCTGCATCGGGCAATCTTCCGGCCGCCCTGCTTCATGCCCCGGTCTTGCTGGTGCAAGTCTACCCGGCCTTCATTTTCGGCTTTCTGCTGACCGTTTTCCCGCGCTGGATGGGCCAGCCGGACCTGACTGCGCGCCAGTTCGGACCGGCGTCGGGCGCAATCGCTGCCGGTTTGGCCGTTACCGTCATCGGCCTGTGGACCGGAACAGACGCAATGATCCGGATCGGCTTTCTGACCTTCGCGGCGGGCTGGGCGCTGGGGCTTGTCGCTCTGGCAGCCGTGGTCTGGGACAACAGCCGTTCCGGCAAGCCGCCCTGCTGGCACGCTGTTTCCGCCCTCGCAGCCCTGACGATCGGCCTAGGCGCGCTGCTGATGGTCTGCGCCTTCTTGCTGGGCGGTGATCCCCGACTGCTGCGCTGGGGCAACGTGCTGGGGCTGAACGGGTTCATCCTGCCGGTGTTCCTGACCGTCGCCCACCGGATGGTGCCGTTTTTCGCCGGCAATGTTGTACAAGGCTATCAGCGCTGGCGGCCGGACTGGTTGCTGGCCGCGCTGTGGGCACTGCTGGTATTGCGGATCGCGGGCGAACTGACCTTGCTCCCGGCCTTGTCCGGCCTAGCCGCAACAGGGCTGGCCGCCTGCACCGGCGTGATGGCCTGGAAGTGGTGGCCGCGCGGCCCCGCACCCGGATTGCTGCAAGTGCTGATCTGGGGCGTTGTCTGGGCGCCGCTCGGCTTCGCGCTGGCCGCGCTTGCTGCGTTCGGCCTGCCACTGGGGCTGGCCCCCACCCACGCGCTGGCGCTCGGCTTTGCTGCCAGCCTGCTGGTGGGGATGGTAACGCGGGTAACGCACGGCCATTCGGGGCGCCCGCTGGCGATGGTGCCGCTGGCCTGGCTGGCCTTTGTCGCCGTCCAGCTTGCCGCAGGGTTGCGGATCGTGGCGGCGCTCAAGGGCGAACTTGGCTGGCTGCTGGTGATCGCCGCGTTCGCCTTTGCCGCCGGGCTGCTGCCGTGGCTGGTCCGCAATGCCCTGATTTACATGCGCCCGCGCCGTGATGGCCGACCGGGCTGAGGACCTTGCCATGGACAATCCGCCGCAAATTACGCCCCACGAAGCGCTCGAACTGCTCAAGGAAGGCAACCGCCGGTTCCTGTCAGACGCGCCCTATAACCCGCCGATGGACCGGCTTCACCGGCTCCATCTCGCCGCCGCGCAGCGGCCGTTTGCGGCCTATCTCAGCTGCTCGGATTCGCGCGTCCCGCCCGAACTTTTGTTCGAACGCGGGCTGGGCGAGCTGTTCATCGTCCGCAATGCCGGCAACACGCTATGCGCCACGGCGCTGGGCAGCCTGGAGTTTGCCGTCACCCAGTTGCAGGTGCCGTTGATCGTGGTGATGGGCCACGAAGCCTGCGGCGCGATCCGCGCGGCCGTATCGGTCGCCCGCGGAGAGACGGCCTATACCGGCAATGTCTCCAAGGTTCTGCAATCGCTGCTCCCCGCTGTGCTGGAGGCCGACCCATGGGCGGAAGACCTCTGCAACGCCGCCGCGCTGTGCAATGTGCGCAAGGTCGTCAAGGAACTGCGGGAGGAAGCCTCCCCCGCCCTGCTCGAACCGCAGGCGAGCGGAAAACTGCTGGTAGTCGGAGCATACTACCACCTCGATTCCGGGCGGGTCGAATTCCTCGATTGAACAGGCTGGAACGTTGACCAAGATCTGGGCCAGGGAGTGTTTGCAGGAGACGATTCGCCAGTAGACTGACAGCACCGCCATTCCTTCGGGACCATCCTCTCCCAGATTATCGGCCGGCGGCCATGGCCGGAACGGCGTGCCATGGATCGCCGCCAGGAAAGCCTGGTGTGCAGATGGCGATGGCTCAGTCATCTCGTCGATGTCGGTCGCCTTGATTGCCAGGTCCGCGCTGGCCGGACGCTTGGCAGACAGACACTATTCCGGCCGGATCGGCCACCCCATAAGCTCGGGGATGGGCGCAGCCGTTTTCCTACAGCGCGGGTCTCTGCCATAAGGGCGGCGATCTTTCTCAGTCTGAAGCAATTCATTCCCCCGCGCCGGGCCGCGCGCCGAACTTCCATGCGTTACGCGCGCAAAGATCGCGAAGTTCTTCTACCTATATATTTGATTTACTTGATAATATATCCCGAAACTGCCGCGAACTTCACACGCCCTAGCAGCACGGCGGCTCAGACCGGGATGGCGATATTCTTGCCGCTGAACACGGCCTGCCAGTTCTCGATCTCGTCCACCACCACCCGGTCGACCGCATGGGCCAGGTCGGCCGCCTGGGCATAGCCGATCGTCAGCCCTTCGGCGGCAAGCAGGACGGAAATCCGCTGGCTGATCGCCTCCAGCTTTTCCGCCGTCACGTCGGAAATCGCGGCGAACCGCTCGAAATCACCGAAATAGCGGATACCGGCGATGCTGGCACCCAGCGTCGGGCAAAGCACGCCAAGGAAGGTAAACAGCTTGGCAGTGTGTTTCGGCAGATCGGCCGGAGCCAGCCCGGTCGCCGCCAGCAGCGACAGGATCAGCCAGGTGCTGACCGAGGCGACCGCCAGCAGGAACAGGCCGTTGGAGAGGTGATCGAGCCGGTGATGGACCGTCGTCAGCCGCAGCGCCTTGGCCCGGTGATAGGCCAGCTGCGGCAGGACGTGCAGGCGCAGCAGGCCGTCCAGCCCGCGCCGCAGGTAAGCGTCGTCGATCGTGACCCGTGGCAGGCCAAGCGCCCGCAGCCCGTGACGGGCGTAATACTCCGGCCAGGAGGTTTCGGCCCCGCGCGGCCAGCGGCCCGGCGGGCGGGCGACGCCCAGTAGCTGCAGGATCGGGGCATGGCGGAAATACTCGGCGACCCGGCGGGTTTCGAACCACCGCTTGTGCCAGTGCCGCCGCCGCCCGATCCAGGTGATCGCCACGATCGAGCCAAGCAGCAGGAATTCTCCAAGGGCAAACAGCCACTTGTCGCCATCAAGGTAGAGCGGCTGATAGGCGATCCCGACCGCGACGGCGAGCGCCGAGAGCAGGAAGTTGGCGATCATGCCGCTGCGATAGGAATCGGACAGCCGGGCAGAGATCCCGTCCGCCCAGGCAAAGCGCTGCAGGGTTTCCCGCTCCAGCCCGGGGGCAAAGGCCGGATCGGGGCGGGCCAGATCCCCGGCAAGGGCCAGGATCGGGGCCGCACTGCCGGTGCCGATCTCTTCCGGCGGTTCATAGCGCTGGCGCAGCGGCCGCAGCGGCCGGTCCTGTCCGCCGAACAGCGCCTCGATCCGGCGATAGCCGGTGCCGAGCGGATGGCTGTGGCTGTGCCAGGCCTCCAGTCGCAGCGCCTCGGCCCCGCGCTTCAGCGCCCCGCCCTCGCCCGGGCGCAGCGCGGCGGAAACCACGGCGACCAGTTGCTCGTCCGTGGCCGGCAGCGCGAAACGGCGGGCATGGAGCAGCTCCGGGGTGGTCAGCAGCCGCCACTCCGCGGCCCGGGCCGGATCGATCCAGATCACCGGCGTGCCCTGTTCCAGGGCAGCGGCGATGGTATGGCCGGTCCCGCCCGCCAGATCGTGGGCAATCCCGTCCCACACCGCGATCAGGATGTCGGATTGCTCGATCATCACCCGCCCGGCCAGCGCCGCGCGATCGGAAATCGCCGCGGTGCAGGACTGGGCCAGCGCCGCATCGGCGGGATCGGCAAGCTGGGCAAGGAACAGCGGCGCAATGACGGGGTCCTGCTCGGCCAGTTCGAACAGCCGGGCCTGGCCGTACCAGCCGGCAATCGCCTCGGCCCGGGCCAGAACGGCACTGTCCGCGGGCGCGGCACCGGCCAGCAGGGCCTCGGCATCGGCGCGGTCGGCCGGCAGGGCATTGATCGCCAGATTGAGCTGCCGCCCGAACGGCAGCGGGGCGACGATCTCCCACTGGCGCCGGGCCGCCGCCTCGGCCGCCAGCAGGTCGGTTCCGCAGGCCAGCAGGCTGTGCAGCCGGGTTTGCGCGATGCCGCCAAGCGAAGCGGCCTGCGTTTGCGCCAGCGCTTCAAGCCGGGCAAACGATCGCTCGATTGCCGCCGCCACCGCATCGCGGTTGGCTGCGAAAGCGCGGTTGGTAGCGCGATGCCCGGTTATGGCGAGCGACAGGCGAGGCAGGGGCGGCAGCGGGGCACTGGTCATGGCGGCGCGGCGTGGTCCCCTGTTGGTCGACCCGGGACCGGCGCGCAGCAAGCGGCGATTGCGCCTTGCCATGCCGGTCCGGATCGGGTGTAAGTCTTGGCTCAATCATCTGCCAAAGCAAGCCTTTCACTGCAACCCGGGCCATTGCGAACAAGATGACCGACGATCCCGCACCCGCCCCGCCACCGGCAACCGTCTTCGTCAGCTATTCGCGCGACGATCTGCCCCGTGCCCGGCCGGTGATCGATGCGCTGGTTGCCGAGGGGTTCGACGTGTGGTGGGACGGCCTGCTGGCTGGTGGCGACGCCTTTGCCCACACCACCGAGGCGGCGCTTGAAACCGCCGATGCCGTGGTGGTGCTGTGGTCGGCCCGATCGGTCCAGTCGCACTGGGTCCGCGACGAGGCAACCCGGGGCCGCGATCGCGGGCGGATGGTGCCGGTATCGCTGGACGGCACGGTTCCCCCGCTGGGGTTCCGTCAGATCCAGTACATCGACCTCAGCCGCTGGAAGGCGCGGCGCGAGGCGCAGGAGTTCTCTGACCTGTGCCGCGCGATCACGGCCACCGCCGACGCGCCGCGCAGCCAGCTGAGCTTTGCGGCCATGCCAGCAGCGGCATCCGGCCTGTCGCGGCGGCGCGCACTGGCCATGGGCGGCGGGCTGGTGGCCATCATCGGCGGCGGTGCGCTGGCCTGGCGCTCGGGCCTGCTCGGCACGCCGACCCGGGCCAACAGCGTGGCGGTGCTGCCGTTCCGCAACATCGGCGGCAAACCGGATGAGGCCTATTTCTCGGACGGGCTGGCCGAAGAGCTGCGCGCCACGCTCAGCCGCAACCAGCTGCTGGAAGTGGCCGCGCAGACCTCGTCGAGCAGCTTCCGCGAGGGCCAGACCGACAGCCGGACGATCGCGGCCCGCCTCGATGTGGCCTACATCCTCGATGGCAGCGTGCGCCGATCGGGCGAGCGGCTGCGGATCACCGCGCGGCTGATCGAGGGCAAGACCGGCTTTGAAAGCTGGACTGAAACCTTCGATCGCGTCGCCGAGGACGTGTTCGCCCTGCAGGACGAGATCGCAACCGCCGTGGCCGATGCCCTGGCCGTGAGCGTCGCGGGGGATGCGACGAAAGGGCGGATTGGCGGAACGAAGAGCAAGGACGCGCTCGATGCCTATCTGCAGGGCCAGGCGCTCTACAAGCTGGGCCGTGACGAAGCGAGCGACCGGGGTGCCCTCGCCCGGTTCGATGCGGCGCTCAAGCTGGATCCCCGCTATGGCGCCGCCCATGCCGCGCGGGCCCGGGCGCTGACGGTCATCGCCAACAATTACGCCAAGGGCGATGCCCTTGCCGCGCTCTACGATCAGGCGGTTGCGGCCGCCAAGGCCGCCGTGGCCAGCAGTCCGGATCTGGCCGAAGCGCATTCGGCCCTCGGCTTCGCCCTGTTCAACGGCCGGCTTGATGCGGCGGCAGCGACAGCGCCCTATGCCAAGAGCTTCGAACTCGGCTTCGGCAATGCCGACATCCTCTCCGCCTTCGCCAATTTCGCCGGGCGGACGGGCAATTTCCCCGATGCCCGCAAGGCCATCGCCCGGGCCCAGCGGCTTGACCCGCTCAACGCCGTGGTGTTCCGCAATGCCGGCGTCATCGAATACAGCGCACGGGACTATGCTGCCTGTCAGGCCCCCTTGCGCTCGGCATTGACGATCAATCCCGATCTGGCCGGCGTCCACCTCGTGCTGGGTGACGTGCACCTGCTTGCCGGACGCGCCGCCGAAGCGAAAGCCGAGTACCTGCAGGAACGCAACAGCCTGTCGCGCCAGCGCGGCCTGGCGATAGCCGATCTGCGGCTGGGCGATCGCTCGGCGGCCGAGGCCGGGCTTGCGGCCATGATCGCCGAATATGGCGACAACAGCCTCTACCAGCAGGCGCAGGTTCAAGCTCAGTGGGGGCAGATCGAGGCCGCATTGGCGGCTTTGGAAAAGGCTTTGTCGGCGGGAGACTCTGGGTTAGTCCAGTCGCGCAACGATCCCTTGCTCGATCCCTTGCGGAGAGAGCCGGGCTTTACCGCAATTCTGCGGCAGTTGGGTTTTGAAACGCCTGGCTCTCCGGCCGGGAATTAGGGGGAGTATCGAAATGCGCAAGATCATGATCCTCGCGGCAGCCTCGGGCCTGGCTCTGGCCCTGTCTGCCTGCAGCAAGAGCGAAGAGGCGGCTCCGGCGGAAACCGCCGCCGCAACCGAGGCTGCCCCGGCGGAAAGCGATGCCGTGGCGGCGACTGCCAGTGAAGATGCCGACGAGGCTACAGAGGCTGGCGACGATCGCGGCAACACCGGCGACCGCGGTTGATCGGATCCGGACCCGGCCTCAGCGCAGCTTGAGGCCGGGTCCGACCCTGCGCTGGATCCACGGCAAGAACGCCGCAATACTGGCGTAGACGCCTGGTTTTCCAGGCTGCGCGCAGCCATCGCCCCAGCTGACAATGCCAACCTGGGTATCGTTGTAGATCAGCGGCCCGCCGCTATCGCCCTGACAGGAATCGACATCGGGCGCATTGGCGCAAAGCGAGCGGCCGCGCATCCGCCCCAGCCTGCCCGGATAGGCCTGCTCGCAGGCGGCTTGCTCCCAAACGCTCACCACACCGACCAGCAGGATCGCCGAAACCTCCGCGCCGCGGGTGCGGCCATAGCCATAAACCTGCGCTTGCGGATAAGGCATCGGCGGCGGCGCGGTACGTGCCAGGGTCATGGTCTGAACCGCGCCGAGCCGAACCGGCTCGATCTGCAACAAGGCGATGTCGGCACCGCGATCACGCGGATAGTCGGGATGGACCACCTTGCGCAGGACCTTGAAGAAGCGCCCCTGACCGTCGCTCAGCCGGGTCGAGCCCATCCGTACCCGCATCGGATGATCGGCCAACTTGCCGGTAACGCAATGCGCCGCCGTCAACACCCATTGCGGCGTAATCAAGGTCCCGCCGCACTTGTGCCGGCGCATCCACTCCGGCTTCACGCGGTATTCTTCCGGAGTATAGTCCGTATACTTGAACGACCACAACGAGACCTGCCAGGGGGCCTGTGCCTGCGCAACGGGATAGGCGGTCGGCGTGAAGACCGAGCAGATTGGCCCGATCGGCGAAGGAACACAGGCGGGCGGAAGGTTGCCTTCCGCGTCATAGTCGCTTTTGCCCAGTTCGATCGCATCGTCACGGTCCGCACGGTCAGACCCGGCCTGCCGAATGGGCCGGCTGCTGACGGACTGGGCAAACAGGGCGAGCGTGAGGAAGGCTAAGGTCAGGCTGGCACCCTTGGCCCGCCGCATCGGTCAAAGTCCCGCCGGACGTGTGGCCCGACCGGCCCGGCCGCCGGTCACTTTCCAGATCCACGGCAGGTAGCTGGCAACATCGGCATAGACACCCGGCATCCCGGGCCGGCCGCAGCCTTTGCCCCAACTGACCACCCCGGCCTGCACGGCATTGGCACCGATGCCCAGCATCAGCGGCCCGCCACTATCCCCCCGACAGGAGTCCGTCCCATCCCCGCTGCCGGCGCAGAGCACGGTGGGGGTAATTCGCGATCCCTCCCGTCCCATCGCATAGGCGCATTCGGGCCGCGACCAGACCTGGATCGCCCCTTTGAGCAGCAACGCCGAACCATCGGCTGCCCGCGTCTTGCCAAACCCGTAGACCGTGGCCGGCGTTTCCGGAGCGATTCCGGCCGATCCGTTGACCCCGTTCAATCGCACCGGGCGCACACCGGGCAGGTTGACCGGATCGATCCGCAGCAACGCGATGTCGTTCTGCTTGTTGACCGGATCGTAGCCGGGATGCACCACCTTCTGCCGCACCGTGAACAGCTTGCCGCTCGGATCGGTCAGGTTAGCCGCGCCGATCCGCACCCGAAACGGATGGTCGGCAAGATCGCCCGTAACGCAATGCGCCGCGGTCAGGACCCATTGCGGCGCGATCAGCGTGCCGCCACACTTGTGCCGCCGCAGCCACTCCGGCTTCGCGCGAAACTCCTCTGGCTTGTAGTCGTTGTATTTGAACGACCACAGCGAAACCTGCCACGGCGCCTCGGCAAGGCTGGCGGGGCGGCCGCGTGTGACAGAGACGATCCTGCGGCACACCCGCGTGCCGTTCTCAGCTGTGGAGCAACGCAGTCTCGGCAGTTCCGGACTGCCATCGGCGCCCCAATAGGTCTGGACAAGATCGGCTTCGGCATCGCGATCGCCAGGGCCTGGCCTTGCGTCCGCAACAGGCTGAGCGTCCGCCGGAACTGACGCCTGATCCTGACTGCCAGCGGACTGTCCGGCTTGTTCCGGGCCGGTCTGAGCAGATCCGGCTGTCGCCGCCAGCAGCAAGGCAAGTGCCAAGCCGCCCCTCAGCAAGCCATTGCGCGCGCCTTGCCGCATCGCCTGTCTCCCCAGCGCAGCAACCCATGCGAGAGCGCCGCTTCGTCAAGAACATGACAGAGAACCGAAGCGAAGTCGATTGCCGCGGGGACCGGCCGCATTCTGGCTGGCTGAGCCGGCTGACAGGACAGGCCTGCAGCCGATCCCGCCTGCCATGCCGCCTAGGGCAATTCTCCAACCGCGACCATGCGGATATCGTTGACATTGGTGCGGGTCGGCCCGGTGAAGATCAGGCCTCCGGTCTGCCGGAACAGGGCATAGGTCCGATTCTGCGCAAGGGCCGCTTCGCACTGGTCGGACGCGGCGCGGGTGGCCGCATCGAAATAGCCGCCGGCATTGTCTGCGCTGCCGTCGATCCCGTCACTGTCCCCGGCCAGCGCGGCGACCGGCGCTGCGGGCGGAAGGGCTGCCATCAGTCCGGCAAGGTATTCGAGGTTGGGTCCGCCCGCGCCATCTTCGGCCCGGACGCGAACGGTCAGTTCGCCGCCGGACAACAGCAGGTGCCGGCCGGGGCGCGCCGCATAGTCCATCGCCAGGACCGCGTGGGCGCGGCCGGTTTCGGCGGCATCGCCTTCAAGTTGCGGGTCCACCATGACCACGTTCCAGCCGGCCTTTGTTGCGGCTGCCGTCACCGCATCGAGCGCGGTCAGGCCATTGGCGACAAGGTGGACCGGATGGACCGGCACCGGTCCGCACTCACCGCTGCGGATCAGGTTTTCCAGCCGCGGATCGACCGGCCAGCCGGTGCGGCGCAGGATGGCAAGAGCCGCTTCGGGTTCAAAGCTGGCGGGAATGGTCGGGCCGGAGGCAATGGCGGCGGGATCGTCTCCGGCCACGTCGGAAAGCAGGAAGCTGTGCATGTCGGCAACAGCGGCACCGGCCGCTGCCGCCAGGCGGCCGCCCTTGACCCCGGAAAGATGGCGCCGAACCAGGTTGATTTCCGCAATCGGCGCGCCGGAGTGGACCAGGTGACCGGTAATGCCGGCTTTCTCTTCCAGCGAGAGGCCCGGCAGGGGATCGCACAACAGGGCCGATCCACCGCCGGAAACGAGGAAGATCACCCGGTCTCCGGCGCGGGCCGAGGCCGCCAGTTCGCGGATCCGGCGGCCGGCTTCGCGGCTGGCCGCATCGGGTACGGGGTGGCTGGCCTCAATCACTTCGATGCCGCCGGTCGGAGCCCTCGGCCCGTGCCCAATGCGGGTGACGACACACCCCTCGATGTCACCCGGCAGTATCTTCGCTGCCACTTCGGCCATAGCTGCGGCCGCCTTGCCGCACCCCAGCACCAGCGTGCGGCCCTGCGGCGTTCCGGTCGGCAGCAGCCCGGCCAGCACAGCCGGCGCGCTCGCCGCCTCGACCCCGGCCATGAAGAAACCCAACAGTTCGTCGCGCAATGACATGGCCGGCATTCTCCCGGATCAATCGAGGCGCGGCCACTGGCTGGAACGGCAGCAGGCCCGCCGCACCGGATCAGGCCGTATCGCGCAGGATCAGGCGCGGCGGCAGGACCAGGCTTTCGGTTTCCTCCCCGGCCAGCCGGCGCAGCAGCAGATCGACCATGGCCTTCGCCCCGCCGAGGATGTCCTGCCGGATCGTGGTCAGTGCCGGGACGGTCTGCGCGGCAATCGGCAGATCGTCGAACCCGATCAGCCGGACCTGATCCGGCACCCGGATGCCGCGCTTGCCCAGTTCCCGCAGGGCGTACACGGCAATGGCATCCGATGCCGCAAAAATGGCATCGAAATCCTGGCCCCGGACGGCGACATGGTCGGCCACTTCGGCGGCGCTGCTGTCGGGAGCAAGATGGGTCGGCAGGACTTCCACCGTCGCACCCAGCCGGGCGGCGACCTCGGCCGCGCCGGCATGGCGGGCGGCAAATTCGATGGCGGCGGTATCGCCCAGGAAGGCGATCCGGCGGGCGCCGCCGGCAATCAGCCGCTCGGCCGCCAGCTTGCCGCCCAGCCGGTTGTCGGTCCCGACCACGCAATGCCGCTGGCCTTCCTGGTGGTTGCCCCAGACCACCATCGGCAGATAGCCGTCGGCCGCCTCCTCGATCCGCTCGAACTGGTCGGACTGGCCGATCACCAGCACGCCATCGACCATTCCCGAGCCAATGAAGCGGTCCAGCCAGTCCTTGTCGCGATCCGGGATGACCCGGCGCAGCATCAGGTCGTAACCCTTCTCGGTCAGTTCGTCGGCCAGAAAGCCCAGCAGGGTCATGAAGAAGGTATCGGAGATCTGCTGGCGGCGATCATGCCCCAGCGGAATCACCACCCCGATCACCCCGGTCTTTTGCCGCCGCAGCCGGCTGGCCATCTGGTTCAGGCGAAAGCCGTGCTCACGCGCGAGGGCCTGGATTCGCTCCCGCGTCTGGTCGTTGACCAGGCTGTTGCCAGCCAGCGCGCGCGATACGGTTCCGGCTGAAACCCCGGCCAGCCGCGCCAGGTCGGTAATGGTGCGGACCGGCGCGGCCGGGGCATTCTCCTCGTCTGCTGCCATATCAGGCCGCAGCCCCGGTGCCACGGCGGTGCCCAGCATTGACGAACAGGGTCGCCACCGCGCCCAGCAGCATCAGCGCCCCGGCCAGCAGCAGCACGTTGCGGGGATCCCCGCCCAGCAGCGGGTGGTACATCAGCGGCATGGTCAGAGTCTGGATCAGCATCGGAATCACGATGAACAGGTTAAAGATGCCCATGTAAATGCCGTTTCGTTCCGGCGGGATCGAATCTGCCAACATGACATAGGTATTGCCCATCATGCCGGCCCAGCCAATCCCGATCCCCAGCATCAGCGCAAACAGCCCCGCGCTGGTCTCAACCCCCGGAATCATCAGCATCGCCGCGCCCGAGGCGGCCAGGCATCCGGCATGAACCAGTCGTGCGCCAAGCCGCCGGACCAGCGGGATCAGCGCCAGCGCCCCGGCAAAGGCGATGAAATTGTACAGTGCACCGGCCTGCTGGGTGGTCAGGGTCGCATCGCGGAAGGCGGCGCTGGATGGATCTGCGGTATCGAACAGCGACCGCCCCACCGCGAAAGTGATGAACTGCCAATAGGCGAACATCGCATACCACTGACACAGCATCGCCGCAGCCAGCTGCCGCATCGGCCGGGGCATCTCGAGGATCGCGTCGCCGATCTCTCCCAGCGTGCCGCGCAGGGTCAGAGGCTTGCGCTCCAGCTCGGCCTGCTCGGCCGGGCTCAGCGGCAGTTCGGGCACCCTCCAGACCGACCAGACAATGGTCGAGATCGACAGGATCGCGCCGATGATGAAGGCGATCTTGACGATCACCGGAATGCCGTTGGCATCCAGCACATCCTTGGCCACAAAGGCCGTCAGCAGAGTTGGTGCAAGGTAGGACAGGGTCTGGGCAAGCCCGGTGAAGGCACTCTGGGTCAGGAACCCGGCAGAGCGCTGGTCCGGCTCAAGCCGGTCGGCAACAAAGGCGCGATAGGGTTCCATCGTGATGTTGTTGCCGGCATCGAGGATCCACAACAGCGAAGCCGCCATCCACAGCGCGCTGGAATAGGGCATCAGGAACAGGCACAGCGAACAGATCACCGCCCCGATCAGGAAATAGGGCGTGCGGCGCCCGAAGCGGGAATTTGTCCGGTCGCTCATCGCCCCGACAATCGGCTGGACCAGCAGACCGGTCATCGGTCCGGCCAGCCACAGCAGCGGCATCGTCGCCTCGTCCGCGCCAAGGAAGCCATAGATCGGCCCCATGTTGGCCTGCTGCAGTCCGAAGCTGAACTGCAGGCCGAAGAAGCCGATGTTCATTTCCACGATTCGCAGCAGCGAAAGCCGCGGCTTTGCAGGGGCTTGCATGATCCTCTTGCTCCTCTCCCGGCCGCACTATGGCAGCTCTTATGACAGATGTGGCACACAAAGGGAGAGGTTGCAAACGATTGCAAGATTCCTGTTGCAAACGTTTTAAAAGAGAATATCAAGCCACCACGGACTCGGTCCGAGGAGAGGAGTACATCATGAGGTTTCGTCAGGTTCTGACGCTGGGCGTCGCAATTTCCGCGCTGGCTTCGCCGGCCTACGCGCAAGAGGCCGATTCGGCCGCCACCGATGATTCGCTGGGTCTGGACGAGATCGTCGTCACGGCTACTCCGCGTGCCGCCAACCGCCTGGAAACGTCGGTTTCGGTCAGTTCGCTGGACGATCAGGCCGTTGCCGATGCCGCGCCGCGCACTACTGCGGAAATCTTCCGCCAGATCCCGGGCATCCGTTCCGAATCGACCGGCGGTGACGGCAATGCCAACATTGCCGTGCGCGGTCTGCCGGTTGCCTCGGGCGGCGCCAAGTTCCTGCAGCTGCAGGAAGACGGCCTGCCGGTGATGCAGTTCGGCGATATCGCTTTCGGCAACGCCGACATCTTCCTGCGCGCCGACCAGACCGTCCGCACGATCCAGGCGGTTCGCGGGGGTTCGGCCTCGACCCTGGCATCCAACGCGCCGGGCGGGGTGATCAACTTCGTTTCCAAGGACGGCAGCCAGGAAGGCGGCACGATCATGGCCACGCTGGGCGTGGACTATGAGGATTACCGCATCGACTTCAACTATGGCGCCAAGATCGGCGAGAACACCCGCTTCAACATCGGCGGCTTCTGGCGCGAGGGCGAAGGTCCGCGCCGGGCCGGCTACAACGGCAACAGCGGCTACCAGATCAAGGCCAACCTGACCCAGGAATTCGACGGTGGCTATGTCCGGCTCTATGCCAAGCACCTGAACGACCGCGCGATCGGCTATCTGCCGATGCCGATGCTGGTCACCGGCAGCAACGGCGATCCCAGCTACCAGTCGATCCCGGGCTTCGACATCCTGAGCGACACGCCGCATTCCGCCCTGTTCACCTCGGCCTTCGGCCTTGACGGCCAGAACAACCGCCGCACCACCGACATCCGCGACGGGATGCACCCGGTGGTCACCACGCTGGGCTTCGAAGCGGTGTTCGACCTTGGCAACGACGTGAAGCTGGAAGAGCGGTTCCGCTGGTCGTCGGTTTCGGGCCGGTTCGTCTCGCCCTTCCCGGCCGAAGTCGGCAATGCCGCCGCGATCGGCAATTCGGTGGGCGAACTGCTCACCGGCACCGCCGGCAGCTACAATCTGGTCTATGCCAATGGCCCGCGTGCCGGACAGGCGTTCAACAACCCCAACGGGCTGCTGATGCGGACCCACCTGTTCAACGTCGACATCAACGATTTCGGCGGCTTCACCAACGACCTGAAGCTGAGCAAGAGCTTCGGTTCGGCGACGCTGACCGCCGGCTTCTACAAGGCCCGCCAGAACATCGACATGGACTGGATCTGGGACAGCTTCCTGATGGAAGTGAAGGGTGACAACGCGGCCCTGGTCGACGTGGTCAATCCGGTCGGCGGTGCGGTCCTGACTCGCGGCGGACTCTATGCCTACGGGGTGCCGTTCTGGGGCAACTGCTGCCAGCGCAGCTATGACGTCAGCTATGACATCACCGCTCCATACGTGGCGCTCGGTTTTGAAAGCGGCCCGCTGTCGATCGATGCCAGCCTGCGCTGGGACAATGTCTCGGCCCGCGGCAGCTATGCCGGCACGCTTCAGGCCGCCAACTTCGATGTCGATGGCAACGGCTCGATCCAGCCGGTCGAACGTAGCGTTTCGCTGATCGGCAACGGCACGCCCAGCCCGGTCAACTATGACGTCAACTACGTCTCGTGGTCGATCGGTGCCAACTACCGCCTGTCGGACGATGCCGCGGTGTTCGGCCGCGCCAGCCGCGGCGGCCGCGCCAATGCCGATCGCCTGCTGTTCGGCGTGGTCCTGCCCGACGGATCGGTCCGCAAGGAAGACGCGGTCGACTATGTCGAACAGTACGAACTGGGCGTGAAGTATCGCAGCGGCGGGTTCGGCCTGTTCGTGACCGGGTTCTATGCCAAGACCCAGGAACAGAACTACGAAGCCACCACCCAGCGCTTCTTCGACCGCGATTACCGCGCGGTTGGCGTGGAACTGGAAGCGGCCTACCGTTCGGGCATCTTCGATCTGCGCGCCGGGGCGACCTGGACCGATGCGGAAATCGCCAAGGACGCGATCACCCCCGCCAACGAAGGCAACACCCCGCGCCGTCAGGCCAACCTGATCTATCAGGTCACCCCGGCGCTGGACTTCGGCAAGGCCCGGGTCGGCTTCAACGTGGTCGGCACCACCAAGGCCTATGCCCAGGACAACAACCAGCTGATCTTCCCGGGCTACACCCAGGTCAATGCCTTCGTGAACTTCCGCCCGGTGGAAAATGTCGAACTGTCGCTGAACGCCAACAACCTGTTCAATGTCACCGGCATCACCGAAGCGGAAGAAGGCTCGATCGTGACCGGGGCCAACAACTACCTGCGCGCCCGTTCGATCAACGGACGGACCATCTCGGCTTCGATCCGGTTCGATTTCTGATCCGGATCGCAAGACCGGAGCCGGCCCCAACCTCCCTGGGGCCGGCTCCACCCTTTTCTACACTCCTTTCAAGCGGACGCTCCGGAAACGCCATGACCACGGCCTGGACTGCAGATCACGTAAGGCGGATCGAACCCGGCAGCGGCGATTCCGTGCCGCTGGTAACGGCTGTCGACCGCTCCGGCCTCGACCTGGCGACCGTCTATTGGGACATGTGGCCGATCCAGGGCCCCGACGGCCGGATCGCCCGCCTGCACGGACGCGAACTGTGGATGGCGCTGACCGCTCCAGACCGCCGCGATCCGGGCCTGCGCCATTTCGAAGCGAAGATCCGCCTGCTCGAACGTTCCGGCAGCGGCTGGACCGATCTCGGTCCGGTTCTGCCGGATCAAACCGCGCCCTATGAACGCGAATGGGCCGGGTCGGCCTTTACCGATGGAACCGAAGTCACGCTGCATTTCACCGCCGCCGGCACGGCGACCCGCCCGGGCGGCTATCAGCAGGACCTGTTCGAGTCCCACGCCGCGATCGGCACCGATGGCCTGCCGACGGGCTGGAGCGCCCCGCGCCGCTCGATTTCCGCCCCTTGCGCACACTACCAGCCGGCCGACGCGCACGAGGGCGAGGCCGGCCGGATCAAGGCGTTTCGCGATCCGGCGCGCTTCCGCGATCCGGCCGATGGGGCCGAGTACCTGATCTTCACCGCGTCCCTCGCCGGCGCGGACAGCGAATACAACGGCGCGGTCGGCATTGCCCGCAAGGGCGCGGACGGGTGGGACCTCCTGCCTCCGCTGGTCCATGCCGACGGTGTCAACAACGAGCTGGAACGGGCCCATGCAGTGTTCCACCAGGGCCGGTACTATCTGTTCTGGGCGACCCAGCAGGCCACTTTCGCACCGGACCTGCGCCACGCGCCGACCGGGCTTTACGGCATGGTCGCGGACAGCCTGTTTGGACCCTACACCCCGCTCAACGGCTCTGGCCTGGTGCTGCGCAACCCGCCGGAAGAACCGTTCCAGACCTACAGCTGGTTCGTGTCCGCCGAACTGCTGGTTTCCAGCTTTGTCGATTTCTGGGGCCTTGGCGGAGCAGCGGTGCCGGACGATCCAACCGCGGCAGCCAGGTGCTTTGGCGGCGTGCCCGCGCCCTTGCTGCGGATTGAGGCCGAAAGCGCCACCTGCCGGCTGGCCACTCCGGTCACGGCCTGAGCGCAAGATTGTCTGCCCCGTGCGCGCGTGCCACAACCGCGGGGTGCAACGGAGCGGGACAGCATGACACAGCGACTGATCGGAGCGATCGAGGCGGGCGGAACCAAGTTCGTCCTCGCCCTTGCGCGCGAGGATGGCATCGTGCTGGCGGAAACCCGGATCGCCACCCGCACGCCTGACGAATGCTGGCCCGATGTGGCGGCCTTCTTCACCCAGGCCAGCGCCGCGCACGGCCCGATTGCCGCCTTCGGCGTCGCCAGTTTCGGCCCGATCGACATCGATCCCGCCTCGCCCCGCTATGGCACTTTCACCACCACGCCCAAGCCGGGCTGGTCCGGGGCGCGGTTCCATGACGTGCTGCAGGGTTTCGGTGCGCCGATCGCCGTCGATACCGATGTGAACGGCGCCGCGCTGGGGGAATGGCAGAGCGGTGCGGGGCAAGGCTGCGCCACGCTGGCCTATACCACGGTCGGCACCGGGATCGGCACCGGGGTGGTCCGCCATGGCAAACCGCTCATGGGCTTTTCGCACTACGAAAGCGGCCACATCCCGGTCCCGCATGATCGGGCGCGCGATCCCTATGATGGCTTCTGCCCCTATCACGGTGATTGCCTGGAAGGCCTGGCGGCCGGCCCGGCGATCGAACGCCGCTGGGGCCAGAGCCTGTCCAAGCTGGGCAGCCCGCCCGACAAGGTGGAACTGATCGCCGGATACATCGCGCAGCTTGCCGCCAGTCTGGTCCTGCTGCACATGCCCGACCGGCTGATCTTCGGCGGCGGGGTGATGAAGACCCCGGGCCTGGTCGAGGCGCTGCGCCGCGCGACCAAGACGCGGCTGGCCGGATACGTCAAGGCGCCGCAGCTCGATCCGGGGCTGGAACGCTACATCGTCACGCCGGGCCTTGGCGACGAGGCCGGGATCACCGGCGCGATTGCCTTGGGGCGCGGCCTGCTGACCTGATCGTTTCCACTTCCCGCTTGTGCCGCGCCGTGCTTGAAGGCAGGGCAAATCACAAGGCTGGTTGCAGAGGAAACGATTCATGCGCTTGATCGATCACGTCATCGCCGGTGGCACCGGCGGCGTAACCCCGGCCCGCAAGAGCCCGGTGTTCGATCCCAACACCGGCGCGGTTCAGGCCGAAGTGGCGCTGGGCGATGCGGCGATGCTCGATCGCGCCGTGGCCGCCGCCCAGGCCGCCCAGCCCGCCTGGGCCGCCACCAACCCGCAGCGCCGGGCGCGGGTGATGTTCAATTTCAAGGCGCTGGTCGAAGCCAATATGGACGAGCTGGCCCACATGCTCAGCGCCGAGCATGGCAAGGTGATTGCCGACAGCAAGGGCGATATCCAGCGCGGGTTGGAAGTGGTCGAGTTCTGCTGCGGCATCCCGCACGTGCTGAAGGGGGAGTACACGCAAGGCGCCGGCCCCGGCATCGATGTCTATTCGATGCGCCAGCCGATCGGCATCGGTGCGGGCATCACCCCGTTCAACTTCCCGGCGATGATCCCGCTGTGGATGGGCGCGGTGGCGATGGCGACCGGCAATGCCTTCATCCTCAAACCCAGCGAGCGCGATCCCTCGGTCCCCAACCGCCTGGCCGAACTGTGGCTGGAAGCGGGCCTGCCCGAAGGGATCTTCCAGGTTGTCCACGGCGACAAGGAAATGGTCGACGCGATCCTCGACCATCCGGCGATCGGCGCGGTCAGCTTCGTCGGCTCGAGCGACATCGCGCACTATGTCTACAACCGCGGGGTTGCCGCCGGAAAGCGCGTCCAGGCGATGGGCGGGGCCAAGAACCACGGCATCGTCATGCCCGATGCGGACCTTGACCAGGTGGTCAATGACCTTGCCGGGGCGGCATTCGGTTCGGCCGGGGAACGCTGCATGGCGCTACCGGTTGTCGTGCCGGTGGGCGAGGATACGGCCAATCGCCTGCGGGCCAAGCTGATCCCGGCGATCGAGGCGCTGAAGGTCGGCCTGTCGACCGACCCCGCCGCCCACTACGGCCCGGTCGTGACCCAGGCCCACAAGGAGAAGGTCGAAGGCTGGATCGCCAAGTGCGCCGAGGAAGGCGCGGAACTGGTGATCGACGGGCGCGGCCACACCCTGCAGGGCTATGAGAACGGCTTCTTCGTCGGCCCGACGCTGTTCGACCATGTCACCCCGGACATGGATTCCTATCACAACGAGATTTTCGGCCCCGTGCTGCAGATGGTCCGCGCCAAGGATTTCGAGGAGGCCCTCAGCCTGCCGAGCAAGCACCAGTACGGCAACGGCGTGGCCATCTTCACCCGCAACGGCCACGCCGCGCGGGAATTCGCCGCGCGGGTCAATGTCGGCATGGTCGGCATCAACGTGCCGATCCCGGTGCCGGTAGCCTACCATACTTTCGGCGGGTGGAAGCGCAGCGCCTTCGGCGATACCAACCAGCACGGCATGGAAGGGGTGAAGTTCTGGACCAAGGTCAAGACCATCACCCAGCGCTGGCCGGACGGCTCGCCGGATGGCGGCAATGCCTTTGTCATTCCCACGATGGGCTAAACGATGACCGACCAGTTCTCCCTGACTGAAGACCAGCTCGCCATCCAGGACATGGCGAGGAAGTTCACCGCCGACCGGATCACGCCCTTTGCGGCCGAATGGGACGAGAAGAGCCACTATCCGGTCGATGTCTGGAAGGCTGCCGGAGAACTGGGCTTCGGCGCGATCTATGTGTCCGAGGAATCGGGCGGGATCGGCCTTGGCCGGCTGGAAGCGGCGCTGATCATGGAAGCCATGGCCTATGGCTGCCCGGCGACCAGCGCCTACATCTCGATCCACAACATGGCTGCGTGGATGATCGACACTTTCGGCAGCCAGGAACTGAAGCACCGCTTCCTGCCCGATCTGGTCTCGATGGAGAAGATTGCCTCCTACTGCCTGACCGAACCCGGCTCCGGCTCGGACGCGGCGGCGCTGAAGGCAAGCGCGCGGCTCGATGGCGATCACTATGTGCTGAACGGCACCAAGCAGTTCATTTCCGGCGCGGGCTATAACGACGTCTATGTCGCGATGGTCCGCACCGGCGAGGACAAGTCCAAGGGCATCACCTGCCTGGTGATCGAGAAGGATACGCCTGGCCTGTCGTTCGGCGCGCCGGAAAAGAAGCTGGGGTGGAACGCCAGCCCGACCGCGCAGGTGATCTTCGAGGATTGCCGGGTGCCGGTCGCCAACCGGGTCGGCAAGGAAGGCGAAGGATTCCGCTTTGCCATGGCCGGGCTTGACGGCGGCCGCCTCAACATCGGCGCCTGCTCGCTGGGCGGGGCGCAGCGCTGCCTGGACGAGGCGATTGCCTATACCAAGGACCGCCAGCAGTTCGGCCAGCCGATTGCCGATTTCCAGAACACCCAGTTCATGCTGGCCGACATGGCGACCGATCTGGAAGCCGCCCGCGCCCTGCTCTACCTCGCCGCCTGCAAGGTGAACGCCAACGCGCCGGACAAAAGCCGCTTTTCCGCCATGGCCAAGCGCCTGTCGACCGACAGCGGATCGAAGATCGTCAACGATGCGCTGCAATTGTTCGGCGGCTACGGCTATCTCAAGGACTATCCGATCGAACGCTTCTGGCGCGACCTGCGGGTCCATTCGATCCTGGAAGGGACCAACCAGGTGATGCGGATGATCGTGGGAAGGGACCTGCTCCGCCAATGACAGACGAAGTGCTGATCCGCCGCGAAGGGGCCGCCGGGTTCCTCTCGCTCAATCGCCCCAAGGCGATCCATGCACTGACGCAGGCCATGGACCACGCCATGACCGAAGCGCTGCTGGAATGGCGCGACGACGCGCAAGTCAAGGCCGTGATCGTCGATCACGCCGAGGGGCGCGGCTTCTGCGCCGGGGGCGATATCGCCTTCCTGCGCCATTCCGCGCTGAACGACGGCGGGGCATCGGGCCGCAAGTTCTTCTATGAGGAATACCAGCTCAACCACCTGCTGATGACCTACCCGAAGCCGGTGGTGGCCTTCATGGACGGGATCACCATGGGCGGCGGCGTGGGGATTTCCCAGCCCGCGAAGTTCCGCGTGGCGACCGAGAACACCCGCTTTGCCATGCCGGAAACCGGGATCGGCCTGTTCCCCGATGTCGGCGGCGGCTGGCACCTCTCGCGCCTGAGTGGCCGGATGGGCCAGTTCCTGGCGCTGACCGGCGCGCGGCTCGACGGGGCGGAATGCCTGTGGACCGGCCTTGCCACCCACTATCTCCCGCAGGAAGCCCTGGCCGAGGCCAAGCAGCGGATCGCCCACGGGCACGAGCCGGGCCAGGTGCTGGCCGCGCTGTCCGTCACCCCGCCCGAAGCGCGAATTGCGGCCAACGCCGCGAAGATTGCAAAGCACTTCGCCTCGGACCGTTACGAGGACATCCTCGCCAGCCTGGAGGCCGAGGACAGCGAGTGGGCGGCCAAGGAACTCGCCACGCTGCGCACCAAGTCGCCCCAGACCTGCAAGGTCGCGCTGCGCCAGCTGCATGACAGCCTGGCCTGCGCCGACTTTGCCGCGAACATGGTGATGGAATACCGCATCGCCAGCCGCGTGCTGACCCGCCCGGACTTTGCCGAGGGCGTGCGCGCGGTGATCGTCGACAAGACCAATGACCCGAAGTGGGACCCCGCCACGCCCGAAGGGGTAAGCGACGAACTGATCGACAGCATCTTTGCCCCGCTGCCCGAAGGCGAGGAGTGGAGGCCGCTTTAGGCTGGCGGGCTTTCCTACCCGGCCCTCTCCTGTCATGATCGCCGATGCGCCGGATTGAGCCGTTTTTTTATTCCCAGAACCCTGTCAGGTTTGTGAACTTCCACTGGCAGCGGACCAAGCACTGGAGACGCAAGTGACCCAATACGAATCCATCCTTGTCGAAACCCGGGGTGCCGTCACCCTGATCACGCTCAACCGCCCGCAGGCGCTGAACGCGCTCAATTCGGCGGTGCTGGAAGAGCTGATCGACGCCTTCGCCGCGTTCGAGGCCGACCCGGGCCAGCGCTGCGCCGTGCTGACCGGCTCTGGCGAAAAGGCCTTTGCCGCCGGGGCCGATATCAAGGAAATGGCCGAAAAGCCGGCCGCCGAATTCTATGGCCAGGACTTCTTCAGCCGCTGGACTAGCCACCTGGTCAAGACCACCCGCAAGCCGTGGATCGCGGCGGTCAACGGCTTTGCGCTGGGCGGCGGGTGCGAGCTCGCCATGATGGCGGACTTCATCATTGCTTCGGAGAACGCGAAGTTCGGCCAGCCGGAAATCAAGCTGGGCGTCGGCCCCGGCATGGGCGGCAGCCAGCGCCTGACCCGCGCGATCGGCAAGGCCAAGGCCATGGAAATGTGCCTGACCGGACGGATGATGGGCGCCGAAGAGGCCGAGCGTGCGGGCCTTGTCGCCCGCGTCGTGCCGCTGGCGTCGCTGGTCGAGGAAGCGGTCAAGACCGCGACCGAGATCGCGGCGATGCCGCCGCTGGCCGCCATTGCCAACAAGGAAATGGTCAACGCCGCGTTCGAAACCACGCTGGACCAGGGCCTGCTGATGGAGCGCCGGATCTTCCAGGTCCTGACCGCGACCGAAGACAAGGCTGAAGGCATGGCCGCCTTTATCGAAAAGCGGCCGGGGGTATGGAAAGGGAAGTGATCGTCAAGGGGCTCTTGGCTCTTGGGATTGGAGCAGTCTTGCTGTGGGTTGGTTGGAACAACTGGACTCACCGCGGCACTGAAGCTGTTCCCTGGATTGAGGACAAGATCCTTGCAGTAACGCACGAAGAAGCAGTGCCCCGCACGAGGTTTGATGGCATCTCCCGCCGCGTCCAGGCGGGACTGGGATTGGTGCTCGGCCTATTCTTCGGTTTCGTCGGCCTCGTGCTGATTTTCGATCTTGGAGCATGACATGAAAATCGCCTTCATCGGCCTCGGCAACATGGGCGGCGGGATGGCCGCGAACCTGGTCAAGGCCGGGCATGAGGTTCATGCCTTCGACCTCTCGGCAGAGGCCCTTGCCCGCGCGGCTGAAAATGGCTGCGCGACCTACACTTCGGTGCGGGACGCCGTGCAGGGCGCGGAAGCGGTCGTGTCGATGCTGCCCAACGGCAAGATCGTCGAAAGCGTCTATACCGCCGACGTGATCGGCCAGGCTCCCACCTCGGCCCTGCTGCTCGATTGCTCGACCATCGACGTTGCCACTGCCCGCAGCGTGGCCGATGCTGCCGCTGCGGCGGGTTATGCCATGGTCGATGCGCCGGTTTCGGGCGGGATCGCCGCGGCCAACGGCGGCACCCTGACCTTCATGGTTGGCGGCGACGATGACGCTTTCGCCCGGGCCGAACCGATCCTCTCCGCCATGGGCAAGGCCGTGATCCACGCCGGGGCCAGCGGCGCGGGACAAGCCGCCAAGATCTGCAATAACATGATCCTGGGCGCGACGATGATCGCCACCTGCGAGGCTTTTGCCCTGGCCGAGAAGCTCGGGCTGGACCTCCAGACCTTCTACGACATTTCCAGCAAGGCCTCGGGCCAGTCGTGGTCGATGACCAGCTATTGCCCGGTCCCCGGTGTCGGCCCGCAGAGCCCGGCCGACAACGGATACCAGGGCGGCTTCGCCGCCGCGCTGATGCTGAAAGACCTGAAGCTGGCGATGGAAGCTGCCGAGGCCGCCGGAGCCAACGTGCCGATGGGCGCGCGGGCCGAGGAACTCTACGAGGCCTTCGCCGCTGCGGGCAATGGCGGCATGGACTTTTCGGGCATCATCAAGAGCCTCTGACCCCGACCGCTTGACTCTGTCCACCAGATATATAACCTGGTGTTATAACTATACGACAGAGAGAGGGGCCAGCCATGGCCAAGCCGGAAGCGTCCGCATCTAACCGCCCCTTCCCGCTCGCCTCCGGCACCGGCGGGCCGATGGCCGCACTCGTCACAGGTGGTTCGGTCGGGCTTGGCTTGGCCCTTGCCCGCGAACTGGCGGATCATGGCTGCACAGTGCTGATCTGCGCCCGCACCCAGGCCGATCTCGATGCCGCAACCGCCGCCGATCGGCGCCTGATTGCAATCCGTGCGGACGTCTCACAGGCCGCAGAGCGCGAGCGGCTGATGGCCGAGGCCGAGCGCCTGGCCGGCCATCCGCTGGACCTGCTGGTCAACAACGCGGCGATCGTCCGTGCGCATGACTATGCCAGTGCGTTCACTCTGGCCGAGGACCGCGCGGCGCCGGAAATCGCCACCAATCTTGCCGCGCCGATCGACCTTGCCCGGTTGTTCCTGCGCGCCCGCCACGGCCGGGTCGACAGCCCCGCAGCGATCCTCAACGTCAGCACGCCGGGCGCGTTCTTCCCGCTCGATGCCAACCCGCTCTACTGCGCAACCAAGGCGGCGTTCCACATGTTCACCCTGTCGCTGCGGCGGCATCTGGCCGGTGGACCGGTGCGGGTGTTCGAAGTGTTCCCGCCCGCGCTGGATACCCGGCTGGCCGATCAGCTGGTGGTGGCAAGTCAGGCCGCCAACGGCCAGCAGGTGATCGATGCCGTCGCCCGCGAAACCGTGGCCGGGCTGCTTGCAGGCGAGGAAACGATCCTGCCGCACGAACAGAGCCGCGCGCTGATCGCGATGTTCCCGCAGTTCGACATGGCAATGGTCGATGCGGTCAACCGGGGGGTCGAGCGGCGCCCCGGCTGGGACAGCGAATGAAGGATATCGCATGGATCGCCTCAGCGTAACCGATCACGTCACCGGGCTGTTCCAGACGGCCCGCAATCCGATGAACATTGCCGGGCTGCTGCTGTTCGATCTGCCACCGGACGATCGCGCCGCCTTTGCCGAGCGGATCCGCGCCCATCTCGCCGCGCGCCTGCCGGCATCGCCGCTGGCCCGGCGGCTGGTGAAATCGCCCCAGGGTTATGACGCCAATGCCTGGCTGCGGATCTCCGCCGCGAACTGCATGGCCCGGGTGCGCCAGCCGGAAGCACAGCCGCGCACCGCGCTGGAGCTGCGCAATCACCTGATCGCGCGTCAGATGCAGCCGATCGATCTGGCCGACGCGCCGTTCGAGATCGACATTCTCGACCGGCTCGATGGCCCGCACGGCGCGCTGTTCATCAAGGTCCACCACAGCTGCATGGACGGTGTGGGCTTCCAGATGCTGCTGGAATTCCTCTCGGACAGCGGGGGCGATTTGCCGCGGGTGGAGACCGGCACCGACGAACCAGTCCCGTCCGATGCCGAATGGCTGGCCGCCGCCGAAGCGCGGTTCGCGGCAGAAGCCGGGCAAACCGCCGAACGGATGGCCGAGATCGGGGCGGTCCAGGGCCGGCTTGAGGCCTTCCTGGCCGATCCGGCACACCAGCGCCCGACTGCGCCGGACATGGCGTTCGGATCGGAAATCACGCTGGAACGGGCCTATCGCACGCTGGCTCTGCCGCTGGAGCGGATCAAGGCGGCCGGGCGCCCGCATGGGGCGACGGTCAACGACATGTTCCTGGCGATCGCCGCCGGGGGCCTGCGCCATTACCTGCTGGCGCGCGGGGAACTGCCAGCGGCCAGCCTGGTATCGCACTCGGTCCGCAGCACCCGCCGGACCGAGGATGGAATGACCGGTAACCGGGTCGCCTCGATCTATCCGGTGCTGGCCACCGACGAGCCCGACCGGCTGATCCGGCTGCGGCGGATCATGGCTGCCATGGCAGTGGAGAAGGCCCGCTCCGCCATCGAGGAGCCGATGCTCGATGCGCCCGAAACCCCCTTTGGCACCCGGGACCGCGAGATCGCCTTTGCCGACCCGGCCGTGCTGCAGGCCGCGCTCGGCTCTGCCAATGTGGTGCTCAGCAACGTTCCGGGGCCGGCCCAGCCGCTGCGCTTTGGCGGCCTGGTGCTAAGCGCCAACTATCCGGTGCCGATTGTCGGCCCGGGGCGCTTCCTCAACATCACCTCGCGCCGCAACGGCGATGCGCTCAACCTCGGGATCATGGTCGATGCGGCCAAGGTGCCCGATATCGACGCGCTGGTGGCGGCAATTCAGGCCGAGTTCGAGGCGTTCACCGCCAACCCCTGAAGCCAGTCCGTCAGAGCGGCGCGGAACGCTTCCCCGGCCTCAAGGTGCGGCATGTGCCCGCTGCCTTCGATCCGCACCAGCCGGGCCTGCGCCATGCCGGCGGCCAGCTCGTCCGAAGCCGCCGGATCGATCACCGCATCCTGCCCGCCGGCAATCACCAGGACGGGGCAGGCAATTTCGCCCAGCCGCGCGGCCGGGGCCGGCCGGGTTGCGGCGGCCAGCTGCTCGCCCATGAAGCGTTCGAATCCGCCGGCCAGCATCATCGCCTCGACCGGCAAGGTCAGCGCCGCGCGGTGCGCCGGGGCCAGCGCCGCGCGGGCGAGGCGCGATACCACGCCGGGAAAATCGGTCCGGCCGCGGGCAATCAGATCGGCGCGGGCCTGCCGGGCAGTTTCCGTTTCGGCCCGGGCCGAAGTAGTGACCAGCACCAGGCCGGCGATCCGCTCCGGCGCGGCCAGAACCGCTTGCAGGGCAACATAGCCGCCCAGCGAATGGCCCAGCAGGATGAACCGGGGCGGCGCGCGCTCCAGCAGGCTGGCGGCCATGGCGGTAATGTCTCCGCCCTGGTTGGCAATCACCCGCACCGAATGGCCCAGCGCCTCAACTGCCCCGGCCCAGCTGGCCTCATCCTCGAGGATTCCGGGGACGGCGACCAGCGCAAGAGGCGTTGTCACCCCGTCAGCCGCGGGTGAAGCTGCCGCCGGATGCGGCCTTTTCGGCCAGCAGCCGTGCCGGTTCGATGCCCATCGCCTTCAGCCCATCGACCACCTTGGCCAAGCCCACCGTATCGGCCCAGAACATCGGACCGCCGGTGTAGACCGGCCAGTTGTAACCCAGGATGCAGGCCACATCGATGTCGCTGGCGCGGATCGCCACGCCTTCCTCCAGCACCTTGGCACCTTCATTGACCACCGGGTAGAGCAGCCGCGCGACAATCTCCTCGGCCGGCAGCGGTCCCTTGTTCTCCACCCCCTTGTAGACGGCGAAATCGGCGATCACCTGGGCCGCGACCGGGCTGGGTCTGGCCTTGCGGGCCTCGTCATAGTCATAGAAGCCGCCGCCCTGCTTCTGGCCAAGCCGGCCGAGCTTGACGAGATCGCTCTGCAGGGTGCGTTCGTTCGAGCCGCGCCCGATCACGTCGAGGCCGACCAGATCGCCCATCGCGAAAGGCCCCATGGCAAAACCATAGCCGAAGATCGCCGCGTCGATGTCCTGCGGGCTGGGTCCTTCCAGCACCAGCTGCATCGCCTGGCGGCTGCGCGGGCTCATCACCCGGTTGGCGATGAAACCGGGGCCGACGCGGCTGACCACCGGCACCTTGGCAATGGTCTTGGCAACTTTCAGCGAAGTGGCCAGCACCGCGTCGGACGTCTTTGCCCCGCGCACGATTTCCAGCAGCCGCATGACATTGGCGGGCGAGAAGAAGTGCAGGCCGACCACGCTTTCGGGCCGCGAAGTGGCCGAAGCGATATCGTCGACATCGAGGAACGAGGTGTTGCTGGCAAGGATCGCGCCCGGCTTGGCGATCGCATCGAGCTTGCCGAACACGTCCTTCTTGATCCCCATGTCCTCGAACACGGCCTCTATGATCAGGTCGGCCTGGCCGAGCGATTCCAGTTCCAGCGAGGGCGTGAGCAGGGCCATGCGCTGCTCGACCTGTTCGGCGGTCATCCGGCCCTTGGCGGCAGAGCCTTCGTAGTTCTTGCGGATCACCCCCACGCCGCGATCGAGCGCAGCCTGTTCGCGCTCGACGATCGTTACCGGCACACCGGCATTGAGGAAGTTCATGGCAATCCCGCCGCCCATGGTGCCCGCACCGATCACGCCGATCGACTTGATCGGCAGCACTTCGGTATCCTTCGGCAGATCGGGAACCTTGGCCCCTTCGCGCTCGGCGAAGAAGTAATAGCGCTGGGCCGCGCTTTCGGTGCTGGTCACCAGTTCCTGAAACAGTTCGCGTTCGCGTGCGATGCCGGCATCGAAATCAAGCTCGGCCGCGGCCTCGATCGCCTTGACGATATTGAACGGAGCCTTGAACCCGCGAAAGGCGCGGGCGTTCTTCTTCAGGTAATCGGCATAGATTTCCGGCTTGCCGCGATAGGGCTCCACCTTGTCCTGCCGGTCACGCACGCGCAACAGGGGGCCGCCTTCGGCCACCAGCTTTTGCGCGAAGGCAATCGCATCCTCGCGCAGCCGGCCCTCTTCGGCCAGGGTGTCAATCATGCCGAGTTCCAGCGCCTTCTTCGCGCCCACCGGGGCGCCGCCGGTGATCAGGTCGAGCGCGGCGGGAATGCCGACAATGCGCGGCAGCCGCTGCGTGCCGCCCGCCCCAGGCAGCAGGCCCAGCGCCACTTCCGGCAGGCCGACCTTGGCCGAGGGGACGGCGATGCGATAATGGCAAATCAGCGCCAGTTCGTAACCGCCGCCCAGCGCCGTGCCGTGGATCGCGGCGACCACTGGCTTGGTGCCGTTCTCGATGATGTCGAACACTTCTTGCAGGTTCGGCCCGCCCAGGTTCTTGCCAAACTCCGAAATGTCGGCCCCGGCAATGAAGGTCCGGCCCGCGCAGATCAGGACAATGGCCTTGACGCTGTCATCGGCGGCGAACTGGCGGAAGCCTTCGTCGAGCGCCTTGCGGGTGTGGACCGACAGCGCGTTGACCGGAGGATAGTCAATCGTGAGGACGCCGATTCCGTCGATGACTTCGGTGGTGCCAACCTGTTTCATGATGCCTGCTTCCTTGTCAGCCGCTCAGGCGGCAATGCGTTCGATGATAATCGCCGGGGCCATGCCGCCAAAGGCGCACATGGTGATGAGGGCATAACGCCCGCCCGACCGCTCCAGTTCATCCAGCGCCATGCCGATCAGGATCGATCCGGTCGCCCCGATCGGATGGCCCAGCGCAATCGCTCCGCCGTTGATGTTCACTTTCGCCCGGTCGATCCCGAGATCGCGGATCGCCTTTTCAGTAACCACTGCGAACGCCTCGTTGATCTCCCACACGTCGATGTCGGCAACGGTCAGGCCGGCACGCTCCAGCGCCTTCTTCGCGGCCGGGACCGGGGCGTTGAGTATCAGGGTCGGGCAGTCCCCGGCATTGACCGCCGTGACGATCCGCGCGCGAGGCTTCCAGCCGTTGTCCTTGAGGCCCTGTTCCGAAGCAAGCAGCAGCGCCGCCGAACCATCGACCACGCCCGATGAGGTACCGACATGGTGGACCGGCTCCCACTTGAGATCGGGGTACTTGCGCTCGATCATCTGACGCATGGTGGTGCCGTCAGACGCGGCCGGAACCTGTTCCATCGCCACGAAGGCCGGCTTCAGCGCGGCCAGCCCCTCAGCCGTGGTTTCGGGGCGCGGGTACTCGTCATGGTCCAGCGCCAGACTGCCGTCGCGGTTGTTGACCGGCACGATGCTGCCGGCAAAGCGCCCGGCATCGACCGCCGCCTTGGCTTTCTGCTGGCTGGCCACGCCCAGCGCTTCGAGGTCGGCGCGGCTGATCCCTTCCATCGCGGCGATGGCATCGGCGGCCACACCCACTGCGGAAATCGGGTGCTGCTCGTACAGCGCCTCGTTGCCGCGCGCCCGGCCCAGCTTGCCCAGCTCGGTCTGGCTTTCCAGCGCGTCGAGCTCGAAATGATAGCTCATCATCTCGGTCCCGCCGGCGATCACCACGTCTTCGAACCCGGCCATGATCTGCCCGGCAGCGAAGCTGACGCTGGAAATGCCGCCGCCGCAGAACCGGTCGATCGTGGTGCCGCTGGCCTTGACATCGTAACCGGCCCACAGCGCGGAAAGCCGCCCCAGGTCCCCGCCCTGCTTGCCGCGCTGCTGGCTGCACGACCAGACAATGTCATCCACCTTTGCCGTATCGAGCGCATTGCGATCCCGGATCGCGCGCAGCACGGTGGCACCAAGATCCTGCGGGTGCAGGTGCGCCAGCGCACCCTTGCCGGGCTTGCCGATCCCGCGCGGGGTGCGGACGGCATCGACGATGTAGGCTTCGGTCATGGTCGGTCCTTTCGGGACTTAGCGGGGCGCCATGCGGATCGCGCCGTCGAGGCGGATATTCTGCCCGTTGAAATAACTGTTGCGGACCAGTTCCATCGCCAGGCTGGCGAATTCTTCCGGCTTGCCCAGCCGCTTGGGGAACGGCACCGAGGCGTTAAGGCCGTCCAGCACCTTTTCCGGCAGGCGGCCCAGCAGCGGCGTGCCGAAGATGCCCGGCATGATCGAATTGACCCGGATGCCCAGGTCCATCAGGTCGCGCGCCATCGGCAGCACCAGCCCGTTGACCCCGGCTTTCAGCGAGCCATAGGCGACCTGCCCGATCTGTGCGTCCTGCGCCGCAACCGAAGCGGTCAGGGTGATGCAGCCGCGCTCGCCGTCTTCCAGCGGCTCAAGGCCGGCCATGCCCAGCGCCGAAAGCGAGGCCACCCGGTAGCTGGAGATCAGGATGCCCTGGGCGGCAAATTCGTAATCCTCGGTCGAAAGGCGGGTGAATTCCCCGGTTTCCTTGTTGCGGCCCACGGTCTTGCCCTTGCGGTTGGCCATGGCGCAGTGGACCAGGATCCGTTCCTGCCCGTGGGCGGCGCGGGCCTTTTCGAACCCGGCGACGACCGAATCCTCGCTCATGATGTCGACCTTGCAGAACAGGCCGCCGATGGATTTCGCCACTTCGCTGCCCAGTTCCTCGTTGAGGTCGAAAATGGCCACCTTGACCCCGGCGGCGGCAAGCGCTTCGGCAGTGGCCCGGCCAAGGCCCGAGGCCCCTCCGGTGACGACGGCGGCGGTGGTATTGTCGATCTTCATGGCTGTGGTTCTCCTCAGGCCAGCATGCCGGCAAGGCGCTGGCGGATGATTGCTTCGGCGTCGGCGACGATCCGGTCGATCAGCACCTGGCAGGTCGGGATGTCATGGATCAGGCCCTGGATCATCCCGGCCCAGAACACGCCCTTGGACAGGTCCCCGGTCTGGAGCATTTCGCGGCCCGCAGCCCCGGCGACGAGTTCCTTCACATCGTCGAAAGTCGCGCCCGGCACCGCAAGGCGCCGCGCCACTTCTTCCGAGACGGCGCTGCGCCCGACCCGGGCGGTATTCTTCAGGCTGCGGAAGATCAGCACTGATCCGCGCTCGTCATTGTCGAGATAGGCCTGCTTGACGTTGTCGTGGATCGGCGCCTCGACCGTGGCACAGAAGCGTGTGCCCATGTTGATCCCTTCCGCGCCCAGCGACAGCGCGGCGGCCAGACCGCGCCCGTCGCCGAACCCGCCGCTGGCAAGCAGCGGAATTTTGACCTTGTCGGCCGCTGCCGGGATCAGGATCAGGCCGGGAATGTCATCCTCGCCCGGATGGCCAGCGCATTCGAACCCGTCGATCGAGATGATGTCGCAGCCGGCCTTCTCGGCGGAAACGGCATGCCGCACGGCGGTGCATTTGTGCAGGATCGTCACCCCGGCCGGCTTCAGCATTTCCCAGATTTCGCGCACCGCCGGAGTACCGGCCGTCTCGACGATCTTCACCCCGCTGTCGATGATCGCCTGGGCATAGGCCTTGTAGTCGGGCGAATTGATCGTCGGGAACACGGTCATGTTCACGCCGAAGGGCTTGTCGGTCATGCCCCGGCAGCGCTCGATCTCGGCGCTCAGCGCGGCGGGGCTCGGCTGGGTCAGCGCGGTCAGGATGCCAAGCCCGCCGGCGTTGGAAACGGCGCTGGCCATTTCCGCCACGCCGACGCCCTGCATCCCGCCCTGAACGATCGGGTGTTCGATTCCCAGCATCTCGGTGATCCGGGTCTTGAATGCCATTTTCGCTATCCTTCCCACTTATGCCGCCGCCCGGTTCGCTCCGGGATTGACTAGGCTCGCCCAGCGGCTCAAAAGACCATCCAGTTATATAACTAGGTAATACAGATCAAGCCGGGATTAATCGAATGATTAAACACCCGGCAGCGATCCGGCAAGCGGCGGGAGCAGGCTGGTGCAAGGCACGGACAAGGCGGCGGCGGGAAGCGCGCGTTCAGCGCGGCGGAATGCGCCCCTGTTCGGCCAGAATCCGCCGCAATTCGGCCTTCTGGACCTTGCCCGATGGAGTCCGCGGCAGCTCGTCCAGCACGATCAGGGCTTCGGGGGTCTTCTGCCGCGCCACGCCCAGATCGCGGAACACCGCATCGACCGACTCGATAGTGGGACTGGCCCCTTCAGCCGTCAACACCACGGCGCAGATCCGCTCCCCCAGACGCGGATCGGGCAGACCGATTGCGGCAGCCTCGCGAATGCCGGGCACCTGCAGCAGCAGTTCCTCCACCTCGCGGCTGGAAATGTTCTCGCCGCCGCGGATGATTATGTCCTTCTTGCGGTCGGTGATCGCCAGAAAACCCTCGGTGTCGAGCTTGCCGATATCGCCGGTCAGGAACCAGCCGCCGGGCAGGAAACTGGCGGCATTGAGCGCTGGATCGGTGTAGCCCACAAACCTCTCTGCCCCGCGCACGGCCACTTCGCCTTCGCTGCCAACGGGCAGCTCCGCGCCGGCATCGTCGACGATGCGGACTTCCACCCCCGGATTGGGCCGGCCATCGGTGGTCAGCCGCTTGTCCAGCGGATCGTCCGGCTCGCACTGCGAAACGGTCGGCATCT
This sequence comes from Sphingomonadales bacterium, assembly GCA_017302615.1. Classification (GTDB taxonomy): domain Bacteria; phylum Pseudomonadota; class Alphaproteobacteria; order Sphingomonadales; family Sphingomonadaceae; genus Novosphingobium. Next base: position 52,733 of record JAFLDB010000004.1, read on the forward strand.
CGGTCGATCCATAGCAGCGGCAGCAGCGGATCCCCGCCGCCTCGCTGGCCGCAACCAGGGCCGGGGGAACCGTGGTTGCGCCGATCAGGAACTGGGCGAAGCTGGTAATGTCGCGCCCGTCCCGTGCCGCTGCGTCCATCAGGCCGGAGAGGTGGAAGGGCGTGCCCGACATCTGCCGCACCCGGAACCGCTCGACCAGTTCGGCCGCCAGCGCCGCATCCCACGCCTCCAGGATCACCATCGGCCGGCCCAGCAGGGCATGGCCCATCACGCCCAGCGTCCCGGCGATGTGGCCGGACGGCCAGGGCGACAGGCCGTAATCGTCGGCCGGACCGTCCCGCCGCTGGGCGTTCAGTTCGGCCAGCAGACTGCGCGAGGTGTGGCGCACGCCCTTGGGCGCGGCGGTGGTGCCCGAGGTGTAGAGCAGCAAGGCCAGGGCATCGGGTTCGACCGTGATTTCTGGCAGTTCGCCCGCCGGCAGGGCATCCAGCGCGATCATGCCCGGCGGCACGGTCTGCCCCATCACGATCCGGTGGCGCAGGGCCGGGAGATCCGGCAGGCGGGCCAGCCGGTCGAGGTAGTCGATGGTTTTCCAGCGGTCCGGCACGATCAGGGCCTTGGCGCCGCTATCGGCCAGGATGTGGGCCAGTTCGTGCGGGCCATAGATGTGGACGATCGGCAGCAGGGTGCAGCCCAGCATCGCCGCGGCCTGGAACAGCACCGCGTTTTCCAGGCCGTTGGGCAGCTGCATGGCGATGACGTCGCCCGGCCGCAGCCCCAGTGCGTGGAACGATCCGGCCAGCGCCTGGCCGCGGGCGTGCACTTCGCCCAGCGTGGTCCGGCGTTCCCCGCCGCTGCCGAAGAAATGGAGCGGAGCCTGCGGACGCTCGGCCGCCGCGCGGGCCATTGCCGCGGCCAGCGACAGGTCCTGCCACAGGCCCAGCCGGCGCCATTCCGTTTCCAGTTGAGCCGGCATCCGGCCCGCCGCACCATCCATGATCCGCTCTCCGCACGTGTATGTGCGTGCGAGGGTGCGGTGCCCTCCTCCTCCGCGTCAACCCCGAAGGTCTAACCCAGATGGACATCCGTTTTTCGCCCGAGGAACAGCACTTCCGCGCAGAATGCCGCGACTGGCTGCATGACAACGTGACCGGTCAGCGCCGCCCGATGGATGCGGCTGCCGCGATCGACTTCGACAAGGCCTGGCAGCGCCGCCTGTTCGATGCCGGCTGGGCCGGGATCAACTGGCCGAAGGAGTACGGCGGGCGCGGCCTGTCGATCGTCCAGCAGGTGATCTGGCTGGAAGAATACGCCCGCGCCCATGCGCCGTGGATCGGGGCAAACTTTGTCGGCATCAACCACGGCGGGCCGACCCTGATCCTCAACGCCAGCGAGGCGCAGAAGGAATACCACCTGCCCCGGATCCTGCGCGGCGAGGCGATCTGGTGCCAGGGCTTTTCCGAACCCGGCGCGGGCAGCGACCTGGCCGGGATCCGCACCCACGCGCGGATCGAAGGCAACGAGCTGGTGGTCAACGGCACCAAGATCTGGACCAGCTTTGCCCACGTGGCCGACTGGCAGGAACTGGTAGTGCGGACCGAGGAGGGGTCGCAGCGCCACAAGGGCCTGTCCTGGGTGATCTGTCCGATGCACGCGCCGGGCATCGAAGTGCGGCCGATCCGCAAGATGTCCGGCCAGGTCGAATTTGCCCAGGTGTTCTACGACGATGTCCGCGTTCCGCTGGACAATGTCGTCGGCGGGCTGGGCAACGGCTGGAAGGTGGCGATGTCGACGCTCAGCTTCGAACGCGGCACCGGGTTCATCGCCGATCAGGTCAAGCAGAGCCAGGAGGTGGAGGAACTGCTGGAGCGCGCCCGCTCAAGCGGAGCGATCAAGGACGAGCGCATCGCCGAACAGTTGATCCAGCTGCGCGCCGAAGTCGCGGCGCTACGGGCGATGACCTATCGCAACATCTCCGAAGTGGTCCGCACCGGCCAGCCAGGGCCGGAAGCCTCGGTGATCCGGCTGTTCGCTTCCGAGCTGGGCCAGCGGCTGGAACGCATGGCCTTGCTGCTGGCGGGCGAGGAAGTGCTGGACTTCCGCTATGGCGACGATGATCTGGTGGCCGATTACCTGCGCGGCTTTGCCGCCACGATCGCCGGGGGCACCGCCCAGATCCAGCGCGACATCATTGCCGAGCGCCTGCTCGGCCTGCCGAAATCGAGGTAAGCGCCATGGACCTGACCCCCGATACCGAACAGCTCGCCCTGCTGACCGCCACCGCCGACTGGTGCCGCGACAACATGCCGCTGGACCAGGCCCGCGCCCGTCCGGCTGGGCTGTGGGCCGAACTGGATGCCATGGGCTGGACCGCGATGACCGCGCCGGACATGGGCCTGACCCATGCCACCGAAGCGCTGGTCTTTGCCGAACTGGGGCGCCACCTCGCCCCGGTCGGGCTGATCGCCACGGCGGTGGCCGCGCGGTGGAGCGAGCACCCCGGCAAGACCGCCCTGGCCTTGCTCGACAGCCACGTGGCGGGCGGCCGGGTGCGGGTCTATGATCCGGTCGGGGCCGATCGCGCGCTGGGCCTGGCCGGGCATCTGGTGGCTACCACCCCGCTGCCCAGCGACCTTGGCGGCGCGCCGGGGCTCGATCCGTCAGCGCCGCTGGCCCACCTCGATCCCGCCCCGCCTTTCACAGCGCTGGGCGATCCGCGCGCCGGGCTGCACCTGCAGTTGCTGACCGCCGCTTTCGCTGTCGGCTGCGCCGATGCCGCGCGGGACATGGCCGCAGACTATGCCAAGGTCCGCGAACAGTTCGACCGTCCGATCGGCTGGTTCCAGGCACTGAAGCACATCTGCGCCGACATGGCGGTGCGCAGCGCGGTGGCCCGCTCGCAGCTCTACTATGCGGCCGCCGCACTCGACGCCGGCGATGCCGAGGCGGCCTTCCACGCCGCAGCGGCGATGCGCCTGGCCGATCAGGCCGCGATCGAGAACGGGCGCGCCAACATCCAGGTCCACGGCGGGATCGGCATGACCGACGAAGCCTATCCTCACTTGTGCCTCAAGCGGGCACACCTCCTGTCATTCGTGGCGCCTGCCCGGCGCGACATCATCCTTGGAGAAGCAGCATGACCGAGAAGGTCCTCTACGAAGTCAGCGACGGGGTCGGCGTGATCACGCTCAACCGGCCGGAAGTCCACAACGCGATGGATGACGAGGCGGCCCACCTCTATAAGGAAGCGCTGGACCATGCCTTGAGTGACGATGGTGTACGTGCGGTGTTGCTGCGGGGTGCGGGCAAGTCGTTCTGCTCCGGCCGCGATACCACCATGCTGGGCCACCGGGCGAAGGACGAAAGCGATTACCACTTCGTCCTGCGCCACCAGCAGAAACGGCTGGTGGTACTGGACAGTCCGAAGCCGTTCATCGGCGCGCTGAAAGGCGCAGTGATCGGCGGCGGCTGCGAAACCGCGCTGTCCTGCGACATCCGCATTTCCGACACTTCGCTGAAGATGGGCCTGCCCGAAATCAACTACGGCATCCTGCCCGATACCGGCGGAACCCAGTTGATGACCCGGCTGATCGGCCCCAGCCGGACCAAATACATGGTGATGACCGGGGAGCGGATCGACGCCCGGACGGCATTGGAATGGGGCGCGGTGGACTTTGTCGTTGCGCCCGAGGAACTCGATGAAAAGGCACTCGAAATCGCGAAGAAAATCGCCGCCAAGCCGCCGCTGTGCCTGGCCATGGCCAAGACCATGGTCGATCAAACAGACGCCGGGGCCATCCGCAACGGGATCGCCCAGGAACTGATGGCGCAATCCTACCTGTTCAAGACCGAGGACTATCACGAAGCCCGCGCCGCACTGCGCGAGAAGCGCACACCCGTCTACAAGGGGAAATGAGATGAGCGACCAGTACAAGGGCCTCCGCCCCGCCCCGGCGCGCGGCCTGCGAATGCTGCCCGAAGGTTCCTTCGCAAACGACGTGGCGATCGTCACCGGTGGCGGATCGGGTATCGGCAAGGGCATCGCCGCCGAGTTTGGCCGCCTGGGCGGCGCAGTCGCCATCGCCAGCCGCGACCCGGAAAAGCGGGCACGCGGCGTGGCGGCGGTTGAGGAAGCCGGCGGCCGGGCCATCGGGGTCCAGCTCGACGTGCGCGATCCTGAAGCGGTCAAGGCCTGCTTCGACGAGGTGGAGGACGCTTTCGGTCCGGTCACCCAGCTGATCAACAATGCCGCCGGGAACCTGGCCGGGGCATCGGAAGATTTCAGCCTCAATGCCTGGCGCGCGGTAACCTCGATCGTGCTCGATGGCACCTGGATCTGCTCAACCGAATTCGCCCGGCGCCGGATTGCCGACGGGATCGGCGGCGCGATCCTCAACATCGGGGCGACCTATTCGTGGACCGGGGGGCCCGGAACCAGCCCTTCGGCAGCGGCCAAGGCGGCGGTCACCAACCTGACGCAGAGCCTTGCGGTGGAATGGGCACCCTATGACATCCGGGTGAACTGCATCGCGCCGGGCCTGTTCCCCCATGCCGACCGCGCCGCGCACCTCCGCTTTGCCGACGGCAACGATCTGTCGAACCGCCAGCCCGCGCTTCGCACCGGCGAGGTTCACGAACTGGGCTGGGCCGCGGCCTATCTCTGTTCGGACTATGCCGCGTTCTGCTCGGGCCACACCTTCGTGCTCGACGGCGCGAACTGGCTGCGGCGCAGCTTGCGGATGCCCGTATTTGAGCCGGTGCGGACGTGGCTGCCGCCAAAGCGGGAAAAGAACGGCTGAGGGCCGCCGTCAGCCGATCACCCGCTTTTCGCGATAGTCGGCAATCTCGGCCTCGCTGAAGCCCAGTTCGCGCATGATCTCGTCGGTGTGCTGGCCAATGGCCGGCGCAGCGTGCTTGAACACAACCGGGATATCGCCAAAGTTCCAGAACGCGCCCGGCTGTTCGACCGTGCCGTAGAGCGGCTGTTCCAGCACAGAGATCAGGCCGAGTTCGCGGTTGACCTTGCTGGCAAAGAACTGATCCTCTGCCGCCTCGAACGTCACATGGTCGCACGGCACCCCGGCTGATTCCAGCGCGGCGATGAGATCGTCGGCGCCACGCGCGGCGGCAGCAGCGGCAAAGCCAGCCTCGTCGTCACCCAGCACGGCGCGCACACCGGCGCGGCGGGCTTCAGTGTGGGCGGCAATCGCGATCCACTGGCCGTTCTGGCATTCGAAAATGCGGTGGTAAGGCGAAAAGCCGGTCTGCTCCCTATCGAGATGATAGGTCTCGGCCAGCGTACCATCGGGCAGGATCAGGGTTTCGCCCTGGGTCATCGCCGAAATGCCGAGCAGCGAGGTTTGCGTGGTATAGCCGCGCTGTCCCGACCGCTTGGCATAGAGCGAGGCCATCAGTTCAACCAATGCGCTTTGCGCGGAACTGACATCCATCGTCCCGGGGCGGTTGAACATCGGCTTGTTGCCTTCCCCGGCGTTCTCGAACTCCCACCCGGCAATGGCGTTGAAGATGGAATCATAGCCCGGCCAGTTGCCGCGTTCCCCCTTCTGGCCATAGGCGCTGACATAGTTGAATGCGACGTCGGGGTTGTGCTGGCGGATGCCTTCGTCCGACAGCCCCAGCTTGGCCGCGCCCTTGAAGCGCATGTTGTGGTGGACGGCCTCCGCCCACTTGAGCAGGCGGGCGAGGATTGGCTGGGCCTCGGGCTTGGTCAGGTCCAGCGCGATCGACCGCTTCGATCGCGAGGCCGCCTGATAGTAGCGGTGCATGAAGCGGATCCGGTCGCCGGTCAGCGCCTCGACCTTGATCACATCGGCGCCCATGTCGCCCATCATCGAGGGACCCATCGGGCCGGCCAGAAACATCCCGAAATCGACGACGCGCACGCCGCTGAGCACTTCGGCAGGCTGACCGTTATTGCCCACGGCGGCAGGGGGCGGGGTCCAGTCGGCATCTCCACCCTCGCCCAGGCGCGGCGCAGGCCGCGGGGCGGGCAGATCGGCATTGGTGTGAAACGGCACGTTCGGCTGAATGGTCGGGCCCAGAACCGGATCGTCGATTTCGGTCACATAGCCGTTTGCGCGAACTTCCGGGTGACTGAGCATTCCGCCCAGCGGATAGGCTGGCTCCACCGCGATGTCGGCGGCGCGCAGATCGGCCAGCCAGCGTTCCAGCGGGCGGCGCTTGAAAGCCTCGATCTTGCCTTCCTCGGAATCGATTTCGACCCCTTCGGCAAGGACCTCCCACATGGTCGGCATCGAGGCGTAGTCGAACTGTCGGGCGGGATCCATGATCTGCAGCCAGTCGCCGCCTTCGCACTGGTAAAGCTGCTGCCCGACGGGACGCGCCGCCAGGGGATGCGGGGGATTGTTGGGCATCGGCCCTTTCGAATTGCGCGCCCAGATCAGTGCCAGCATGACCATGTGACCCTGGAACAGCGAAGTATGGGCCGGTCCGCCCTTGCCCGATTGCAGGCGGGCGACCAGTCGCGCCAGAATGCCTGCCGCGGCCAGATGCGCGGCAGACCACGACCCGGCATTGAAGCGCCAGACGATCGGCCCGGGGCGATAGCCGTCGTTTTCGTAAAGCGCGCCAAACCGCGCGGCGACCAGCAGTTCATCGTCCGATCGTTCGACATCGGGATGACCCGCCGGGCTGCCGGTGATGCCGCTGACGACCAGCCGGGGGTACTTCACCGCCAGCGCTGCATCGTCGAGGCCCAAGGCTTTTGCCCGCGACGGGGTGAACTGGTGAAGCAGGACATCCGCCCCCGCCAGCCGCGCGTGCAGCGCCGCCAGACCTTCCTCGCTCGCCAGATCCAGTTCGAGGCTGCGCTTGTTGCGGTTCCAATTGGCGAAGCGCGCCTGACCACGAGCCGGGTCTCCGCCCGGACGCTCGATCTTCAGCACGTCCGCGCCAAGGCTGGCCAGCATCAGCCCGGCCACCTGAACCGCCTGCCCTTCCCCGATCTCGACGATGCGCAGTTCGCTCAGCATGGCGCGTCCCTTAGAGCTTGCGGAAATTGGGCAGCACCCAGCCGTCCTGGATCTCGGTCCATTCGACCGTAACCTTCATCCCGATATGGACATCCTCGGCATTGCAGCCGGTGACGTTGGCGTTGAGCCGGGCGCCCGGCGCGCCGTCGATATCGACCACGACCGGCACATAGATATAGGGCTCGCCGTCCTTCGGGTTGCGGTTGCAGACCACATAGCTGAACACCGTGGCCGTGCCGGGCAGGGTCGGCCAGTTCTTTTCCGTGCTGGAGCATTCCGGGCAGTAGGCGGTCGGCGGCATACGGAAGTGGCCGCAGGCCGCGCACTGGCAGGCGGTCAGCCGGTGTTCCTTGGCCGCCAGCCAGAACGGTTCGGTATCCGGATTGGTCGAAATGCGGATCTGGTCGCCGGGCAGCAGCTTGGCCGGGCCGTACTTGATGGGCTCGCTCATGTCAGGCGCTCCTCAGGATCAGGCTGGAAACGGGCAGCGATGCGGGTCCGCCGGAGACCAACGCAAATTCGGCATCCTTGACCTGGTTGATCGCGGTGCCGCGCACCTGCTCCACCCCTTCGACGATGTGGGTCATGCCGATGATGTAGGCCTCGTTCAGGTTGCCGCCGTGGGTGTTAACCGGCACCCCGCCGTTGACCCCGCCCTGCGTGGCCGCATCGTAGCGGATCTTGCCGGACAGGACGTAGTCGCCCCCCTCGCCCTTTTCGCAGAAGCCGTAATCTTCCAGCTGCATCAGCACCATCGGGCTGAAGTGGTCATAGATCAGCGCCACGTCCATGTCCTTGGCCGATAGGCCCGACTGGGCCCAGATCCGGTCGGCGGTGAACTTGTGACCGCTGCTGGCGAAGTGCGGATCGGGCATGCCCATCCAGGCAAAGGCCCGGCCCCATTCGCGCTGGCCGCCGTGGGCGCAGGCGTGGACCACGGCCGGCTTGTGACGGCAGTCCTTGGCACGGTCCATGGTGGTAGTGATCACCGCCACCGCGCCGTCGGTTTCCAGGCAGAAATCGAGCCGCCGCAGCGGATCGGCCAGCATGACCGAATGATCGTATTCCTCCTTGGTCAGCGGCGCCTTGCGCACAGCCTTGGGGCGGTTGTGGGTATTGGCGCGGGTGGCCATGACGATCTCGCCAAAGGCATCCTGGGTGGTGCCGTAAAGGTGCATGTGCCGCCGGGTCAGCATCGACATCAGGTGGCCGGGGCCAACCAGGCCAGAGGGCTGGAGGAAGCTGTTCTCCGCGCTGGGTGCTGCGGCGCCGAACACCACGCCCAGCCGGTGCTGCGGCAATTGCTGCAGGGCCATCAGGGTGACCACATACTTGCAGTCCTCGTTCATCAGGCCCGCAGTAGCCAAGCCGATCGCACCGGGGCAGCCGCCGCCGCCGCTGGTCAGCGTGGCGGAAAAGGAAATGTTGGGCATGCCCAGCGTTTCCATCAGGCTGGCGGTATCGAACTTGTCGAGATAGCCGGCGCCCGCAGTCGAATAATAGGCAAAGCCGTCGATGTCCTTGATCGAAATCCCGGCATCCTCGCAGGCCTTCAGAATCGCTTCTCCGGCCATGTCGTTGATCGTGCGCGGCCAGCTCTTGCCCCGCACGTAATAGTCTGTCGCACCGATCCCGACGATCGCCGTCTTGTCCTGATTGGCCCAGCCCACCGGCATGCCCTCCTCGATTCCCAAGTTATATAACTAGGTGCGATATGACAGGGCGGAGGCCTTGTCCAGCACCTAGGCGAAATGCAGCCGCCGGTATTTGCCCCGGAAGTAGAGCAGCGGATCGCGGCGCGGTTCGAACCGGGCGCGCTCTACCTCGCCCACCAGGATGAAGTGATCGCCGCCTTCGTGCACCGCGTGGCGGCGGCATTCGAAGGATACCAGCGACCCGTCGAGCAGCGGCACACCGCCCGCCCCGGGATGCCACGGTGTTGTGGCAAAGCGGTCCTCGCCCTTGCCGGCAAAGCGGTTGGACGTCTGTTGCTGGCTGGTTTGCAGCACGTTCACGCCGAACCGCTCGCACCCGCGCAGCACCGGCGCGGTCCCGGCATTGTTGGCAATGCAGACCAGCAGCAGCGGCGGCCCGAGCGAGACCGAAGTAAAGCTGTTGGCCGTCAGCCCCACCGGAGTGCCATCCGCGGCCAGGGCAGTCACGATGGTAATCCCGGTGGCAAAGCAGCCCATCGCATCGCGCAGGGTGCGCGGGTCGGACCCGCCCCGGAACTCGCTCGCCGCGCGCGGCTGCTTGCGATCGAGGAAATCGAGCAGGATCGACAGGAACGCCTCGGTCCGGTCGGTCATGACCAGCAGGTCGGCATCGGCCACTTCGACCACTTCGGCATTGGGCAACGCCGCATCGAAGGCCGCGCTGCCGCCCGACCGCTGGATCCAGCCGATCCCGCCGCGCACCACCTGGGTCGGCAAGGCAAGGCCCGGAGCGGCAGCGATCAGGCGCTGGCCGACCTCGCCCATGTCAAGCTGCCCGATCGAGCGGGGATCCCAATCCGCATCGCCGCGATCCGCCGCCTGGCGCAGCCGGTCACCGATCTGGCGCGCGGTTTCGGCATCGGCTTCAACCGGCATGTCGGCCAGGACCAGCCCGGCGGCCAGATTGGCGGCGTCGGTGGAGAGGGCGAGCGCGGCGATCCAGCCCCCCAGTGTGGTCGCCACCACCACCGGGCGGGTTCCGAGCTGGGCCAGCACCGCGCGCAGGTCCTCGACCTGGGCATCGAGGTCATAGCGCCCGTCCGCCGGCCATTCGCTGCCGCCGTGCCCGCGCAGGTCGAGGCTGATCACCCGCCGTCCGGCCTGCACCAGCCCTTCGGCCACCGTATGCCAGACGGCGCGGGTCTGCCCGGCGCCGTGGACCAGCAGGATCGCCGGATCGTGTTCGTCACCGGCGACCTCGGCCTCCAGCATAACGCCGCCGAAGCCCTTGAAGCTGGTCGTGGTCATGCCCCGCCCTCGGGCAGTTCGGCAATCCATTGCTGCATGGTGGCGGAACGGCGGCGCATCAGCACCCGGGCAATCTCTGCATCGGCATCAAGTATCGCCTCGCAAAGCTGGTGCTGCAGCCGGCGGGCGACGGCGCGGTGCTCTTCTGCCCGGTACAGGCCGATGCGCTGTTCCTCCATCCCGAACGAAAAGCCGATCGCCATGACCAGCTCGATTGCCGGGTTGCCGCTCATTTCGGAAATGATCTGGACCAGTTCGGCCTCGGCTCCGATCAGCGCGGCAGGACTGTCATTGGCATCGATCCGGGCCATGAAATCGGCCAGCCGCGCGCGCAGGTTTTCGTCCTTGCAGCCACAAGCCAGGGCTCCGGCTTCTTCCGAAACCAGCCGACTGACCGCCATGATGTCGCTCAGCGTGCCGCCGCGCAGCCGCAGGAAGCGGGCCAGGGTGCGGATCGCGTCCTGAGCATCGGGACGGCTGGCATAGAACCCGCCCTTGATCCCGCGCCGCACGCTGATCAGGCGGTCGTTCTCGGCAATCTTGGCGGCCTGGCGAAGGGTCGGGCGGCTGACCCCGAGGCGCGAGAGCAGATCGTCCTCCGCGCCGATGAAGTCGCCGTCCTCATGCGCAAGGCTCAGTTCGGCCAGTTCGCGCGCCGTGCGGGCCACCAGGGATTCGGCATGGACGGTCTGATACATCGGACACTCCCTTTAATAGCTACCTTTTTATCGCCATATCCCGCGCCCGTCCAGTCCATCCTTGATTTGAGTTATATAACTAGGTATTCATTTCAGCATAACAGCCGAATCGGGAGAATCCGCATGAAACCCTTCGTGTTCAGCGCCGACAGCCACATCATGGAGCCGCCCTCGATCTTTCTCGACGGCCTGCCCGCCAGCCTCAAGAAGCACGCGATCCACAGCCGCAAGGAGGGCGATTTCCTGATTACCGGCACGGAGGACAAGGTCATCTACCGCCTGCGCGTCGGCCAGCATCGGGAAAAGGCGCTGGGCGACAACGAGCGCAAGGGCATCCGCGAGATCCCCGGCCGGCTCGAGGACATGGAACTGGAAGGCATCGATGCCGAGATCTGCTTCCCCAGCCTTGGCCTGTGGCTCTACTGCCTCGACAGCCCGGAAGCGGAAGCTGCCTCGGCCCGGCTCTATAACGACTGGAACCATGAGTTCCTGAGCGGCCACCCCGAACGCTTCGTGCGCTGTGGGATGCTGCCGGTGCTCGATTTCTCGAACACCGTGGCCGAACTGGAATACCTGGCCTCCAAGGGCTTTACCGCCGCGATGCTGCCGGCCGTCACCCCGCCCAACCTGCCCAAGTACAACGATGCGCAGTGGGACGTGGTCTTCGCCAAGGGCGCGCAGCTGGGCATCGTCTTCGTCATGCACACCGGCACGGGGCTTGAAACCGTGGTGGTGGAACGTGGCCCCGGCGCCGGGATCATCAACTATACCAACCAGATGACCGACGCGCAGCAGAGCGTGATGTACCTCGTCGCAGGCGGCGTGCTCGATCGCAACCCCGGTGCCAAGGTGGCCTTCATCGAAAGCGGGGCCAGCTGGCTGGTTGCTCTGGCCGAGCGGATGGACGAAGTGGAAGAGGCCCACGCCAACTTCGTCTTCCCCAAGCTGTCGCGCCGCTGCAGCCAGATCATCGAAGATCAGGTCTGGGCCAGTTTCCAGCATGACCGCGCCTGCATCACCGCCGCCGCCGCCGGGCTGCCGGGGGCAAAGAACGTGATGTGGGGTTCGGACTATCCGCACGCCGAAGGCACCTTCCCGATCAGCCGCCCGATCCAGGAACAGCTGTTCGAAAACCTTGAAGTGCCCGAACAGGTCCGGCTCGATATCCTCGGCCTCAACGCCGCGCGGCTGTTCCGGATCGACCCGGTGGTCCACACCAGCGAAGTCGGCCTCGCGGCCTGACCCGCTGACAGGCTCCCCATCGATCATGGTCAATCTCGATCTCTCAAGCGAGCAGTTGGCCATGGTCGACACGGTGCGCGGGGCGCTGGCCGATCGCGGCGAGCGCCCCGCCACCGATATCCTGGCAGAGCTTGGCGTCGCCAGCCTGCTGGATGATGGCGGCACCCTGTTTGATGCCGCGCTGGTTGCCGAAGCGGCAGGCAGCCAGGGTGAATTGCCGTATCCCGATGAGCGCATCCTCGTGGCCGCGGCCTGCGTCGGCATGGCCCGGCGCGCGCTGGACGAGGCCGCCGCCTATGCCTGTGAGCGCGTGGTGTTCGGTCGCCCGATCGGAGAATACCAGGGCGTGGCCCATAGTCTGGCAGATGCCGTCACGTTGGTTGACGGGACCCGCCTGCTGATCTGGCGAGCGATTGCCGCGCGGGCCGAAGGTCTGGACGGGGCGGCCATGCTCGATGCCCAGGCCTTCTGGTGGGCAGGCCGGTGCTGCGTTCCGGCGATCAAGACCGCGATGCGGGTGTTCGGCGGCTATGGGGTCAGCGAAGATTCCCCCCTGCCCGCGCTCTATCGCGCGGCCCGCGCCGCGCTCTATGCCGCCGGCGATCCCGACGGTGTGCTGACCGCGCCTGTGCCCAGCCTGCCCCCGATTGCTCCCGTACCGCTGAGTTTCACCCAGGGCGGCGAGGCCGATGCCTGGCAGGTGCGGACCGAAGCCTTTCTGGCCGAGCATTTCACCGCCGCGCACAAGCACGCTTTTGCCACCTCGCTCGACAATCACTTCGCCGATTTGCATCGCGAACTGGCCGAAGCCGGACTGCTGTTCCCTGATTGGCCCGAGGAATGGGGCGGCTCCGGCTGCTCCCCGGCGGCGGCTTCGGCGGTTCACAATGCCCTGAGCCGGGCCGGCTGGCCGATCTCGGTGCTGGTCGTCTCGGATTCGATCGGCAAGCTGCTGATGATGTTCGGCACGGACGAGGCCAAGGCCGAGATCCTGCCCCGGCTGGCCCGCGGCGAAGCGCTGGCCTGCCTTGGCCTGTCCGAACCGTCGGGCGGATCGGACGTGTTCGGGGCCAGGACCCGCGCCGCGCACGATGGCAAGCGCTGGATCGTCAATGGGCAGAAAGTGTTCACCACCAGCGCCCATCTGGCCGACTATGTCCTGCTGCTGACCCGCACCGAGGGCGGGCTGACGCTGTTCGTCGCGCCGCTTTCGGGCGAGGGCTTCGATCTGGCTCCGGTCCAGACCTTTGCCGGCGAACGGACCAACATCACCTTCTATTCCGACTTTCCGGTCGAGGACCGTTATCTGCTGGGCGAGCCCGGCAAGGGCGCCAAGGTGCTGGCCGCGACCATGACGCTGGAGCACAACCAGGGCGACTATTACCTGGGCGAGATCTACACCGCGCGCGAGGAACTGCGCGCCGAACTGCCGGACCTGCTGGCCCGGCCCGACCTTCAGGACAACCTGCCCGCGATCCGCCATGCCCTGGCCCGGCTCGATGCCCATGTCGCGCTGCTCGAATGTCTCTCGATCCGGGCGATCTGGGCCGGGCACGCCGGGCAATCGCAGCGCTGGTACGGGCCGATGTGCAAGCTGTTCGGTACCGAGAGCTGGGCAGCCTGCTGCGCCGAACTGGTCGAGCGGTTCGCGCCTCTGTCACTTTCCGGCGAAAGCGCGGGGCTGGCCGCAGTTGAAGCAGCGGCGCGCAAGGGGCTGCAGGCGACGATCTATGGCGGAACCAGCGAAGTGCAGCGCAGCGTGATCGCGGAGGCCTGTCTCGGCCTGCCGCGCAGCCGTTAGAGATAGCGGATAATGGATCTCAAACCGCATTTTCCGTCGGAATTGGCCACGCTGTTGACCTACGTCAATTTAAAAAGATACCTCTTTACGCATTCTTTCCCTGCACGGGGCGAACCGGGATTCGCCCGCCGGCAAGGAGGAATGCCATGACCGATCCGATCCGCCCGTTCGTTTTCAGCTGTGATGCCCATGTGGCCGAACCGCCTGACCTGTTCCTGAAGGCGATGCCCCCGCACATGCAGCAATACGCGATCCACTCGCAGGCTGACGGCGATATCCGCATCACCCGGATTGGCGAGCAGGTGATCCTGAAGATCAACACCAATTTCCACGCCCACAAGACCGGCGAAGGCGATGCCGCTTTCAACGCGCAATCGGGTGGCGGCACCGCCCCCGACCGGTCCTGCACCGATGCGGCCGACAATTTCGTGTCGGACTGCGCGGTCGATACCAAGCGCCGCGGCGCGCGCGACCTTGAACTGCGGCTGGCCGACATGGACCGCGACGGAGTGGATGCCGAACTGGTGTTCCCCTCGCTCGGCCTGATGCTGCCTCGCATTGCCGATCCCGAGGCGCAGGCCACTGCCTGCCGGATCTGGAACGACTGGGCTTGGGACTATACCGCTCCGGTGCGTGACCGCCTGATTCCGGCGGCAATGATCCCGTGCATCGATTTCGACCTAGCCCTGGCCGAATGCCGCCGCGCCGCCGACAAGGGCTTTGCCGCTTTCTGCCTGTGGGAAGGGCTCAACAACTATAACGATCCGCGCTGGGATCCGATCTTCGCCCTGGCTGCGGAAAAGGGCATCCCGCTGGTCTTCCACACCGGGGTGGGAGACATCAACATCCGTGCCCTCAAGGGGCCGGGCGGCGCGCTGTTCAACTATACCCGCCAGATGAACGACGCGGTCGACGTGATCACCCAGCTGGTCGCCGGCGGCGTGCTCGATCGCAATCCCGGCGCGCATATCCTGTTTGCCGAGCACAGCGCAGGCTGGCTGTGGGGCCTCGCCGAACGGATGGACGAGGTCTACAACGGCCACGCCCCGTCGATCAGCCCCAAGCTGTCGCGCCTGCCCAGCCAGATCGTCCGCGATCAGGTCCACTGCGCGCTGCAGAATGACGGCAACAGTTCGATGGCAATCCGCAAGGGCGTGGGCATCGATGCCCTGCTGTTCGCCACCGACTATCCCCACGCCGAAGGGACCTTCCCGTTCAGCCGCCAGGTGATCGACCAGCTGGTCCGCGCCAATCCCGATGTGACGACCGAGGAACTGGTCGCCGTACTGGGCGGCAATGCAGCCAAGCTGTTCAAGCGCGCCAATCTTCAGTCCGCCGTCGATGCCCGCAAGGCGCAGCTGATGGCGGCCTGAAACCCCCGGACCCTTTGCCGGGTCCACTCTCTCCACCTGCCCCGCCGGAGTAAGCCCCGGCGGGGCATTTTTTTCGGATCAGCTGCCTTCGGGCAGGGGCCTGGCGGTGCGGCCCGCCATGATTGCGGCAATCCCGCCCACGACCAGGCAGCACGACAGCACCGCCAGCGCGGGCTGCAGCGACTTGTCGCCAAAGGCCGGGGTGAAGGCCTGGCTGACAAAGCCGGCCACGGTTCCGCCGATGCCCATGCCCGACAAGCCGATCACCATGCCGATGGTAGCCGACATGGTGGCCCGCATCGCCACCGGCACCTGGGCAAAGCACAGCGCGATGATCGGCCCGAGGTGCAGCGTCATCATGAACTTGACCACCACGAAGCAGGCCAGCGCGACATAGGGATTGGGGGACAGTGCAAAGGCCAGACCGAACGGGAAAGCGCCCAGCAGGCCCAGTCCGGCAAACCAGCCGTTGAAACGCGGATTGGCCTTGCCGTACCGGTCACTGACCCAGCCGGCGAGAAGATTGCCGATCACCAGTCCGGCGGCCATGGCTCCGCCCAGCCAGAACCCGGTTTCGGCCTTGCCCATACCGTGCACGCGCTGGAAGAACGATGCCCCCCACAGGATGAAGGCAAAGCCGGTCAGCGGAACCATCATCAGCAGCAGGCCGACCCAGCGCAGCGAGACGCTGGAGACGATGGTCCGCAGGATCTCGCGGATCGGGATCTGCGGCGGCGGGATCACGACATTGCCCTTGCCGCGGCGCGGTTCGGCCGCGAGCATCAGGACGATGAAGCCGAGCGCGATCCCCGGCAGACCGAGGATCAGGAACACCGCGCGCCAATCGAACCATTGCGAAAGCCACCCGCCCAGCGCCAGCCCGCCGGAAATGCCCACGGCATTGGCCGCCAGCATGAACGAGATCACGAAAGTGCGGCGTTCCGGCGGGAAAATCTCGGTCAGCAACGAGTTGGCCGCGGGGCCGGCGCCGGCCTCTCCCGAGGCCAGCCCGATCCGGGCGAGGATCATGGTCCAGAAGCTGTTCGCCATGCCGCACAGCGCGGTTGCCGCGCTCCAGACGATCACGCAGACGCCGATTGCCAGGCGCCGGTCGCCTCGATCGGCGTAGCGGGCGATCGGAAAGGCCGCGAGGGTATAGAACAGCGCGAAGGACATGCCGCCGAGCAGGCCCAGCTGCCCGTCGGTCAGGCCGAGTTCGGCCTTGATGTCATCCTGGAACAGCGTGAAGACCTGCCGGTCGACATAGCTCACGATCGCCACCACGGCGAGCAGGGCCAGGGTCAGGTTGCGCTTGGCTGGGCTGACGGTGGTCACGGATCAAGGTCTCCGGTCTTGGAAAAGCGAAAGGGGAGGAAGAGCCAAGGCCGCCCCTCCCCTGTTCCGTTCGACTAGCAGCGGCACTTCCTGCCAGGGGCGCCGAAGCGGGCGATGAAATCGGGCATGGTAAAGCGGAAGTCATCCTGTTTGAGGAACTCCGCGTCGCTGAGGTGGGGCTTTTCCTTCGCCTTGTACCACCGCGCATAGTCCGGCAGGTCGGTGCTGTAGGCGCGGTAATGGGTCGAATAGGTCCTGACCGTCACCAACGGGGCCGCGCGGGAAGTGTCGAAACGCATCATCCGCATCCAGCCATCGCCCATCCCCAAGAACGGCCCCGGCTTGAGCCCGTGCTCGATCAGGGTCTGCCCCCGGTCCTGATAGTCGGCCATGATCTGGTAGACCTTGTGCCCGGCGTTGTTGTCGTCGATCCGAAACGCCTGCCCGGCATTGTGCCCGCTCAGCACCATGAAAATCTGGTCATTGGGTGCGACCAGCTTTTGCCACACCATTTCCGGCGTGTTGTCCTGCGGATCGATCACATGGCTGTCGATCACCCGGGGTGAAAGCCGTCGGCCCTGATTGTCGAGGAAATTGTGCACGGTCAGGATCGTTGGCGTGCCGGGATAGCGGGCAATCACCGACTTGGCCCAGTCGAGACTGGCGTTGGGGGGATCGAACTGAAGTGCGATGTTCAGGAAGCGGTATCCACCCGCCTCGAACACCTGGGCGCTGTCCGCGCCGCGATCATGCGAGGCGACGTACCATGGCTTGTCGCGAAAGAAATCGGACTGGCTGCCGAATACCGCGACGAAATTGTCGAGCCCGCCAACGTGCAGCACCCCCATATCATCGGGCGTCTTCATTTCGGGCTTGGGAGGGTTGTTGGCGTCGGTCCAGAAGGCATCATAATCATGATTGCCGGGCGCAACGCCAAACGGGGTCAGCCCCGCGATCAGGCCATAGCCGCGCCGGGCCAACGGCATCTCGAAGGTGCGAACCTGCTCGGTTGGCCCCCAGTTACTGTCGAGCAGCGGGCTGTCCACCCGGCGAAAGCCACGTGCCTCATGCGCCGGATCGATCGGCAGGCTCGGATGCTCCCAGACATCGCCGACAGAGACCACGAAGGCCACCTGGCCGCCGTTTGCCCTGAGGTTGCGGCGGACATAGTGCATCTGCCCAAGGAAGATCTCGCTGGCATCAAACGGAAAGCCCTGGATCCGCTGATGGCGATAGGACAGATAATTCTGAGTATCAGGAATGACCGCGATCTCGAATGCGCGGTCAGGGCTCGGACGGACAGTGCGCGCCTCGGCCTGGAACACCGCCCCGGCCAGCAGCAGCGCCGCGCAGGCCGACGGGACCCACAGCTTGGCCAGGTTCATCTTCATTTTCTTCCTCACGCCTCCGTCCGGCTCACCGGGACATGTCCGCGCTTGCGTCGCAAGACCCGATGAAAAAGAGGAGGGACAGCCAAGGCCGCCCCTCCCCCGTTCGTTTCATTCGCCCTGCGGCTAGGTGGCGATCAGAACTTGACGCTGACCGATACGCCGTAGGTGGCCGGATCGTTCCAGCTGGTCCCGATGTAGTTGAAGCCGCCGAGGAACAGGATGTACTGCTTGGCCCGGACGTCGAAGACGTTGCGACCCCAAACGGCCACTTCATAGTTGTCGTCCGGTCCGAACGAGAGCGAGGCCCGGGCATTGGTGATGCCATAGGACGGAACCCGCCCGGCGTCGATCACCTTGCCAGCTTCGGTCGCATTGGGCAGGCCGCCGCCGCCCGCAGCGGAAGGCGTGGTCAGCACGCTGATCGGCTCGCCGATCTGGTACATCTCGTCCTGCCAGGCATAGCTGGCGTTCAGGTTCAGGCGGGCAAAGCCGAGATCCCCGCTATAGTTCATCCCGACCGAGAACTGGTTCTCGACGATCGAACCAAAGCGATAGCCGCTCTTGTCGAACGGGGTCAGCACCCCGCCGACTACCACGAAACCGGCGTACTTGGTGTACTTGGGCTTTGTGTGGGAGAAGCCGCCGAACACGTTGAGGCCATCGGCAACACGGATATTGACGTCCGCTTCGAAGCCCCAGTTCTCGACATCGGCGTTTTCCAGCACGGTCTGGCTGGTGCCACCAACGTTGAGGATGACGCTGCGCTGAGCCCCCTTCACCGTCTGGTGATAACCGGCGAGGTTGAAGCGGATCCGCTTGTCCAGAAACTCGGTCTTGATCCCGACTTCCTGCTCGTTGACGATTTCCGGCTGAGCCGGAGCGGTATCGGCCAGGGTCAGCGAGCGCAACTGCTGGGCCCCGGCGCGATAGCCGCGGCTCTGCTTGGCATAGACCATCACATCGTCGTTGACCTTGTAATCAAGGCCCACGGTGTAGGACAGGTTCGACCAGGTATCGCTGCGCGAACGGTTGCAGTCATCGATCGTGAACGAGCCGCTGCCGTTGTTGTCACCGGTGAAAGCAACAGGAAGGCAGGCGGCCGGTGCAGCCGGATTCTTGAACGGGATGACAGCCGACTGAACGGTTACGCCCTTGTCGTCATGCGACCAGCGCAGACCGGCGGTCACGTTCAGCTGGTCAGTCACCGCATAGCTGGCCTGACCATAGATCCCGATCGACTTGTTATCGATATCGCCACGGAACTGGGTCCAGACCGGAGAAGGCCCTGGGGGTGGGTTCGGCGCGTTGGAATGCGAGGTGTCGTAGCCCGATTCCTTGAGATAGGTGGCGCCCACCGCGAAGGACAGCCGGTCATCGGCAGCCTTGCCGGTGACCTGCAACTCGCTGGACCACTGCTTCAGGCCGTTCAGGGCTTCCGTGTAGTGATAGAACGCAGTCGAGGCACCGCCATCGAGATCGATCAGCGAGTTACCCTTGATCCGGCGATAGCCGTTGATCAGCTTGACCTGGCCAAAGCTGGTATCGACGGTGATCTTGGCGGTGTAGGTTTCGGTGAAGACGTTGGTGTTCGGCCCCTGGATCGGGGTGCCGGGGATCGACAGCGGATTGCTGACCGCCACCTTGTCGGGGTCGCCGCCGAACAGCACGCGATCAGCCGCCGCCGGATCGAAGCCGGTACCGCCGAGGTTGAAATAGAGATTCTGGTTCACGCGGCCAACAATCGCCGTGTCCCAGGCCTCGCCCGAGAGCTGGATGGTCACGTTGTCTACCGGCTTGATCGCCAGCTTGACCCGGCCGTTCAGCGTGCGGGTCTTGCCCCACTTCCTGCCGGTATAGACATCGGTCTGATAGCCGTCGCGGCGCGTGTAGTAGAGCGCACCGCGCAGGGCGAGTTTCTCGCCGCCAACATTGAGGATCCCGGTCACGGAGTGCTCGTTAAAGCGGCCATAGGTGAAGGCGACCTGGCCCGAAGTATTGTCGAACTTCGGATCGACAGTCTTGAACAGCACCGCACCGGCTGAAGTGTTGCGGCCGAACAGCGTGCCTTGAGGGCCCTTGAGCACCTGCGCCGATTCGATATCGAGCAGGTTGGCGTTCATGCCATAGGCGCGGGCGATGTAAATTTCGTCCATGTAGACGCCGACCGAGGGATCGAGCGTCGCGATACTGTCGTTCTGGACCTGGCCGCGGATCGCGAGAGCGAAAGCGGTCGGGTTGTTGCCGGCATCGCGGACGGTGAAGCCGGGGGTGAACTTGGCCACTTCCTTGACATCGCGCACGCCCTGTTCGGCCAGGTCATCGCCGGAAAAGGCGGTGATCGCGGCCGGGGTGTCCTGCACGTTGGCGGCCTGCTTGGTCACGCCGATCACGGTAATGACGTTGGCGTCATCCTCTTCGGCGGCGTTCTGGGCGAAAGCCGGGGTGGCTCCGATGGCAATAGCGGCCGCCGCGGCAGTACACAGCAGGCGGGCGGGGACGCGCGGAATCTTGGTCTGCATTGTCAGGCTCTCCTCCCAGGGCGCCTTCTGGCGCTCAAGTGCCACTTGTATAACTAGGTCTACCAAGACACACAAGAGGAGATTGCTTTACGCTACGTCGCGTGGCTTCACGGCAACAGTCGCGCCAGCATCGGGGCATCGGAGAGTGCCCGCAGCACGTCGTTCAGGTGGGTGCAGCCCAGGGTGCCGGGCAAGGTATCCAGCACGGACTGGCGGAACTGGGCGACATTCTGTCCGATCATCCGCGTTGCCTTGACCGAGGCACCCGGGCATTCCCGATAAGGCAGGATCAGAGGCAAGGCCTGCAGAGCCAGCACGGTTCCGCTGGCAGCGTCGATTTCGGCAAAGACCCGGTATTCGTGAACCGCAGTGCGTCCGCCTTCCGGGTTGCTGCCGCTGTCCTGGAAACCGGCATCGACCTTGATCAGGCCACCATCGCGCCACAGGTCGATGCGCCGGGCGCGGCGCTTCTGCGGGCCTTCCTGAACCGGCATGGTATGCCAGCCGAGCGGATCGTCCGGATTCTCCAGCGGGCCGACGGCGGTGTAGGACTGGTTCACGTTGTCCGGCGTGCCATCGGGTTTGAACGCACTGCCCCCGACCGTGAAGCCGGTGCAGATATCGTCCATCACGCCCTTGCGCCCGGCAGTCGACTGCTGGGTGCCGCGTTGCGGGGCACTGGCCCAGTCATCGCGCCATTGCGACCAGATCCACCCCGCGACCAGACTGGCCCCGGCATAATCGTCCAGCAATTGGAACAGCGGGGTCCCGGCAATATCGCCCAGCTTGTCCAGCAGGGCATGGCGACTCGCCCCGCCCGCACGCACGCCGACCATTTCCTGCAGGCGAGGATGGCCGGGATCGGCCTCGATCGACAGGATCTCGCGGATCGGGCTGGCCTTGATCCGGAACTGCGCCTTGCCGAGCACCAGCGGTTCGCCGCCATCTTGCGGGGTCAGAAGATCGCGGGCGCGGCCGATCATGTTCCAGGGCTGCCCGTAACCATCGGGCCAGTCGCTGTCGATCGAGGTGGTACGGCGGATCGAACCGGGCCGCCGCAGCGGGGCATGGCCCGCGCTCTGGCGGGCGAAGGGAAACTGCTGCGGCCGGTTCATTGGCCTGCCTTACTTCGGCGGCATGCGGATCGCGCCGTCAAGGCGGATGCACTGGCCGTTGAAATAGGTGTTGCGGGCCAGTTCGCAGACCAGCGAGCCGAATTCCGCCGGGTTGCCAAGGCGCTTGGGGAACGGAACCGAGGCTTCCAGACCGGCGAAGATCGCGGGGGCCTTGTCCTGCACGGCCAGCATCGGCGGGGTGGCGAAGATACCCGGCAGGATCGCGTTGACCCGGATGCCCAGATCCATCAGGTCGCGCGCCATCGGCAGGACCATCGAATTGACCGCGCCCTTGCCGCCGCCATAGGCGACCTGGCCGATCTGCCCGTCCTGCGATGCGGCGGACGAGGTCAGCAAGATGCAGCCGCGCTCGCCGTCCTCGTTCAGCGGATCGGCATTGGCCATGCCCAGCGCGGCGTGGCTGGCGATGCGGTAGGAAGCGGTGAAGATCCCCTCGGCGGCACGGGCGATCATTTCGGTCGGGTTGCGCTTGTAGCCGCCGGTCGCCTTGTCGAACGAGATGGTCTTGCCCCCGCCGGAAACGACCGCGCAGTGAACCACGATCCGTTCCTGCCCATGAGCGGCGCGGGCCTTTTCATAGCCGGCCACAACGCTTTCCTCGCTGGTGATGTCGACCTTGCAGAAAGTCCCGCCGATGGCCTTGGCAACGGCCTCGCCGCCTTCCTCGTTGACGTCGAAAATGGCGACCTTGACGCCCAGCGCGGCGAGCGCCTCGGCGCTGGCCTTGCCCAGGCCCGATGCCCCCCCGGTAACCACGGCGGCGATGGAACTGTCGATCTTCATGAATCTCTCCTTGGATTGGTTTATTGCAGGGCTTCGAGGTTGCCCCCGTCGATGACCAGCACCTGACCGGTAATGTATCCGGCCAGATCCGAACAGAGAAAGGCCGCGGCCGATGCCATATCCTCCGGCGTGCCCATCCGCCGCACCGGCCATTCGGCAACACGGCCGGCGACCAGCTCTTCGTAGGTCCGCCCCTCGCTCTCGGCGATCTTGGTGAAGACCTGTCGGAACTGCGGCGTGGCAATCGCGCCGGTGCCCAGCGTGTTGACCGTGATCCCGAACGGCCCCAGCTCGGCCGACAGGGTTTTGGACAGGGCCAGCGCGCCGACCCGGTAAGTGTTCTGCGCCGCCCGCGGCAGCTTGCGGTGGGGCTGCTTCACCGAATTGGTCCCGATCGTCAGGATCCGCCCCCAGCCGCGCGCCTGCATGTGCGGGAAGACCGCCTGGACCAGCCAGCGAAAGGCCATGACATTGTTGTTGTTGGCGGCCGCGAACGTCTCGTCATCGACGTCCAGGAACGCGCCCTTGGGACCGGAATCGACATTGAAGATGGCGATGTCCGGAGCCGCACCGAAGGCATCGACGCAGGCCTGCACCGCCCTGCCGATCCCATCCTTGGTCGTGCAATCAGCGGAAATGCCGGTGCAGCCATGGCCCACTTCGGCCACGGCCAGATCGATATTGGCCTGGGTCCGGGCGGCAATCACCACCTTGCACCCTTCGGCAGCGAAGCGGTGCGCGCAGCCCAGCCCGATGCCCTGCGATCCCCCGGTGACCAGCGCCACCTTGCCGGCAATACCCAGATCCATCAGTGCTGCTCCGCCTGGGCTTTCAGCCGGTCCTGCAAGACCTTGTCTCCGCCCTCGCCCCGCGCCGCAACGCTGGCTCCGCCGTCCAGCTTGAGGCTGGCCCCGGTGCAGTATCCGGCATGCTGCGACGCGAAGTAGAAACAGGCATGGGCAATGTCCGCCGGGGTTCCGGCCCGGCCAACCGGGATCGTCGCGCCATAGGCGGCAAGGCCGTCATCGCCCAGCACGCGCCGGGCGTTGTCACTTGCGACCAGGCCCGGATTGATCGCGTTGACGGTGATGTTTTCGCGCACCACATCGCCCGCCGCGCCGCGCACGAAGGCATCGAGCGCGGCCTTGGCCATTCCGTATGCGGTCATGTTGGGGACGACTGTGAAAGTCCCGTTGACCGAACCGATCGCGATGAACCGCCCGCCGGAAGGGGCGGCGGACAGGTGCGGGCGCGCGGCATCGAGCAGCCACCAGGCCGCCTTGGCAATGCTGGCAAGACCCGCCTCCAGCGCTTCATCGCTGACCTTGCCGAGGCCGCCGTGGGGGATCTCCGCCGCGCAGTGGATCACCACGTCGATCCGCCCGAACGCGGCCAGGGTGGCATCGACCAGGGCGCGGCAGCTTTCATGGCTCTTGGCGTCGAACCCGGCCAGCTCGGCCCTGCCGCCGG
This sequence comes from Sphingomonadales bacterium, assembly GCA_017302615.1. GTDB lineage: Bacteria > Pseudomonadota > Alphaproteobacteria > Sphingomonadales > Sphingomonadaceae > Novosphingobium. Next base: position 76,457 of record JAFLDB010000004.1, read on the forward strand.
CGGCGCGGATCGCATCGCGCGCCACCTCGCCGTGGCTGAGGGTCCGCGCCCCGATCATCACGCTGGCTCCGGCAGCGGCGAAGGCTTCGGCAATTCCGCGCCCTACCCCGCGCCCGGCGCCGGTGACGATTACGCTGCGTCCGGCAAATTCGCTCATGCCGCCTCCTGTTCGAACAGCGCCTTCAGCCCGGGGGCCGAGGGCTTCATGCTGGGCGTGCGCGGGAAATCCGTGACAAAGCGGAAGTGGACCGGCACCTGATAGGCGATCAGGCGATCCTTCAGGAAGGCCTTCAACTCGTCCGGCTTGGGCGCCTCCGCCCCGTCCTTGAGGATGATCGCCGCCGCCGGAACCGCACCCAGCCGGTCATCGGCGATACCGATCACGGCGGCTTCGCGCACCGCCGGGTGCTGGTGCAGGGCCTTCACCACATCGTCAGGGTGGACCTTGAACCCGCCGCGGATGATCGCGTTGTCGGCGCGGCCCCTGATGAACAGGAACCCGTCGGCATCCAGCACCGCACGGTCGGTGGTGCGCAGCCAGGCCCCGCCATCAATCCGGTGGGCCGGGCCCAGCTGCTCGCCTTTCAGCTCCAGCAGGCCCTCTTCGCCGTGGGGCCGTTCCGCGCCGGTTTCGGGATCGACGATCCGCGCCGCGACATTGGCATGAACCCGCCCAGCCGATCCACGCTTGGCCTGCCAGTGGGCCTTGAAATCATCGAGCGACCAGCCGGCAATGGCACCGGCAAATTCGGTTGCGCCGTAATTGGCCAGAACCGGAATGCCGAACCTTTCCAGCACGGCATCGACCAGGTCGGGCGATAGCGGGGCCGTGCCGCTGATCAGCGCGGTCAGGCTGGACAGATCGGCCGGATCGACCTCCGCCTCCAGCAGCATGCGCAGCGCCGATGGCACCGCGCCCGCCACCCGCGGGCGGTTGCGGCGGATCGCCTCGACCCAGCTTTCGACCGTGAACTTTTCCAGCAGGCTGATCTTGCGGCCGGCCATCAGCGCGCCGATGCAGCCATAGATCCCGCCGATGTGGGTCAGCGGATTGTTGACCATGGTAACGCCGCTGCGCAATTGCGGCTGGTCGGCGAATTCGCGGCCCTTTTCGTATTTGGTGAAGCCGGTGAAGCTGGCCTCGAACGCCGCGCGGGTCAGCGCGACACGCTTGGGCGTGCCGGTGGTGCCGCTGGTGAGCATCTCGATCGCCACGCCGGGCGAGGTCGGGATCGCGCCGGTCCGCGCGCCGCCCGGACTGGCCAGCCGGACCCCCTCCATCCGCGCGCCGATCGCAATCAGCGCCGTACCGGTGGCAGCAAGGCACCCGGCCAGACCGGGCCGCGCAGCATCGCCTTCATCGGCGATCACCACCGGCAGGTTGAGGCCGGCAAGGTCCGCGAACAGCTTGTCATCGGGCAGGATCGGATTGAGCGAGACGAGGCAGCGATCCCCGGAGAGAACCGCCAGGATCGCGGCAATATGCCCCGGCCGGTTGCGCAGCATCACCCCCACCCGCGCGTCAGCGGGCAGGCCCAGCGAATCAAGCTCCGCCTCGATCCCCTGCACCACCCGCGCGAGATCGCCCCAGCTATAGTCGCGCCCTTCGAAATCGATCTCGGTCCGGGCCGGATCAAGCGCCATGATCGCGCGCAGCTTGGCGGTAATCAGCGACATGACAGCGCCGCTCCTCTCGTCACAATCCTCTTACGGCGAGTCTTGCACACCTATCTTACTTAGTGCAATAACTGAATCGACGGCTGGGGCGTGATCCCGGCTGCGTGCCCAGAGGACCCTGAAATGCCCGTGCGTGAACCCGTCTACGCGTTCGACTACGTTGCCGACCCGGCGCTTCATGCCGATGTCCACGCGGCCTATTGGAACCTGAAACAGAACGCCCCGCCGGTATTCTGGACCCCGGCCCACGGCGGCCACTGGGTGGTGACCAGCGCCGACGCCGCGATCGAGGTGCTGCGCCATCCCGACCGGTTTTCCAGCAAGTTCCTGTCGATTCCGCCCAATCCCAACCAGCCGAAGATGATCCCGGAATCGCTCGATCCGCCGGAACACCGCCCCTATCGCCAATTGCTGCGTCCCTATTTCGAAAGCAAGGCGATCGAGCCGCTGGAACCGCGCATCCGCGAGTGGGCCGAACGGCTGATCGATGCCGTGGTGGACCAGGGTGAATGCGAATTCGTCGATGCGCTCGGTTCGCGCTTCCCGGTTTCGGTGTTCATGGAAATGTTCGGCTTTCCGCTCGACCAGTTCGATTTCTTCCGCGCCACCGTGGTCGAATACTTCGATGCCCAGGTCGATGCGCAGCGCCGGATGGAACTGAGCATGCAGATCCTCGGCACGCTGACCCAGCTGATCGAGGCACGCCGGGCCGAGCCGAAGGACGATCTGATCTCCACCCTGGTCCACATCGATTTCGAGGGCCGCAAGCTGACCCAGGACGAGCTGATCTCGATCGGCTTCCTGATGTTCCTCGCCGGGCTCGACACGGTGGTCAACGCGCTGGCCTTCGGGATGCGGCACCTGGCCCACGATACTGCGCTGCGCACCCGGCTGATCGAGGATCCGGCGGCGATCCCGGCCATCGTCGAGGAGCTGATGCGGCGCTACACCTTCGTTTCCACCCCGCGCTACATCACCCAGGATACAGAGATTGCCGGGGTGAAGGTCTACGAAGGGGATTCGGTGCTGGTTCCTCTGCACATGGTCGGCTGGGACGAAAAGCTGACCGAGTGTCCGGCCGAAGTCAGGCTGGACCGCCCGCACTGCCGCCACGCCGGGTTCGGTTCCGGCATCCACACCTGCCTTGGCATCCACCTGGCGCGGCTGGAAATGGCCGTGTTCTATGAAACCTGGGCGAAGAAGATCGGCCATTTCCGGATGCGCGAGGGGCAGCAGCTGCACTTCCGCGGCGGATCGGTCCAGGCGCTTGAAGCGCTTCACCTTGAATGGGATTCCTGAAGGAGCAATCGATGACCACCCCGACCGTCCACCTTTATATCGGCCATGAAGCACGGACCAGCGGGTCCGGCGGCAGCCGCACCCACATCCACCCGGTGACCGGCGAGGCGCTGGCCGAAGTGCCGCTGGCCGGCCCGGCCGAAGTCGAAGCCGCCGTGGCGCGGGCCGAGGCCGCCCGCGAAGGCTGGCGCCGCACCAACCCGCAGGAACGCGGCAAGATCCTGACCCGGCTGGCCGACCTGCTGATCGAAAAGCAGCGCCAGTTCGCGGAAATGGCCGCGCTGGATGGCGGCACCCCGCTGATGCAGGGCGAGCGCGGGGTCGAAACCGCGGCGAGCTGGATGCGCTATTACGCCGGCTGGTGCGACAAGCTGACCGGCGACCTGATGAGCACTTTCGACACCCGCGGGGAGTTTTCCTATTCGGTGCCGGAACCGATCGGGATCGTCGGGATCATCAACACCTGGAACGGGCCGCTGATCGGCATGGGGATGAAGGTTTCCCCGGCGCTGGCCGCTGGCAACTGCGTGATCCTGAAACCGGCCGAAATCACCCCCTTCGCGCCGGAACTGTTTGCGCAGTGCGCCAAGGAAGCGGGCATTCCCAACGGGGTCCTGTCGGTCCTGCCCGGCACCGGCGAGGCCGGCGAGGCGATTGTCCGCCACCCGAAGATCCGCAAGATCAGCTTCACCGGCGGTCCGATCACCGCCCGCAAGATCCTGACCGCCGCGGCCGAGCAGATCAAGCCGAGCGTGATGGAACTGGGCGGCAAGTCGGCCAGCCTGACCTTCCCCGATTGCGACCTGGACGCCGCCGCCGAGCGCGCCGTGTTCTGGACCATCGGCTGCCTGGCCGGGCAGGGCTGCGCCCTTCCTACCCGCCAGCTGGTCCATGCCGATGTCTATGACGAGTTCGTCGGAAAAATGGTCGAGATCGCCAAGCGCTTCAAGGTCGGCGATCCGATGGACCCGACCGTGATGGTCGGCCCGGTGATCAGCGCCGCCGCGGTGGAACGCATCACCGGCATGTTCGACCGCGCCGCCGCCGACAATGCCTGCAAGTTCCTGATGGGCGGCAAGCGCGCCGGGGGCGAGCTGGCCAAGGGCAACTTCATCGAACCGACGATCATGGTCGATGTCGATCCCGATCACGAAATCGCCCAGGTGGAAATCTTCGGGCCGGCCGTGGCGATCATGAAGTTCCACACCGAGGACGAAGCCGTGGCCATCGCCAACAACAGCGAATACGGCCTGTCAGCCTATATCCAGACCAACGACATCCAGCGCGCCCACCGCCTGGCGGAGCGGCTCAATGCCGGCGGGGTCTATATCAACGGCGGTTTCCAGATCAATTCGCACACGCCGTTCGGCGGGGTCGGGATTTCCGGCTTCGGCAAGGAAGGCGGCAAGGCCGGGATCGACGAGTTCCTGCATTACAAGACGGTGACCATCGGCGTCGGCGCGCCGATCTTCCCGAAGTAAGCCCCCCAGACAAGGACAGCGGACAATGGCCGATTTCACCAACCAGAACTTCCGCGTCGACGGCAAGGTGGCGATCGTCACCGGCGCGGGCGGACGCGGCAATTCGATCGGGCGGGCCTATGCCGTCGCCCTTGCCAATGCCGGGGCCAGCGTGGTCGTTGCCGACCTCAACGGCGAAGGCGCGCAGAAAGTGGCGGACGAGATCACCGCAAGCGGCGGCAAGGCGGTCGCCGTGCAGGTCGACATCACCGACACCGCTTCGGTGGAGGCCATGGCGGCCGCAGCCAAGGCGGCGTTCGGCGGGATCGACATCCTGGTCAACAATGCCGCGCTGATGGTCGAGATCGTCGACAAGCCGCTGATGCAGACCGATCGCGCCCGGTTCGACAAGGGCATGGCGGTGAACGTCTGGGGCGCGATCAACTGTGCGCAGGTGGTGGCCCCCTACATGGCCGAGCGTGGCGGCGGTGCGATCGTCAACCAGGTTTCGGCCGGAGCCTATCCGGCGCAGTCCTATTACGGCGTGACCAAGATCGCACTTCACGGCGCGACCACCACACTGGCGACCGAACTGGGCAAGCAGAATATCCGCGTCAACGCGATCGGCCCGGGCATGACCAAGACCGATGCCGGCCTGGCCTTGACCCCGGAAGACAGCCCGCTGGTCCAGGCCATTTCCGCCCGCGCCCCGATCCAGCTGCGCGATACGCCCGATGCGCTGTGCGGCGCGCTGCTGCTGCTGGTCAGCGAGGCTGGCCGCTGGATGACCGGGCAGGTCCTGAATATCGATGGCGGCTGGGTGATGCGCGGTTAGAGCCCAGGCTCGGACCGCGCGTCCACCATCGAACCCTGGGGGCGGCCTTGCCATGCGCAGGACCGCCCCTTTTTCATGGTTTCAATCGTCCTCGTCCAGGGCGAAATCCGCCTTGGTCGCGGCGCATTCCGGGCAGAGCCAGTCATCCGGCACGTCTTCCCACAGCGTGCCGGGGGCGATCCCTTCGTCCGGCCAGCCGAGCGCCTCGTCATAGACCGTGCCGCAATAGAAGCAGATGTAGCGGCGGGTTCCGGGCGCGCTCATTTGACGCTCGCCGGGTCCCAAACCAGTTCGAGGCTGGTGATTGTCGCCACTGAACGCGCGCTGACCCGCGGATTGCTGCCCGGCTTCACCTGGAAATCCGGAATCCGCTTGAGCCACTCTTCCAGGAAGATCCTGAGTTCCGTGCGGGCCAGGACCGAGCCGACACAGCGGTGCACGCCGCCGCCGAAGGTGGAATTGGCCCCCGGCTTCACGCGGGCAAAATCGACCGTCAGGGGATCGGCAAACTTGTTTTCGTCCAGCCCGTCCATCGGGGTCGGCACCATAACCATTTCCCCGGCCTTCATGGTTACGCCGCCCAGTTCGACATCGGCCTTCACTTCGCGCGCCAGGATGGCAATCGGGAAGCGGCGCAGCAGTTCCTCGTTGGCATTGGGAATGAGGTCCGGATTCTCGACCAGCTGGCGGCGGTGTTCGGGATGGGTTGCCAGGAACTGCGCATAGAAGCCCAGGGTCGAAGCCACGGTATCCAACCCGCCCAGCAGCAGCAGCAGGATCATGCCAGTCAGCGGGAAGTCCTCGATCGGCTTGCCCTCGATCTCGGCCCGGACGATCGTGCTGATCAGGTCATTGCCGGGATTGGCGCGGCGTTCGGCCACCTTGGCCATGCCGTAACCCATCAGCTTCGCGCCGGCCTCGTTCCGCTCAGCCTCGGTCGCGCCGCGCATCGCCGCTTCGGCAATCTCGGTCAGATAGGGCCGGTCCTCGGCCGGCAGCCCGACGATTTCCATGAAAATCGCGATCGGCAGGTGCTGGGCGAACTGGCCGATGAACTCGCAGTGGCCATCGTGCTTGAAGCCGTCGATCAGTTCGATCGACAGCTCGCGCGCCCGCTCGCCCAGCTTGCCGACAGCCTTGGGGGACAATGCGGCCTGGAGCAGCGCGCGGAACGGCGCGTGGTGCGGCGGATCGAGCTGGAGCGGCACCAGCGGCGGACGGTCCGACACTTCCTCGGTCACCATGATCCGGCGCGAGGAGAAGTGGTCGTTGTCGGCCAGCACCTTGGCGACATCGGCATTGGTCTTGACGATCCAGTGGCCGCCGTTGCGCGGGGTCCACAGCACCTCGGCCGGATTGGCCTGGAACAGCGCCCGCATCGAACCCTGATAGTCCAGCCCCTCGACCGGAAAATCATAAAGGTCGAAATCGATTACCCGATCCGGCGGGACATTGGCGGGGGCAGCAAGGGCAGTCATGGCAGGTTCTCCTCTCCGGCCCCGGCATGGGGGCCTGTTCCCAACAGTTCGGTGATCATCGCGACCAGCCGCTGGCCGGCCGTCAGCCCGTCCGGGCCCAACCCCAGCCGCGCTTCGGCGATCAGTTGCGGGCTGAAGGATTGCAGCGCCTTGCCCAGCACTTCGGCCGAGACCCGGCTGGTCCCGGCCCGGGCGATGAAAGCCGCCGCCAGGCTCTGGGTGCGCGTCTCGATCTCTTGCGCGAATTCGCGGTAGCGGGCGGCGAAGTGCGGATTGCGCAGGGCCTCGATCTGCAGTTCGGTGGCGAACAGCGGGTCCTCGGCATTGCGGGCAAAGGCATCGAAGCGGGCCTGCAGCAGCGGCAGCACGTCTACCAGCCGCCCCGGCGCGTCGAGCAGCGCCTGCCAGGCGGCGATTTCCCCGGTCTGGTGCTGGGCCAGCAGTTCCAGCAGCAGATCGTGCTTGCCGGCATAGTTGGCATAGAATGCCCCGCGCGAGAAACCGGCGCTTTCGCTGATCCGGTCGATCGAAGCGGCGGCAATCCCGCGCCGGGCAAATTCGCTGCGGGCGGCGCGCAGCAGGCGGGCCCGGGTCTGGGCCTGGCTGTCCTTGCGACTCGTTCTGGTCATACGCATGTGCATCTGCATACAGTGGTGTATTTCAGATTGCACCTCTAAGCTGTTTAACCAGGTACACTTTGACGCCGGTCAATTCGGCAGCGGCAAATTGAATTGATGGATTGTCAGTTTTTGATTGAAGCGGCCCGCCCCAGTGGCTAGCCAAGGATCAAAGGCCGCGGCGGCGGCAGGCAAGGGAGAGCGCGATGAGCACGGATATCCTGGGATACCGCGGCAAGCGGGTGGTGGTGATGGGTTGCTTTTCCGGCACCGGCGAAGCCGCCGCGCGGACGCTGGTGGCGCTGGGCGCCGAAGTGCACGGCTGCGATATCAAGCCCTCCCCGGTCGAGGGGCTCGCCTCGTTCACCACGGTCGACCTGAAGGACCCGACCTCGATCGCGGCCGGCGTGGCGGCGATCGGCGGAGAGGTCGACGCGCTGTTCAACATCTCCGGTCTGCCTCAGACTTTTCCGGGTGAGGATGTGGTGACGGTCAATTTCCTCGGTATCCGTCACTGGACCGAATGCTGGCTGCCGCACATCCGCAAGGGCGGGGCGATTGTCACGGTGTCCTCGCTGGGGGGGATGAACTACCTCGCCCGCCAGCCCTTGCTGGCCGAATTCATGGGCAATGCCGACATTGCCTCGGGCCGGGCCTGGTTCAATGCCAATGCCGAACGGGCCGGCGATCCCTACACCCTGTCCAAGGAAGCGGTGAACACCTGGACGCAGAAGAGCGCGCCCGCGCTGATGGAGCGCGACATCCGCATCAACTGCACCATGCCCAGCCCGATCGACACGCCGATGCTGAACGATTTCCGCAAGGTGGCGGGCGATGCCGTGCTCAGCGCCTTTGCCAAGGCCAAGGGTCGGTTCTCCTCGCCGGAGGAGCAAGCCCTGCCGCTGATCCTGCTGAACAGCGATGCCGCCAGCTTCATTTCCGGTGTGTGCCTGCCGGTCGATGCGGGGCTGGCCGGGGGCCTTGCCACCGGGGTGCTCAACATCCAGCAGATGATCGCCGAAGCGGCTGGCGGCTAATCCAGCCCGCCGACCATCGCCAGCAGGGTGTGTGCCGCCGCGTCCTTGAGCGCGGCATAGCTCAGGCCGTCGCCATCCTGGGTCAGCGGGCCGACGGCGGCAAGGCGTTCCAGCATCATCAGGATCGTCCCGGCGCAGGCCCGTGCCGACAGCGCCGGCGGCACCCGTCCGGCCTCCTGCGCGCGGGTCACGGCCGCGGCAATGCCGGCCATCATCGGCCCGGCCGCCCGCATCCGCGCCTGATAGAACCGCGCATCGCCCTCTTCCGCAGCCAGGTTGCGGACGCGGAAAATCGTGCCGTTGGCGTTCCACAGCCGGGTATAGGCCTCGATGAACCGCGCCGCCGCCCCGGCCCCGCCGGGGGCCTGCCAATGCCGCCCGATCAGCTCTTCCAGTTCGGCACTGGTTTGCGAGGCATCCTCCAGCGCGGCCAGCACCACTTCGGGCACGCCGCGAAAATAGACGTAGAACGTAGCCGGAGAGATTCCCGCCGCCCGTGCCACATCGACCACCGAGACATCGCGCAGGCCCTGGCTTTGCAGCAGGTCCACCGTCGCCTCGATTAGCGCGCGGCGGGTCCGCTCGCCCTTGGAGCCGATCTTCTGCCCGTAATGGTTGTAGCTCGCCGCCACGCTGCCAGCCTTCGGCATCGCAAATGATCCCCCGATCCGGTCCAATCGCCGCCCCTTTCGACGATTGCTTGCCTCGGTGCAAGAAATTGACGTATCGTCAATAGCACGAAGCGGACGGCCGCGCCAAGGCCGCCGCGAGAGGGAGAGCGGGAATGGAACAGCTGGCCGGCAAGGTCGCCATCGTCACCGGGGCATCCAAAGGCATGGGGCGGCATTTCGTCGCCGCGTTGGTCGCCGCCGGAGCCCGGGTCGCCGCGCTGGCCCGTCCCTCGGCCGAACTGGATTCGCTGGCCGCCGAACATGGCGACAGGGTGCTGGCCCTGCCCTGCGACGTGACCGACAGCACCGCGGTGAACGCGGCGGTCGAAGCTGCCGCCACGCACTTCGGGCGGATCGACGTGCTGGTCAACAATGCCGCCGTCTATCACCCCTTTGCCTTCGAAAGCGGCAGCGACGCGATCATCCGCCAGCATCTGGAGGTCAACGTGCTGGGGGTCGCCTGGCCGATCCGCGCCGCGATCCCGCACCTGCGGCAGACCCAGGGCCAGATCGTCTCGATCTCCAGCGAGAGTGTTGAAATGCCCTTCCCGATGCTCGCCCTCTATGCAGCGACCAAGGCAGCGGTGGAGACCCTGTCCGAAGGGCTGCGGGCCGAACTGCGCTCCGACGGGATCCGGGTCAGCGTGCTGCGCTCAGGCTCGGTCTCGGGCGGGTCGGGCGGGCTGGCCTGGTCGGAGGAAACCCGGCAGGCCTTCTTCAAGAAGATCGTCGAGACCGGCCACGCGGCGATGAGCGGCACGCCGGCCACACCCGAATCGATGGCCAGCGCGCTGGTTGCGATCCTCGCCCTGCCGCGCGACGTCAGCGTGGACCTGATCGAACTGCGCGCGGCCCAGGCCGGCCTGCCCGAAGGGGCGCGCAACCTGTGAGCGTCGATCCCCAACGCCGCACCGCGGCACTGCTCGCCGCGCTGTGGGTGGCGGAAATGACCAGCAGCTTCGAAAGCGCGATGATCCTGGCCGCGCTGAAAGTGCTGGTGGTGCAGTTCGGCGATGCCGCCTCGGTCGGCTGGCTGGTCACCGGCTTCCTGATCGTCGGCTCTGCCGCCTCGGCCGTGGTCGGGCGGCTGGGCGACATCTACGGGCGGCAGAAAGTGCTGCTGATCGTGCTGGCGATCGGCGCGGCAGGATCGCTGCTCAGCGCCGCCAGCTCGCGCTATGAACTGGTCCTCGCGGGCCGGATCCTGCAAGGGGTGACCGCCACGATCCTGCCCCTGGTGATCGGCCTGGTGCGGCAGAACCTGCCGCCAGAGCGCGTGCCGACCGGGATCGGGCTGATGATTTCCGGTGCCTCGATTGGCACCGCCATGGGCCTCGTGCTGGGCGGGGTGATCGTCGATCTGGCCAGCTGGCACGGCATCTTCCTGGCCAGCGCGGCTTTCTGCCTGATCTCGCTGGTACTCGTTCGCGCACTGGTGCCGCCCTCGCCCCGCGCTGCGCTGCGCGCGCCGGTGGACTGGTGGTCGGGCGTGCTGTTCGCACCGGGCATCACCCTGGTTCTGCTCTACCTGACCGGCGGCAAGGCCTGGGGCTGGGCCGATCCTCTGGCGCTCGCCCTGCTGGTCGGCGGCGCGGCGCTGTGCCTGCTGTGGTGGCGGCGCGCGCTGACCAGTGCCAATCCGCTGATCGATGTGCGCACCCTGTCCAACCGCCCGATCACGGTGGTCTGCGCGGCCAGCGTACTGGTGGCGATGGGGACGCTGCAGATCACCGTGTTCTTCTCGCTGCTGCTGCAGGCCCCGGTCTGGACCGGGCTGGGCCTGGGCCTGAGCGCAACGGCGGCCGGACTGGTCAAGCTGCCGTCCAATCTCACTTCGGTGCTGGCCGGGCCGTTCAGCGGCTGGCTGACCGGGCGCGGCGGTGGACGCACCGCGATGGTGGCCGGCGGCGTGATCACCACGCTGGGCTGGGTGCTGGTCTTGATCGATACCAGCAGCGTGGCGGTGATCGTGGCCGAACTGATCGTGATCTCCTTCGGCACGACCATGCTGTTCGCCGTCGCGCCCACGATCATCGCCGCCGAAGCCCCGCCCGAGCGGACCAGCGAAGTCACCGGCATGCTCGGCGTGATCCGCGCCCTGTTCATGGGGGTCGGCTCGCAGCTGGTCACCACGGTGCTGGCGCTGGAAAGCGTGACCCGCGGCGCGGAACGCTATCCCTCGCCGCAGGCCTACCAGTGGGCCGTGACGCTGATCGTGGTGCTGACCGCCGGAGCCACGCTGGTCGCGCTGCTGCTTCCTGGGCGCAAGACAGCAGGCGATGCCCCGGCGAATCCTCAGACCTGAAGGGTCGCGCCGCCGCTGACCCGGATCGTCTCGCCCGTCACAAAGCTGGCGGCGGGCGAAGCCAGCCACAAAGCCGCACCAACCACGTCCTCCTCTGCCCCATCGCGCTTGACGATCTGCATGGCCTTGACCCGGCTGCGGACGTCTTCCGGCAGTTCGGCCTTGATCGTCTCGGTGAGGATGAGTCCCGGCGCAATGGCGTTGACCCGGATCCCCTCGCCGCCCAGCTCATGAGCAAACGAGGCGGTCAGCCCCCGCACCGCCAGTTTCGTGACACCATAGGCCATCTGCGAGCCATAGGCGGCCATGGAAGAGATGTTGATGATCGACGCGCCCTTGCGCCCTTGCATGAAGGGCCGCGCCGCAAGGGTGCAATGGATCACTCCCCACACGTTCACGTCAAACATCTGGCGGGTGCGGGCCGTCCCCAGCACGCCGATCGGCAGATTTGCCTCGGCCGAATGGATTCCGGCGTTGTTGATCAGCAGATCGATTCCGCCATGCTCCTCGGCGATTGTCCGCATCAGGGCGTGCATTGCTGGCTCGTCGGCAACGTCACCTTGCATCGCTCTTGCATTCGGGCCGATCTCCGCCGCGGCCGCTTCTGCCGCAGCAAGGTCGATATCGACCTGGACGACCAGCATTCCTTCGCCGGCAAAGGCATGGCCGAAGGCTTTGCCGAAGCCTCGCCCTCCCCCGGTGATCACCGCAACCCTGGCCGCCGAACCGGACATTGCCTGTCGCCCCCAAGTCAGTCGAGATTGCCTACCGCGTCGCCCTGAGCGCGTGGAGCATCCGGGTGAAGTGCTTCGGGTTCCACACGTCCTGGTCCTCGCCCCAGCCGATCTTGCCGTCGAAGTCCCAGCGCATGAGCTGGTTGGTGCCGTACCCGGCCTCGCTCATCCGGCTGACCGAAAAGCCCTCGATCGTCATGGTCCGGCCCAGCTGGTCGGTCAGTTCGACCTGCATGTAACTGGACCAGCCGGTTTCCGGATCGCGGAAAGTGCGCATCCGGCTTTTCGAGGCATCGAGATTGCCATAGACCCCGTCGCGCAGCAGGTAACCGCCGTTCATCGGGCTCCAGCCGTCGGCCGTGCCATCCTGCGAGCGGACGAAGCCGAGGAAGCCGCTGCTGCCGTCGGCGTGGCCGAAGATGTACTGGATCCGGCCGCGGCCGCGTTCGCGCTCGATCTCGCGCCAGCGCGGGCCGCCGGGGTCCTTCACCCGGTCCAGATCGCTGGCGTAGTTCTGCTTGCGGCTTTGCGCATAGGGCCCGCCGCGCGGCCCCCAGGTGCGGTCGCGGACCGACCAGCAATCGAGCGTGATATCTTCCCCGTCCAGCCGCAGCGTGCCGGTGATGTGGCCCAGCTGGTCATAGTGCGGGGTATTGATGAACGGCGGTTCGCCCGGTTCGAACCGGCGCGGGGGATGCGCCCCGGTGTGGATGAAATCCAGCGCGAAATCGCGCTCCTTGTCCTCGTACTGCAGGTGGTACTTCATCCCCGGCTCCAGCATCTTCAGGCTGTAGCCGCCGCCGGGGAAAGTGATGTCGCGCAGGTCCGGATTGTCCGGCATCGGCGCTTCTTCCACCTTCTTGTAATAGGCCATCCGGGCCGGATCGTATCCGCGCGCATCCCAGCAGAAGATCCGCCAGGTCACCGTCTTGCGGTTGGGATAATAGGGCGTGTGGATCCAGCCGCCGATCTTGCGCTCGGGCACGTTCCACGACCACCAGTTGGTCTCCGTCTCGTACGGGTCGTCGGACAGCTGGTGATAGCAATCGTCCTCGGGCTTGAAGGCATAGGTGTCATCGGCCGGATTGCTCATCTGTCGTCCTCTCGCATTTCGTTTGGCGTGATAGTAAACCTGGTTATACAGGTTGCAAGCCCGAAGTGCTTGCCAGCCGCCACCATAATTGACATACCGTCAATAAATCCGTGGCCGCATCGGCCGATGGGGGGAGAGAACCAGCGTGCGGCCCTTGCCCGAACTGACGCCAGAGAACACCGCCTTCTGGACCGGCGGTGAGCGCGGCGAACTGACGATCGCCTTTTGCGGGGATTGCCGCAAGGCCGTCCATCCCCCGCAACTGCTCTGCCCGGCCTGCCAGTCACAGGCGGTCGCGCCGCGCGCCGTGGCCGGAACCGGCACGGTCTACAGCTTCACGGTCAACCACCAGCCATGGCTGCCCGACATGAAAGTGCCCTTTGCCATTGCCGTGGTCGATCTGGACGATGCCCCCGGCGTACGGGTGACCGCCCCGGTCCTGACCGACGATCCGGACACCGTGCGGATCGGCCAGGCCATGACCATCGCCTTCGAAGCCAGCGGCGATGTCTGGCTGCCGCTGTGGAAGCCGGCGGAGCAGGCGGCATGAGCGCCCTGCCCCGCGCCGCGATCACCGGGGTCGGCATGTCCGACATCGGCCGCAACACCGGCCGGCCGGCCATGCTGCACCTGGCCGAAGCGGCCGACCGGGCGCTGGCCCGGGCCGGCCTGACCCGCGCCGATATCGATGGGATCGCAACCTATCCCGGCAAGGCCGATAACAGCCCCGGCATGTCGCCGCTCGGCACCGGCGAAGTGCGCGGCGCGCTGGGCCTCAAGACCCGCTGGCACAGCGCCGTGCCCGATGGTCCGGCCCAGATGGCCCCGATCATGGTCGCGGCCATGGCGGTGATGACCGGGCAGGCTCGTCACGTCCTGTGCTTTCGCGCCCTGACCGAAAGCTCCTCGCAAAGCGCGGGCCGCCGCGCCAGCATTGCCGGGGCGGGCAAGGCCCAGATCGGCGGCTGGCTGAGCTGGCTGGTTCCGGTCGGGGCGATGTCGGCTTCGAACTGGGCCGGGTGGATCGCCAACCGCTATTTCCACGAATTCGGCATGACCCGCGAACACCTCGGCATGGTCGCGGTGGCCGAGCGGCAGTTCGCGCAGATGAACCCCATGGCGGTGATGCAAAAGCCGCTGACCATGGAGGACTACCTCGCCGCGCGGATGATCTCGTCCCCGCTCGGCCTGTTCGATTGCGACATTCCGATCGATGGTGCGGCCGTGGTGATCGTCTCCGCTGCCGATGCCGCGCGCGATTGCCGCCTGCCGCCGCTGTCGATCGAGGCGATGGGATCGGCGCTGCAATCGCCCGAAACCTGGGACCAGCGCGCTGACCTGACCACCATGGGCGCCCACGATGCCGGAGCCGACCTGTGGGCCAGGACCAGCCTGAAGCCGGCCGATGTCGACGTGCTGGGGCTCTATGACGGGTTTTCAATCTTCGTGCCGCTATGGCTCGAAGCTCTAGGCTTTTGCGGCCATGGCGAAGCAAAGGACTTCATCGCCGAGGGCAACATCGCCCCTGGCGGACGCTATCCGGTCAACACCGGGGGCGGACAACTGTCCGGCGGGCGGCTCCACGGTTTCGGCCTGTTGCACGAGGTTTGCCTGCAACTGTGGGGCGAGGCCGGAGCCCGGCAGGTCCCGGGGGCCAGCACCGGCGTCTGCGGGATGGGCGGCGGATTCATCGCCGGCGCGATGCTTCTCAACCGAACTTGAACTTTAGTATCTTTGCGTAACTGGCGGCGATCCGGGCCATCGCCAGGTCGATCAGTCCGCGCTGCCCAGCCAGTACCGCGCGGGCGGCTTCCAGCCCGGTCAGCGGATCGGCCAGGGCATCGCCCATGAAGCGCGGCTGGCCATTCTGCCAGTGCAGCAGCCCGCCAGCCACGGCGCAATCGTCCCCGAAACCGACCCGCAGCGCCCCCGGCCCGGTAAAGCCGTGGGCGGTGATCGCCGCCCAGGTCAGGTGCGGGAAATGTGCAGGATCCAGCCCCAGCCGGGCCAGCGCGGCAGGCCGGGCGGAAGTGACCAGCACATCGGCGCGGGCCAGCAGGTCGTGCAGCGCGGCGCGACCCGGATCGGTCCGCAGATCGAGCGGCAGGCGCTCCTTGCCGTCGCTCAGCAGGGCATCGAGCCGGGGCGAGCCCTGCGCGGTCGGATCGGGGCGGCCAAGGCTCTCGATCCGTACCACCCGCGCCCCGGCCCGCGCCAGCAGGGCGGCGCAAAGCGGCCCGGCCCACAGCGCGGAAAGGTCCACCACCAGTTCGGGCACACGGGCCATCTCCAGCGGGGCCAAGGGCAGCGCCGCGCTTTCTCCCGGCAGGGCAGCCGGCAATTGCAGTTCGATCGCCCGGCCCAGCAGCGCGGCCGCGTTCTGGCCGGCGGCATAGGCGGCCAGATCTGCTCCGCCCTCGCACAGGGCGGGGATCAAGTCTTGGTCATCCTCGCGCGCCAGGTTCAGCGCCAGCCAGCCGTCGGCGCAGCGCAGCAGGTGGCAATGACGGTTGGCCGAAGTAAGGCCCGGCTGCGCCAGTCCGCCCGGCGCATCGCGCTCCAGCAACTGCCGCGGGGTCAGCCCAAGCCCGGCGAGGCGCGGTTCGAGCGCGGCATGGAGCGCATCCATCATAGCTCGATCGCGTGGATCAGGCCCCAGTCCAGCGCTTGCGCCGCGCCGATCCGGAACGCGCCGAGCGCGCACCACAGCAACCGGTGCCGCCCCACCGCGCGGGCCAGCGTGACTGTGCCGCCCGCACCGGGGATCAGGCCCATCCGCAATTCCGGCAATTGCACCACCAGGTCCGGCGCGGCGATCCGGCGCGCGGCGGCGGCGGGGACCTCGATCCCCGAACCGATGCAGGCCCCGTGCAGGCGGACCGTGGCGCGGCCTTCCAGCCGGTGGAGCAACCCCGCGCAGGACCGCCGGGTGCGGATCACGTGGGCAGCCGCAAGATCGCGGGCGCTGCCGAATTCGGCCAGGTCGCCGCCGGTCGAGAAACAGCGGCCCTCGGCCCTGAGGGTCAGGCCGGGCAGGCTGGGATCCTCAAGCACATTGGCCAGCGCTTCCCACAGCGCATCGCGCATCGCCGCGGTCATCGCATTGCGGTTGCCGGGCGAGGCAAGCGTCAGGGTGACGGCGTCGCCATCGCGGTCATAGCGCACCGGCGGCAGGGACTGCTCCCCGCTGGACTTGCGCTCTGCCCCGGCCAGCCAGCGATCGAATTCCCCGCCGCCAAGCAGGGCCGAATAGGCCAGCGATTCCAGTTCGAGCGCCGTATCGAACGCCAGCCCTTCACCCAGCCGCAGCAACCGGGCGAGCATGGCCGTGGCAATCGGGCTGTGCGCGGCGGTCTGGCACACGGCGGCCAGCTGCGCTTCCAGCCGCTCGGGCGGAACGCCCACCCACGGCGCCGGCGGAGCGGCGCGGGTCGTCACCAGCACATCGTAGCAGGCCGGATCGACCGGCGGCAGCACTCCGTCCCGGTCAACCAGCACAGCCACCGCGCCGGCCGGAACCGGATCCCCGGGCTCCAGCAGCGCCAGCGGCGATCCGCTCAGCGGCGAGAAGGCATCTGCCTCCAGCAGGTCGGATGGATCGGGCGGCATCTCCCGCTTCTTCGGGCAAACCGGCCCGTCAGGCAATCGCCCCCTTGGCCTTCAGGTCCTCGATCCGGTCCCATTCCAGGCCCAGTTCCATCAGGAACAGCTCGGTATGCTCGCTCGCCTCTGGCGCGCGGGTATTGCTGACAGGTTGCTGGTTGAACTGGACTGGGTTGGAAACCAGCTTGATCGGCTTGCCGCCATCGGCGCTTTCGACTTCGAAGATCCAGCCGTTGGCCTGGACCTGTTCGTCCTGCTCGACATCGAGCGGCGACTGGTAGGCGGCCCACTGGCCCTTCATCGTCTTCAGCCGCTGCAACCAGTAGGCGAAGGGCTGCTTCAGGAACGCGGCGCGGATCAGCAGGTACGCGGCTTCCGAGTTCTCGTTCAGCTTCTCGATCGTCGCAAAGCGCGGATCCTCGGCGCATTCGGGAATGTCGAGGTGGGCGAAGGTATCGGCGATCAGCTGCGAGGGCGACAGAACCGTCAGGTTGATATAGCCCCCGTCGCTGGTCTTGAACACGCCCATGAACGGGTTGGAGCCGACCACCGTCTTGCCCGGCAGAGCGTTGGCAAAGGGATCGACCTGCATTTCCATGCAGACGTCGACCGAGCAGGCCGTGGCCCAGATGCCCGAGGACAGCAGCGAAACGTCCACCTCGGTCGCCTCGCCGGTACGTTCACGGTGGAACAGCGCGGCGGCGATCCCGCCGGCGATGTTCATGCCGCCGATCGTATCGCCATAGGCCGGCCCCGGCTGGGTCAGCGGCCCTTCCAGCTCGCGCGGGGTCACCAGCACGGCCGAGCCGCCACGCGCCCAGAAGGCGGTCGAATCGAACCCGCCCTTGTCGCGCTCCGGCCCCTTTTCGCCGAAGGCCGATCCGCGAACGTAGATGATGTCCGGATTGGCGGCCCGGATGTGTTCCAGGTCGATCTTCAGTTTCTGCCGGGCGCTGGGCAGGTAATTGGTCAGGAAAATGTCGCAGGTCTTGGCGATCTCATAGATCAGTTCCTGGCCTTCGGGCGTCGAGATATCGATCCCGACGCTGCGCTTGCCCCGGTTGGGATGCTGCATCAGCGCGTTGCGGCGCTGGTCCACGGCAAAGCGCTGCAATTCCTTGATCCCGCGTTGGGCATCGCCGCGCACCGGATGCTCGATCTTGATCACGTCGGCACCCCAATCGGTCAGGACCGCGCCCGCCGCCGGCACGAAAGTGAACTGCGCCACTTCCAGCATCCGGATGCCCTTCATCACCTGGGTCATGCCCGGTCCTCCCCCTTATCGCGCACTGAAGCTGATCACCTTCTGATAGGTGAATTCGTTGAGGCCATCCTCGCCATATTCACGGCCATAGCCGGACCGCTTGATCCCGCCGAACGGCGCATCGGACAGCATGGTCCCGGCCCCGCCGTTGATCGAAACCCCACCGGTGCGGATCCGCAGCGCCATTTCATAAGCCTTGCCGGCATCGGCGGAGTAGATCGCCCCGGCCAGGCCGAAATCGCTGGCATTGGCCAGCGCGATCGCTTCCTCGTCATCGTCATAGCCGATCACCGCGCCGATCGGGCCGAAGACCTCTTCCTGCGCCAGGCGGCTGTCGTTGCGGACATTGTCGAACAGGGTTGGTTCAAAGAAGAAGCCCTTGTCCAGCCCCTCCGGCCGCTTGCCGCCCGAAACCAGCGTCGCGCCTTCATCCTGCGCGATCTGCACATATTGCTCGGTCCGCGCCCGCGCCACTTCGCGGATCAGCGGGCCATAGGAAACCGTGGGGTCGGCCGGATTGCCGATCTTGATATGGGCCAGCATCCCTTTCAGCATCTCGACGAATTGCGGGCGGACCGAATTGTGAACCAGATGCCGGGTCGTCAGCGCGCAGCCCTGCCCGCAGTGGACGGTAAAGCCGCCAAGGCCAGCCATGGCCGCCTGCTGCAGATCGGCATCGGGACGCACGATCAGGGCCGACTTGCCGCCCAGTTCCATCACGATCCGCTTCAGCGTCGGTGCGCCCTGGGCCTGGATCATCGCGCCGACCTTGTCCGATCCGGTGAAGTGGACAAGGTCCACCCGCGGATCGCTGGTCAGGATTTGCCCCGCCTCGATATCGCCGGTGACAATGCTCAGCACGCCCTTGGGCAGGCCCGCCGCGTCGGCAATCTCGCCCAGGATCAGGGCTTCCATCGGGGTATAGGGCGAAGGCTTTAGCACCACGGTGCAGCCTACCACCAGCGCCGGCACGACCTTGCCGACATTGAGGAAGAACGGGAAGTTGTAGGGCGAAATCGCCGCGACCACGCCCACCGGCTCGCGCACGACCACCCCGGTGCCCAGCGTGGTGGTGCCGGCGGCATTGGGGGTCAGTTCCAGCGGCAGCGGGGTCACTGCCGGGCGGCTCGCCACTTCGACCGTGCGGCGGGCGTGCTTCATCGGGATGCCGTATTGCAGGAACCCGGCCAGCATCTGGGTGGCGCCGGCCTCGGCCACGATCATCCGCACGATTTCCTCGCGCCGCGCCTCGATGCAATCCAGGAAGCGGTGCATCGCGGCCTGGCGTTGGGCCACCGGCAGGCGCGGCCAGTCGCCGTGATCGAAAGCGTGGCGGGCGGCGGCGATCGCCGCCTCGACCTGGGCCGCGCTGCCGACCGGAGCCTCGATCAACAGGCTTTCATCGGCCGGGTTGATCACCGCCTCGCGGGCCGGGGCCGGTTGCCATTCCCCGCCGATGTAGAGGCAGTCCGGGTGCTTCAGGAAAGTCATGGTCGGGTCCTCAGTTCACTTGCCAGACGATCGGCAGGTTGCGGATCGAAAGCAGGCCGGGGGTCACGGTGGTGTCGGCGCCGGGCTTCGCTCGGAACTGCGGCACCCGCTGGAAGAATTCATCGAGCAGGATCCGCAGTTCCCGCCGCGCCAGATGCGCACCCAGGCACAGGTGGACGCCGCCGACGAAGGTATAGTGCCGATTGGGGCTGCGCGCCGGATCGAAGGTGCGCGGATCGGGGAACTGGGCCGGATCGAAATTGCCCGAGGAATTGAGGCAGGTGATGTAATCGCCGGCTTTCAGCGTCACTCCGTCCCAGTCCAGATCCTGCTTCACCAGCCGGAACGAATTGACCAGCGGCTGGGTCCGCAGGAATTCCTCCACCGCGCTGTTGCGCAGCTCCGGCTCGGCCCGCAGGCGCGCCTGCAGGTCCTGATCGAGCGCCATTCGGCGGAACATCTGGCTGATGGTGGATGCCACCGTATCCAGCCCGCCCAGCCACAGGAACCAGGTCATCCCGATCACTTCGTCTGGTTCCAGCGGGTGGCCGTCGATCTGGCCATTGGCGATATAGCTGCCCAGCCGGTCATCCGGCCGGGCCTGCTTTTCGGCGATGAATTCGCGCAGGTAGGCAATCACCTGCCGCACCGCATTGCCCATCCGCTGGTGATCGCGCGAATGGAGGATTTCCCATTCCCAGGCCAGGAACTGCTCGAACATGGCGAACGGCAGACCCATCAGGTCGAGGAACACCCGCACCGGATAGACCCGGCCAAAGTCATAGGCGATGTCGACCTCGCCGCGCCCGGCAAAGTCCTCGATCATCTCCACCGCCATGGCCCGCACCTGCGGTTCCAGCTTTTTCAGCGCCACCGGGGTGAAATGGCCGTTCAGGAAGCGGCGGTACTTGCCGTGCTGCGGCGGATCGATCCCCAACGGGATCGAGGGGAACGTCTCCCCGGCCAACAGCTGGAACTGGGCCACGCCCTGGGTGCTGAAATGATCGTTGTCCTCGTAAACCCGGCGGATGTCCTCGTAATGGGAAACGCACCAGGTCCCCTTCGATTTGTCACCGAAGGGATAGGGGCTGTAGAGCAGCCGCGGCACGCCGGGCGCACGCAAGGCGTCGGTCTCGAAATAGGGATCGAGCCGATCGTTGGGCCGCTGGCCCATCGCAAAGCGGATATCGACGACCCGGTCGGCCGGGACGTGGGCGGGGGCGGGCTCATCGACCCGCCAGTCGGCCAGGGCGCTCATGCCGAGGCGAACATCCGTTCGATATCGCCAGAGGTGACCGGGCGGCGCGCCTTGCCGATGGCATCCATGCTCTCGGTCTTCAGCCCGCCCAGGTTGTGACGCGGGGAAACGTCCACGTCCTTGCCCAGTTCGCGCAGGTGGCCGACCGTGCAATTGGCCTTGCCGCCGTTGAGGCCGAAGGCATCGAAGCTGTATTCGCGGATCACGTTTTCATGGGTGATCTTGTCGATCACCTTGGGATCCAGCCCGTTGACCGAGGCCCACAGGTATTCCGGCACATTCGGCCAGACCGTGTCGGAATGCGGATAGTCGCATTCATAGGCGACCATGTCGGCATTCATGTAATCGAGGTTCTTCACCCCGAACTGGTCATCGATGAAGCAGCTGATGATGTGGCGCTTGAACACGTCGGACGGGCGTTCTCCGGCAAAGTCGCTGAAGGTCCATTCGTGGTGGTGTTCATAGGTGAAGTCGGCCCGCTCCAGGAAATAGGGAACCCAGCCGATCCCGCCTTCGGACAGGGCCATGCGCAGGTCCGGATAGCGTTTCCAGAAGCTGGCGAAAGTCCAGTCGGCGGCCGAATTGGCGATCGAGATCGGCATGGCGGTGATCCACGCGTCGATCGGGCTTTCCGGGCTGGGATGCATGGCCCGCGCGCCGGTGCCGATGTGGCAGTTGATCACGATCTTGTAATCCGAACAGGCCTTCCAGAACGGTTCCCAGTATTCGTTGTGGATGCTGGGCAGGCCAATGTTGGAGGGATTGTCGGAGAACGACACGGCATGGACGCCAAGGTCGCTCATCCGCTTCAGTTCCTTCAGCGTCTCGTCCATGTCCCAGGCCGGGATCAGGCACATCGGGATGAACCGGCCCGGAGCGGTGGCGCACCATTCCTGCACGTGCCAGTCATTCCATGCCCTTACCGCCAGCAGCGATGCGGCCGGGTCCTTTTGCGCCATGCCGACAAACACCCCGCCGGCAAAGCTGGGCATGGTCGGGAAATTGAGGCTGGCAAGCACGCCGTTGGCGTTCATGTCATCGACCCGCAGCTTCGGGTCATAGGTGCCGGGGCGGAGCTGTTCGAAAGTGGTCGGCTCCATCCCGTACTCGCTGCGCGGGCGGCCGACCACGGCATTGAGGCCGATCGTGGGGAAGCGCGCCCCGTTCCACTGCCAGATGTCCTTGCCGTTCTCATGAACGATGCGCGGGGCCTGGTCCTTCTTTCCTTCCGGGTAATGGCGGATGAAAGCCTCGGGCGGTTCGATCGCGTGATCGTCCACGCTGATGATCACCATGTCTTCCATCTGCATCGCACGTCTCCCGGGTGCCGGCCGCGACCCGCCCGGGCCTGCGACTCAATAATTGATGATGTGTCAATTTATCGAATGGACGCCCCCGGCGCAATGGCTTATCGTCAACCTGGTTATACAAGTGGGACAAGGGAGAGGGGACATGACCCAGCCGGCACCGCCGCCGCGCACCCTGCCGGCGATCGATCCGGACAACCGGGCATACTGGACCCGGGGCCGGGACGGGGTCCTGGCCATCTTCAAGTGCCATTCGTGTCACGCTTATGTACACCCGCCCGTACCCTTTTGTCCCGCTTGTGATACGGTTGCAGTATCGCCGCAGGCCGTTTCGGGCCGCGGGACCGTCGTGACTTTCACGGTGAACCACAAGCAGTGGGTACCGGGCCTGCCGGTGCCCTATGTCCTGGCCCTGGTCGCACTCGAAGAAGCCCCGGAAGTGCGGCTGGTGGCCAACATCACCCACTGCGATCCGGCCGAAGTGACCTTCGGGATGGCGGTCGAAGTGTGGTTCGAACCGGCCGAAGACCTCTGGATTCCGCAGTTTCGCCCGGCACGGAGCGCCGCATGACCCGCCATGCCGAAAAGGACACGGCAATCACCGGGATCGGGATGTCCGACGTCTCGCGCGGAGCAAGCAAGTCTGCTCTCGCCCTCACCGTCGATGCCGCGCTGGAAGCGATCGCGGATGCCGGCCTGACCCGCGCCGAGATCGACGGCATCGCCACCTGGCCGGGCGAACGTGTCGATGGATCAGGTTTTTCTCCGGTCGGCTGCGCATCGTTGCAGGATGCCTTGCGGCTCAAAGTCAACTGGTACGCCGGGGGCCGCGAAGCGCCGGGGCAGTACGGTGCGGTATTCAACGCAATCGGCGCCATCGCTGCCGGCTTGTGCCGCAACGTGCTGATTTTCCGATCAATGTACGAAGCCACGGCGCGCAAGACCGCCTTTGCCAACTCCCTGCTCCGCCCCGGTGAGCGGCAGGCCGGCCCCTTCGCGTGGTACGCCCCCTACTACACCTACGCCGCCGCCCTGCAGCAGGCGCTGTTCTTCAATCTCTATGTCCATAACAGCGGAATCCGGCCCGAACAGGTCGCCCAGATCCCGATCAACCAGCGCCGCAACGCCGCGCTCAATCCGAAGGCGGTCTATCGCACCCCGATCACGCTCGACGATTACCTCGCCTCCCCGCTGATCGCGACTCCGCTAAGGCTCTATGATTGCGACGTTCCTTGCGACGGAGCGGTGGCGATCATCGTTTCGCGGATCGACGTTGCCCGGACCCTGCGCAATCCGCCAGTTCGGATCGAGGCGATCGGATCGTCGATGCAGTACCGCAACTCCTGGACCCAGCTCGACGCGCTCGACACCCAGGCCCAGCCGAAAGTGGCGGAAATGCTGTGGAGCCGGACCGACCTGAAGCCGGTCGATGTCGACATCGCGCAGCTTTACGACGGATTTACCTACCACACGCTCAACTGGCTGGAAAACTTCGGTTTTTGCGACCGCTACGGAGCCAAAGACTTCATCGAGGGCGGCCGGCGGATTGCACTGGAGGGGGACCTGCCGGTCAATACCGGCGGCGGGGCGCTGTCGGCCGGGCGGCTCCACGCCTATGGCGCGGTGCACGAGGCCTGCACCCAGCTTTGGGGCCGGGGCGGAGCGCGGCAGGTGCAGGGCAGTCCGCAGGTCTGCGCCACTTCCACCGCCGGCGGACCGCTGGCCGGGGCGATGCTGCTGGTGCGGGACTAGACGCTGCCGAGCGAATCCACGATCCGCCCGCCTTCGCCCTCGCTGGTCCAGGCGGCATTGGCGTTGGTCAGGTGCAGCCGCCAGTGCGACACGGCGGCCTCCACTTCGCCCGCCTCGATCAGGTCGACCACCTTCTGGTATGACCGGAGGCCGGCCCGATGGCTTTTCTGGCGGGCTTCCTTGGGCCGGGGATGACGGCGCTGGAACTCCAGCTGGTGCTTGCCGGCCAGGTTGAGCAGCATCCGGCTCAGGAACGTGATCGTCTTGAGGCCGGTTGCCGCGACCAGCGCCTGGTGGAAAACTTCCACCTTGGCGATGAATTCCTCGTGATGGTCGTCCTCCAGCAGGCGCTCCATTTCGGCCAGGAGGTTGCGCAGCTTGGGGATCGCCCCGCCGCCCTTGTCGGTCGCCAGCCAGCGCACCACCGACGGCTCGATCGCCAGCCGCGCCTGATAGAGGTCGGCAATCGTGGTCTGCTGCGATTCGAGGACATAGCCGGCATAGCGCGAGACGAGGTCGACCGAGGGTTTGTGCACCTTGGCCCCGGTCCGCGAACCACGTACCACACTGATCAGCCCTTCAGCCTCAAGGATACGGAAGGCCTCACGCAGGGTCGGTCGGGAAATGCCGAGGCTGTCCATCAACTGGCCTTCGGGCGGCAGGGTGTCACCCTCGTTCAGTTCCCCGCGCACGATCTGGGCGCGGATCTTGTCGGCCACGATCTCGCTGGTCTTGGGCACGTGGATGCGCGTCTGCGCACCGACGATATCGTCAATCGAACCAAGCAGCATTCGCCCCATCCTTCCCTGGACCGAAGGAGTCCAATCGCGGATAGATAGTAAACTTGGTTTTATAACTAAAGCGGTTTCAAGGATGGGGAGAGTTTTTATCCACCGAACGAGAGACCTTCGTTCAAGGTCCACTTGCCGTTCCGGCCCCGCACCCAGCCACCGGCGGCCCAGGTACCGCCATCGACTGGCAACACCACCCCCGTTACATAGCTGGCGAGCGAAGAGCAAAGGAAAACAGCAGCATCGCCGCATTCCTGATCGATCCCCTCGCGCCCCAGTGGGATCAGACGGTTCATCGCGTCAACCTCATCCTCGCTGCGCTGCCGCCAGGTGGAAGGATCGACCGGCCCGCTGCGATTGCCCTGATTGCCCGGTGTGACCGTGTGATCCGGTGCGAGGCAGTTGACCCGGATGCCGTGACCGGAGAGCTCCACTGCCATCGATTTGGTAAAGCTGGCCATTCCGGCCTTGCAGGCGGCATAGACCGCAAAGTTGGGGGCAGCCCGCTCTGCCTCGATCGAGGCGATGTTGAGGATCGCCCCGCCGCGTCCTTCGCGGATCATCACCGGAGCAGCCGCATGAGTCGCGGCAAGCATCGAGACCAGGTTAATGTCGATGTGCCGCCGCCAGCTTCGCTCGCTTTGCTCAAGGAAGGGCCGGGCCGCCGTTCCGCCGGCATTGTTGACGAGGATATCGAGCCTTCCGAACTCGGCATCGGCTGCGGCAATTCCTGCGCGCAAGGCATCGGCATCCATGACATCGCCGACTATCGGCAGCGCCCGGCGGCCCAGTTCCCGGATCCGGGTGGCGGTCTCCTCGGCCCGTTCCGGGACAATCTCGAACAGGGCAATATCGGCGCCGGCTTCGGCCAGCCGAAGGGCAATTGCCCGGCCGATCCCGCCGCCACCGCCGGTGACGAACGCCGCCTGCCCGGTCAGGGATATCGTCAGGCTCATGCAGTTTGCCCTTCCGCCGGGAAAGTCCGGCAATATTCGATCCGGTGGCCATCGGGATCGAGCAGATAGAAGAACTCGGCATCCTGGCCGCGCCGCACCCCGTCGGGCTCGACCGGAAATCCGGAGACTTCGGCGTCATCGAACATCGCACCACGCGAGGCCAGTTCGGCCCGCAAAGGGGCCAGCGGCTGCCGGGTCATCAACGCCACCCCGATCCGCTGCCTGCCCTGTTCAGTCCCGGCCGCGGGCAGCAGCCACAACTTGACCCCGCCAAGACGAAAGCAGGCCATGGAGACGCTTTTGCCGCCCTTGCTGCGGTCTACCCCGCGATAGATCGGTTCCGTGCCGAACACACGGGAATACCAGGCAATCGAGGCCTCCAGATCGGCCACCCGCAGGTTCAGATCGAGCCTGGCATCGAGCGGGTCAGCCATCGTCCAGCCCCACGCCCATGACTGCGCCGGTGACATAGGCGGCATAATCGCTGGCGAGGTAAGCGACGAGATTGCCCAGCGTTTCGCCCTGATCGAAAGTCAGCACGGAGTTGACCCTGATCCCGTCGCGCGCCCATTCGACCCCAAGTGTCTTGGTCAGATTGATCAGCGCCCCGGCCGCAGCAGCCTGATCGCTGCCAAGCGCCTGTTCGGGCGCGCCGACATAGACAACGGCACCACCCTTGCCAGCAGAGCGCCGGGCGGCAGCAAAATCGCGGGTCTGAAGGAAGCGCTGGTCCAGGCCGGCATCAAGTGCCGCACGCCATTCGGCATGGCTCAGTTCGTGAACCGGCCTTGCCGGCTGCGGCGCAGCAACATGGACCAGCACATCGCAATCGCCCTCGGCCACAAGCGCCGCCCCTTGCGCCTTCAGGGCGGCAGCAATCGCCGAGCTCTCCCCGACCAGACGTATGGTCTTTCCGGCCAACCAACCCATCAGCGCCACCCCCACGGGCCTTCCGCCCGTTCGCGAGGCGGGACATAGTCCGGCATCATCAACGACCGGCGCAGGCTTTCCCCGCCATCCTGCAGGATCACCTGCCCGGTCAGCGCCACAAAGAACGGCGTGCAGGTCATGGCGGATAGCCATCCAAATTCATGGATCGAGCCGGTCCGACCCGCTGGAATCATGTTCTGCAACACTTCCGTGCCGCCTTCGCGCCGTCCGGCGGTGGAGGTTTCATGAGGGAAGAACCCCGCAGCAATCGCATTGACCCGGATCCCGTAAGGCGCCCATTCGCGCGCCATCTTCCTTGTCATCGTTGCCTGCGCAGTCTTGGCGGCTGCTGAATGGGCATCCCCCGGGAAACCGGTCCAGATGTACTGGGCCGAATTGTTGACGATTGCACCGCCCTGCCCCCGTGCGATCAGTCGGCGGGCAAACTCCGTGGAACACAGAAAGGTTCCGTCGATCGCGATGCGCGTCACGGCGTTCCAGGCATTGACCGAGATGTCCTCGGCCAGAACCGGGAAGTTCGCTCCGGCATTGTTGGCCAGCAGAGTCACCGGACCAAGCACAGCCTCGGCCTCGTCGAACGCGGCGGCGACCTGATCGGGCAGGCGCACATCACAGCTCATCGCGTGGACCCTCACGCCCAGGGTTGCGATCTTGCCCGCCCCCTCCTGCGCCTTTTCGAGGCTTCGCCCCATTACCGCGACCTGCGCACCGCCCTGGGCAAAGGCTCGGGCCATGGCCAGACCCATGCCGGTCCCTCCGCCTGATACCAGCACAGTCTGGCCGGCAAAGACGTCCGCCGGATAAGGCGGCTCCTCGAATGGCGGCGGCATCGCGACGATATGATTATCCGGCACTGGCATTCTTGCTCTCCCGCGCGCAGGCTTGCGCAGCGCGGCACACCGTGTCAAGACATAGATAACCAGGTTATATAGGAGAGGGCGATGGAAGTGCTCGCCGAAGGTCTGGCCTTCCCGGAAGGTCCGGTGGTGATGCAGGACGGCTCGGTCATCGTGGTCGAACTGGCCGGAGGGCGAATCACCCGCTGCTGGAACGGGCGCAAGGAGACGGTCTGCATGATCGGCGGCGGCCCCAACGGTGCCGCAATCGGCCCGGACGGCGCGCTCTATGTCTGCAACAATGGCGGGCTGGATCTGGAGAAGTTCCAGAACGCCAGAGGATCCGGCTGCGAAGGGCGGGTCGAGCGGGTAGACTTGGCCACCGGCAAATTCGAACGGGTCTATGACTCGTGCGACGGGATCGCTCTCGAAGCCCCCAACGACATGGTGTTCGATGCGGACGGACGCCTGTGGTTCACCGATCTGGGCAAGAGCCATGACGGCATTCGCACCGCCAGCGGATTGTTCACCTGCCTGCCCGATGGCTCCTCGATCACCGCCATCAACCGCCACGCCTCGGGCTACAACGGGATCGGCCTGTCGCCCGATGGCAACACGGTCTATTGCGCCGATACCCATCAGGCCCGGCTCTACCGTTATGCCCGCCAGGTCGAGGCGCAGCGACCCGAATGGGTGGCGACCGCGCCGGGCCCGGTGGGGTTTGACAGCCTCGCCGTGACGGCGGCAGGCAATGTCTGCGTAGCCACCCTGTTCGAAGGCGGGATCACGACCGTCACCCCCGGCGGCCAGACGTCGAGGCGCGACTTCGACGATGTCTATGTCACCAACATCGCCTTCGGCGGAGCGGACATGCAGGATGCCTTCATTACCCTCTCGAGCAAGGGCCTGCTGGTCAAAGTCCGTTGGGACGAGCCCGGCCTGAGGCTGAACTTCAATGGCTGATCCGGCGTCAGACCGCGATGCGATACGCCACCTGCTGGCAACCTATACCTACAACGGCGATCGCGGCCGGATTGCCGAACTGGCCGCCTGCTTCGCCGCCGATGGCGTACTGGAATTTCCGGGCGCGACCGCCACAGGACCGGATGCGATCGCGGCTGCCCTGTCGACCGGCGGCACAGCCGATCCGCGCCGAACTTTCGTGCGCCACCACACTACCAATCCACTGATTGAAGTGAACGGGGATACTGCCACCGCCCGCAGCTACTTCTCGGTCTGGTCGAACCATGGCCCGGATCACGCCGGGACCTATTCCGACCAACTGATCCGAACGGTTGACGGCTGGCGCTTTGCCCACCGGCTGGTGCGGATCGACTGGCAGGCCGATGCCAGCCTGTTCCGGCGGATGGTGACGCGGTGACCGTTCCAGTCGAGTTGGCCGATCCCGGACGGCTCGCCGGATGGCTCGATGTGCATGTCCCCCAGTTCGGCAATGGTCCCCTGCGGATCGAGCAGCTCCATGGCGGCACATCGAATGTGATCCTGACGCTCAATCGCGGCGGGCCGGACATGGTGCTGCGGCGCCCGCCCGCCGTTCCCCCGCCGGGGTCTGACAAGGGCGTTCTGCGCGAGGCACGGGTGCTGACCGCTCTTAACGGCACCCCGGTACCGCACCCGCACTGCTTCGCCTCCTGCGCTGACCCGGACGTGATCGGTGCGCCGTTCTATGTGATGGAGCGCGTCGCGGGCTGGGCGGCCGAACTTCGTGACGAGCGGATCCATCACCGCGCGCCGTTCGATCGCGCGCCCAGTGAATACGGCATTGCCTATGCCATGGTGGACGGGCTGGTCGCTCTCGCCAATGTCGATTACCGCGCGGTCGGCCTCGAAGGCTTTGGCAAGCCGGACAATTTCCTCGAACGGCAGGTCGATCGCTGGGAAAGCCAGATCCGCTCCTACCCGGAACTCTACGGCTCGGCCTGGCGGGAACTGCCCGGCTTCGCCTATGCGCGAGACTGGCTGCGCGCAAATGTTCCCGACGATTTTCGGGCCGGGATCATCCACGGCGATGTCGGTACGCCCAATGCCCTGTTTGCTTTCGACCGGCCCGCCCGGCTCACCGCCCTGATCGACTGGGAGCTTTCGACCATCGGCGATCCGCTGATCGACCTGGCCTGGTTTACCGGCCGCCTGCGTGACGAGGAAAAGCCGGACGAGATCGGCGAGGCGACGCTTTACAACCTGGCCAATTTTCCGACCCGGCAGGAGCTGGCACACTATTATGCCGCCGGCACCGGGCGGGATCTCTCCAACTTCGAGTATTACTGCGTGCTGGCCGCCTACAAGAGCGGCTGCATCCTGGAATACAAGGTGGCGCAGAGCTCGGCAGGGATCCTGCCGGCAGCCACTGGCATCTTTTTCGACAAGCTGGTCCGAGCCGCATTCGCGCGGGCCGAAGCGCTGGCCCGCAAGGCCGGCTGAGGAGAGCGATCATGTGGCAGTTCCAGACCGACCCCGAAGTGCAGGAGCAGCTCGACTGGATGCTCGACTTCGTCAAACGCGAGGTCGAACCGCTGGACTTCCGATTTCCCGGCCACGGTGCGCCCTACGATGTCGCCAACGCCGAAAGCCGCGCCGCCATCCGACCGCTACAGGCAGAGGTCAGAAAGCGTGGCCTGTGGGCCTGCCATCTGGGCGCGCATCTGGACGGGCCGGGCTACGGCCAGTTGCGCCTCGCGCTGATGAACGAAGTGCTCGGCCGGTCCTATTGGGCACCGACAGTCTTCGGCACGGCGGCACCCGATACCGGCAATGCCGAGATTCTCGCCATGTTCGGAACCGAAGATCAGAAGGCTCAGTACCTGAAGCCGCTGATGGACGGCGAGATCGTCTCGTGCTTCTCGATGACCGAGCCGCAAGCCGGGGCCGATCCCAAGGAATTCATTTGCCGTGCCTGGCAGGAGGGCGATGAATGGGTGATCGAAGGGGAGAAGTGGTTTTCCTCCAACGCCCGTTTTGCGGCTTTCCTGATCGTCATGGCCGTGACCAACCCCGACAACCCGCCGCATGGCAGGATGTCGATGTTCATTGTTCCGACCGACACGCCGGGGGTGGAAATCCTGCGTAACGTCAAGACGCTGGGCGATAGCCACCATATCGACGAAGGAACCCACGCCTACATCCGCTATAACCGCGTGCGCGTTCCCCTCGATGCCATGCTGGGCCAGCCGGGCGAGGGCTTCAAGGTCGCTCAGGCCCGGCTTGGTGGCGGTCGCGTTCACCATGCCATGCGCACAGTCGGCAAGTGCCAGCGCGCGCTGGACATGATGGTCGAACGCGCCAATTCGCGCCGCACGCAAGGCCGCATGCTGGCAGAGCACCAGTTCGTGCAGGGAATGATTGCCGACAGCTGGATCGAACTCGAACAGTACCGCCTGCTGGTACTCAAGACTGCATGGACGATCGACGAGGTCGAGGCCGGACGTTCTCCACCAATCGCTCCGCGGACACTAATCGCGATGTGCAAGGTGCAGATGGCACGCGTCTATCACGACATCATCCAGCGGGCGATCCACCTCCACGGCAGCCTTGGGGTGACGCTGGAACTGCCCCTGGCCGAGTGGTGGGCCGGAGTGCCAAGCCTGGCCCTGGCCGACGGCCCGACCGAGGTTCACAAGGCCCAGGTCGCCAAGGCTCTGCTCAAGCGCGCACCGGAAGCACCCGGTCTGTTTCCCAGCGAACACATTCCAACCCGCATGGCAGGAACACGCTGATGGATCCGTTGTTCGATTTCACCGACCAGGTCGTGCTGGTTACCGGCGGAAGCCGCGGGCTGGGTTACCGCATGGTCAAGGCTTTTGCCGAGCGCGGCGCGGACGTCATCATCGCCAGCCGCAAGCTGGAGAACTGCGAAGCCGTGGCCGAAGAGTGCCGCGCACTGGGCCGCCGCGCGCTGCCCTTCGCGATGCACGCCGGCCGCTGGGCCGATTGCGATGCGCTGGTGGAAGCCGCGTACCGCGAATTCGGCCGAATAGACGTGCTGATAAACAACGCGGGGATGAGCCCGCCCTGCCCCAGTCATGAAATGCCGGAAAGCCTGTTCGATTCGGTGCTCAACCTCAACTTCAAGGGCCCTTTCCGCCTCGCCAGCCAGGTCGGTTACCGGATGAGCCAGGGCTCCGGCGGATGCATCATCAACATCAGCTCCACCGGGGCCCTGATGGCCTTGCCGAACGTGGTTCCCTATGGCGCGGCCAAGGCAGCGCTCAATGCGATGACTGTCTCGCTGAGCCGCGAATACGCGCCCAAGGTCCGGGTCAACACGATCAGCCCCGGCCCGTTCCTGACCGATATTGCCGAGGCCTGGGATCCCGCCAAGCGCGAAAGGCAACCGGTTGCCTTGGGCCGCCCCGGCCATCCTGAGGAAATCGTCACCGCCGCCTTGATGCTGGCCAGCCCGGCCAGTTCCTATACAACCGGGGCCTTGCTGAGGGTCGATGGAGGACAGCGATGAGCGGAGCCATGGTGCGGTTAGAGCGGGATGGCGCGATTGCGACGCTCACCCTCAACCGCCCGGACAAGCGCAATGCGCTCAATCTGGCGCTTTGGGGGGAGCTGGACGCGCATCTGACAGCGATCGAAGCCGCGGGCGAAGAAGTTGCCGTGGTGATCCTGCGTGCGGCCGGGTCAGTGTTTTGTGCCGGCAACGATCTGAAGGAACGCGGCGCGAAGGCGCCTCGACCCAACTATCAGGCCGGGATCGTCACCCGTCTGGCGCAGTTGCGACAACCGGTGATCGTAGCGGTCCAGGGCGGATGCTTTACCGGCGGCCTGGAACTGGCCCTGGCCGGGGACATCATTGTCGCGGCGGAAAGTGCCAGCTTTGCCGATACCCACGGCAAATTCGCACTGGTCCCCGCCTGGGGCATGAGCCAGCGCCTGCCGCGCCGGGTCGGACAGTGGAAGGCCCGCGAGATGAGCTTTACCGGCCTGCCGGTATCAGGCGCAGAAGCGGCGCGGATCGGCCTGGCCAACCATTGCGTGCCTGATGCGGCGCTGGATGCGAAAGTGGCTGAACTTGCCGCAGCTATCGCCGCGCAGAGCCGCCATAGCGTTTTTGCCTACAAGCGGCTCTACGCCGAGCAGGCCGACCTGCCGCTTCGGGCCGGCCTTGCGCACGAAGTTTTTGCCTCGGCCGGCGTTGGCCCGGACTTCGCCGAGCGGGTCGCGGCGCAGTTTGGAGGAAAGGGTTGATGCCCCGTGCGGTAATCGCTGATGTCTTTGGTCCACCTGACGCATACGAATTGCGGGATCTGCCTGCCGCGCCGCTGAGCGCTGGCCAGGTCAGGGTGGCTATCAAGGCTGCCGGGATCAGCTATGTCGATGTGCTGACCGCGGAGGGGCGCTATCAGGTTAAACCACCCCTGCCGTTCGTACCCGGGAGCGAGGCCGCTGGCATTGTTACCGAACTCGGTGAAGGAGCCGACGGACTGCGCATCGGCCAGCGTGTTTCGGTCAGCGGCTGGGGCGGACTGTTCGCCGAAGAAGCCGTGCTGCCACAGCGGATGGTGCGCGCCCTGCCGGACGGGATGGACCTGATCGAAGCCGCTGTTTTTCCGGTCAGTTATGCGACGGCTTGGCATGCCTTGGTCGATCGCGGCCAGTTGCGGGCAGGCGAAACGCTGCTGGTGCTGGGCGCAGGCGGTGCGACCGGATATGCGGCTGTGCAGGTTGGCAGGCACCTTGGCGCGCGGGTGATCGCTTCTGCATCAAGCGAGTCCAAGCGGGCGCTGGCGCTTGCCGGCGGAGCCGATGCAGCGGTCGATGCCCGGGCGGAGGACTGGCGTGACCAGATCAAGACCGCGAATGGGGGCAGGCCGGTCGATGTCGTGTTCGATCCCGTCGGCGGGGACGCGACCGATCCGGCCTTCCGGTGCCTGGGCTGGGGCGGACGGCACCTTGTGATCGGTTTTCCCGGCGGGATCGCCGCCTTGCGCACCAACCTGCCGCTGCTGAAAGGGGCCAGTCTGGTCGGCGTCGACATCCGTCAGTTCGGCGAACTTGAACCGGAGCGGGCCGAAGCGAACCGGGGGGAAATCTTCCGATTGGCGGCGGCCGGCGTACTGAAACCGGCGATTGCCAAAGCCTATCCACTCGAACAGTTTCGCGCCGCCATGTCCGATGCGGCAGCAGGGCAGAGTGCCGGGCGGATCGTGCTGACCGCGGGAAGCTAAACCCAGTCCGCCTCAATCCCTGCCAGTCGCTCACGCCAGCCCGGATACCCTCCAAGCTGTTCCCACGCGACCGAGAAGCCCGCAACCAGGTCGGCGACCGGTCCTTCCTCGTCGATCAGGCCGACGCTCTGCCCGGCGCTGAAAATGTCGCGCCAGGCTTGCACACCTTCCGGCATGGGAATCCGGTGGTCCGGCAGACTGGCCGGATTCAGACCGACCGCCTCCAGCGAATCCGCGATCCAGTTGGCCACTACCCCGTTCATGGCCGCAGACGGCACGATCCGGTCCATTCCGGCCGAAACGATCAAGTCACGGTGTGCCTGTCGCACCCCGCTTTCCGGCGTCGCGATGAAGCGGGTGCCCATGCAGGCCAGATCCGCACCCAGCGCCAGTGCGCCGCGCATTCCCCTTGCATCGGCGATCCCGCCCGCAACAATCAGCAGGCCGTCCCACATTCTCCTGACTGCCGGCACGAATGCAAAGGGGGTCAGCAGGCCGGTGTGGCCACCCGCCCCGGCGCAGGTCAGCATGAGGCCATCAACCCCGGCGGCCAGGGCCTTTTCGGCATGGCGCAAAGTGGTCACATCCTGGATCACCCGGCCGCCCCAGCCGTGGACCCGCTCGACCATCGGGGTCGGATCGCCGATGCTGGACAGGACCAGTGGGACGCGGGCTTTCTCAAGCAGGGTCAGGCGATCCTGCCAGGCCGGATCGCTGGCCATCCGCGCCGACAGATTGACGATTGGCGGGGCCCGGCCGGGAGCTTCCAGCACTGCCAGATAGTCGGATAGTTCGGCTTCGCTGGTGGCCGCTCCGCCCTGCCAGCCGGCCACGACACCGGCATCGACGCAGGCTCTTGCCAGAGCAGGAGATGAAGCGAAGC
The DNA here is from genome assembly GCA_017302615.1 of Sphingomonadales bacterium. GTDB lineage: Bacteria > Pseudomonadota > Alphaproteobacteria > Sphingomonadales > Sphingomonadaceae > Novosphingobium. Next base: position 110,949 of record JAFLDB010000004.1, read on the forward strand.
TCATCGGGGCGCACATCAGGGGAAGTTCAAGTCGTTCAAACATCACGCCAATTCCGCATAGGCCCGCGCCGCCAACCGGAACAGCGCGGCGACCCGGCCAACATCGGCGATCTTTTCCGGGTCGGCAATCACCCCCATGTCGAGATTGGCACCGCTGCGCCGCGAGGTGATGTTGAGGAAGCGGCCGGACCCGATGATCGGCACCGGATAGTTGTGGACCTGGCGATAGCCGCACCAGGTCCGCTCGCCAGCCGGTCCAGGCACATTGGACAGCGTCAGATTGCCCGGCAGGACCCGGCCGCCGCCAGAAGTTCTGTTTGCGAACAAGGCTTTGCGATCGCGGGCGCCATAAGGCTTTTCCAGCGCGTCAAGCAGCGCCTCGTCAAGGGCAGTACGGTGCATTTCGGTGGCCATGCTGGCCTGGATCGCGCGCAATCGCTCGACCGGATCGGCGAGGTGGGTGGCGAGGTGCGGGTGCTGGGCGACGATCCGGTTGCCGAAAGCGCCATGTTCGGCCCGGCGGTAGGAGCGGGCCGAGTTGACCACCAGCGGCGCTTCGGGAAGGTCATCTATTTCAAGCAGATAGTCCCGCAGCGCCCAGCTCGCGCAGGCCAGGAACAGGTCGTTGAGCGTCGCCCCCAGCGCCTTGGCAGACGCCTTGAACGGTTCGAGCGGCAGGCTGATCGTGGCATAGCTGCGACTGGCCGAGGTCGGGCCGGTCATTTTGAGGACCGGGGTTTCGGCGCGCAGGCCCTTGTAGGATTCGAGCGCCGCGAGGGCTTCCTTGCGGGCAGCGGATTGGGCATCGCGGGCGGCGGATTCGGCGGAAAACCGCGCTTCCGAGAGGGTACGCCACTCCCCGACCGCAGGTACTCGGGCATCACACAAGCGTGGCTCAACCGGTACACCGGCGTCACTCAAGCGCTGCAAGACTTCCTGAAAGCCGATTCCGTCGGCCACGGCATGGTGCATCTTGAAATAGACCGCCCCGGCATCCGGAAAGACATGGGCCATGAACGGCGGGCGCGTCAGGTCGAGCCGGTGGAGATTGAGCCGCGCCACTTCGGTGAACAGATCGCCCCCGCGCTCTTCCACCACATGCCTGTCCAGATCGGCTGCGGCCACCTCCGCCCAGACCGGACTGTCATGGTCCTCCGGCGCGTCGATCAGGCGGACCAGCAGCGGTGTGGCGGGCAGGCGCTGCTCCAGCTGGCGGCGGAACCGCGCGGTCAGCCCGGCCCGTTCGCCTTGCGGCACATCGAGCAGGATCAGCGCGCCGACATGCATCGGCGAGGCGTCGGTCTCGGTCAGGATCATGAAGTGGTCGTCTGGGCGCAGCCGCCGGACACCGGGAACCAGTTCCAGCGGATCGCCCGTGCCGCTCATGATGCCAGCAAGGCCTTCACTTCGCGGCGCAGCAGCTTGCCCATCTCGTTATAGGGCAGGGTCGGGAAATAGCGCACCACTTCCGGCACCCGGCTGGAGCGCAGCCGGGCGCGGACCATGGCCTTCAGCTCGTCCTCGGCAGGCTGGTCCATCCCGCCGCGCACCACCACCGCGATCCCCACTGCCTCACCCCATTCAAGGCTGGGGACGGCAACGGCGGCAACATCGGCAATGGCCGGGTGGGTCAGCAGCAGGTCCTCGATCTCGCCCGGAGAGATGTTCTCCCCCCCGCGCACGATCACGTCGTCGGCGCGGCCGGCCAGGAACAGGTAGCCATCCTCGTCAAGATAGCCGGCATCCCGGGTCGGGAACCAGCCCTCGGCATCGAGCGCGCTCTTTTCCTTGTACTGGCCGGATACCTGATCGCCGCGCACATAGATTTCGCCGGTCTGCCCCGGCGGCAGGACGCGGCCGTCCTCATCGCGGATTTCCAGTTCGATCGTCGGCAGCGGAATGCCGACCGAGGCGAGCCGGGCCTGGACCTTGGGATCGTCGGACCGGTGCGCCGCGCGGTGCTCGTCCGGGCCGAGCAGGGCAATGGTCGAACTGGTCTCGGTCAGGCCATAGGCATTGGTAAAGGCCGTGTCGGGAAACAAGTCCAGCGCCTGGCGGATCAGTTCCAGCGGCATCTTGCCCCCGCCATAGGCAATCGCCCGCAGCGAGGCGATATCGGCCTTCACGCCCTTTTCCAGCGCGTGGATGATCCGCCCCAGCATGGTCGGCACGACGAAGGCGTTGGAGACCTTTTCGGCATCGACCAGCTTCAGCCAGTCTTCGGGCGCGAAGGCCGGCAGCAGCACGATCCGCCGCTGGGCATAGATCGACGACGCCAGGGCGGCGATCCCGGCGATGTGATAGGGCGGTACCGAAACCAGCGTCGCCTCGTCTTCCTCCGCCGCGCCGAACTCGACCGTGCCAAGGATGTAGGAGACCAGGTTGGAATGGGCCAGGATCGCGGCCTTGGGCGCGGCCGTGGTCCCGCTGGTGAACAGCTGGATCGCCACGCCGAGGCCCGGATCATGCTCGGCAAATTCGTCCGCCACGGCTTCCAGCGCGGCAAGCGTGAACTCGCTGCGTGGATAGGCGGTGTGCCCGTCATCGCCCGCCAGCTTCCGGACCCGCTCGACATCGCCGATCACCAGCGCCGGAGCGATCCGGCCGAGCAGCGCGGCCAGATCCGCATCGGCCAGGCGATAGTTGAGCGGGCAGTAGGGGACCCCGGCAAGGGCCGCACCGAACAGCGCGATCACCGCCGCTTCGCTCGATTCGTCCAGCAGGGCCACGTGGCTGGCACCGCTGGCGCGGATCAGTTCGCAGGCCCCGCGCGCGGCCTTGTCCAGCTCGCCATAGGTCCAGCGCTTGCCGTCACAGACCAGCGCGGTCCGGTCGGGCGCGGCCTGGGCGGCCATTTCCAGCAGAAGGGCAATGTTCATGGGGGGCGGTCAGTCCGATGCGGGAAGCGGCTTGGCTTCTTTCAGCAGCAAGGCCACGCCGTTCAGGGCGAAGCTGCCCTTACCCGGCTTGACGCACAGCAGTTCCACCGTGCCATCGGCATCGACATAGCGCTTGCCCATCACCGTGCCGCCATCGTAGCCGGCCGCCGGCGTGCCATCGCCCGCGGCATCTTCCGCCATCGGCAGGCCGCCGCATTCGATCGTGCCGCCGGTGTACTTGATCACCACCGCTTCGCTGGCACAGGCCGCGCTCTTGATTCTGCTTCCCGGTTTCATCCTGTCACTCCCTTGATGCCGCTACCATCCGGCCAGATCGGCGGCGCGGGCGCGGTGCTGCGCCGGGCTGCCGAGCCAGGCCCGGTTGTGGATCGAGCGGCGGAACCAGTAATTGAGGCCATATTCCCACGTATAGCCGATCCCGCCATGGGCGGCGATGGCCGCGCGGGTGGTGCGGGTATAAACTTCGCCGAGGTGGGCCTTGGCCATGGCGGCGGCGCGGGGGGCATCGGCCAGACCGGCATCCCAGGCATAGGCCGCGTACCACACCAGCGCGCGGGCCGGCTCCACTTCCAGCGCCATCTGCGCCAGCTGGTGCTTCAGCGCCTGGAACTTGCCGATCGGCTGGCCGAACTGTTCGCGGGTCTTGGCATAGTCGACCGACAGGTCGGTGCAATGCTGCGCACCACCCAGGCTGTCTGCCGTGATCAGGACCAGTGCCGCGTCCTTCAGCCGCTGCACCATCGGATCGCCGGCCGGATAGAGCGGATGGGCTTCGACCGTGCCGAAGGCCACGCGCGAGACCGGGCGGCTGCGGTCGGTGGCGGCCAGCGGCTCGATTGTCACCCCGTCCCCGGCCTCGATCAGGTGCAGTCCGCCCGCACCATCATCGGCCAGAAAGTACTGCGCCGCCCGGGCCGACTGGACCAGATCGCCTTCCAGCGCGAGCGTGACCACGGCCTCGCCGCTGGCAATCGCCGGAAGCAGTTCGCGGGTCGCGGCATTGGCGCAGTTCGCCACGGCAATCGCACCAATGATCTGGCCGATCAGCGGCCCCGGCGCGGCCGCCGCGCCCGCCACTTCGCAGACCAGCGCGGCGTCGAGCAGGCCCAGCCCGGCCCCGCCATCGGCTTCCGGCAGGGCCAGCGCGCCGATCCCCAGCGCCATCAGCGCCTGCCAGCTGTCAGCATCGAAATCGGTGTCGCCATCGGCAAAGCGGTGCAGCCGCTCCATGCCCCAGCATTCGGCAAGGGTCCCGCGCACCGCGTCCTGGATCGCGACCTGTTCGGCTGTGAGGTGAAAACGCATCGTCCCCTCCCCACTCAAGCCGCGCCGTCGCGCGGCAGGCCAAGGCCGCGTTCGGCGATGATGTTGCGCTGGATGTTGCTGGCCCCGCCGGCAATCGAATTGCCCAGGCTGCCCATGATCTGATCGAGCCACTTGTTGGGGCCACGGACCCCGCGCGGGCCGCGACCACCGGCGCCTTCGGGTTCGACCAGGCCGTGATCCGCGATCAGGTCCTGGGCCAGAAGCGCCATTTCGTGGCCGATCTCGGTCAGCAGCAGTTTCATCATCAGCTGCACCGAACCGGCGTCTTCACCCGCCGCCGCGCAGGAGAACAGGCGGAAGCTGGTATAGCGGTGCGACAGCACCCGGCCCTCGATCTCGGCCAGCTTGTCGCGCACCAGCGGATCGTGGATCCGGCCCACTTCCTTCGCCAGGTCCACCAGCTTGCGAAACTGGCTGCCCAGCCCGTCGGCACTGCCGATGCTGGCGCGTTCGTGCTTCAGGGTGGTGCGCGAAACGTACCAGCCCTTGCCGCGCTCCCCCACCTGCCAGCTGACCGGGGTTTCGGCATTGTCGAAGAAGAATTCGCAGAAGGTGTGCGCGCCCTGTTCCCCGGTCATCTGCCGGATCGGGCGGCGGGTGATGCCGGGCTGGTCCAGGTCGAGCAGCAGATAGGTGATCCCGTCATGCTTGGGCGCGTCAGGCTCGGTCCGCACCAGCATGAACATGTGGGTCGATTGCATGCCCTGGCTGGTCCAGATCTTCTGGCCGTTGATGATCCACTTGGTGCCGTCGGGCGAAAGCTCCGCCCTGGTCCGGACCGAGGCGAGATCGCTGCCCGATCCGGGTTCGGAATAGCCCTGACCCCAGATGTAATCACCTTCGATGGTCTTGCGGATGAACAGCTCTTTCTGTTCCTCCGTGCCCTGTTCCAGCAGGGTCGGCACGGTCATGTTGACGCCGTTGCCGCCCACTTCCATCGGCGCGCGGGCCCGGCCGAATTCCTCGCGGATCACCTGGGCGCGGATCACGTCGACCGGCTGCTCGCTCCCGCCATAGCGCTTGGGCACCGCGCGGTAGAGATAGCCTCGGTCGATCGCGGCGCGGCGGAAGGTGCGCACGAATTCCTTCAGTTCCGCACCCCGGCGCTCGCCCGGCTGCCAGTGGCTGTCCAGGAAGCCGCGCACGTCCTTGCGGAACGCCTCTGCCGCTTCGCCGTAGCTCAGGTCCATTGACAAAACTCTCCCGCTGCGGTGGTTGATTCCGCGCTGTGGCTATGCCTTACTTATATTACTAGGTCAAATATGTCGATTGCCGAGGATGCTCCTGTGAACGCTGCCGCCGAACACCCTTTCCTGCCCCGCTATTACGAGGTGGAGGGCGACGTGTTCGTGCCGACGCCGCTGGCCAGGAGCCCATGGGACGGCAAGGCGATCGCCGGCGGACCGGTCAGCGCGCTGCTGGCCAGCTGCGCCGAAGACGCCGCGCTGGATGCCGATTTTGAGATTGCCCGGTTCCAGGTCGATATCTTCGGCAAGGTCCCGCACCAGCCGCTGGGCCATGCCAGCGAAGTGCTGCGCGACGGACGGCAGACCAAGCTGCATCGCATCACCCTGCTGGCCGATGGCAAGCCGGTGGCCCAGGCCCATGTCCTCAGGGTCCGGCGGCTGGAAACGCCGGTCTTCGCCGTGCCGCACGATTACCCCGCCCCGGCCGAAGTGCCGGTGCAGGATGGCCCGCGCGGGGCGCGGATGGGCGGCGCGATCACCCTGCGGCGGGTGATCGGCGGCCCCGGCATTCCCGGGCGCGGGGTATCCTGGCTGGCCATGGAGGGCGAGATCATCGGCGGGCGCGCCCCGTCCAACTTCGTCAAGGCCTGCCTGTTTGCCGATTTCGGCAACGGTTTCGGCAATGCCACCGATGCCGGGGAATGGTCCTATGCCAATCTCGACATCACCATCCAGTTCCTGCGCATGCCGGTGGGGGACTGGTTCCTGCTCGATGCCGAAACGCACATGGCGGGGAACGGCCATGGCACGGCCCGCAATGTCTTTGCCGATGAACAGGGTGTCTATGCCCGGGGCTTTCAGACGATCTTCGTCGCGCCGGGGCACCTCTCCGCCAGCGTGCCGCGTCCGCCGCGCTAATCGCCCTTGGGCTTGTTCGCCTCGCGCCAGATCAGGGCCGTGGCCTGGGTCGAAAGGCCCATGTTGAGCGCCTCGGCATCGAGCGCGGCTTCGAAGGCCCAATCCTCGGCGTTGTTGAGGTTCTGCTTCATGTAGCGGAAGCCCATGCGTGGCCCGTCGGCCAGGCGGTGCGCGGCTTTCATGGTTTCGGCGCGCAGAGCCTCGTCATCGAACAGGCGGGTATAGAGCCCCTTGGCAAAGGCCTCCTCGGCGCTCAGCTTTTCGCCGAGCAGGAACAGTTCGCGCGCCACACCCGTGCCGACGATCTTGGTCCAGAACCAGGTGCTGCCGAAATCGCCGCCCGCGCCGATCTTGTCGAAGGCGGTCAGGAAGGTGGCCGAACGCCCGGCAAAGCGCAGGTCGCAGGCCCCGGCAATGCCGATCCCCGCGCCCGCCACCGGTCCGTTGACCATGGCGATCGCGGGCTTGGGCATTTCGTGGAGCAATCGGGCCGTTTCCATGAAGCCGCGCAGCCGGGTAAAGCCCTGCTCGGTCCGGCTCCCGGCCTCGGCGCTGGGGGGGGCCATGGCCTTGGCGCTGGCCCCTTCCTTGAGATCACCCCCGGCACAGAAGCCGCGACCAGCGCCGGTCACCACCACGCAGCCGACCGAGCCATCGCGGGCCGCATCGGCGCAGGCATCGGCCAGCGGTTCCATGATCGACGGGGTCAGCGCGTTCAGCCGGTCGGGCCGGTTGAGCGTGATGATGCGGACCCCGCCGTCGTTCTCGATCAGGACTTCTTCGGCCATCGTGATGCTCAATCCCCGCCCAGTTCCCAGTGCCGCGCCATCATCCGCACCGCGGTTTCGGCCATGTCGGCCGGCACTTCGGGATACATCGGCAGCGGCTTGTCCTTGGTCGGCAGGGCGATGGTCGCGGTCGAGCGGACCGTTTCCTCGCCGCGCTGGTTGACGAACTTCACCGCCACGTCGACCAGGTTCTGCCCGTTTTCGGTCCGCTTGCCCAGTACTTCGCCGGTGACCCGCTGAACGTCGCCCATGAAGTTGAACTTGCGGATCTCGTCATGGACGTGGGTGATGATGCCATCGTCGCCGGCCCAGTCGTTGAGGTACTGCCACAGGTAGTTCTCGCGCATCACCCCGTAGTCATAGGCCATCGGGTTGCCGATCGCCTGGGCCCAGACCGGATCCCAGTGCAGCCGCTGGGCGACATCGGGGATGCCGTGCTCGTTCTTGACGTAGAACGCGGGGATGCGCTGGCGGTTCTTGTGCGCGCGGCGGTTGGCGGTGGGGGCATAGGGAGTGAAGCCATAGCCGCCGGCGTGGAAGCAGATCACGTCGGTCACGGTCAGCGGCCCCTTGATCTGCAGGCCGAGCGAATCGCCCTTCTCGACGTCCTCGAAATAGCGCTTGGCCGCGCCCTGAACCTGTTCGGCGGCATAGGCGGCCTCGATCTCGGCCCATTCCTCGTCGCTGTAGGTGGCAGGCTGGATCGAAAGGTTCTTGCCCTTCTTCACCGCGGTCTTGCGCTCGGTCAGGACGCGCAGGATGTCATAGGTCGCGACCACTTCGGCGCGCTGGTTCACTTTGACCCGGCGGCTGGTGATGATCACCGAGCGCCCTGCGAATTCGCTCTGCTTGACCTCGCAGGTCAGGTCGCCGCCATAGGAGTAGATCTTGTCCCCCGGACGAACCGGGCGGTAGAAGTTCCAGCCGGAGCCCGACACGAACACGTGGATACCCTTGAACAGGCTTTTCTTCAGGGCCTTCACTTCGGGCGGGGTCGGATCGCCCAGCATCGGCGCGTTGATCTGGCCGACGAACATGCCAGGCGCGATCACGCCACCCCAGCGGGTCTTCCTGGCATAGTTCGGATCGGTGAACAGCGGATTGTCATCGCCGCAGCCATAGGCCCAGTTGCGAATCGAATCCTCGCTGGCCGTCTGGACATACTCGGCGGTCTTCATCGGCTCCCAATGCCCGATCAGCTTGCGCTGACGCTCGATATCCTCGTCGAGAATCTCGTAAGCGGTGGCTTTCTGCCACTCTTCGCTTTGCTTGATATCGGTCTTTGCATCGGCCACGGCATTCACTCCTTGATCCCAGTTGTATAACTAGGTAATAGAAGCCAGAAGACGGAGCAAGGGATTTCAGGATGACCGAGGTGAGGCGGATCAGCGACGCGCTGAAAGTGCGGGCAACGCACCAGCGCGACGAGATTGCCCACGATGGAATCACCCGGCAGATCACCTATGCCGAATGGGACCGCGAAGCCGACGAGATCGGCGGCGGGCTGGCCGCGGCCGGTCTTCAGCCGGGCGACCGGGTATTCCTGCCGATCAGCAATGCCCATGCGGTGGAAATGGCCATCGCGGTCTTCGCGGTGTTCCGCGCCGGCGGCATCGCCTGCCCGATCAACACCAGGCTGAGCGCCAAGGAAATCGCCGACTTTGCCGAACTGACCACCCCGCGCTGGTGCATTACCGATGTGCCGGACGTGGTGGCCGATCTGAAGCTTGACGGTTGCTGGACGGTCGATGCCATGCCGCGCAACCTGGCTGCCCTGCCCGACCAGGCCAGCCTCGATCCCGATGCCGATGCCGAGATCCTCGGAACCAGCGGCACGACCGGCAAGATCAAGGGCGTGGTGGTATCCCACCCCGACCTGATGAAGGGCGTGACCGGCACCAACATGGACCGATCCCGTTCCACGCTGAACGCCCTGCCGCTGACCGGATCGGGCGGGAACCTGGGCATCGTCATGCTGCCCGCGCGCGGCGGGGCGACCGCGATCACCCAGCCGAAGTTCGATCCCAAGGGCTTCCTCGAACTGGTCAAGGAAAAGCAGCCGGACCTGGTTTACCTCGTCCCCTCGATGCTGCGGCTGATCCTCGATCACCCGGACGTGGCGAATTATGACTTCGCGGGAGTCAAGTACCTGATGACCGGCACCGCGCCGCTGCCGCACGATTCGGTCGTACGGGCCATGCAGCTGTGGCCGCATGTGCGGATGCGCAATTCCTACGGCATGTCGGAAGGCGGGATCGGGATCGGCACGACCAGCAAGGAACAGATCCTCAAGCCCGGCTGCGTCGGCAAGCTGCCCCCGCACATGCAGATCCGCGACGAAGCCGGCAACGTGATCACCCAGCCGAACGTGATCGGCGAGATCTACGGCTATCAGAAGCACCCGCGGCGCTACTGGAACGATCCGGAAGCAACCGCGGCCAGTTTCATCGGCGGCTGGACCAAGACCGGCGACCTGGGCTTTGTCGATGACGATGGCGATCTGATCATGGCCGGCCGGTCCAAGGAACTGATCATCCGCGGCGGCTACAACATCACTCCGCTGGAGATCGAAACCGTGCTGCACCAGCATCCGGCCGTGCAACAGGCGGCCGTGGTCGGTGTCGACCATCCGGTGCTGGGCGAGGATATTGCCGCCGCGGTATCGCTGCGCCCGGAAACGAGCGCGAGCGCGGACGAGATCATTGCCTTCTGCCGGGAGCATCTGGCCGACAACAAGGTACCGCGCACACTGGAAGTGCTCGATCAGTTGCCGCTCAATCCCAACGGCAAGATCCTGAAAAAGGACCTGAAGCCGCTGTTGCAGCACGCGGCCGATGCCAAGCGGGCGCAGAAAGTAGCCTGAGCGAACGGAGCGCGCCCAAGCCGCCCGGTCAACGCCTGCCTATTCGGCGACGAAGCCTTTCCAGCTCGCCATGTAATCGACGAACTTCTCCGACAGGCCCTCGGCCCTGAGATGATCGCGGCTGACCGGGCGGGCGGTCGAGACGAAGTCCGCATCAGCCTGCATCCGCTGCGGAAAGTCGTGATGCAGGATCGCGGCCCGGCCCAGCAGGACAAAGTCCACACCCGCATCCAGCGCGCGGAGCACATCGGCCGCGCTCATCAGCTTGCCGGCCACGCCCAGCGGAGTATTGCCGCGCGGCAGGTCGGCAAACCAGTCGATCAGCGCCTTGCCGGCAAAGGCCGGGTCCTCGGGGGTCTTGAAGCAGTCCCACAGCGACATGTCGAGGTAATCGATCCGGCCCGAGGTCATCAGCGATCCGGCCAGTTCCAGCGCTTCGGCGGTGCGGATCCCGAAGCGTTCCGGGCTGATCCGCACTCCGATCTGGAAATCGGGCCGGGCGCGGGCGCACAGGCCGTCGATAATCGCGTCGATCACTTTCCGGCGGTTGGCGAAGCTGCCGCCATAGCCGTCGGTGCGGTGGTTGTTTTCGGCATCGAGGAACTGGCCGATGATGTAGCCGTGCGCGCCGTGGATCTCGACCCCGTCGAACCCGGCGCGTTCAGCGCGCAGGCCGGCGGTGATGAAGTCCTCGATCAGTTGCTCGACTTCGCCGGTGGTCAGGGCCCGCGCACCGGTGTCCTTGTCATCCCACGGGCAGACCGGCGTGCCGCCGATCAGTTCACCCGGCGTGCGGCACCCGGCGTGGTGGAGCTGGACCGAGGACAGCGAACCATGAGCGCGGATGCCATCGGCCATCCGCGTCAGACCCGGCAGGTGATCGTCCGACCAGATGCCGAGCTGGCCGGGAAAACCCTGCCCTTCCCGCTGGACATGGGCCGCCGCCGTCATGGTCAGGCCGAACCCGCCTTCGGCACGCTTGGTCAGCCAGTGGATCTCCTCGTCCGACAGGCTGCCATCGGCATGGCTCTGCATGTTGGTCAGCGGGGCGAGCATGAAACGGTTCTTCATGGCCGCACCGCGCGGCAGCGCCAGCGGCGCGAAAGGATCGGTCATCGAAAAAGTCCCCTGTTGGCCTATTTCAATTGCTCGAACGGGATATCCTTGTCCATCCGCACTTCGCCCGGCATCCCCAGCACGCGTTCGGCAATCTGGTTGCGCAGCACCTCGTCCGCCCCGCCGGCAATGCGCATCACGGTGGAATAGATGTAGTCGTACTGCAGATCGGGCGTGAAGCTGTCGGCCGGATCGGCGGCGATCGCATCCAGCCCGCGCAGCTCCATGCCCAGGCCCAGCACCTTCTGCTGCCGCCCGGCATAGGCCAGCTTGATCATGCCGGCCAGTGCACCGGGGTTCTCGCCCTTGGACACCATGGTCCGCAGCCGCGCCTGGAAGAACCGCTCGCCCTGCTCCTCGGCCAGGGCATCGGCCAGGGCCAGGCGCAGGGCCTTGTCATCCAGCATGGTCGATCCATCGCCGGCCGGGGTTCGTGCGGCGAGGTCGAGGAGCGGCTCCACCCCGCTGCGGTGTGCGCCGGAACCCAGCCGCTCGCCCATCAGCACGGTCATGCAGCAGGCCCAGCCTTCACCCACGGCGCCCAGCCGGTTGGCATCGGGAATGCGCACATCGGTCAGGAAGGTTTCGTTGAATTCCTTCATGCCGGAAATCTGGCGGATCGGCCGCGTCTCGATCCCCGGGGTCTTCATGTCGACCACGAAGAAGGTCAGCCCCTTGTGCTTGGGCACGGTCGGATCGGTGCGGACCACCAGGATGCCCCAGTCGGTCAGGTGGGCCCAGCTGGACCAGACCTTCTGCCCGTTGATGATCCAGTCGCCCGAGCCGTCATCGGCCCGCACCGCCTTGGTCCGCAGCGCGGCAAGGTCCGACCCGGCAGCCGGTTCGGAGAACAGCTGGCACCAGGTGAGGTCGCCTTTCAGCGTCGGCTCGATGAAGCGGGCGCGCTGTTCGTCGGTGCCGTGCTTGGCGATCACCGGCAGGGCCATGCCCGTACCGATCGAAGTGAACGGCCCCTTGGGCAGATGGTACTTGCCCTCTTCCTCGGCAAAGATCACCGCCTCGATGCCGGAAAGCCCGCGCCCGCCCAGCGCCTTGGGGAAGGTCAGGCCGGACCAGCCGCCATTGTACAGTTCGCGCATCCAGGCGCGGCCGCGCGCGGCTTCATCGGTATCCTCCAGCTTGATGCCGACCGGCATTTCATGCGCCGGGGCATGGGCGGCGAGCCAGCTTTGCGCTTCGGCGCGGAAGGCAGCTTCGGCGGGGGTGTCGTTGAAGTCCATCTCAGGCAGCCTTTCCTTGCGCGCCCGGCTGGGCATTCAGCAGGCGGTTCGCCCAGTATCCGCGGTTGCCGACGATCACCGCCAGCATCCGCTCGCGCCGGTAATAGAAGTGGCAATTGGCCTCGAAAGTATAGCCGATCCCGCCGTGAACCTGCAGGTTCTCGCGCGCGGCCAGTTCGAAGGCCTTGATCGCGGTCAGCCGCGCGGCGGCAGCTGCGGCGGGCAGGTCGGCGGGGGAGGCTTCCGCCGCCCAGCCGCCGAAATAGGCGTTGGACTTGGCCAGTTCGATTCCCACGGCCACATCGGCCAGCTTGTGCTTGATCGCCTGATAGCTGGCGAGCGGACGGCCGAACATCTGCCGGTCCTTCACATAGCCCAGCCCCATTTGCAGGCAGGCCTCGGATCCGCCGACCGCCTCGAAAGCGGCCTGCACCGCAGCCCGGTCGAGCAGGGTGGGCAGCACGCCTTGGCCCGGCATGGCCTCGGCCTCGGCCCCGGCAAAGTCGATCCGGTAATGGGCACGCAGCTGGTCGAAACTGTCCAGCCTGGTGCGCGTCACGCCCGGCTGATCGAGCCGCACCAGTGCCAGACCTTCGCCGACCTGGACCACAGCGAGGCTGGCAATACCGGCATCGGCGACCGGCTGCTTGGTGCCGGTCAGCTTGCCCTGCGCCAGAACCGTGCCCGGACCCAGCACCGGACCCGGCCCTTCGGCGCTGGCAAAGCAGGCCACCACTTCGCCGCTTGCCAGCTTCGGCAGCCACTCGGCCTGCTGCGCCGCGCTGCCGGCCAGGCGGATCGCATCGGCGGCCAGCACGATCGAGGAGAAGAACGGCACTGCCGCATTGGCCCGGCCCAGTTCCTGCGAAATCACGCCCAGGTCCAGCTCGGTCATGCCCAGGCCGCCGTGCGCTTCGGGAATGTTTGCGCCCAGAAAGCCCATGGCGCCCAGCTCGCGCCACAGCGCCTCATCCCATTCGGCACCGCCATCGATCAGCTTGCGCAAGTGATCATAGGGTGTGCGCTCAGCCAGCAGCCCTCGGGCCTGTTCGGCCAGCATCTTCTGTTCGTCGGAAAGGTCGAAGTCCATTCAGGCGATATCCTCGTACCAGGTGGTGGCCAGTGCGCCCATCGCCTCGGCCATGACGAAAGTCTCGCGCGTGACGCGGTTGTGGCAAAGCTGGACGGCAGCGGCGAAATCGACCGCATCGGCGGCAATCGCTTCGGCCAGGGCGGCGCGGGCCGCGCCCAGGCTGTCCGGCGCGGTGGGCATCAGGGCGCGGATCTCGGCCAGTTCGGCCGCATCGAACTGCCCCCCGTGGCTGGCGCGGCGACGCCAGAACTTGACCAGCCGGGCCAGTTCCTTGGCCTTGGCCGATGCCCGCTGGTTGCCGGCCGCCGGGACGATATCGTCCTTCAGATCCCTGAGCGCGGTGGCGAAATAGCGGTCGGTCCAGTCCGGCTTTACCTCCGGAATCTCGGGATCGGTCACCGCGATCCCGGCCAGTTCCGCCACCGAACGGACGATCACCCGCTTGTGCATCGTGCCGAACATCAGTCCGGTGCCGGTCGCCCCCACGCTCGATCCCTCGGCGCTGGCGAGCGCGGTGCTGGGGGCGGTGAAGCTGAGCTGGAAGTAAAGCCGGTGATACTTGACCCGGTCCAGTTCCACCGGGCGGCCGCTGGCGGCTTCATAGGCGGCGAAGACCCGGGCCATCGGCACGAAGGGCTGGATCAGGCTGCGCACCCAGATTTGCGCCAGGTCCTCCATCGGATCGCCCAGATGGGTCAGCTCCCAGTCGATCAGTGCCGCCACCTCGCTTCCCCGGTAGAGGAAGTTGCCCGGTCCGGCATCGCCATGCAGCACCACCGCCGGCCCGCGATCTTCGGGAACGTTGCGGGCCAGCCAGGCCAGCGCCACCTGCAGCACCGGATCGGCTCCGGCCGCCAGGTTCATGCGCTGCCACTGCGCCACGTTCTCGCGAATCCGGCGCGCCGACGGCTCATTCCCGTCGCCCAGCGCGGCAAAGGCCGGATCGCGCGCATCGAGCCGGTGGAGTGCGGCCAGCTGCCCGATGAAGTCGGTTGCCAGCGCGTCCTTGTCCTCGGCCTGGGGGAAGCGGTCATTGCCCGGCACGAACGCGCTGAGCAGCGCCAGGTGCGACGGATAGGCCCCGACCAGCGGCGCGATCCGCACGCCCGATTGCGCGAAAGGTCCGGACAGGGCGCGCAGGATTGCCGTCTCACGCTCGAAATAGGGCAAGCGCGAGGGATCGCCGGCCCGGCCATCCCAGGCGAGGTAGCAATGCCGTTCCGCTCCGTCGGGCGCGCGCAGCGTCACTTCCGCGCCTTGCCGCGAGGCACCGCCGCCGCCACGCGCTTGTTCGGCAGCAATGACACAGCCAGTGTCCTGCTCTACCTCTGCGCGCAGCGCGGGGGGGATTGCGCTTGCCATCGATCCTCTCAGTTATATAACTAGGTCAACCACCATTGCCTTTGACCCAAGGCCCCGGAGAGAGTCAAGCGTGAGCTACGAAACCATCCTGTTCGATGTGGCCGACCATGTCGCCACCATTACCATCAACCGTCCCGAAGCCATGAACAGCTTCAACCGGCAGATGATGGAAGAGTTCGAGGCCGTCTGGCACGAGGTCAAGTGGAATGACGACATCCACGTCTGCGTGCTGCGCGCCGCGCCCGGCCGGGCCTTTTGCACCGGAGTGGACGTGAAAGGCGCGGTGGCCGGCGGCGACCAGCGCCCGGCAGTCGATCTCGACAACATCTGGCACTGCTTCGATCCGGGCGACCTGCTGGGCCCCAAATCGCAGCATTGCTGGAAGCCGATGATCGCCGCGGTCCACGGCATGGCGGCGGGCGGCGCATTCTACTGGCTCAATGAAGCGGACATCATCGTCGCGTCCGACGACGCCACCTTCTTCGATCCGCATGTCACCTACGGCATGACCAGCGCGCTGGAGCCGATCGGCATGACTTACAAGATGCCGCTGCAGGACGTGCTGCGGATGGTCCTCCTCGGCAATGACGAGCGGATGACTGCCGAATATGCCAAGTCGATCGGCCTGGTCAGCGAAGTCGTTCCGCTGGACAAGCTGTGGAACCGCGCCCACGAACTCGCACTGCAAATCGCGGCCAAGCCGCCGGCGGCGATCCAGGGCAGCGTCAAGGCGATCTGGACCAGCCTCGACATGCCGCGCTCGGTCGCTCTGGCCAATGCCCTGAAATACCCGCAGATCGGCAACCCGGTCGGCGTGCCGCAGGTCAATCGCGAAGCACTGATGGCGGACAAGGCCAAGAAGTTCACGCTGCGCTGATGACCCACCCGCGCCTGCACGCCCTGGCCGCGCCGGACCGGCCGGCGGTGATCATGACCGACGGTTCGCCGGGGCTGAGCTATGCCCAGCTGGAAGACCGCGCCAACCGCGGGGTGCGGCTGATCCGTTCGCTGGGGATCGCGACCGGGCAGACCATTGCCTATTGGCTGCCCAATTGCCCGGAAGTGTTCGAGGTCTACTGGGCCGGCCAGCGCGCCGGGCTTTACGTCACCCCGATCGCGACGGCGCTGACCGGAGCCGAGGCGGACTATATCGTCGAGAACTCGGGCGCGCGGCTGGTGGTGGTCTCGCCCGAGATCGCCGGCCTTGCCGCACTGTCGCGCCCGGCCGGGGTGACGATCATGACGCTGGAGGAATGGCGCGCGACGCTGGATGCCCAGCCTCCCGGTCCCATCGCCGACGAGGCGCCCGGCTTTCACATGGTCTATTCCAGCGGCACCACCGGCCGACCCAAGGGGATCCGCCTGCCCCTGCCGCAGGGAGCCGTGACCGATCTTCACCAGCTCGCCGCGCAGATCGAGGGCCGCTATGGCCTGGGACCACAGGACACCTACCTGTCGCCTGCCCCGCTCTATCACACCGCCCCGCTGGCCTATACCACCGCCGCCCACCGCCTCGGCGCGACCGTGGTGGTCATGCCGAAGTTCGATCCGGAGGAGTGGCTGGCCGCGGTCGAACGCTACCGCGTGACCATGACCCAGATGGTGCCGACCATGTTCGTGCGCCTGCTCAAGCTGCCCGAGGAGGTGCGCAAGGCCCGTGACCTGTCCTCGCTACGCCACGTGATCCACGCCGCCGCGCCGTGCCCGGTCCCGGTCAAGCACGCGATGATCGAATGGCTCGGGCCGATCCTTTACGAGTATTACGGCGGCTCCGAAGGCAACGGATCGACCGGGATCACGTCAGAGGAATGGCTGAGGAAGCCCGGCTCGGTCGGCAAGGCAACCTGGGGCACGCTGCACATCTGCGACGATGCCGGAAACGAACTTCCGGCTGGCGAACAGGGCATCGTCTATTTCGAGGGTGGCTGGGACTTCCAGTACCTGGGCGATCCCGACAAGACCCGCGACAGCCGCAATCCGCTGCACCCGACCTGGTCGGCGCTGGGTGACATCGGCTATGTCGATCAGGACGGCTACCTGTTCCTGACCGACCGCAAGAGCCACATGATCATTTCCGGCGGGGTGAACATCTACCCCCAGGAAGTGGAAAACCTGCTGATCACCCATCCGCGTGTGGCCGATGCAGCCGTGATCGGCGTGCCCAATCCGGATTTTGGCGAGGAAGTGAAGGCCGTCGTCCAGCCGCTCGATCCGGCCGATGCCACTGCGGATTTCGCTGCCGAGCTGATGGCATTCTGCCGCGAGCACCTCAGCCCGGTCAAATGCCCGCGCTCGGTCGATTTCGATCCTGCCCTGCCCCGGTTAGACAACGGCAAGCTCTATAAGCGGCTGATCAAGGACCGGTACTGGCCGGCGAAATGACCGCTCAGGTGCCGGCCAATTGGTCCAGCACCAGCGCGGCGTGTTCCTTCCGGCAGATCAGCAGGTCCGGCATGTAGGTATCGGCCTGGTTGTAGACCAGCGGGCTGCCGTCGATCCGGCTGGCGTGGAGGCCATGGGCCAGCGCCACGGCAACGGGGGCGCAGCTGTCCCACTCATACTGCCCGCCGGAATGGAGGTAGATGTCCGCCTCGCCCCGGACCACGGCCATGGCCTTGGCCCCGGCGCTGCCCATCGGGATCACTTCGGCATCAAGCGCGCCGGCCACCGCCATCGCTTCGGCCGCCGGGCGGCTGCGGCTGACCACCATGCGCAGCTTGGCCGGCGGCGGGGTGACCCAGATCGGCAGGTCGGAGCGCAGCAGCAGCCCCAGCCCCGGCAGCGCCACCGCGCCGACTGTCGGCTCGCCATCGACCGCCAGCGCCACATGCACCGCCCAGTCGCTGCGCCCTTCGCTGAATTCGCGGGTGCCATCCAGCGGATCGATGATCCAGGTCCGGCTGGCGGACAGGCGCGCGGCGCTGTCCTTCTCTTCCTCGCACAGCACGGCATCGCTGCCGCGCCGCATCCGGATCATGCCCATCAGGAAATCGTTGGCGATCCGGTCGCCCTCCTGCCCCAGCTCCTTGCCGGCATACTGGCCGGAATGCTGCAGGATCAGCAGCATGCGCCCGGCTTCCTGGGCGAGGAAGGCAGCGAGCTCGGCGTCGGTCATGCCGCCCCCCGCGCCAGCAGGTGGGCCACGATCCGTTCGGCGGCGTCTTCCGGGCTTTCGCTGGTCGTATCGACCCGCAGTTCGGGATCGAGCGGCGGCTCATAGGGGCTGTCGATCCCGGTGAAATTCTTCAGCTCACCGCTGCGGGCCTTCTTGTAGAGACCTTTCACGTCGCGCGATTCGGCCACTTCCAGCGGGGTATCGACAAACACCTCGATGAATTCGCCCTCGGGCAGCATCGCCCGAACCATGTCGCGCTCGGCAGTGAACGGGCTGATGAAAGCGGTCAGCACGATCAGCCCGGCATCGGCCATCAGCTTGGCCACTTCGCCGACCCGGCGGATATTCTCGATCCGGTCGGCCTCGGTAAAGCCCAGGTCCTTGTTGAGCCCGTGGCGGACATTGTCGCCATCGAGCAGGAAGGTGTGCTTGCCCAGCGCATGGAGCTTTTTCTCGACCAGATTGGCGATGGTCGACTTGCCCGATCCCGACAGGCCGGTGAACCACAGCACGGCGGGCTGCTGGTGCTTGAGGCTGGCATGAGCCTCGCGGCTGATGTCGAGCGCCTGCCAATGGACGTTCTGGGCGCGGCGCAGCGAGAAGTTGAGCATGCCTGCCGCAACCGTGCGGTTGGTCAGCTTGTCGATCAGGATGAACCCGCCAAGGCTGCGGTTCTGGGCATAGGGTTCGAACACCAGCGGCCGGTCGGTCGCCAGTTCGGTCACGCCGATCGCGTTGAGATCCAGCGTCTTGGCCGCCAGACGGTCCAGCGTGTTGACGTTGACCGTGTACTTGGGCTGCTGCAACGTGACCGAGACGGTCTGCGCCCCCAGCTTCAGCCAATAGCCGCGCCCGACGTGGAGCGGATCATCGTCCATCCACACAACGGTGGCTTCGAACTGGTCGGCCGCCTGCGGCGGAGCATCGGCGGCAGCGATAACATCGCCGCGCGAGCAGTCGATCTCGTCCGCCAGGGTCAGGGTGACCGACTGGCCGGCAACGGCCATTTCGAGATCGCCGTCCAGCGTCACAATCCGCTCGACCGTGCTGGTCTTGCCCGATGGCAATACCCGCACCGCATCGCCGGGGCGCACGGTGCCGCTGGCGATCAGCCCGGAAAAACCCCGGAAATCGAGGTTGGGCCGGTTGACCCATTGCACCGGCAAGCGCAGCGGCAAGGCCTGATCGGCGGCCGTATCGACTTCCACCGTCTCCAGATGTTCGACCAGCGTCGGCCCGGTGAACCACGGGGTATTGGCCGACAGCGCGGTGATGTTGTCGCCCTTGAAGCCGGAAATCGGCAGCGCGGTGAAGCTTTCGATCCCGATGCTCTGCGCAAAGGCGGCATAATCGGCCACGATCGCATCGAAAGTGGCCTGATCGTAATCGACCAGGTCCATCTTGTTCACTGCCAGGACCAGGTGGCGGATGCCGATCAGGTGGCACAGGTAGGAATGCCGCCGGGTCTGGACCAGCACGCCCTTGCGCGCGTCGATCAGGATCACCGCCAGGTCCGCCGTGCTGGCGCCGGTCACCATGTTGCGGGTATATTGTTCGTGGCCCGGGCAATCGGCGACGATAAACTTGCGCTTCTCGGTATTGAAGAAGCGGTAGGCAACGTCGATCGTGATGCCCTGTTCGCGCTCCGCGGCCAGACCATCGACCAGCAAGGCAAAGTCGATCTCCTGCCCCTGGGTGCCGACCTTCTTGCTGTCCGTCTCCAGCGCGGCCAGCTGATCCTCGAAGATCATCTTGCTGTCATAAAGCAGCCGCCCGATCAGCGTGGACTTGCCGTCATCGACGCTGCCGCAGGTGATGAAGCGCAGCATGTCCTTGTGCTGGTGGGTGGCGAGATAGGCGTCGATGTCCTCGGCAATCAGGGCATCGGTGACGTAGACGGGGTCACTCATCTCAGAAGTACCCCTGCTGCTTCTTGACTTCCATCCCGGCTCCGCCCGCATCCTTGTCGATCACCCGGCCCTGCCGCTCGCTGGTGGTGGTCAGCAGCGTTTCCTGGATCACTTCGGACAGCGTGCTGGCGGTGCTTTCCACCGCGCCGGTCAGCGGGAAGCAGCCCAAGGTGCGGAACCGCACCGAACGCTCGACAATCTCGGGCCGCTTGCCCAGCACCTTTTCCAGCCGGGGAATGTCATCGGCCATGAACAGCTGCCCGTCCCACTCATAGGTCGGGCGCGGCGCGGCGAAATAGAGCGGAACGATCGGCACGTCGTTGACCTGGATGTACTGCCAGATGTCCAGCTCGGTCCAGTTGCTGATCGGGAAGACGCGGATGCTTTCGCCCTTGTGCTTCTTGGCGTTGTAGAGGTTCCACAGCTCCGGACGCTGGTTCTTGGGATCCCAGCCGTGGCTGGCGGTGCGGAAGCTGAAGATCCGCTCCTTCGCCCGGCTCTTTTCCTCGTCGCGGCGGGCCCCGCCGAACGCGGCATCGAAACCCCATTTGTCGAGCGCCTGCTTGAGCCCTTCGGTCTTCCACATGTCGGTGTGCAGGGGGCCGTGATCAAACGGGTTGATGCCTTGTTCAGTCGCTTCCGGGTTCTGATAGACCAGCAGTTCCATGCCGGATTCCGCCGCCATCCGGTCGCGCAGTTCATACATCGCCTGGAACTTCCAGGTGGTATCGACGTGCAGCAGCGGAAACGGCGGCGGGCTGGGATAGAACGCCTTGCGCGCCAGGTGCAGCATCACCGCGCTGTCCTTGCCCACCGAATAGAGCATGACCGGGCGTTCCGCCTCGGCCACGACTTCGCGCATGATGTGGATCGCCTCGGCCTCAAGCCGCTGAAGGTGGGTCAAACGGGCAGTCATAAGGGAAGGTCCTAGACTGCCTTTGCTGCAATTGCGAGCATAGCAATTCCTTGGCCCGGACAAGCTGGATTTCAGGCCGGCTTTTTCCGTTGCAGGCCAGAGCGTTTGCAGCTTGCGACCAGCTCGCCATGCTGGTTCCAGGCCTCGTGCCGGAAAGTGACGATCCCCGCATCGGGTCGAGATTTCGATTCGCGCAGTTCCAGCACTTCGGTGACGATGTTCAGCGTATCGCCGATGAACACCGGCTTGGGGAACCGCACCTCGTCCCAGCCCAGGTTGGCCACGGCCGTGCCCAGTGTGGTGTCCCCCACACTGACGCCGACCATCAGGCTGAGCGTGAAGCAGGAATTGACCAGCACCCGGCCGTAGTCGCTGTCCTTCATGTATTCGGCATCAAGGTGCAGCTGGGCGGGATTGTGGCTCAGGGTGGTGAACAGCAGGTTGTCCGTCTCGGTCACGGTGCGGCGGATCGCGTGTTCGAAACGCTGCCCCACCACCAGTTCGTCAAACCACAGCCCGGCCATCGCATCATCTCCCCGCTTGAGGAACCGCACCTAACAGGCCGATCGCAGTGCGGCCAGTACCGCGATGATGGGAACGTTTCCAAGGTCTGGGGATATTCATACGTATGTCACTGGACTTCGCGCGTGCCATCGCCATGACTGCCCCGCATTCAGCCATGGGGAGAGTGAGATGGCGGCACCAATTACCGGATCGGCACAGGCAGGCGGCGGCGGCAAGACCGACGGCGGCACCACGATTGTCCTGCTGCTGGCCTTCGCAGTGTTCTTCATCCTGGGCGGGGTGACCAACATCAACGACCTGCTGGTCGGCAAGTTCAAGCCGATGTTCCAGCTCAGCCATGCCGAGGCCAATCTGGTGCAGATGGCCTTCTTCATCGCCTATGCGCTGGTTTCGATTCCCGCCGGGATCGTGATGTCCAGGCTGGGCTATATCCGCACTTTCGTGCTCGGCTTCATGATGGTCGCAGCAGCGGCGCTGCTGTTCGTGCCGGCTTCGGCTTCGGCTTCCTACGGCGGGTTCCTGGCCGCGCTGTTCTTCATCGGCGCCGGGATCACCGTGCTGCAGGTGGCGATGAACCCTATCATCACCACGCTCGGTCCGCCTGAAACCGCGCACAGCCGGCTGACCTTTGCCCAGGCGTTCAATTCCATCGGCGTGTTCCTGATGGTCTATGGCGGGGCCACGGTGCTGCTGGGCGGGGAGACCCATTTCGATGCCGCCGGTGCCACGCCCGAAGCGATCAAGGCCTACCAGGTCGAACAAGGCGCCTCGATCGGCAACGCCTATTTCTGGCTGGCCGTGGTCATGCTGGGCATCGCCGCCGTGTTCTGGGCGTTCCGCCGCAGCCTGGACCATGCCAAGGCCGAAAAGGCCCAGGTGGCCGGCACGCTCGATCTGCTGAAATCCAACCGCCGGGTCCAGCTCGGCGCGCTCGGCATCTTCACCTATGTCGGCGCGGAAGTGGCGATCGGCTCCAACCTGATCGCCTATCTCGGCGATCAGCGGACCATGGGGCTGGGACTGGAAGCGGCTGGCAAGCTGGTGGCCTATTACTGGCTGGGCGCGCTGATCGGTCGCCTCGCCGGGGGCTTCATCCTGCGGACTTCGCTGGCGAAAATGCCGCTTGTCGTACTGTCCCTGCTTGGCGTTGGTACAGTTCTGGTGAACGCGATGTTGAACCCGTCTTGGGGTGCTTTCGGGGCAGTCTTCGGGCTATCGGCGGTCCTGTATGGCGTCTTCTTCATCCTGAACCGGCTCGAGAAGCATTTCGAGATTGCTCAAGGACAAGCAGTCCCTCCGGGGCGCATCCTCACGGTGTTCGCCGTCGGCGCGATCGGCCTTATCGCGCTGTCCGCTGTCAGCACCGGCGCGCTGGCTGGCTGGGCGCTGGTTGCGGTTGGCCTGTGCAATTCGCTGATGTTCCCGACCATCTTCAGCCTCGGCACCGAAGGGCTGGGCGAACAGACCCCGCAAGGGTCCGGCATCATGTGCACCGCGATTGTCGGCGGGGCGATCATTCCGGTCGCTTTCGGGCTGGTTGCGGATTTCAGCCATGACCTGCGCTTTGCGCTGATCGTCCCGGCGGTCTGCTATCTGTTCATCGCCGCCTTCGGCATCTGGGCAGTCAACAACCCCAGCAAGGCCAAGGGCGAAGGCAGCACCGGACCGGTGTTCGAATAGGTCCAAGGGCCGGGCGGGTTCAGGCCCGCCCGGTCTGGCTGGCCAGCAGCGCCGGATCGATCCCGGCCGATTGCCAGCAGGCGCGCCAGCGCTCTTCGGCGGGAACGTCCCACAGGATCGTGTCCTTGCCATCGACTGCGCCCCAGCCGTGACGGCGCAGTTCATCGTCAAGCTGGCCCGCCCCCCAGCCGGCATAGCCCAGCGCGACCAGAAAGCGGCTTGGTCCCCGCCCGGCGGCAATTGCCCGCAGCACTTCCAGCGAGCCCGACAAGGCGCACAGCCCCGCCGCGACGATGGTGCCGGGCGCGTGCCAATCGGGCGTATGCAGCACAAAGCCGCGCTGCTGTTCCACCGGCCCGCCATCCAGCACCGGCAGATCGGGCGCCGAGCCGGGATCGATCTCCAGATCCTCCAGCATTTCGTGCAGGCCCAGGTCGTCGCGTTCGCGGCCCAGGCCGATCCCCAGCGCGCCGCCGGCATCGTGGATGAACATGGCAATCGCCGCATGATCGAACCGGGGATCGCCCATTCCCGGCATGGCCAGCAGGAACTTTCCGGCAAGGCTGGACGATTCGCTCATGGCGCGCAGCCTCGCCCGGTCAGCTGCGGAACACAACCGTCCGCGCACCGTTCAGCAGCACCCGGTCGTCCAGATGCAGCCGCACCGCCTCGGCCAGCACGCGCCGCTCGATGTCGCGGCCCTTGCGAACCAGATCATCCGGCCGGTCGGCATGGCTGATCGCCTCGACATCCTGATGGATGATCGGCCCTTCATCGAGATCGGCGGTAACGTAATGCGCGGTCGCACCGATCATCTTCACTCCGCGGGCGTGGGCCTGGTGATAGGGCTTGGCCCCCTTGAACCCGGGCAGGAAGGAATGGTGGATATTGATGCAGCGCCCCTCCAGCCAGGCCGACATCTCGTCCGACAGGATCTGCATGTACCGCGCCAGCACCACCAGTTCGGCCCCGGCTTCCTCCACCAGCGCGCGGATCTGGGCTTCCTGCTGCGGCTTGGTGGCCGGCGTCACCGGCAGGTGGTGATAGGGCACGTCGTCCGGAAGCGTGGTGGAAATCGCCTCGCGCGGGTGGTTGCCGACAATGCCCACCACGTCCATCGCCAGCTCGCCGATCTGGCGGCGATAGAGCAGGTCGGCCAGGCAGTGGTCGAACTTCGACACCAGCAACAGCACCTTGCGCGGCGCATCCTTCACCCTCAGGTTCCAGCGCATCGCATATTCCCCGGCGATGGCGGCAAAGCCGGACCGCACGCCCGCCGCGCTGGCGGCCGGACAGGCGAATTCCACCCGCATGAAGAACTGCCCGTCCTCCTGATCGTTGAATTGCTGAGCTTCCAGAATGTTGCCCCCGCAGGCGAACAGATAGCCGGTGACCCGGGCGGTAATCCCCGGGCGGTCGCGGCAGGACAGGGTCAGGATCAGGTCTTGGGTCATGGCAGGGCGTCCGGCGAAATGGGCCGCCCTCATCCCCGCGATGAGCCGCGCTGGCAAGCCCTTCGTAGGAAAGGGCTTGGCCACGCAGCCCTGCACGGCCAAGCTGCGGCCATGCGCTTCTTCTTTTACGGCACCCTGCTGGATGGCAGCGACAACCCGGTGGCCCAGGCCATCCACGCCCTGCTGGAACCGGAAGGCCCGGCCATGGCCAAGGGCAGCCTTCATGCCGTTCCCGATCCCGCCGGCTGGTTTCCGGCGCTACTGCCGGGCAATGGCCCGGTCCACGGCAAGACCTACCGCGCCCGCGCCGGATTTTCCGCGGCGGACCTGGCGCAGATGGATGCCTATGAAGACTATGATCCCGCCGCGCCGGACGCGTCGCTTTATATCCGGGCGGAACTGGCGCTGGCCGGGGGCGGCATGGCCCAGGCCTATCTGTTCAACCGGCCGCTGCCGCCGGAATCGCAGCCGATCGCCCACGGCGATTTTCGCCGCTGGCTGGCCGAAACCGGCCAAGCCCAGTTTACCGGCCTGCGCGAGGCGTGAATCGCTTGCCTTTGCGGCCATTCCGCTATAGGGGCGCGCGCTTCAACCGACACGGATGATTCACCCACCGGGGTGATTCTAACGATCGGCCTGGCCATCAAGGGCTGCCACGGCTGACCGGACGTGTCCCTGAAAAGGAGACGAAAATGCCCAAGCTCAAGACCAAGAGCGGTGTGAAGAAGCGCTTCAAGATCACCGCCACCGGCAAGGTGAAGCACGGCGTCGCCGGCAAGCGCCACCGCCTGATCAGCCACAACGGCAAGTACATCCGCCAGAATCGCGGCACCGACGTCATTTCCGACGCCGATGCCAAGACGATCAAGAAGTGGGCGCCCTACGGGCTCAACTGAGGAGTACTGAAAGATGAGCCGTATCAAGCGTGGTGTAACCACCCGAGCCAAGCACAAGCGGATTCTGGACCAGGCCAAGGGCTATCGCGGTCGCCGCAAGAACACCATTCGCGTTGCGCGTCAGGCGGTCGAAAAGGCCGGCCAGTATGCCTATCGCGACCGCAAGGTTAAGAAGCGGACCTTCCGCGCCCTGTGGATCCAGCGC
Organism: Sphingomonadales bacterium; assembly: GCA_017302615.1. GTDB lineage: Bacteria > Pseudomonadota > Alphaproteobacteria > Sphingomonadales > Sphingomonadaceae > Novosphingobium. The sequence continues at coordinate 136,444 of JAFLDB010000004.1, forward strand.
ATCAACGCCGCTGTCCGCGCCGAAGGCCTGTCCTATTCGCAGTTCATCCACGGCGCCAAGCTGGCCGGCATTGAGCTGGACCGCAAGGCGATGGCCGATCTGGCGATGAACGAAGGCGGCGTCTTCGCAGCCGTGATCGCCAAGGCCAAGGCTGCCCTGCCGGCCTGAGCCGCGCAGCAGCGCAAGACAACGAAGGCGCGGGAAACGGCAGGTCCGTTTCCCGCGCTTTTCGTTTGCCTGCACCGCGCCGGGACTTGCCAAACCGCCAATTGTTAAGGCAACTTTACCTCAGCCAGAGCATTCCTTCTGGCCGGGGCAATTACCGATCATGATCAAGCAAGTGGCTCTGGCATGACCAGACAGGGACTGAGCGATGCTGTCGGCACCCGGTTCTTCATGCCTTCGGCCGAGCTCACACCTTATATTTCAACCTATTACATGACCGACTTCGCGCTGCAGCCGGGGGAAACGGTCAGCGACTGGCTGCACCCCGAATGGGCCAATGTGCGCCTTTCGGACCGGGCAACCTGGCAGGCGCGGATCGGTAGCGGCGATCTTTCGCCCTTGCCGCGAATCATCGGCACCGGCCCGACCGGCCTCGCCACGCACTTTTCGGTGACCGGGCCGATGCGATCCTGGGGCATCGGGATCCTGCCGCTCGGCTGGCTGCGGCTGTTCGACACCCCCGCCGATCGCCTGGCCGATCAGACCCTGCCATGCGCGGCGGACACGCCCTTTGCCGATTTCGCCCCGCTGCTCGAACAGGTCTTTGCCGGTCCGGCCGATCCCGCCGCCGAAGCCGCGCGGATCGACGCGTTCCTGCTCGATCTGCTGGCGCGCCGCCCGCCGCATGAGGATGAGGCCCGCATCCGCCAGGCCCACGCCGCGCTGCTGGACGAGACGGTCAGTTCGGTTGCCGATCTTGCCGACCGGCTCGGCATTTCCGCTCGCTCGCTTGAACGGTTGTCGCTGCGCGCCTTCGGCTTTTCGCCCAAGCTGCTGCTGCGGCGCCAGCGGTTCCTGCGCAGCCTTGCCCAGTTCATGCTTGATCCCTCGCTCAAATGGATCAGCACGCTGGATTGGCACTATGTCGATCAGGCCCATTTCGTGCGCGACTTCCAGCGCTTCATGACCATGCGGCCCAGCCAGTATGCCGCGCAAGATCACCCGGTGCTGCGTTCTGCCGCGCGGGCCCGCGCGGTGGCGACCGGGGTGGCAGTCCAGGCCCTGCATCAGCCCTGACCGCCCAGCCCTGACCGCAATGCCTTGCGCTGCCCCGCTGCTTGGGGCAGTCTGACCCTTCAGGGAGAAGGGTTCGTTCGGTGTCGCAAGCCAATGCCGTAACGGTGCGGTTCTATCCGCCGCCAGAAGATCTGCGCGGCTGCTTCACCACGTTCTATGTGACCGAACTGGACCCCGGCGAAGACGGACTGCTGCACGATTGCCTGCATCCGGAATGGGCGGGGATGCGCTTCTTCAATCCCAGGGGCCCCAGCGCCTGGATGGATGACGGCCAGCGCCATGACTGCCTGCTGTTCCAGGCCGCCGGACCGACTTCGCACCCGATCCACTTTGCCATGCCGAAGACGCGGATGTGGGGTTTCGGCTTTCTGCCGCTGGGCTGGGCGCGTTATGTCCGGCTGCCTGCCGCCGACTTTGCCGACAAGCTTTGCGATGGCCACGCCGATCCGCTCTGCGCCCCGTTCCGTCCTCTGGCCAACAGCCTGTTTGGACCGGAACCGGACGAAGCCGCCGAGCTAGAGCGGATCATCACCTTCTTCCGCGATTTCCGCGCCTATCCTCTGCCCGAAGAAAGACGCATCCTGGCAATCCATGCCGCGCTGGTCGATCCCGAGGTGGTGACAGTGGCCGATCTGGTCGGCCGGGTAGCGGCCAGCCAGCGCACGGTGGAGCGGCTGTGCCACCGCCATTTCGGCTTTTCGCCCAAGCTGCTGCTGCGCCGCCAGCGCTTCATGCGCAGCCTGGCGCAGTTCATGCTGGATCCCACGCTCAAGTGGATCGGGGCGATGGACTCCAACTATCACGATCAGGCCCAGTTCGTCCGCGACTTCCGGGAATTCATGGGCGTGTCCCCGCGTGAATATTCCAGTCGGCCGCACCCGGTGCTGGAACGCTTCCTGCACGAACGGCTGAAGGCCCACGGCGCGCCGGTGCAGACCCTGGACAAGCCGACCCCGGCCCCGGCCTGAGCCTCCCGGTACATTGCCCTTTTGACTCCGGCCAAGCCTTGGCTAAAGGCCGGGTTCGTTTCGGATCAACAGGTGGAATTTCGACAAGTGGACCATGCCGCAACCCGTGAAGAGGCGCTGGCGCGTATTGCCGCCGCGCAGGATTTGGGCGCGCTTGAAGGCTTGCGGGTCGAATTTCTCGGCAAGCAGGGCTCGATCTCGGGCCTGCTGAAGACGCTGGGTGCGATGTCGCCGGACGAACGACAGGTCGCCGGGCCGCAGATCCACGCCCTGCGCGAAGCTGTCACCGAGGCGCTGGGCGCTCGCAAGGCCGCGCTAGAAAGCGCCGCGCTGGAGGCCCAGCTCGCCAGCGAGACGATCGACCTTTCCCTGCCCGCGCCCGAAGCGCCGCGCGGCACGATCCACCCGGTCAGCCAGGTCATGGATGAACTGGCCGAGATTTTCGCCGACATGGGCTTTGCCGTCGCCACCGGTCCGGAGATCGAGGACGATTGGCACAATTTCACCGCGCTCAACATTCCTGAAAGCCACCCGGCCCGGGCGATGCACGACACGTTCTATTTCCCCGACAAGGACGGTCAGGGCCGGGACATGCTGCTGCGCACCCACACCAGCCCGGTGCAGATCCGCGCCATGTTGCAGCAGGGCGCGCCGATCCGGATCATCGCCCCGGGCCGGGTCTACCGCTCGGACAGCGATGCCACCCACACCCCGATGTTCCACCAGGTCGAAGGGCTGGTGATCGACAAGGGCATCACCCTGGGCCACCTCAAGTGGACGCTGGAAACCTTCCTCAAGGCCTATTTCGAGCGCGAGGACATCGTCCTGCGGCTGCGCCCCAGCTACTTCCCCTTCACCGAACCGTCGGTCGAAGTGGACGTCGGCTTCGCGCTGGTCAGCGGCCCGGATGGAAAGAGCCGGCGCGTGCTGGGCGGCAGCGGGGACGACCCCGGCCATGGCTGGATGGAGCTGCTTGGGAGCGGCATGGTCAACCGCAAGGTGATTGCCGCTGGCGGCCTTGATCCGGACGAGTGGCAGGGCTTTGCCTTCGGCGTCGGGGTCGACCGGCTAGCCATGCTGAAATACGGGATGGACGATCTGCGCGCCTTCTTCGATGGCGACGTGCGCTGGCTGGCGCACTACGGCTTCTCGCCGCTTGACGTCCCGACCCTTTCCGCCGGTGTGGGAGCACGCGCATGAAGTTCTCGCTGACCTGGCTCAAGGACCACCTCGATACCGAAGCGACGGTCGAGGAGATCGCTGCGAAGCTCAACGCCATCGGGCTGGAAGTGGAAGGGATCGAAAACCCGGCCGACCAGTTGACCGGCTTCACCATTGCCAAGGTGCTGACCGCCGAGCGCCATCCCAATGCCGACAAGCTGCAGGTCCTGACCGTCGATGCCGGGACCGGCGATCCGCTGCAGGTGGTCTGCGGCGCGCCCAATGCCCGCGCCGGGATGATCGGCGTGCTCGGCCTGCCCGGCGCGGTGGTACCCAACGGCGGGTTCGAGCTGAAGAAAAGCGCGATCCGCGGGGTCGAATCGAACGGCATGATGTGCTCGGTCGCCGAACTGGCGCTGGGCGATGATCACGACGGGATCATCGAACTGCCCGCCGACGCGCCGGTCGGCACGCCTTTTGCCGAGTATCACGGCGCCGATCCGGTGATCGACGTCGCCATCACCCCCAACCGGCCGGACTGCATGGGTGTCTACGGCATCGCCCGCGATCTGGCCGCGGCCGGGCTCGGCACGCTGCGGCCGGTCGCGGTGCAGCAGGTGCCGGGCTTCTTCCCCTGCCCCATGCCGATCCGCACCGACGATCCGGAAGGCTGCCCGGCGTTCTATGGCCGGGTGATCCGCGGTGTGAAGAACGGTGCCAGCCCCAAGTGGCTGCAGGACCGCCTGACAAGCGCGGGCCAGCGGCCGATCTCGGCGCTGGTCGACATTACCAACTACGTCATGCTGGCCTATGGCCGCCCGGCCCACGCCTATGACCTGGCCCAGCTTTCGGGCGCGATCTTCGCCCGCCGCGCGCAGGACGGCGAGACTGTCCTGGCGCTCAACGGCAAGGAATATACGCTCACGTCCGAAATGATCGTGATCGCGGACGACAAGGGCGTTCACGACATCGCCGGGATCATGGGCGGCGAACATTCCGGCTGCAGCGAGACGACCACCGACGTCCTGCTCGAAGTGGCCTATTTCGATCCGACCCGGATCGGCGATACCGGCCGCAAGCTCAACCTTACGTCCGATGCGCGCCAGCGGTTCGAGCGCGGGGTCGATCCGGCTTTCCTCGATGCGGGGCTGGCCCTGCTCACCGAACTGATCGTCGAGATCTGCGGCGGCGAGCCGAGCGAGATCATCCGCGCCGGCGAAGCGCCCAGCGGCACCAAGGTCGTCGCCTATGACCCGGCCCTGGCCGAACGGCTGGGCGGCGTGGCGATTCCGGACGATCAGCAGCGCGCGATCCTGCGCGCGCTTGGTTTCGGCAGTGATGCCCGCTGGAACGTGATCGTGCCAAGCTGGCGCCCGGACGTTGATGGCGCGCCCGACATTGTCGAGGAAGTGGTCCGCATCCACGGGCTGGACAATATCGCCAGCGTGGCCCTGCCGCGCGCCGATGGCGTGGCCCGGCCGACCGCGACCCCGGCCCAGCAGCTGGAACGCCGCCTGCGCCGCGCCGCCGCCTCGCGCGGCAGCCATGAAGCGGTGACCTGGTCGTTCCTGCCGGAAGCAGATGCCGCCGCCTTTTCAGAGGGCAACGGCGCGGTCTGGACCCTGGCCAACCCGATCAGCGAGGACATGAAGGCGATGCGCCCCTCGCTGCTCCCCGGCCTGCTGGCCGCGGTGCGCCGCAATGTCGATCGCGGCGCTTCGGGCCTGCGGCTGTTCGAACTGGGCCGCCGTTACTTACGTGGGACAAGCGGCCACAGCGACGAGCGCCTGACGCTGGGCATGGTGCTGGCCGGCGAGAAAGCCCCGCGCGGCTGGGCGACTGGCAAGGCGCAGGTCTTCGACGCGTTCGACGCCAAGGCCGAGGCCATGGCCCTGCTGGCCGAAGCCGGCGCGCCGGTCGAGAACCTGCAGGTGCTTGGTGAGGCCGGGCCGCAGTTCCACCCCGGCCAGTCGGCCACGCTGCGGCTGGGTCCCAAGACCGTGCTGGCCCGCTTCGGCATGCTCCACCCGGCGCTGCTGAAGCAGTTTGACATCGGCGTGCCGGTGGCGGCGGTCGAGCTGTTCCTCGATGCCATTCCGGGCAAGAAGGCGGCAGGCTTTGCCCGCAACGCCTATGCCCCGCCCGCGCTTCAGGCAGTGACCCGCGACTTTGCCTTCCTGGTCGATGCCGCGCTGCCCGCCGGCGATCTGGTCCGCGCGATCAAGGGCTGCGACAAGGCCAACATCGTCGCCGTGCGGCTGTTCGACGATTTCCGGGGCCAGGGCGTACCGGACGGGCAGAAGAGCCTTGCGGTGGAAGTCACCATGCAACCGGGCGAGAAGAGCTTTACCGAAGCCGAGCTCAAGGCGATTGCCGAGAAGGTGACGGGTGCGGCGGCCAAGCTGGGCGCGGTGCTGCGGGGGTAAGCACGATGGAAAAGTCGGCACGCAAATGGGTGATCGGCTTATCCGCGATGCTGGCTTTCGTTGCGATTGTTGCCCTGATTGACGCGACAAGCATCGACACTGCCCTTCCCGCCATGGCGATCGGTGTGGCCGCCTGGGCGATTTCGCTGTTGCGGCGGCCTGTGGCACTGGCTCTTTTCGGTCCGCCTGTCGCGATTTTGCTGCTGATGGGTGCCAACAGCCAGGGGCTCGCGCGCGGCGTGGTCCTGTTCATGAGCCTGGCCCTGGGCACGGCCCTGGCCGCAGCCGTCATCGGCGGCTGGGTCTTTGACCGCTTACTGCACAAGGCACCAAAAGACGCCGCCTAAAGCTTACGGGAAAGCTCCAGCACTTTCTCGTAGAGATCCGGCGCGGCTTCGCTGCGGACCAGCATGACCGCGTGGGTCAGCCGCACTCGCCGGTCGGCGCTGCCTTTGGCGACCCGGGCCAGTTGGTCCTTCACCTGCTGCTCACTCGCCCCGCGCCCCAGCGCCGCGCTGACCAGCAGCCGGGCCAGTTCCTGCTGCCCCGGATCGGCATCGAGCCGCTTTTGCCGGGCACCATTGAACCACCACAGCAGTCCGACGAAGACCAGGATCAGCGCGAAGTAGATTTCCATCTCAGCCGCATTGCCCCCGGTGGAGCAGCTTGTGGTCGGCCAGCACCAGGGCCATCATCGCCTCGACCACCGGCACGCCGCGAATGCCGACGCAAGGGTCATGGCGGCCTTTGGTGAACATCTCTGCCGCTTCGCCATCGCGGGTGATGGTCTGCTGCGGGGTCAGGATCGAGCTGGTCGGCTTGAACGCCACGCGGACCACCACCGGTTGGCCGGTGCTGATCCCGCCCGCGATCCCGCCGGCGTGATTGGCCAGGAATTGCGGACCGCCCTCACCCGGACGCATCGGATCGGCATTGCCTTCACCGGTCAGCCGCGCGGCGGCAAAGCCATCGCCGATTTCCACGCCCTTGACCGCGTTGATCCCCATCATCGCGGCGGCCAGGTCTGCATCGAGCTTGCCATAAAGCGGGGCGCCCCAGCCGGCCGGAACGCCGGTGGCCACGCATTCCACCACCGCGCCGACCGATGACCCGGCCTTGCGCGCATCGTCGACGATCTTTTCCCACCGCCTGGCCGCTGCCGCATCGGGGCAGAAGAACGGGTTGTTGCCGATTTCGGCCGCATCGAAATTGGCCATATCGATCGCGTCGCCGCCGATTTCGGAGACATAGCCGGTGATCGCCACTTCCGGGATCACCAGCCGGGCAACCGCGCCCGCCGCCACCCGCGCCGCCGTTTCCCGCGCGCTGGACCGCCCGCCGCCGCGATAGTCGCGGAAACCGTACTTGGCATCATAGGCATAGTCGGCATGACCGGGGCGATAGGCCTTGGCCACTTCGGAATAGTCCTTGGACCGCTGGTCGACATTCTCGATCATTAGCGAGATCGGGGTGCCGGTGGTCCTGCCTTCGAACACGCCGGAAAGGATGCTGACCGCGTCCGGTTCCTGCCGCTGGGTGGTGAACTTGGATTGGCCCGGACGGCGCGCATCCAGAAACGGCTGGATCACGCCCTCGCTGATTTCCAGTCCCGGCGGGCAGCCATCGACCACGGCGCCCAGCGCCGGCCCGTGGCTTTCGCCCCAGGTGGTGAAACGCAGCAGACGGCCGAAGGTGTTGAATGACATGGCACCGGCTTTGCCGCCAGATTGCGCCCCTGTCCATATCCGGTTTAGGAAGCAGGGCATGTACCTCACCGTGTTCCGCAACCGCAAACGGCCCGACATCGACCGCGCCGCTTATGAGGCGGACAACGCGCGGATGGAGGAACTGGCAGCGGCGCAGCCCGGCTTCCTCTCGATCAAGGGCTTCGTGGCCGATGATGGCGAGGTTGTCGCGATCTCCGAATGGGAGAGCGAGGAGGCCGCCCGCGCCTGGGGCAGCCACCCCGAACATGCCCGGGTCCAGGCCCGCGGGCGCAGCGATTACTACGCCAGCTACACGCTCTATTCCTGCCCCGCACCGCGGGTACGGCGGTTCCATCCGGAGGGCCAATGATCCGCGCCTTTGCCCTTGCCGCGATCCTGCTGCTGCCGGGCTGCGCCAGCGGGGAAAGCCCCGAACTGGCCTGCCAGAAGCGCCTTGCCGCAGCCCGCGATGCCGAGGCCGCACCCGGCGATGATTTCAACCACCGCGCCTATGCCGGGCTGGACCGGACCGGCTGCACGGAAAAGCAGCTCGCCGCGCTGGACCGGATCACCGCGCTGACCCGCGACCTGCCCGGCCTGACCGAGACCAACAACCGGATCGGCCAGAGCGGTGACAAACAGGCCCACATGGCCGCGTTCCAGACGATGAACGATGCGGTTATCGAACTGGACAATCTGCAGCAAGACATCCGCGCGGACCTGGCGCAAATGGAGCAGGCACAATGATCCTTTATGGCATCCCCAACTGCGACACGATGAAGAAGGCCCGCACCTGGCTGGATGGGCAAGGCCTTGCTTACACCTTCCATGATTACAAGAAGGCCGGGGCCGATCCCGCGAAACTGGCCGCCTGGTGCGAAGCGGCCGGGTGGGAAAAGGTGCTGAACCGCGCCGGGACCACGTTCAAGAAGCTGCCCGATGCCGACAAGGCCGATCTTGATGCCGCAAAGGCCGTGGCGGTGATGGCGGCCAACCCCAGCTGCATCAAGCGCCCGATCCTTGAACATCCCGGCGGCCTGCTGGTCGGCTTCAAGCCCGACGAGTGGGCTGCGGCGCTGTGAAGGGCTGGCTGGTCGCGCTGGCCGCCATGGCGCTGGCTGTCCCGGCCGGGGCGACTATCGTCATTGCCCATCGCGGGGCGAGCGGCGAGCGGCCCGAACACACCCTCGCCGCCTATGAGCGGGCGATCGACCAGGGCGCGGACTATGTCGAGCCGGACCTTGTCGCCACCCGCGACGGCGTGCTGGTGGCCCGGCACGAGAACGAGATTTCCGGCACCACCGATGTCGCGAGCCGCCCGGAATTCGCGCACCGCAAGGCGACCCGCACGATCGACGGGGAGCAGGTCACCGGCTGGTTTGTCGAGGAATTCACCCTGGCCGAATTGCGCACCCTGCGAGCGCGTGAGCGGCTGCCCGAAGTGCGCCGGGCCAACACCCGGTTCGACGGCCTTTATCCGGTGCCGACCCTGGCCGAAGTCATCGCGCTGGTCCGCGCCAAGGAAGCCGAAACCGGGCGGCGGATCGGCCTCTATCCCGAACTGAAACACCCCGCCTATCTCGCCACGCGCGGCCTCGATACCCCGGCGCTGCTGGTGGCCGAGCTGGACCGGGCCGGGCTCAACCGCGCCGGGGAACCGGTCTTCATCCAGTGTTTCGAAGTCGGCCCGCTCAAGCGGCTGGACGGGTTGACCCCGCTGCCGCTGATCCAGCTGGTCTCGGCCGAGGGCGGCCCGGCCGACCTGCCCGGCAGCACCTACCGCGCCATGCTGAGCCGCGAAGGGCTGGCCGCGATTGCCGCCTATGCCGACGGGATCGGGGCCGAACTGCCGTTGCTGCTGGGGCCGGATGGCACAGCCACGCCGCTGGTCGGCATGGCCCATGCTGCCGGCCTCAAGGTCCATGCCTGGACCCTGCGGCTGGAGAACCGCTTCCTGCCGCCGCTGCTGCGGCTGGGCAGCGATCCCGATGCGCCGGGCGACTTTGCCCGCGCCTGGCAGTTGATCCGCGCGGGCGGAATCGACGGCGTGTTCACCGACAACCCCGGCGCCATTCCGGTGCGGCGATGACGATCGATCCCGCCACGCTCAAGACCCTGGAATGGGTTGCGGCCGGACTGGGCCTGATCAACATCGCCCTGCTGATCTTCCGGTCGCAGTGGAACTTTGCCTTCGCGATCGCTTCGGTATCGCTGTTCATTTTCATCTTCTTCGAAAGTCGGCTCTATGCCGAAAGCGCCCTGCAGGTGTTCTTCGTGCTGGCCAATGTCTGGGGCTGGATCGTCTGGCGCCGTTCGCTGGCGCGGGGCGACGATCACGAGCGGGTTGCAGTGCGCTGGCTCGACTGGACCAGCCGGGCCGTGTGGCTGGCGGTGACGGCCGCGATCAGCCTCAACCTCGGCTGGCTGCTGCACCGCTATACCGATGCCGCCATGCCCTTTGCCGACAGCGCGATTGCCGGGGCCAGCGTTGCCGCGCAATTGCTGCTGGGGCTGCGCCGGATCGAGAACTGGGTGCTGTGGATCGCGATCGATATCGGCGCTGTGCTGCTGTACATCGACCGCGGGCTCTATCCGACCGCCGGGCTCTATGGCGGGATGCTGGTGATGAGCCTGTTCGGCCTGCGTGAATGGATCGCGGTGGAACGGCGCCAGCGGCAGGGCGCATGATCCGGCTCTGTTTTCACGGCGCGGAAAGCACCGGAAAGTCGGTGCTCTCGACCAGGCTGGCGGCAGAACTTGGCCTGCCGCTGGTGACGGAATACGGGCGCGACTATGCCGAGGCGCACGGCACCGATTTCACCATGGCCGACCTGCTGGCCATCGCCGCCGGGCACGAGGCTGCGGTGCGCGCGGTTGAGCAGGCCGGCGCGGCGCTGTGCCTGCTCGATACCGATCCGCTGATGACCGCGGCATGGGCCGAAATGCTGTTCGGCGCTGTGCCGACAGAGCTGCTGGCTTACCCCAAAGCCGATCTTTACCTGCTGTTCGAAGCGGACGTGCCATGGGTGGAAGACGGCACCCGCCTGTTCGGCACCGCCGACGAGCGGGCCCGCTTTGCCGCAGTGACCGAGGCCATGCTGGTGCGGGCCCGTGTCCCCTTTACCCGGATCGCCGGCACCTGGGACGAGCGCGAGGCAGCAACCCGCGCGGCGATCATGCCCTACATCCGCTCGTAGGTTCCGTACCACGGGTACCACACCCGGCGCTTGCGATTGCCGGCGGTGCTGTCTTCCGGAAGCTTGCCGGGCTCGCGGATGATCAGGCTGTTGCCGCTGCAGGTGAAGGCCATCAACTTGCCGGCAAAGTTGTCGGTCTCGTCCTCACGCCACCGTGAAGGCTTGGTTTGGGTACTGTTGAGCACCGGTGATCTTACCGTTGTCGTGGTGGTGTCCCGTGTCAGTGATGGCCTGGTCTTGGCAAAGGTCAGCTCCCCGCCAACCTTGCGCCAGGTCAGGAAGTACTCCTTGTCGCGGGTGATCTCGTGGGTCGTCACCATCGTCCCCACTTCACGCGTCGGCCCGCGGAAACGCATGCCCAATGCCTTGAAATGCGCGGTTCCATCGGCGTTGAACTGCATGAAAACCTGGCCGTGGCTGATCAGCGTCCACTCCGGACCGGGGCGATAGTTCTCCTCCAGATTACCCTCGTTGATCGTCCAGGACCCCGCCGGACACCCGCAATCGCGCGGTTCGGCCCGGTAAGTCCCGGGCGTGATCCTGAGCCGCATCGGCCGGGTCCCGATCGCCGCCATCTTGAACTTTCGCTCGCCGCCGCAAGTCACATCAAGCGGAGTCGGCAGCAGCCCCCAGGTACCGGTGCGCTCCGACCAGACATCTCCCTGGGTACCGAAAGTGCCGTTCGGCCGATAATGCGCGGGCACGAACCAAGCCGTGCCATGGACCAGGGTCAGCGGACGATACTCGCCGCTTTCGTGCGGCCTTTCGCCCACCACCCCCGTGGTGCGATGCAGTTCGACCCACTGCGGACCATATTCCCCCGCCACCGGCAGGCCGCCCGGCGTGACGATATGTTCATCGGCATAGTCGCGGGCAAAACGCATCCACTCGCTGTCGGGCAGGGCGCGCCGGGCGCCGGCAAGCTGATCCTCGCCATCATTGGCCATGGCAGCGATGAAATCCGGCACCCGGCGCGGGCCAAGCCAGCTGAACAGGACGACATTGCCATAGCGCAGATCCAGCAGCGACGTAGTGGCCGAACGGTCGCGAAAGGCAGCCACTGCCATGGCGAGGTCACTGCTGGATTGCAGGTGCGGCAGGGCCAGGTCCTCGAACCATTCGGCGCTGCCCTCCATCCACCAGCGCGGCAGTTCGCCCCCGCCGACCTTCCCCGGCACGCTGCGATACTGTGCACAATGGAAAATCTCGTGCGCGATGGTCCGGGCCAGCGCGCCGGCCTCCATCGTGCCGCCATTATAGAGCATGATCGGGCAATCCCGGCCATCGCCAGACGTCCTGCGGACCGTTTCGGCGTGAACCTCCGCTCCGATGGAATCGTTGACGATGACCAGCGTGATCGTCTCGGGCAACAGCAGGGGATTGAGCCGACCGAATGTCGGACCGACCCCTTCCGCCACTTGCGGCAACATGCGCCTCAATTCCGCCTGCCGCGATCGCGACAGCCGTCCGCGGGTTTCGTTCTCGATCCGCAGGGTCAGCTGCGTGGTCTGCCCGCGCCACAGGATCGGGACGGTCAGCAGAGCATCGCAATCCCCGTCGGGAAAGCGATCACCGCCCCAATCGACTGAACTGCAATAGTCAAATCCCGGAAGCGCACTGGCCGCCCTTGGCATGGTACCAAAGGCGAGCAGCGGCAGCAGCACCGCAACAAGCCTGAACAGCAGACGCATGGGCCAGATGACCTTTCGCAGCCAGAACCAATGGCGTGGTGTCTAACAGACTGCAGCAACTGCAATCTTGGCGCAATCCGTCAATCCGCAGCGGCCACCGAGACGATGTAGTTGAGCGCCAGATCGTCAGACAGGTGCAGGCCCTTGGCGGGAGACCAGGCAATCCCGGTGGGTTTGCCCATCTTCAGCCCTGCCGCGGACAGCAGGTCGGCCAGTTCATCCGGCGTCACGAAATCGTCCCAGTGGTGGGTGCCGCGCGGGACCATGCCGATCCGCTCGGCCGCCTCGACCATCAGCAGGCGGGACTTGGCAGTGCGGTTGGGAGTGGAGAGGATCATCAGCCCGCCCGGCGCCAGCGCCATGGCCAGCGCGGTCAGGAACACCGCCTTGTCCGCCACGTGCTCGATCACTTCCATCGAGGTGACGAGGTCGAAGTCCTTGAGGCCAAGCTGCGCCACATCGCCGCAGCGATAGTCGATTGTCAGCCCGGCACCGGCGGCATGGGCGCTGGCCGCGGCAACGTTTTCTTGGGCGGCGTCAACTCCGGTTACCGCCGCGCCCAGCCGGGCCAGCGGCTCGCACAGCAGGCCCGCCCCGCAGCCGACATCAAGCGCACGCTTCCCCGCCAGCGGGCGCACCCCGCGAGAATCCGCCTTCCAGTGCGCGTCGATCGCCGCCCGGATGAAGCCCAGCCGCACGGGATTCAACCGGTGGAGCATGGCCGAGGATCCCTTCGGATCCCACCAGTCGGTGGCCAGTTGACCGAAATGGGCTGCCTCTTCGGGCCGGATTGTCGCAGTTGAACTTGCATTAGCCATGCCGCCTATCTAACAGGGCGCCCGCCGCAGGGCGAGGGGTTCTGCGCGCAAGATTGTTGCAGGAGCTGGCGCCCTTGGCCCGCATCGTGATGAAATTCGGCGGCACCTCGATGGCCGGGTCTGAACGGATCCGCCGGGTCGCCAATATCGTGCGCCGCCAGCAGGCTGCCGGGCACGAAGTGGCCGTGGTCGTTTCCGCCATGGCGGGAGAGACCGACCGGCTGGTGAACTTCTGCCGCGAGGCCAATCCGCTTTATGACCCCGCCGAGTACGACGTAGTCGTCGCCAGTGGCGAGCAAGTCACATCCGGCCTGCTCGCGCTGACCCTGCAAGCACTGGGCTGCAAGGCGCGCTCATGGCTCGGCTGGCAACTGCCGATCCATACCGACGATGCCCATGCCAAGGCCCGGATCGGCGAGATCGAGAGCGAAGCCCTGCTGGCCAGCATGGCGGCTGGCGAAATCGCCGTGATCCCGGGTTTCCAGGGCGTGACCGACGGCGGCCGGGTGACCACCCTGGGCCGCGGTGGTTCGGATACTTCGGCCGTGGCGGTCGCCGCCGCGATCGGCGCGGACCGCTGTGACATCTACACCGATGTCGACGGGGTCTATACCACCGATCCCCGGATCGTGGCCAAGGCCCGCAAGCTCAAGGCCGTGACTTACGAGGAAATGCTGGAGCTTGCCTCGGTCGGATCCAAGGTGCTGCAGACCCGCTCGGTCAGTCTGGCGATGAAGGAAGGTGTGCGCGTACAGGTGCTCTCCAGCTTCATCGATGACGATGCCACCCCGGCTGACGAAATCCCCGGCACGATGATTGTCAGCGACGAAGAACTGGAAGGATTGGACATGGAACGCCAGCTCATCACCGGCATCGCCGCCGACAAGAACGAGGCCAAGGTGATCCTGACCCGCGTTCCCGACCGGCCCGGCGCGGTGGCCACGATCTTCGGCCCGCTGGCCGCGGCCAACATCAATGTCGACATGATCATCCAGAACGTCGGTCGCGACAAGGGTGAGACCGACGTTACCTTCACCGTGCCGAGCGCCGACCTGCTGCGCGCCCAGACCCTGCTTGAAGCGCAGAAGGAAGCGATCGGCTACAACCGGATCATCACCGACGGCAAGGTCGCCAAGATCAGCGTTGTCGGCGTCGGCATGAAGAGCCATGCGGGCGTTGCCGCCACCATGTTCCGGGCGATGGCCGATCGCGGGATCAACATCCAGGCCATCTCCACTTCGGAAATCAAGGTGTCGGTGCTGATCGATGAGGACGAGACCGAACTGGCCGTCCGCGTGCTGCATTCGGCCTACGGCCTCGACGCGGACGACGCGGCGGCCTGATCGACCCGCCGCACGGCCCCGCTATTCGGTCGTTCCGCCGTCCCAGTGTTCGTGTGCGGCCTGCGCATCGGCGCAGGTCTTGTGAACCGTGCCGTCAATGTGCTCGGGCGGCGAATAGATCGTGTAGAGCTTCAGCGGCTCCTTGCCGGTCGACTTGACGTTGTGCCGCGCACCGGCGGGGACGATTACCCCGTCATCGCCCGCCACCTTGTGACAGACCCCGTCGATCCAGACCTCACCCTCGCCCGACTCGAAGCGGAAGAACTGGGTGACATCGTCATGCACCTCCTCACCGATCTCGCCGCCCGGCTGGATCGCCATCAGCACCAGCTGAAGTTCCCGTGTGGTGTAAAGCACCCGGCGGAAATCGGTGTTCTCCAAGGTGAGGGCCTCGATGTCCTCGACAAATCCCTTCATGGCCTGCTCCTGTTCGGTGATCGCTTGATACGGCGAGGATAGGCTGCGCCGCGCTGGACTGCCAATGATCAATTCCGTCCAGTGTGATCGAACTGCCGGCGGATCAACCAAACAGCCAGGTTCCCATCAGGCGGCCCGGCATGAAAGCGAACAGCCCCGGAATGGTCAGCGCGCCAAGGTAAAAGCCGATCAGACCCTTCTTGTGGGCGGCAATGTCCCCACGCCGGGCAGTGCTGACGGCCTTCCAGGCGCCGTGCAGGGTCATCGGGACGAAGATGTGGATCGGGCTGAACTGGCCGCCGTTGATCTGGCGGATGAACAGCGCGGACAGCGCCGTGATCACCATCAGGACTACCCAGACCTTGCCCAGCTGCTTGTGGCGGGCCGTGCCCTTGCGGCTCAGCATGAGCCAAGCCCCAAGCGGCACGGCGGGAAGAACCGTCGCGACATGGATCATCACCGCCAGGCTCTGGGTGTTGGGATGGCTCGGCGCGAGACCTGCGGCAAAGCGGATGGCCGCCAGCCCGCAGGCAGCCGTGAAGCCGACCCCGACAAGGCCAACCGCGGCCCGCGCAATGGGGCCAAGGTCGAAGCGCGCGGCAGGCCGGACAGGGGCGAAGGGGGCAAGAGTGGTCGCAGTGGTCATTGGGTTTCTCCCGGTGTGCTCTGACACCGCAGTGGCGCAGGCCCGTTCGCCGGCAAGGCGGATTGCGCCGATCGTGAATGACCCTGCGCGAAACGGCACGAAAACCGCCACTTGGCCACTTTACGAAGCGCGAATGGGCGCTAGTTTGCCTGGTGGATGAGCCAGGCCCTTCCCCCCGCAAACCCGAATACCTTGCGCCAGGTGGTGATCGACCTTGGGGTCATGACGATCATTGGCATCTTGCTGGCGCTGATCGGGCCGTTCGGCAGCTTCGAGCTGCCGTTCGCCTACCGGCTGGTCTACTGGCTGGGCCTCGCCTGGGCCGGCTACGCCTGTTACCGTCCGATCGGCGGATTGATCACCCGGCTGGGTACGGTGCTGGAATTGCCGGAATGGTCGCTGTGGCTGATCGGTTGCCTGGTGGCGACTGTGCCGATGACCGCAGTGGTGTGGCTGGTGAGTGCCCTGCCCCCGCCGCTGGAACTGCCATCGCTGGAAGCCTGGCTAGCTACATACGGCTATGTTCTGGCAATCGGTTCGGTGGTGACCATGGTGTTCTACCTGGTGCAGTCCAGACCAACAGCCAGCGAGGCCGGACCGGCAGCGGCGGCTCCCACCTTGCAGCCGCAAACCGCGGCGGCTGCGGAACCTGCTGCCCGTTCATCCCGCCCGCGCCTGCTGGACCGGCTGCCACCCAGACTGGGGACCGACCTTGTCGCTCTGGAAATGGAAGATCACTATCTGCGGGTCCACACCAGGCTGGGTAGTGACCTGATCCTGCTGCGGATGCGCGATGCCCTGTCCGAACTGGACGGGCTCGACGGAGCACAGGTCCACCGCAGCTGGTGGGTGGCGCGATCGGCGGTCGAACGGGTCGAGCGCGATGGCCGTAATGTCCTTCTGGTCCTTTGCGGCGGATTGCATGCTCCGGTCGCCCGCAGCCAGGTCCCCGTCCTGAAAGCCGCTGGCTGGTTGTGAAACAGCAAGGGCTGGCACCCCGTGATGGGATGCCGGCCCCGGCCTGCCTGCTTTGCTATCCTCAGACGAGGTCGAAGCGGTCCGCAGTCATTACCTTGGTCCAGGCGCTGACGAAATCACGCACGAACTTTTCGGCGTTGTCGTCCTGGGCATAGACTTCGGCATAGGCGCGCAGCACCGAGTTGGAACCGAACACCAGGTCCGCACGGGTCGCGGTGTAGGCTACCTTGCCGGTCTTGCGCTCGACCAGTTCATAGAGGTTCCGGCCCTTCGGCTCCCAGCGATAGGCCATATCGGTCAGGGTGACGAAGAAGTCAGTGGTCAGCGCGCCCGGGCGGTTGGTGAAGACGCCGTGCGCCGTCCCGCCATGGTTGGTGCCCAGCACCCGCATCCCGCCGATCAGCACGGTCATTTCCGGCGCGGTCAGGCCCATCAGCTGGGCCCGGTCGAGCAGCAGCTCTTCCGGCTGGACGACATAGTCGCCCTTCACCCAGTTGCGGAAGCCATCGGCCAGCGGCTCCAGCACGGCAAAGCTCTCCGCGTCGGTCTGCGCATCGGTCGCATCGCCGCGACCCGGCGCGAACGGCACGGCCACATCGAACCCGGCCGTCTTGATCGCCTGCTCCAGGCCGACATTGCCGGCCAGCACGATCGTGTCGGCAATGCTCGCCCCGGCCTCGGCCGCCAGCGGCTCCAGCACGGCCAGCACCTTGGCCAGTCGGGCAGGCTCGTTGCCTTCCCAGTCCTTCTGCGGAGCAAGGCGGATGCGGGCACCATTGGCTCCGCCGCGCTTGTCCGAGCCGCGGAAGGTGCGGGCGCTGTCCCATGCGGTCGAGACCAGTTCGGCGACCGACAGCCCACTGGCGGCGATCTTCGCCTTCAGCGCGGCGACGTCATAGCTGGTCGTGCCGGCCGGAACCGGATCCTGCCAGATCAGGTCCTCTTCCGGCACCCACGGACCGATGTAACGGGCCTTGGGGCCAAGATCGCGGTGGGTCAGCTTGAACCAGGCGCGGGCGAAGACATCGCAGAAATAGGCGTGGTCGTCGCGGAACCGCTCGGAAATCTTGCGATATTCCGGATCGACCTTCAGCGCCATGTCGGCATCGGTCATCACCGGCATGGTCCGGATCGAGGGATCTTCCACATCGACCGGCATGTCTTCCGGCGCGATGTTCACCGGGCGGTACTGGTGCGCACCGGCCGGGCTCTTGGTGAGTTCCCAGTCATACTTGAACAGCAGATCGAAGTAGCCGTTGTCGAACACGGTGGGATTGGCGGTCCAAGCGCCTTCGATACCGCTGGTCACGGTATCCCGGCCAATGCCGCGGCCGGTCTTGTTGAGCCAGCCAAAGCCCTGGTCCTCAACATCGCCACCTTCCGGTGCCGGCCCAAGCTTGCCGGCATCACCGTTGCCATGGGCCTTGCCGACGGTGTGGCCGCCGGCGGTCAGGGCAACGGTTTCCTCGTCGTTCATGGCCATGCGGGCAAAAGTGACGCGCATGTCGCGGGCGGTCTTCAGCGGATCGGGCTCGCCGTCAACGCCTTCCGGGTTCACGTAGATCAGGCCCATCATCACCGCGGCCAGCGGGTTCTCAAGGTCACGCTCGCCCGAATAGCGGCTGCCTTCGCCGCCGCTCTTGGCCAGCCATTCCTTTTCCGCACCCCAGTAGATGTCCTTTTCCGGCGCCCAGATGTCTTCGCGGCCAAAGCCGAAGCCGAAGGTCTTGAAGCCCATCGATTCATAGGCGACGTTACCGGCCAGGATGAACAGGTCGGCCCACGACAGCGCGTTGCCGTACTTCTTCTTGATCGGCCACAGCAGGCGGCGGCCCTTGTCCAGGTTGCCGTTGTCGGGCCAGGAGTTGAGCGGCGCAAAACGCTGGTTGCCGGTGCTGGCCCCGCCGCGCCCGTCGGCAATGCGATAGGTCCCGGCGGCGTGCCAGGCGAGGCGGATCATCAGGCCGCCGTAGTGGCCCCAGTCGGCCGGCCACCAATCCTGGCTGTCGGTCATCAATGCGGTCAGATCGGCCTTGAGCGCGTCGTAATCGAGCGCGTGGACGGCGCTGCGATAGTCGAAGTCCGGACCCAGCGGGTCGGTCTTGGCATCGTGCTGGTGCAGGATGTCGAGGTTGAGGGCATTGGGCCACCAGACCGGAGTGCTGTCGGACCGGGTGCTGCCGCCGAGCATCACGGGGCACTTGGAGGGGGCGTTCATGGCAGGCTCTCCTTGTTGAAGCGATGGAGCCAATGTAGGCACAGTTCATTATTCGAATAAGACGATTGATATCGTTTCTATGATCGCTTCAGCCGATTTAACCCTCACTTGAGCGGGTTGCAGCGTGGCCCCGCGCCGCCTAAAGGCCCCGGACGCTACGACAACCGAGGGAATCCGAGTGTACGACAAGACCCATGCGCTGATGCAGCGCGGCCGCGACTTCCTCGGCACCGAACACGCGATCCTGTGCGGCGCGATGAGCTGGGTTTCGGAACGCAATCTCGTTTCGGCAATCTCCAATGCCGGCGGATTCGGCGTGATCGCCTGCGGTGCAATGACTCCGGACCTGCTCGATGCCGAAATCGCGGCGACCAAGGCGCTGACCGGCAAGCCGTTCGGCGTCAACCTGATCACCATGCACCCGCTGCTGTTCGATCTGATCGCGGTCTGTGCGAAGCACCAGGTCAGCCACGTGGTGCTGGCCGGGGGCATCCCGCCCAAGGGCAGTGTCGAGGCGATCAAGGCCTTCGGCGCCAAGGTGCTGGTCTTTGCCCCGACCCTGGCCCTCGCCACCCGCCTGCTGCGCAACGGCGCCGATGCCCTGGTGATCGAGGGCAGCGAAGCCGGCGGCCATATCGGTCCGGTCGCCACTTCGGTGCTGGCGCAGGAATTCCTGCCCGCGCTGGCCGATGAGTTCGTGGTCTTCGTGGCTGGCGGTATCGGCCGGGGCGACATGATTGCCGCCTATCTGGAAATGGGCGCATCGGGCGTGCAGCTTGGCACCCGGTTCGCCTGCGCTACCGAGAGCATTGCCCACCCGGCTTTCAAGCAGGCCTTCTTCCGCGCCAATGCCCGCGATGCGGTGGCATCGGTGCAAGTCGATCCGCGCCTGCCGGTGATCCCGGTCCGCGCGCTCAAGAACAAGGGCACCGAGGAATTCACCGCCAAGCAGCGCGAGGTTGCCGCGCTGCTCGATGCCGGCAAGGTCGACATGGAGCAGGCCCAGCTGGAAATCGAACAGTTCTGGGCCGGCGCGCTGCGCCGCGCGGTGATCGAGGGCGATGTCGAGAGCGGCTCGGTCATGGCCGGCCAGTCGGTCGGCATGGTCACCAAGGAAGAGCCGGTCGCAGAGATCATGGCCCAGTTGATGGCCGAAAGCGAAGCCGCGCTGTCCTGATCTGTGCGCCGATCGCCTCCGCGATCGGTCTTGCCATTCGGCAGGCCATTCAGCCTGCCGACACACAAAAAAAGGGGCCGGAGCGAAAGCTCCGGCCCTTTCAGTTTACGTTCGCAGGAGGAACGAGGTGAGGCGGATCCGAGGGGAGGAGAGGGAGGAGGAGGAACCCCGGACCCGCCAAGCTGAGAGTCTTTGTTGGTCGCATCGCGGAAAGCGAAAACCGGTTCCCACTTTTCGCGCGATGCTCCCGATTAATTGTAGGCCCGCTCTCCGTGTTCGGAGATGTCGAGGCCGTCGACTTCGGCTTCGGGCGAAACCCGCAGGCCAATGGTCGACTTGACGATGAAGCCAGCGATCAAGGTGCCAACGGTGGCCCAAACGATCGTCACGATCACGCTGTAGGTCTGGACCCAGAGCTGGTCGGCCAGCGGGGTCGAGCCATCGCCGGGGCCGCCCAGGAACGGCTGGTAGACCACTGCAGTACCGATTGCGCCGACGATGCCGCCGATGCCGTGGATGCCGAAAGCGTCGAGCGCGTCGTCATAGCCGAACTTGGCCTTCACCTTGGCGACGAAGTAGTAGCAGACCGCCGAGGCAATGATGCCGAGCAGGATCGCGCCGAACGGGCCGGAGTTGCCCGCCGCCGGAGTGACCGCGACCAGACCGGCGATGATCCCCGAGGCGAAGCCCAGCGCCGAACCCTTATGTCCGGCCAGCCGCTCGATCACCATCCAGGTCAGGGCACCGGCAGCCGTGGCGACGAAAGTGTTGATCATGGCGAGACCGGCCGAACCATCGGCCTCCAGCGCCGATCCGGCGTTGAACCCGAACCAGCCAACCCACAGCAGACCGGCGCCAATCAGCGTCATGGTCAGACTGTGCGGGGGCATCGGTTCACCCGGCCAGCCGCGGCGCTTGCCGAGCAGGTAGGCCAGCACCAGGCCCGAGACACCGGCGTTGATGTGCACCACGGTGCCGCCGGCAAAGTCGAGCGCGCCGTCTTCGAACAGCAGACCGCCACCGGCCCACACCATGTGGGCGATCGGGAAGTAGACGATGGTCAGCCAGATCGGCACGAACAGCATGGTCGCGCTAAACTTCATGCGTTCCGCCGTCGCGCCCAGGATCAGGGCGGCAGTGATCGCCGCAAAGGTCATCTGGAAGCTGATGAAGACATACTTGCTGATCACCTCATCGGTGAAAGTGGCTGCCGTGCTTGAAGCATCGGTGCCGATCAGGAAGTAGCTGCCGCCGGCAATGAACTTGCCCAGCGTGCCTTCGTACGATGTATCGCCAAAGGCCAGCGAGTAGCCCCACATCACCCAGATCAGCATGGCCAACGAGGCCGTCGCGCCAACCTGGGTCATGGTCGAGATCATGTTCTTCTGGCGGGTCAGGCCACCGTAGAACAATGCCAGACCCGGCAGGATCATCAGCAGGACCAAAAGGGTGGATGTCATCATCCAGGCATTGTTGCCGGGATTGGGAACTGCGGGAGCGGCTTCGGCCGCTGCCTGCGCGAATGCGGCGCCGGCGGCGAAGAGCGAAGCCCCCACCGCACCTGCGCCGCCCAAAAGCTTGCGAAACATCGTTTCTGTCCTCCTGTTGCCCGGCGTCACAGCGCCGTGTCCCCGGTTTCACCGGTGCGGATGCGGGTGGCCGAAGCCAGATCGAGCACGAAGACCTTGCCGTCGCCGATCGAATCGGTGCTGGCGGCCTGCTGGATCGTCTCGACCGCCTGCGGTGCCAGATCGTCGCTGACGGCCAGTTCGATCTTCACCTTGGGCAGCATGTTGGTGGAATATTCGGCCCCGCGGTAAATCTCGGTCTGGCCCTTCTGCCGTCCAAAGCCCTTGACCTCGGACACGGTCATGCCTGCAACGCCGATGGCGCCCAGGGCATCGCGGACCTCGTCGAGCTTGAAGGGCTTGATGATGGCGATGATGAATTTCACGGCCTTGTCCCCTGATAGCGTGCCGACCCCGTGTCGGCTTCGCAGATGCAGCAAGGCCCGTGCCAATTCGGCAATATTGTTGTGAATCAGCGATTCAGGAGAAATACGGTTGCGCAGACCATACCGGAAACGCCCACTCGTTGCGCAGCTGCCTATTTTTTGGGCAGCACCAGACGGGCCTTGACCGGCAGATGGTCGGACGCCCGCGCCGCCAGCGCCGAATGATGGACGCCAAGCTCGTCCACCTGCCATTCCGGCGAAATCACCAAGCGGTCGAGCTGGGCGATCGGTCGGCGCGAAGGATATGAGCGGCCCGGTGCCAGAACCCGCCAGGGGGAGAGGAATTCACGAAGCGAGCCGCCGTGGAGCGACCATTCGTTGAAATCGCCCAGCAGCACGCTCGGGCAGGACGGGCCGCAGCGCTCCACATGCGAGAGGATCGTGCGGATCTGCTGGCGGCGGCGCAGACCCGACAGGTCGAGATGCATTCCGGCCACCCGCAGCCGCTTGCCATGGATCAGCAGGTCGGCCCGCACCGCCCCGCGCGGCTCCAGCGTGGGCAGCGGCACCACCCCTGCCTCGATCACGTCGATGCCGCGCTTCACCAGCAGGGCATTGCCGTGCCAGCCGAGCGAATCCGGCCGGTGGTTGAGCCGGACCGGGCGATAGTCCGAAAGGTCATCCAGCAGATCCTTGGGCAGCACGCTGGCGCGCCGGCCAAAACGGCGGTCGGCCTCTTGCAGGGCGACCACATCGGCGTCGATCTCATGCAGCACCGCCAGGATCCGTTCCGGATCGCGCCGCCGGTCCAGCCCGACGGCCTTGTGGATGTTGTAGCTGGCGAAAGTCAGCTCCACCCGGTCAGCGCTCCTTGGTGGCGCTGAAGGTCAGGTCCGGGTTCTTCTCCTGCTGGTAGCCGACATCCCAGGCGCTGCGGGCCATGAACACCGGATCGCCATCGCGGTCCTTGGCGAGGTTCGACTTGTTGAAATCGGCGAAGCTCTTCAGCGCCGCATCCGGCCCCTTCAGCCAGCGGGCCGTATCGAACGGCGCAGCCTCGAGCACGGCCTCGACCTTGTATTCCGCTTCCAGCCGCGAAATCAGCACGTCGAGCTGGAGCTGTCCGACCACGCCGACGATCCACTGGCTGCCGATTTCGGGATAGAACACCTGGATCACGCCTTCTTCGGACAGGTCGTCGAGCGCCTTCCTGAGCTGCTTGGTCTTGGTCGGATCCTTCAGCGCGACCCGGCGCAGGATTTCCGGAGCGAAGTTGGGCAGACCGGTGAAGCGGACCTTGTTGCTCTCGGACAGGGTATCGCCGACCCGCAGCGTGCCGTGGTTGGGAATGCCGATGATGTCGCCCGGCTCGGCCGTGTCGGCAATCTCGCGGTCCTGGGCAAAGAACAGGATCGGGGAGTGGATCGCCACCGGCTTGCCCAGTGCTGACGGAGTGAGCTTCATTCCCCGCTTGAACGTGCCCGATACCAGCCGCATGAACGCGATCCGGTCACGGTGCATCGGGTCCATGTTGGCCTGGACCTTGAAAATGAACCCGGTCACCTCCTTGCCGTCCGGGCTGATCACGCCCTGCTCACTGGGCTGCGGGCGCGGCGGCGGGGCATAGCGGGCGATGGCGTCGATCAGTTCGGCCACGCCGAAGTTCTTCAGCGCCGATCCGAAGTAGACCGGGGTCAGATCGCCATTGCGATAGGCATCCAGATCGAACGCCGGATAGCCGGCCTGGGCCAGTTCGATTTCCTCGGCAATGTCGGCCGGGATGTCATCGGCCGGCTCGCGCTTGCCGAGAAACTCGCGGCTGTCGCCTTCCGGGCGGCTGATCGTATTGGTGGCGAAATCGAGCACGCCCTTGAACTCGCCGCCCATACCGATCGGCCAGGACATCGGGCAGACATCGAGCGCCAGGGCATCGGCCACCTCGTCCAGCGTTTCGAACACGGCGCGCCCTTCGCGGTCGACCTTGTTGACGAAGGTGATGATCGGCACGGAACGCAGGCGGCAGACCTCGAACAGCTTGCGGGTCTGCGGCTCGATGCCTTTCGCGGCGTCGATCACCATGATCGCCGAGTCCACCGCCGTCAGCGTGCGGTAGGTGTCTTCGGAAAAGTCCTCGTGACCCGGCGTGTCGAGCAGGTTGAAAGTGACGCCGTCGCGTTCAAAGGTCATGACCGAACTGGTCACCGAGATCCCGCGCTGCTGTTCGATCTTCATCCAGTCCGACCGCGCCCGCCGCGCCGCCCCGCGCGCCTTTACCTCGCCGGCCAGGTGGATCGCCCCGCCTTGCAGCAGCAGCTTCTCGGTCAGCGTGGTCTTGCCCGCGTCGGGGTGCGAGATGATGGCGAAGGTGCGGCGGTTTGACATGGTTGGCGGCGCATAGCCGCGCGGGCGGACAAGGTCTATCCCAACCCGCCCTTGAGCAGCGCATTCGCCTGGGCCGCCACCGCACCCAGATCGGCCTGCCCATCGAGCACCCCGAAGCGCAAGCCCAGGAACACGTTCATGCCCATGATCGCCCAGGCGTGGACTTCGCTTGGCTCCACCTCCAGTTCCCCGCGTGCCCGCGCTGCCTGCAGCCGTTCGAGAATGCGCGCGGCGGTGTTGAGGTAGTGAGCCCGCCAGGCTTCCGGGGCGACGAATTCGGCTTCGTCGATGATCCGGTAGATTTCCTTGTTGCCGCGGGCAAAGCGCAGGAACGCCTCCAGCGCGACCCCTTCGGCCTCGACCGCGCCGCCGCTGTGACCGCGCAGCACCGGGGCGACGTGATCGCGAACCCGGCCCGACATGTCCTGAACCAGCGCCTTGAACAGCGCTTCCTTGGATTCGAAGTAGGTATAGAAGCTGCCCAGCGCGACCCCGGCGCGGATCGTGATCGACACGATCGAGCTTTCATGAAAGCCCTTCTCGCCGAATTCGGCCGCGGCGGCATCAAGGATCGCGCGCTGGGTGCGCCGCCCGCGCTCGGTGCGCGGCTCGCGCGGCGCGGTAACGGCACCCGCTGCGTCCACCTGCTTCCCCCTCTTGCCGGCGGCCACTGTTGCAGCCGCGCCACGTTTTGTCACTTTCAATCACTCCCCTCGCTGAGGCAAGCATAACAAAGTTGAAAGTTGGTTCAACTTTTATATAAGCGCGATTCAGGAGCCCGTGGGCGAAGCCGTGCGGGAAGGATTTCTTGGGAGGAGTGCCCGATGCGTAAGACTGATCTGCTCTGCCGTGCCTCGCTGGTTGCCAGCGCTTTTGTCGGCCTGACCGCCATGCCCGCCCATGCCCAGGACGCCGATGCGGCGGCCGAGGCCGATTCGGGCGAAATCATCGTCACGGCCCGCCGCCGTGAGGAAACGCTGGTCGATGTGCCGATCGCGATCACCGCGCTGTCGGGCGATCAGCTGGCCAATTCCGGCGCCGTTGACATCACCGCGCTGGCCGAGCAGGTTCCCAACGTGACGCTGGAAGCCAGCCGCGGCACCAACTCCACCCTGTCCGCCTTCATCCGCGGCGTGGGCCAGCAGGACCCGGTCTCGGGCTTCGAACAGGGCGTCGGCATCTATCTCGACGATGTCTACCTCAACCGTCCCCAGGGCGCCGTGCTCGACATCTATGATGTGGAGCGGATCGAAGTGCTGCGCGGCCCGCAGGGCACGCTCTATGGTCGCAACACCGTGGGTGGCGCGGTCAAGTACGTGACCAAGCGCCTGCCGAACGACTTCCGCCTGCAGGTGCGCGGCACCTATGGCAGCTACAACCAGCTTGACGGCGTGGTCACCGTTTCAACCCCGATCGATGCCGACGGCCTGGTCCGTATCGGTGGCTCGTTCGCGCGGCTGACCCGCGACGGTTTCGGCACCAACCTGACCACCGGGGCCGAAAACTATGACAAGAACGTCTACGCCGCGCGCGGCACGATCGAAATCCACGGCACCGATTTCTTCGCCCGCCTGTCGGGTGACTGGATCCACGACAAGAGCTCGGCCCGTGGCGGCCACCGGCTGATCCCCAGCCTGCTGAGCGCCTCCCCTGTGCTGAGCAACGTTTACGACACTCGTGGCGGGCTGGTTAATCCGCGCCAGGACGTGGAAGGCTGGGGCGTTTCGCTGTTCATGGAAGCCCAGCCGGCCGACGGCCTGACCTTCCGCTCGATCACCGCCTACCGCGCCGATGAAAGCTTCAGCCCGATCGACTTCGACGCGCTGCCCGCGGTCGATGTCGACGTGCCGGCCTTCTACAAGAACGACCAGTTCAGCCAGGAGCTTCAGCTGCTGGTCGATGCCGGTCCGGTCCAGGGCATGGTCGGCTTCTACTACCTCAGCGCCAATGCACTGACCCAGTTCGACGTGCGGCTGTGGAACAACGCCCTGTTCCCGGGTCTGACCGCCTTTACCGAAGCCGATATCGGCACCGAAACTGTTGCCGGTTTTGCTGACGTGACGTTCAACTTCAGCGACAAGCTCAGCCTGTCGCTGGGCGGACGCTACACCTGGGATGAGCGCACCGGCCGGATCCTGCGCCAGAACTACCTCAATGGCTCGCCGGCCTTCGGCGGTGCGGCGATCCTGTTCGGTTCGCCTTCCACCAACTTCCGCGGCAAGGCCAGCTTCACCAAGTTCACCCCGAAGGCGACCCTCTCGTTCAAGCCGAACGACGACAGCACGCTCTATGCCTCGTACTCGCAGGGCTTCAAGGGTGGCGGGTTCGACCCGCGCGGGGTTGGCACCAGCGCGCCGACCGCCAATTCCAGCGGCATCCCTTCGGACGCCGAAGTGGCGTCCTTCCTGACCTTCCGTCCGGAAAAGGTCGACAGCTATGAAGTCGGCTACAAGGCCAACCTGCTCGACCGCCGCCTCTATGTCGCTGCCGCCGGCTTCTACATGGACTATACCGACGTCCAGATCCCCGGCTCGGTCGCCTGCACCAGCAAGGTCGTGGTCGGCGGTGTGGTGACCCAGGTCCCGACCTTCTGCGGCGTGGTCTCCAACGCCGGCAAGGCGCGGATGAAGGGCTTCGAGTTCGAAACCCGTGCCAAGCTGATCGACAATGACAGCGGCACGCTGACCCTGACCGGTTCGGTCGGTTACATCGACGCCAAGTTCACCAAGTACGTCACCAACATCGGCGGCGTGCCGACCGACGTGGCCGCCAACCGCAAGATCCAGAACACCCCGGCCTGGTCGGGCAACGTCGCGCTGGATTACTCGATGGCGCTGGGTGAAGGGAAGCTCAGCATAGGCGGCGGCATGTCGTTCAAGAGCAAGACCTACCAGTTCGAAGTACCGAACCCGTACCTTGACCAGCCGGCCTACCAGCTGTTCGACGCGGCGATCGTCTACACCGCGCCGAACAAGGTCTGGACCCTGGGCGTCTATGGCAAGAACCTGACCGACGAGCGTTACAAGACCTCGGGCTACACCTTCATGGCTGCCAATGCGACCACCGGCGTGCTCAACACCCCGCTGGCTTCGGCGCTGGGCCGCGAAGGCACCCTGACCGCGTTCTACGGCAACCCGCGCCAGGTCTACGTCACCGCGACGCTCAACTTCTAAAGTTCCTCCCTGCCCGGGCGGCCTCAGGGCCGTCCGGACGGACACCTTAAGGCGCGCTGGCTTCCACCCCGGAAGTCAGCGCGTTCTTTTGAGGATCACATAGACCGCGCCGGGTCCGCCGTGCTTGCGATGGGCGCCGCGGACCGAGGCGATGCGGTGGGCGTGACTGCCGTGGGCCAGCCAATCGAGCAGCTTGGCCCGGATCGCTCCGCGCCGTTCACCCCGGTCAGCAGCCTCGACCGGGCGCGGCTTGCCGGTGATGACCAGCACCACCCGCGCGCCGAGGCTGATCGCCTGGGCCAGGCCATGTTCAAGCCGGGCATGGGCTGCGTCCAAACCATGGCCGTGCAGGTCAAGCGTGAAATCGGGATGGACTTCGGCCCGGGCCAGCTTCTTTTCCCATGATCCGTCAAGTCCATGCCGGTCGAGCGGGCGCGGCGGCGGATCGTGGCGACGTGGAGGGGGCGGCGCAATGGTTGGTGTGGCGATACCAGCCTTACGCGGTCGGGATGACGACTGAGGAGCCGTCTGGTCCGGCCCGGTCTCCGCCACAATCGTCCTGGGCTGCGGACGCAGCGGCTTCACCGTCCGGGCCACCCGGCCCCACAGCTCCGCCTCCTCGCGGCTCAAGCCCCGCGGGCGGCGCATCACTTGACCTGCTGGAGCTTCTTGAGCGTGCCCTTGGGCAGGAACAGCAGCGCCTCCCCGCGCCCGCTCATCCCGCCGGCAATGGTTCGCGCCTCGGCCCCGGCGCCCCAGAACGTGTCGAAGCGGTTCGCCCCCTTGATTGCGCCGCCGGTATCCTGCGCGATCCAAAGTCCGCTTGCCTCGGCCCGGTCCATCACCAGCCAGACTGGCGCGCCCAGCGGCACGAACGACGGGTCTGCCGCCACCGAATTGCGCGCCCGGACCGGCACCCCCAGCGATCCATAGGGCCCGTCCGGCCCGATCTCGCGGAAGAACACATAGCTCTTGTTCTCGCGCATCAGCGCGCGGCCAGCCTCGGGGTTTTCGGCAATGTACTGCATGATGCCTTGCATCGAGCCGGAATATTGCCCCGGCCCGGTGCCGAGCAGCCCGCGCTGGCGCATCACCCCGCCGATGCCGGTATAGGGATGGCCGTTCTGTCCGGCGTAGCCGATCCGCATCACCGTGCCGTCCGGCGCCACCAATCGCCCCGAACCCTGGACCTGGAGGAAGAACAGCTCGACCGGATCGGCCGCCCAGCCGATTTCCAGCCCCTTGCCCATCAGCGCCCCGTCCTCGATCGCGGCGCGATCGAAATAGGGACCGAACTTGCCGTCCGCGTCATAGCGGCCCATCGGCATCTGCCCATTGGCAAGGGGCGGCGCATCGCCTGGCCTGGCCCGGACCAGATCGGGCGGCAGGGCATAGACCGGCACGTCGAAACCGGGCTGGCGCTTGCGCACACCGGCAATCTCCGGCTCGTAATATCCGGTGGCAAATGCCTTGCCATCGCCGACCTTCACAGTCTCGAACCAGGTGGTGAAAAAGCGCGGTGCCTCGGCCGCGGGCCAGCGCTTGGCGGCATCGCAGGCCGGTTTCCAGTCCCGCCCTTCGGTCAGGCCCGAGGGATCGGCCCGGACGACCAGCCGCGGGCAGCTTTCCCGGAACGAGGCCAGCGCGCCCTGCGCATCGTCACGTCCAAGATTCAGCGTGGCGATCGCCGGACCCGGGGCAAGCCCGGCAGCAAAGGCATTCGCAACCGGGGGTGGCGTGGTGGCGGGGGGCGGCACCTGCCCCTGCGGGATGATGCGGCCGCAGCCGAGCAGGCCGAGCGTCAGGGCCGCGACCGCCAACCAGCGCTGCGGAGCGGCCCCCATGTCCGGATCAACCCTCGTCGGTTTCGTCAACCAGCCAATCCGGCGAGGCGGAGTTCACATCGCGCGAGAAGGTCCACAGATCGCAGGTTTCGATCGCATCGTTCAGCGAACCGGCGATCACCTGGCCTTCGGCGTTGCGGGTGACGGCGGCGACATCGGCAGAGAAACGCACGGTCAGGCGGGCCTGCGGCGCACGATACTCGGCCGCAACCACCACGGCATCTTCGATCCGTATCAGCTTGTAATCCAGGGTATGTCCCTGCGCCTCGCGCGCGTCGATCGCGGCAAGGAACGCGTCGCGCACATCGCTGTCGCACAGTTGCCCCAGCGCGGCGCGATCACCCTTCCAGAAGGCTTCGAGCACCATGCGGTAGGCACCCTTGGCTCCTTCCAGGAAGGCCAGCAGATCGAAATGCCGGTCAGCCGCGGCAATTTCACGCAGGCCCCGCTCGATCGCAGGGGTTACCCCGGGAACCAGCGCGCGCGATGGCTGTCCGGCCCCGGCCAGTTCGGGCGTGGCGGCGCGCGGCGCATCACTGGCCGGGCCCTTCGGTTCGAACCGCGGGGGCAGCGGCTGCTCCTCATGCTCGGCCCGCCGGCCCAGCACGGAATAGAGCCGCAGGCCCAGGAAGGCCGCAACCATGGCGATGATGACGATTTCTACGGTCTTGTCCAAGGTATCAGTCCCGGCCGCGTGGTGCGGCGCTTGTTGCACGTTTCTAACGGCAAATAGGTAATGATGACAAATGAACAACGCGTGGACCCGCCCCTTTGTGCATTTTTTGCGGGGAATGGGTGCCGCACGGCAACATCGCCCAAAAACCGCCCATGACCGTTGCCGCCACCGTCCGCGGGTGCTAGGCGCGCCGCCACTTGTCACAATTTCTTGACGGAAAGCCGCATTCATGTCCGACGAAGGCAACATCATCACCGATCTGGGCCTTGGCGCCCCCCAGCCGAATGGCGCCGATACCCTGCCCGCCGCCGGGATCATCCAGCAGTACGTCAAGGACCTCTCGGTCGAGAATCCCCACGCTCCGGAATCGTTCCAGTGGCAGGATCCGCCGCAGATCGACGTGCAGTTCAATATCGGTGCGCGCGAACTGAACGAAGAAGTAAGCGAGATCGAACTGAAAATCGCGATCAATGCCCGCTGCCAGGGTGGATCGCAGTTCATCGTCGACCTGTCCTATTGCGGCCTGATCGGCATGCGCAACATGGAAGAAAGCCACAAGCACGCTTTCACCTATGCCGAAGCGCCGCGGATCCTGTTCCCGTTCGCGCGCCGGGTGGTGTCCGATGCGGTGCGCGATGCGGGCTTCCCGCCGCTGCTGCTGGAGCCGGTCGATTTCAACGGCATCTACATGCAGCAGCTGGCCGCTGCCCAGGCCCAGGGCGAAGGCGAAGGCGCACCGGCCGGCGAAGCCTGACCGGCTGAGCGCGGCCGCCGGGGGGACAGGCCATGAATCTGCTGAAGTCGACCGGCATCATCGGCGGGATGACGCTGATCAGCCGGATCTTCGGCTTCGTACGCGACATGATGCTGTCCCGCCTGCTGGGCGGCAGCGCCATGGGCGATGCCTGGCAGATTGCCTTCCAGCTGCCCAACATCTTCCGCCGGCTGTTTGCCGAAGGGGCCTTTTCGGCGGCCTTCGTGCCGCTGTTCAACCGCCATGTGAATGCTGACGGATCGCGTGACGAGGCCGGCGCCCAGCGCTTCGCCAACGAGACGCTGGCGGTCTTCGTGCCGGTCCTGCTGGTCTTTTCCGCGCTAATGATGGCGGTGATGCCCTGGGCAATCTGGCTGATCGACGATTTTGGCCAGGGCGGACGCACAACCGATACCTCGATCGCGCTGGCCCGGATCGCCTTTCCCTATCTGGCCCTGATCAGCGTGATGACCCTGTTCGGGGCCATGCTCAATTCGATCAGCCGGTTTGCCGCCGTGGCCTTTGCTCCGGTGCTGATGAAC
This sequence comes from Sphingomonadales bacterium, assembly GCA_017302615.1. Taxonomy (GTDB): domain Bacteria; phylum Pseudomonadota; class Alphaproteobacteria; order Sphingomonadales; family Sphingomonadaceae; genus Novosphingobium. Next base: position 167,757 of record JAFLDB010000004.1, read on the forward strand.
CTGTGCATGATCGGCGCGATGCTGCTGGGGATCTGGCAGGGGCAGGGCGGCAATGCGGAACGCATCGCCTATCTGCTGGCCTGGTCGGTCACCACCGCTGGTGTGCTGCAATTGCTGTGGCTGTACTGGCACGCCCGTCGCGCCGGGTTCCACCTGGCCCTGCTCCGCCCGCGCCTGACGCCGCAGGTGCGCCAGCTCGGCGTGCTGATCCTGCCGGCCGTGTTCGGTGCGGGCATCTACCAGATCAGCCGGTTCCTCGACCTGTTTTTCCTGGGCCGGCTGGAAGAAGGATCGTTCGTGTTCCTGGCCCTGGCCGACCGGCTCAACCAGTTGCCGCTGGGGATCATCGGCATTGCCCTTGGCACCGCGATCCTGCCCGCGCTGTCGCGGTTCATCGCGCAGGATGATGCCGGCGGTGCGCAGCGGGTGCAATCGAACGCGATCGAGCTGGGCCTGCTGCTGACCGTGCCGGCCGCTGTCGGCCTCTACTGCGCGGCCCAGCCGCTGGTCAGCGCGTTCTATTTCGGCGGCAAGTTCGACCAGGCGGACGTTACCGCCACCGCCGCCGTCGTCGCCATGCTGGTGCTGGGCCTGCCGGCCTATGTCATGGTCAAGGTGCTGACCCCCGGCTTCTTCGCCCGCCGCGATACCAAGACCCCGGTCTATACCGCCGGAGCGGCGCTGGTGATCAATCTGGCCGGCAACCTCGCGCTGATCCCGCTGCTGGGCGTGGCCGGGCTGGCCCTGGCCGGATCGATCGCGGCCTGGGCCAATTGCGCGATGCTCTATTGGGTGCTGCACCGGCGCGGACACTTCACGATCGAGCCGGACCTGCTGGTGCGGATCGGGCGGATCCTGCTCTCGGCCGCGGCAATGGGCGCTGCGATCTGGTACCTGGCCCCGCTGGGCGCGGCCTATTACGGCGCCGGGGCCCTGGCCCGGGTCGGTTCGATTCTGGCACTGGTCGGCGTCGGCGCTTTCGTCTACTTCGCGCTCGCCTGGCTCACCGGGGCGATCGACCGCAGCAAGATCGCCATGCTGACGCGCAGGCAGAACCCCAAGGCAGAGTAAGTTTCCATGCGTATCGTTTCCGGCATCCAGCCCACCGGCAATCTCCACCTCGGCAATTACCTGGGGGCGATCCGCAACTGGGTGAAGATGCAGGACGATGTTGCCGCCGGCGGCGGGCAGAGCCTCTATTTCCTGGCCGACCTGCACGCCATTTCGATGCCGCACAGCCCGGCCGAACTGCGCGAGAACACCTTCGAGATGGCCGCCGCGCTGGTTGCCTGCGGGATCGATCCGGACAAGTCGATCCTGTTCAACCAGGCCCAGGTCCCGGCCCATGCCGAACTGCAGTGGCTGCTGTCGGGCACGGGGCGGATGGGCTGGCTCAACCGCATGACCCAGTGGAAGGACAAGGCCGGCAAGAACCGCGAAGGCCAGTCGGTCGCGCTGTTCACCTACCCCGTGCTCCAGGCGGCCGACGTGCTGCTGTACCAGGCCACCCACGTGCCGGTGGGCGAGGATCAGAAGCAGCATCTGGAACTGGCCCGCGACATCGCGCAGAAGTTCAACAACGATTTCGCAGCGGAAGACGCGCCGGTCTTCACTCTGCCCGATCCGATCATTCCGCCCGAAGCGGCGCGGATCATGAGCTTGCGCGACGGCAGCGCCAAGATGAGCAAGTCCGATCCCAGCGACATGAGCCGGATCAACCTGACCGACGATGCCGACACGATCATGCAGAAGGTCAAGAAGGCCAAGACCGATCCCGAACCGCTGCCGAGCGACAAGGCCGGGCTGGAAGGGCGGCCCGAAGCGGCCAACCTGGTCGGCATCTATGCCGCCATGGCCGGGGAAAGCCAGGACGCGGTGCTGGCCCGCTTCGGCGGCGAAGGCTTTGGCCGGTTCAAGCCGGCGCTGGGCGAACTGCTGGTGGAAAGCCTCGCCCCGATCAATGCCCGGTTCCTTGAACTGCGGCAGGACCGCGAGGCGCTCGACGCAATCCTCGCCAAGGGCGCGCTGAAGGCCCGCGAACTGGCCGCACCGACGCTCAAGGCGGCCTACGCAGCACTCGGCCTGGTCCGCGGCTGAGGCGATGAGCGAACCCGCCCCCACCGGGCCGCTGGCCGGGATCAAGGTGCTCGATCTGGCCCGGGTGCTGGCCGGGCCGTGGTGCAGCCAGATGCTGGGCGATCTGGGCGCCGAAGTGATCAAGGTGGAACAGCCCGGGCAGGGCGACGACACCCGCCGCTGGGGTCCGCCGTTCCTTGAGGACGGCTCGCGCGATTCGGCCTATTACCTCTGCGCCAACCGCAACAAGCGCTCGGTCGCGATCGACATCGCCCGGCCGGAAGGACAGGCGCTGATCCGCCAGCTGGCCGAGCAGGCCGATATCGTGCTGGAGAACTTTCGGGTCGGCGGCCTGGCCAAGTACGGGCTGGACTATGCTTCGCTCAAAGCGGTGAAGCCGGACCTGATCTATTGCTCGATCACCGGTTTCGGTCAGACCGGGCCGGAGAAGGACAAGGGCGGCTATGACTTCCTGATCCAGGGGATGAGCGGCCTGATGAGCGTGACCGGCCTGCCCGATGGCGAGCCCGGCGCCGGACCGCTCAAGGTCGGCATCCCGATCAGCGACCTTTCGACCGGGCTTTACGCCACGATCTCGATCCTCGCCGCCTTGCAGCACCGCAATCGCACCGGCGAAGGCCAGCACATCGATCTTGCCCTGCTCGATTCGCAGGTCGCGCTGCTTGCCAACCAGGCTTCGGGCTGGCTCAACGGCGGGATGGAGCCGCGCCGGCTGGGCAACCAGCATCCCACCATCGTGCCCTATCAGGACTTTGCCTGCGCCGACGGCCGGATCATGATCGCGCTGGGTAACGACCGCCAGTTCCGCGACCTGTGCATCGTGCTGGGTCTGGCCGACCTTGCCGATGACCCACGTTTTGCCGTTTCCGCCAACCGCAGCGCCAATCGCGCCGCGATGTTCGCCGCAATCGAACCGGCTATCGCCACCTGGCAATCGGACGCGTTGCTGGCCGCGCTGGAAGCGGCCAAGCTGCCGTGCGGACGGATCAACTCGATCCCCGAAGCGCTGGAACACCCGCAGGTTCAGGCGCGCGGACTGGTCCATGAAATGACCCGCGATGATGGCACCCCGGTGCGCTTCATCGGCTTTCCCGGCCAGTTCTCCGCCAGTCCCGCCACTTATCGCCACGCCCCGCCCCGCTCCGGCGCGGATACCGCCACCGTGCTGGGCGAGAAGCTGGGGCTGAGCGAAGCCGACATAGCCGGACTGGTCGCGGCCGGGGTTGTTGCGGAACGGCTCTGACGCCAGTCCCATTCAAGCACGATTAAGCCGGATTGGCGCAGCTTGCTCGAACTCCTACACTTTTCGCCGATCCGCGCGCGATTCGCCGGCGGCACACAACGATGGGATTGGGTCGATGGGTAACGAACACCGCTCACCGCTTGGCTGGGTCAGGCTTGCGCTGGTGCCGCTGATGCTGGCCACGCTGGCCGCCTGCGCGACACCATTCAAGGCCGACGTGCAGCGCTTTTCCGCCCAGCTGCCGGCGCCGCAGGGGCAGACTTTCGCGATTGTTGCCGACAGCCCGGCACTGGCCGGCGGGCTGGAATTCTCGCAATATGCCAGCCTGGTCGATGCGCGGATGCGCCAGCTGGGCTATCAGCCGGCAGCCGATCCGGCCACGGCCGACCTGGTGGTGCGGTTCGATTACGGTGTCGACAAGGGTCAGACCCGGGTGCGGTCAACCGGTTTCGCCGATCCTTACTGGTCCAGCTGGTACGGTTACCCGCGCTGGGGCCACTGGAGCCGCCGCGGTTTCTACCACCCCTATTACCCGCGCGCCGCCTGGGGCTTTGGGTGGTACGATCCGTGGTTCAACCAGGGCTATGAAAGCTACACCGTCTATATCAGCGGCATCAGCTTGAAAATCGACCGCCGCGCCGACGGCCAGCGCCTGTTCGAAGGCCGGGCCGAAGCGGCCAGCACATCGAACCGGCTGGGCTATCTGGTGCCCAACCTGGTCGAGGCGATGTTTACCGGCTTCCCCGGCAATTCGGGCGAGACGGTCCGCATTTCGGTCGCGCCGGAGAAAAAGAAAAAGCACTGATCCGCAAGGATCGCAGCGATCAGAGGGCGGGTCCGGACACGGGCCCGCCCTTCTAGCTGCCCAGCGCGACCACGCCGCCGGTCGAGCCGAACCCACCCTCGCCGCGCGCGGTTTCGTCCAGCTCCTCGGCCGCCAGCCAGACGGCGCGGGTGACCGGAGCCAGCACCAGCTGCGCCACCCGGTCGCCGCGGCGGATCTCGAACGGGTCGCTGCCGTGGTTGATCAGGATGACCTTCAACTCGCCGCGATAATCGCTGTCGATCGTGCCGGGGGTGTTGGGCACGGTGATGCCGTGCTTCAGCGCAAGGCCGGAACGCGGCCGCACCTGGATCTCGTAGCCGGTCGGGATAGCCATGGCGAGACCGGTGGCGACCGCATGGCGTGCGCCCGGCGCGATCGTCACATCTTCCGCCGAAACCACGTCCATCCCCGCAGCGCCGTCGGTGGCATAGACCGGCAGATCCAGCCCTTCGCCATGGGGCAGGCGCTTGACCCGGACCGGGACTTCAGCTGGCGGAGAGTGCATCGGCGATCCTTTCGACAATGGCCATGGCGACATCGCCCTTTGCCATTTCCGGAAGGCTCTCGACACCCTGCTTGGTCACGATATGCACGGCATTGGCATCGCCGCCCATCACGTTGCCGGATACGTCATTGGCGACGATCCAGTCGGCGCCCTTGCGCTTGCGCTTTTCCTTGGCGTGCTCAACCACCTTTTCGGTTTCAGCGGCAAAGCCGACCACCAGTTTCGGGCGCTTGTCGCTGACCGAAACCATGGCGAGAATGTCAGGATTCTCGGTCAGTCGCAGCGCCGGCGGGGCCGATCCGCGCTTCTTCATCTTCTCCGACGCAACCTCCATGGTCCGCCAGTCGGCCACGGCGGCAACCATGATCGCAACGTCGGCGGGCAGCGATTGCTTGACCGCTTCGGCCATCTGCCGCGCGGTTTCCACCCGGATCCGATCCACGCCGGGCGGATTGTCCAGCGTGACCGGACCGGACACCAGCGTCACCCGCGCGCCCAGCCGCGCGGCGGCGGCGGCAATGGCATAGCCCTGCTTGCCCGACGAGCGGTTGGCGATGTAGCGGACCGGATCGATCGGCTCGTGCGTCGGCCCGGCGGTGATCAGCACGTGCTTGCCCTTCAGCGGCCCATCCGGATCGATCGCAGCCTCGTCCGGCGCGAAATCGGGCTGGCCGGCCAGCGGATCGTCGGCCAGTACGCCTTCATCGAACGGCTGCGGGGCATGGGCCTCGCCGTGGAGCGAAACGGTGTGGTTGATCGCCTCCGGATCGGTCGGCGGGGCGGCCTTGGCCTTGCCCTTCTTGGACAGCAGCGGACTGTCGAGATTGACTTCGACCGGTGGCAGTTCCTCTGCCACGAAGGCCGCAAACTCGCCCTCGACCGGTTCCTCCTCGATCCACACCGGGGCCGGCTCGGCGCTGCGCTGGATCAGGCCCGCGGATAGCCCGCCCAGACCGGTATCCTCGCTTTCGCTTCCCGCTTCCCAGCCGCTCAGGTCCAGCTCCGGCTCGTCCGCGGGGCTGGGCAGATAGATCGGATCCTGGCCCAGCAGCAGGCGGATCGCATTGTAAACCTCAGCCGGTTCGGGCAGGCGGCCGGGGCCGAATTCGCCGCAGGCCATCGGGCCTTCGTCCGGCATCATCACGTGGATACCGCGATCGGCCAGCGAGGTGACATTGGCTTGAGTGGCGGCGTGTTCCCACATCTTCACGTTCATCGCCGGGACCACCATCACCGGCTTGTCGGTGGCAAGCAGCAGGGTGGTCGCCAGATCATCGGCAATGCCGTGCGCCATGCGGGCGAGGAGGTCGGCCGTGGCCGGGCAGACCACCACCAGATCGGCACTGCGCGAAAGCTGGATGTGGCCCATCTCGACCTCGTTGGTCAGATCCCACAGCGTTGTATGGACGGGATTTTCACTCAGCGCGGCGAGCGTCATCGCGGTGATGAACTTGGCTCCGCCCTCGGTCAGCACGCAGGTGACATCGCCGCCGCCCTTGCGGATCAGGCGAATAAGCTCGCAGGCCTTGTAAGCGGCGATACCGCCGCCCACGACCAGAAGGATCCGGGGCTGTCCCATCGAAACGCGCTTGTGCAACGCCCTTCCCTCATGCGCAACAGGCTTTGCGAAAGCGCCGGATTGGGGCAGAGTGGCAAATGTCGGATAAACGGGGGTGGTTAACGTCATGCGCTTTGCAATTACGGCCGTGGTCTTTCTGCTGGGTCTTTTCGACCTGTTCATGGGCTTGAACTTCCTGTTCAACCCGCTGGCAACCGGGGCCGGTTTCGGCCTCGCTCCGCTGGGCAGCCAGGGGATGAGCACGATGCGGGCCGATTTCACCGCCTTTTTCGGCGTGGTCGCGGTGTGCATGATGATCGGGGCCTGGCGCCGCAATGCCGATCTGCTGCTGGTCCCGGCCGCGGTCATGGCCACGGCCGTGACGGTCCGCGCCCTCAGCCTGTTTCTTGATGGCACCTACCCCGGCTGGCAGGTGCCGATGGTGGTGGAGGCTGTCCACGTGATCGTGCTGATCGCGGCGTGGAAGCTGCTGCCGCACCACAAGATCGAGGAACTGACGTCCTGATCCCGGACTGAGGACTATCTGGCAGCCTTGAGCAAGCTTCTCACCGCCATCGGGGTGAACGCCAGCCCGACGAACATCGCCGGGGCGATCACCGCGCCCCAGTAGAAGTTGTCGGGCCGCCCGGCGATCATAAAGGCCAGGCCATAGCCAAGGTAAAGCAGCGTCGCGAAGGCACCGGCCGGGCTTTTCCAGCCGGCCCAGCCCAGCACCATCAGCACCACCAGCGGGCCGGCCAGGAAATGCGGCAGAAACCGCAGGTTGCTGGACAGCACCACGGTGGAAAGCCAGCCTGACAGCCCGCGCAATTCCAGCCAGGCCGGGCCGAGCGGATCGCTGGGCAGAACCTGCTGGGCGACCTGCGCCAGGTGCCAATTGAGATAGACGAAAAAGGCCAGGATCAGTGCGGTCCAGGCCGCGCCTTCCTTCCGGTCCCGCCGCCAGAAGGCCATCGCGGCCATCAGCAGGACAAAGGGCAGAACGTGTTCGCGGATCGCCAGGGCAAGGCCCGCGACCAGCAGCGCGGCCAGCCATTTGCGCCCCGGGCGGTGCAGGCCCATGGCCAGAGCGATCAGCATTCCGGCCCACAGTTCGTGAAGGACGAAGTAATAGCGGTTGAGGCCCAGCGCCGCGCCGAAGAACAGCAGCGCCATCGCGATGCGCCGGGTGCGCGGGTCCAGCCCTTCATCGCCAAAGCGTTTCCACCAGGCGGACAAGGTACACACCAATAGCAGCACGGCGGCACCCAGCAGCCCGGGCACCAGCACTTCGGCCCCGCGCCCGGTATCACCCAGCGCGGAAGCGATGAAAGCCAGCGTCGGCAGCCGCACCGCCACCCCCGGCCGCAGCGGATAGTTCGCCGCGCGGTGCTCTTCGGCGGCGACCTGGTAATAGTTCTCCCCCTGCCCGATCCGGCGGATCACCCGGTCGTACAGTGCCAGATCATCATCGCGCGGACGTTCCGCCTTCGGGTTGTCCTGGCCGGCCACGTTCTCGACGAAACCGGCAACTTCGCTTTCCTGCTTGCCGGCCCGGATCGGCACCAACGCTGACGCGACCAGCAGCAGGCCCAGCGCCAACAGCAGCAGCCGCGCGGGCAGGCGGCCCCAGCTGGCAAAGCGATCCCCGGCGATTGCGGCAGACTGGTCCATGATGCTCCCCTGACAGCGCCCGCCTTGTGCAATCGCCGCGAAATCCGCGCAAGTGTGCCCCGAAAGGAATCCCCGCGCTAACTTGCGATTCAGCAGCCGCGCCCTACATTGCATCGCGAAAGGACTGCGAAGCGCGATGAGCAACAACGAGGAACAGCCCCATGGCAACCCGTGGATGAAGAACCTGATGATCTGGGGCGGGATCTTTCTGGCCCTGCTGCTGGTCGTCTCGATGTTCAACGGGCAGGGCGACAAGGCCGGTCCGCCGGTCGGCTATTCGCAGTTCCGCGCCGAAGTTTCGGCAGGCAAGGTCCAGTCGGTCGAGGTCGGCGAGACCAAGATCACCGGCACCTACAAGGACGGCAAGCCCTTCACCACCGTGCCGATTCCCAATGATTCCAGCCTGCAGCAACTGCTGCAGGACAATGGCGTGCAGTATGAAGGCAAGGCGGCCGACGAAGGCAGCCTGCTGGGCTATGTCCTGCTGCAGATGCTGCCGCTGCTGCTGTTCCTGGGCCTGGCGGTGTTCGTCATGCGCCAGATGCAGAAGGGCGGCGGAGCCGGCGGGGCGATGGGCTTTGGCAAAAGCAAGGCCAAGATGCTGACCGAAAAGCAGGGCCGCGTGACCTTTGCCGACGTGGCCGGGATCGACGAGGCGCGCGAAGAGCTGGAGGAAATCGTCGAGTTCCTCAAGGACCCGCACCGCTTCTCCAAGCTCGGCGGCCAGATTCCCAAGGGCGCGCTGCTGGTCGGCTCGCCCGGTACCGGCAAGACCCTGCTGGCCCGCGCCATCGCGGGTGAGGCCGGCGTGCCGTTCTTCACCATTTCCGGTTCGGACTTCGTCGAAATGTTCGTCGGCGTCGGTGCCAGCCGCGTGCGCGACATGTTCGAGCAGGCCAAGAAGAACGCGCCGTGCATCGTCTTCATCGACGAAATCGACGCGGTCGGCCGCCATCGCGGCCATGGCCTGGGCAATTCCAACGACGAGCGCGAGCAGACGCTGAACCAGCTGCTGGTCGAAATGGACGGCTTTGAAGCCAACGAAGGCATCATCATCATCGCCGCCACCAACCGCCCCGACGTGCTCGATCCGGCGCTGCTGCGCCCGGGCCGGTTCGACCGGCAGGTGGTGGTCCCCGTCCCCGATATCGAGGGGCGCGAGAAGATCTTGGCCGTGCACATGAAGAAGGTGCCGCTGGCCCCCGACGTAAACCCGCGCGTCATCGCACGCGGCACGCCGGGCTTTTCCGGCGCGGACCTGGCCAACCTAGTCAACGAGGCCGCGCTCCTCGCCGCGCGCCGCAAGAAGCGGCTGGTGGCGATGAAGGAATTCGAGGACGCCAAGGACAAGGTCATGATGGGCGCGGAACGCCGTTCCATGGTGATGACCGAGGACGAGAAGAAGATGACCGCCTATCACGAGGCCGGCCACGCGCTGGTTTCGGTGAACGAGCCGGCGTCCGACCCGATCCACAAGGCCACGATCATCCCGCGCGGCGGCGCGCTGGGCATGGTGGTGCGCCTGCCCGAGCGCGACCGCTATTCCTATCACCGCGATCAGATGCACGCGCAGCTGGCCGTGGCCATGGGCGGCCGCGTGGCCGAGGAAATCATCTTCGGGCATGACAAGGTCTCGTCCGGCGCCTCCAGCGACATCCAGCACGCCACTTCGCTGGCCCGCTCGATGGTCACCCGCTGGGGCATGTCGGACAAGCTGGGGCCGCTTCAGTACGAGGAAACCCAGGAAGGCTACCTTGGCTATGGCGGCTCGGCCCGGACCATGCAGTCGGCCGAAACCAACAAGCTGATCGACGCCGAAATCCGCGCCCTGGTGGAAGGCGGGCACAAGCGCGCCACCAAGATCCTGAAGGATAACGAGGAGCAGCTTCACCTGCTGGCCAAGGCCCTGCTCGATTACGAGACGCTGACCGGCGAGGAAATCACCGAGCTGCTCCAGAACGGCAAGATCGACCGCCCGGCCGACCCGGTCGGCCCGGCTGCGCTGCCACCGCTGCAAGGCTCGGCCGTGCCCAAGGCCGGCAAGCGCTTTGCCGGAGCGCCGGCCTGAAAATCAGACCCCGGCCCGAGGTATCGGGCCGGGACTGAGGCCGCCGTTACTGCGGCGTGTTCCGGGCCTTGGTGTTGCTGCGGCTGGTGTTGATATTCGCCGGAGCCGGGGCCGTATCGCCTGCCGGGGGGGCCACGGTGCTCTTGTTCGAACGCGCGGTGTTGTGATTGGACTAGGCCAACGCGCCCCCCGGCAAAGCCAGCGCGATAGCTAAGGCCAGCGCGGCGCGTGAAGTGTTGATCCGCATGTGTGTTCCCCTGTCCGCGCCGCTGTCGGTCCTGATTGGGACAAGACTAGCGCCTGCGCCCCTGAATTGCTGGTGAATGCGCCGCGCGCCTATCCGGCGGCGGCGTAAAGCGTCACGCCGGTGGCAAACAGCACCAGCACGAAAGTCGCAAAGAAGGTCAGGAACCAGGTCCGCCACCACGCCGCGAAGCGGGTAAGGCCATAGGCCTCACGCACTTGCCGGTACATGTGGAACGGGGAATAGGCCAGCAGCAGCGCCGGCAGCAGCGTGCCTTCGCCCCAGGTTGCCAGCACTCCGACCAGTGCCAGCAGGATAAGCTGGAAGCTGACCGAATAGGTCACGAACACGGTGTGATCGTAGATATGGAAGCGGCGGCTGAACGGGAACAGCAGCCACAGGAACGGCACACTGAGCGGGATCACCAGCCAGGCGAACTTGTAGGCGCTGGTCTGCATCTTGTAGGCGATCAGCTCGGGATTTTCCCGCAGGTGTTCCCAGGCCTGGTTGAACGATTTGGCCGCGGCTTCTCCGCCCTGCCCGCTGCCCGCGGCAATCTCGGCCGGAAGCTTGCCGCTTTGCGCCGCCTCGATCACCAGCACCGCCTTGCGGGCGTTCTCGACCTCGCGCTCCAGCACCGCAACATCGCCGCCCTTGCCCGCGCGGGCATCGGCCAGGCGCGCCTCCAGCTTGGCCAGCTCCTGCTCGGCCTCTTCCCTGGCCTGGGCCATGCCGCCCTGCACCTCGGCCGGGGCAGCAGCGGTATTGTTGACGCTGATGGCGTCGCCCATCGCGTTGAACACGGCGAAGCTGAGGAACACGACAAACAGGAACAGCGCGATCGGGCTGACATAGCTGGCCCGCCGCCCGTCGATATATTCGCGGGTCAGCTTGCCGGGGCGCCAGGCCAGCAGCGGCAGCGTACGCCAGATCTTGCCTTCGAAATGGAATACGCCGTGCAGCAGATCGTGGAAGAACGCGCCAAGCGTGCGGTGAACATGGGCAGCCTGCCCGCAGGCGTGGCAATGGCTGCCGATCAGCACCGTGCCGCAATTGAGGCAGGCGCGTTCATGGGTGTGCCCATCATCCTGCCCCTCGCCATGCTCCGGCTCGGCCGCGCGGGACAGCATCGCCCCTTGGGCAATATCGCCGATGATCTCGCCGCCACTGGTCATTGGCTTCTCCCCTGATAGGATATTCATGGTCCGCTAAGGCCGCTCCGGTCAAGCCGGAGACAACGCAACTGTCTGGGAGAGTTCAATGAACCGTGCCGTGCTTGCCCTTGCCGCCAGCCTTGCTCTGGCCGTTCCGGCCCTCGCCGCACCCGGCGACATGAGCGCGGCGACCTTTCTGGCCAAGGCCGATGCGCTGAAAGCCAAGGGGATCGGCGCGCTGGGATCGCCCGATATCAAGCTGCTGCGGGCCGAAGGCCAGGCCGCGGGCGAAGCCTATCGCCAGCGCCTTCAGGCCGAACGCGCCCAGGGCCGCCCGTCAAGCTGCCCGCCCAAGGGCACCAAGGTCAATTCCGACAAGCTGCTGGCGCACCTGCGGACCTATCCCGAGGCCGTCCGCGCCCGCACCAGCATGAAGCAGGCCATGGCCGACTACTTCATCCGCAATTACCCGTGCCGGTGAGGCGAAACGAAAAACGGCACCCTCGAGGGTGCCGTCTTCCGGTTTGACGAGCAGTCCGGAGCGAGTCTCCCTGCCCCGGCCGGCCACCAATCAGCCGTCGTAGTCGCCGCCGATCGAGGTGTTGCGCACCGGCGCGGCAGCGGTGATCCGCAGCGCTTCGGCCGACTGGCTGAGCGAGCCAATGTCATCGACCTCGTCATCGTCGTCCGGCAGGACGCGCTGCAGCGAGGAAACGACCGATTCCTTGAGGTTTTCGGGCCGCACGGTCTGCTCGGCGATTTCACGCAGGGCAACGACCGGGTTCTTGTCACGATCGCGTTCGATCGTCAGTTCGGCACCGCCCGAAATCTCGCGCGCGCGCTGCGCGGCAAGCAGGACGAGGTCGAAACGGTTGGGAACCTTGTCGACACAATCTTCAACGGTAACGCGCGCCATCGGGCACTCCAGTTCAAACGGTTTCAGGAAGTTGCCCCGGCGTTACCCGCCAGACCTTTGAAAAGTCAAGAAAAATTCGTATAAACTGTTGATTGGAAACGGTTATTTCCGCGAATCACTCGTGACTGTCATAGCGCATTGATTCATCCGCCAGATCGGTGAAGCGGGTGATCCGGCTTTCGAAGCGCAACCGCACCTTGCCGGTGGAGCCGTGGCGCTGCTTGGCGACGATCAGTTCGGCCAGGCCGTGGATCCGCTCCATCTCCTCGCGCCATTCGTTGTACTTGGCCTCGGTCGCGGCATCGGCGGACGCGCCTTCGGGCAGCTTGGGCTCCTTGGCGGCGTGATAATAATCCTCGCGGAACACGAACCAGACCATGTCGGCGTCCTGTTCGATCGAGCCGGATTCGCGCAGGTCCGACAGCTGCGGGCGCTTGTCGTCGCGCTGCTCGACCGCGCGGGACAGCTGCGACAGCGCGATCACCGGAACCGACAGTTCCTTGGCCAGCGTCTTCAGGCCGCGGCTGATCTCCGAAATTTCATTGACGCGGTTGTCGGTCGAGCGGCCGGAGCCCTGCAGCAGCTGGAGATAGTCGACCACGATCAGGCCGATATCGTGCCGCCGCTTGAGCCGCCGCGCGCGGGTGCGCAGCGCGGCGATCGACAGCGCCGGGGTATCGTCGATGTAGAGCGGCAATTCGGCCAGGCGCTGGCTGGCATAGGACAGCTGCTGGAAATCCTCGCGGCTGATCTTGCCCATGCGCAGCGCCTCGCTGCTGATCCCGGACTGTTCGGCCAGGATACGGGTGGCGAGCTGGTCCGCGCTCATTTCCAGGCTGAAGAAGGCGGTAGCCGCGCCGACCGATTTCTCCGCCGGAATGCCATCGGCCAGGTCGCGGCGCAGCCGGTCGGCGGCGTTGAAGGCGATGTTGGTGGCGAGCGAGGTCTTGCCCATGCCCGGGCGGCCGGCGAGGATGATGAGGTCGGAATCGTGCAGGCCGCCGATCTTCTCGTTGACGCTGGTCAGCCCGGTGGTCTTGCCCGAGATATGGCCGCCCGAAAGCAGCGCCGTTTCGATCATGCCGAGCGCGGTGCGGGTGGCGGCGGCAAAGCCCTGCGCCTCGCTGGCGGTCGAGGCGCCTTCGGCCACCTTGTAAAGCGCCGCTTCGGCCTGGGCGACCTGTTCCAGCGGCTCGACGCTTTCCGACGTGTCGAGCGCGGAATTGACCAGGTTGCGCCCCACCGCGACCAGTTCGCGCAAGAGCGCCAGGTCATAGATCTGCTCGGCCAGCTCGCGCGGGGCCAGCAGGCCCTGCCCGTCGGCGGTCAGCCGGGCGAGGTAGGCCGCCCCGCCCAGTTCCTTCAGCGCCTCGTCCGCTTCGAAATAGGGCTTCAGCGTCACCGGCGTGACCACCGCCTTGCGATCGAGCAGTTGCAGGATCCGCTCGAAGATGCGGCCGTGGACCGGCTCGAAGAAGTGGTCGGGCCTGAGCGGCGTGACCAGTTCCTCGATCACCCGGTTGTCGATCAGCGCCGCGCCCAGGAAGGCGGCTTCCGCCTCGACATTGGACGGCAGCGCGCGGGCGGCGGTTTCATCGGCGCGGGGAAATGGAATGGGTTCGGCCATAGGCTGTGATCAATGCGACGCGAACGCGCCGGGCGCAAGCATCAGCCGCCGGTCGGGCAAGCCATTTTCATCCACAGGCTGTGGAAGGCGCAGAGACCCTTGCCCCGCCATTTTGCATCTGCGAAAAGCCCCCCATGGGGGACCCGCGGATCATCCACGTCGAACTGGACGAAGCCACGATCCTGTGGCGCAATGCCGATATCGAGCAGGAGCGCCGGATCGCGATCTTCGACCTGATCGAGGAAAACCTGTTCAAGCCCTGCCGCGCCTGGGAGGCCGGTCATCAGGGCCCTTACCGCCTGCGCCTGGCGGTGGAGGACGGCCGGCTTTCATTGGAAGTGGCCGATGCCGATGGCGGCCCTCTGGAAACGCTGATCCTCGGCCTCGGCCGGTTCCGCCGCCCGATCCGCGAATATTTCGCGATCTGCGACAGCTATTACCAGGCGATCCGCAAGGCTACCGCGCAGGAGATCGAAACGATCGACATGGCCCGCCGCGGGGTCCACAACGAAGCCGCTGAAATGCTGCTGGAACGCCTTGAAGGAAAAGTGGAAACCGATTTCGCCACGGCCCGCCGCCTCTTTACCCTGATCTGCGTCTTGCATATCAGGGGCTGAGGGAGCGCAACTTTCATGGCACGCAAATCGACCAGTCGCTGGCGGCTGCGCCTGCTGGGCGCCTTGCTGCTGCTGGCCCTGGTCGGCGGCGGCTGGGGCTGGTGGTCGATCCAGCAATGGCGGCCCTCGACGCTGGAATTCCCGATGCAGGGGGCCGAGATTTCGGCCGAGGCCGGCGCGGTCGACTGGAAGGTGCTGAAGGCAACCGGCGCGCAGTTCGTCTACCTCGATGCCTCGGCCAGCGCCTTTGCCCGCGACCCGGCCTTTGCCAAGAACCTGGAAGAAGCCCGCGCCGCCAAGCTGCAGGTCGGCGCAGTGCACCGCTATGATCCGTGCCAGCCGGCCGAAAGCCAGTCGGCCAATTTCATGACGGTGGTGCCGCGCGATGCCAAGCTGCTGCCGCCGGCGGTGGATCTGGACATGCTGGCCGAGGACTGCCCGGTCAAAGTCACCGACGCGGCGGTGGAAAGCGAGCTGATGACCTTCCTCAACCAGATCGAGACCCACACCGGCAAGGCCACGATCCTGAAGATATCCAGCCGCTTTGAAGACCGCTATCATCTGGCCAGCGCGATCGACCGCAACGTCTGGCTGGTCCGCGACCGATTCCAGCCGGACTATGCCGGGCGGCCGTGGACGCTGTGGAGTGCCAATTCGATGTTCAAGAGCCAGGCGGCCGAAGCGCCGCTCAACTGGGTGGTGGTGGCACGATGAGCTGGACCCGCGACAGCCTGATCGCCGCCGCGCGCGATGCCGCGGCCCGCGCCTATGCGCCCTATTCGCAGTTCCACGTCGGCGCGGCGCTGGGCTTTGCCGATGGTTCGGTGGTGACCGGAGCCAATGTCGAAAATGCCAGCTACGGCCTGACGCTCTGCGCGGAAACGGTCGCGGTCGGCAAGGCCCTGTCGGAAGACTGGCGAGGGCGGCTGGAAGCGGTCGCGGTGATCGGCGGCAAGGCCGGCGCGGTCGGCAGCGGCGATCCCGTCACCCCCTGCGGACGCTGCCGCCAGGTCCTGAACGAAGTGGCGGCGCTGGGTGACAGCGATCCGACCGTGTGGTGCGTGGGCGAAACCCAGGTGATCGAGCTGCTGCTGTCAGACCTCTTGCCCAAGGCGTTCGGCCCCGGCGCGCTTGAATAACGCGTCAGGCTCAGGACCGGCGGCGGATCTCGTCGCCCTGATCGACCCCGCCCGAGCGCAGCCGCGAGCTGGCCACCAGCCGGTCCAGATCGGCTTGCGATGGTCGTGGCGGCGGAGCGGCACGGACCTGCTGGGGTCCGGTCTTTGCCTCACCCGGCAGCGGAGGATGACCGCGATCCTCTTCCTCGACCGTTTCCGCGGCCAGCGCCGGTTCGCTTTCCGGCGCGGCGCTATCCTCGGCAAGGCTTTCGCCCGGCTCGAACAGGGCCGGCGGGGCGATCAGTTCCGAACCGCCCCTGGGCTTTGCTGCAGGCGCTTCGCTTCGCGCCGCTTGCACGGGCGATTCGGCCCCGGCCGGGGCCACATCGTTGCCCGCCATGCCGACAAGCACCGCCATGCCCAGGACAACCCAGGCAAAGTGATGATATCCCTTGGCTTTCAGGCCGATGGCAGGTTGGGCTCTGCGCATGACAGCCGTTTAGACGCGCAAGTGTTAACGCTGCCCGCTAAAACGTGATTGATGAACCGTTTACGCCGTTATCCCCCGGATTTTGCGGGTTTTTGAGACCCTTCCGGAGCAGTTCGGGCCTGTCCGGAAGGGTGCGGGAAGAACCGGTTAACCCTGTTCGTTATCAAGCTGTGCGGTCCTGCGGCATTATGACAGTGCCATGTTCGGACCCCGTTTCCGTTCCCCGATCCCCGTCGCCAAGGCCATGGCCCTGGCGGCGCTGGCCTGTGCGCGGCGGCTGCGGCAAGACCGGTCCGGCAATACCCTGGCGATGATCGCGGCAGCCCTGGTCCCCTTGCTGGCGATGGTCGGCGGGGCAATCGACATGGGCCGCAGCTACCTGGCCCAGACCCGGCTGCAGCAGGCCTGCGATGCGGGCGTGCTGGCCGCCCGCAAGCGACTGGGCACCAGCGCCGCAGCCGGGGGCGAGATTCCATCCGACGTCACCGAAGTGGGCGACCGGTTCTTCAACGTGAACTTCCCCGATGGCAGCTATGGCACCACCGGACGCGATTTCGAACTGGTGCTGGACGCCGACTTCCAGCTCAGCGGCACGGCCGAAGTGACTGTGCCGACCACGATCATGACCATCTTCGGGATCGCCGAAGTCCCGGTGAACACCACTTGCGGCGCGGAAGTGGGCGTGGCCAACACCGACATCGTCCTGGCGCTGGACGTGACCGGATCGATGAACCTGACCAACCCGGGCGACAGCAGGCCCCGGATCGAGGAACTGAAGGACACGGTCAAGACCTTCCACGCCCAGATTCAGGCCGCCAGCGCGCCGGGATCGCGGATCCGCTATGGCTTTGTGCCCTATGCCACCAACGTGAACTCGGCTTCGCTGCTGACCGATGAACAGGTGGTCGATAGCTGGACTTACCAATCGCGCCGGCTGCTCGGCACCGGCACGGCATCGGGCACCACCTCGTTCTGGGCGGTGGGCAGCGTGATCGGCGGAACAATCGATACCACGATCTCCTCCACCTATGCGGCCACGGCAGGTGGCTCCGGTTTCATCTGCGGAGCGGCTCCAGCCAGCACCCTGCGATCGACTTCGGTGCTGATCGGCACCACCACTTCGGCCTTTGCCGGACCGCCCGCGGGCACGATGACCCGCAGCACCTATCACTACACCTACAACGGCAGCACCTTTGAGGTGAAGCTCAACGGCAGAACCTGCGAAGTCCACGAAACCCGGCGCACCAATTACAAGGTCAGCTATGACTGGGTAACCCAGCCCACGCTCGCCCGGGGATCGAACTGGCAGTACCGGCCGATCGACTTCGATGTGTCGAACTGGCGCAGCGAAGCAATCGGCTGCATGGAAGAGCCCGACACCTATGAGATCGACGACTACGAGAACGTCGACCTCAGCCGCGCCAAGGACCTGGACCTTGACCGGGTGCCGGTGGCCGGGGATCCGACCACGCAATGGCGGCCGATGTATCCCGGCCGGATCTATGCCCGGGCGCTGAAATGGAACAACACCGGGGCCTTCAGCACCACGGTGGTCACCACCACCGATGAATTCTACAATCCCCAGATCGGCGACACGGCTCATTGCCCCAACCCGGCCCAGCGGCTGGCGGAAATGGACGATGGCGATGTCGATGCCTATCTCGCCTCATTGAAGGTCGGCGGCAGCACCTATCATGATATCGGCATGCTGTGGGCCGCACGGCTGGTGGCGCCGACCGGGCTGTTCGCCGAAGACAACGCCGATGTCGCCCCCAACCAGCCGACCAGCCGCCACATCGTGTTCATGACCGACGGGCAGACCTCGGCGATGGACCTCAGCTATACCGCCTACGGCTTCGAACCGCTTGACCGCCGCCGCTGGAGCCCCAGTTCGACCCGCAACCTGACCCAGACGGTCGAGGACCGCTTCGCCTTCATTTGCGAGGAAGCGAAGAAGCGCAACATCACCATCTGGGTGGTCGCCTTCGGCACTGAAATGAACCCGATGATGGAAACCTGCGCCGGTCCCGGACGAGCCTTCGCGGCCCAGAACGGCGAAGAACTGGCAGAGGCCTTCACCGCCATCGCCAACTCGATCGCCGATCTTCGGCTGGTGCGTTAGGCCCTACTCTTCCAGCCACTCAAGCAGCGCGCCCAGGCAATCGCGCCCCAGGATCGCACTGCGCTCCGGGCTCCACCCCTGCGCCGCGCAGGGCAGGTCGTCGTTGTCCTTGAACGGCATTTCCAGCGTCATCGACACCGCGCCGAAGCGTTCGGCCAGCTGGTTGGTGCTCATCGTCAGGTTGGCCTTGCCCTTGCCCGCCACCGGATAGCCCAGCCGGGTCTGGAAATCGGGCGTGCGCCGCGCCAGGATCGCCTTGTAGCGATCGAACCCGCCCTGCAGCTCCGCAGTCCATGACGGGATGCCTTCAAACCCCGCCAGGAACACCGCCGGGATCGCCTCGTCACCGTGGACGTCCATGGCGAAATGCACCCCGGTTTCGTCCATCGCGGTGCGGATCGCCAGCACTTCCGGGCTCTTGTCCGCACTCGGCTCGGCCCATTCGCGGTTGAGGTTGATCCCCGCGGCATTAGTGCGCAGGTGGCCGCGGCACGATCCGTCCGGGTTGGCATTGGGGACAATGTGGAACCGGCACAGTTGGCGCAGCCGCCGCGCGACCGGATCGGCCGGATCGGTCAGGCATTCGAGCGCGCCTTCCATCCACCATTCGGCCATCGATTCGCCCGGATGCTGTCGGGCATAGAGCCAGACCTGCCGTTCGCCCTCGCCCAGTTCCAGGCAATCGATCGGCTGGCCTTCCAGGCTGTAGCCCAGCACGCGGTGGGTGACGCCGTCGGCCAGGGCGATCGCACTGACCAGATCGTGGTGCCGCTCCATCGAATAGGGCGCGAAATAGGCAAACCACGCCAGGTTCGCCGTCGGGCGATAGCGGATCGTCAGCGTGCCGCCGTCCTCGCCCCGGTCATAACTGCTCTCGGCCCGGCCCCAGAACTCGCGGTCCTCGCTTACCGCGGCGCGATAGCCGGGCCAGCCGCCGGGATAGGCCGATTGTTCCAGCCCGGTGATTTTCAGCACCAGGTCTTTCCCGGCGCAATTGGCGACGCGGAAGTGGAACCACTGGAAGAAATCGAAATTGCGATCCTTGCGGATGGCCAGCCGCGCGGTCGCGCCATCGATGGACAGGACCTCGATATTGCCGGAATCAAAAGCGGCGGTGATTGCGATCTGGGTCATTTTACCTCGATGGTTTCACCCGACGTGCCGGGGAAATTCTGGAACAGTGCCGCGCTCATCTTCGGGGCGGCCAGGGCATTGCCGGCCAGCGGGCTGCCGGTGCCGACCATGAAACTGGCCCGTCCTTCCCACAGGACCTTGCCGCTGGCCCGGTCGCGGATCGCAACGGCCAGTTCGGTAGCGACCTGCTCCTTCGCGCCGGGGGACAGGTTGAAGCCCACACCCACACCCACGCCCGAACCATAGGTGCCGGTCGATCCGCCCACCCCGACGCTGACCGGGCTGGAACCGCCGGCCTTGAAGGTACTGCGGCTCAGGCGGACATGGGCAATCTGCGCACCCGCGCCGGGGGCCGCCTCGGTATAGCCGATCAGCACCAGCTGGCGCGTGACGGCAGCCTTGTAGGTCTGCCACTCCAGCGAATTGCCGTCGGTGCCGGGGGCCGGCTCGACCGAGATCGTGCCCTTGCCCAGCGGGGTGACATCCTCGACATGGAAGCGGGTCACTTCGACCGGGCCGACCGGCGTGACGCAGCCGGACAGGGCGAGCAGCCCCAGCCCCAGCGCGGCAATCTTCAGACAGTTCATCGCGGGCGACCTTTCAGCGGCGAAACGGGGCCTTGTTGTGCTGCCGATGGCGGCGCGATGCAAGCTGCTTACCGGCGTTCGCGGTATTCGCCCAGGCGGCCCGGAAATCCGCCGAACAGCGCCCGGGCGAGCCGGGCGGCAATGGCATCGTCAGTCCACTTGTCATCGCCTTCGCGGCTGAACATCCGGGCCCGTCCTTCCCACAGCAGCGCGCCGCTGGCCTTGTCGCGGATGCGGGTTTCGACGCGCGTCTCGATCAGCGCGCGGCGCGGCTTCGATCCATCGACATGGACCGCCAGCCCCACCATCGAGCCGCGATTGGACAGGCCAAGGCTCAACTGGCCGCTGACCGGGTCGCGCTTGCCCTCGGCCGGAACGGCTTCGCTGCGCACGATCCGCACTTCGGCCACTTGCCCGCCGGGCTCTCCGGCCGCGGCAGCGCGATAGCCGGATCTCAGCAACTGGCTCTCGACGGCAGCCTCGAACACCGCGCCGAGCCGCGGGTCAGCCGCTTCCTCGCCGGGCATGGCGATCACGCCAAGCGGTCCGCTGCCCAGCGCGGCGGCGGCATCGTCCTCGGCGCGGAACCGGGCCACTTCGATCCGCCCTTCCAGATCGGGATCAAGCTGCCTGCCGGATGCCCCCCATGTCGTGCCCGGACCCCACCCCGGCCCGCCCCACGGCCCCGGCTGGGCCATCAGCGCGGTTCCGGTCAATCCCAGTGTGATGGCGGCCAGCGGCAGCAGGGGGGATCGGGTCAGCGGCATCGGAATTCCTTGAATCTGAAACGTTGCTGCCCCACGGTGCCCTTTCCTGCCCCGCACCTTGCCGGGGCATGAACAGCCGCCACATTAACCCTTTGCCTGCCGAAAGCTGTTAGCGAACCCGCCACGATGACCCAGAAACTTCCCGTGCTCGTTACCGGTGGTGCCGGTTATATCGGCAGCCATGCCGTTCTTGCCCTGACCGATGCCGGCTGGCCGGTGGCGGTGATCGACAATCTGACCACCGGCTTTCGCTGGGCCGTGCCCGAAGGGGTGCCGTTCTACCAGGGCGATATCGAGGATGCCGAATTGCTCGCCCGGATCATTGCCGAGCAGCGGATCGGCGCGGTGATGCATTTTGCCGGGTCGATTATCGTGCCGGAATCGGTCGAAAACCCGCTGAAGTATTATCACAACAACACCGCCAAAAGCCGGGCGCTGATCGCCGCGGCCGTGGCTGGCGGGGTGAGACACTTCATTTTCAGCTCCACCGCGGCAACCTATGGCGTGCCGGAAGTCTCGCCGGTCAGCGAGGACAGCCCCAAGCTGCCGATCAATCCCTATGGCATGTCCAAGCTGATGACCGAGATCATGCTGGGCGATGTCGCCAAGGCCCATCCGCTCAACTTCTGCGCTCTCCGCTATTTCAACGTCGCCGGGGCCGATCCGCGCGCCCGCACCGGGCAATCGACCGCCGGGGCCACCCACCTGATCAAGGTCGCGGTCGAAGCGGCGCTGGGCAAGCGCGACAAGGTGGAAGTGTTCGGCACCGATTTCGACACGCCCGACGGCACCGGGGTGCGCGATTACATCCACGTATCGGACCTGGCCAATGCCCACGTCCTCGCGCTCGCCGCGCTGATCGAGCAGCCGGAACGCTCCCTGACCATGAATTGCGGCTATGGCCGGGGCTATTCGGTGCTGGAAGTGCTCGACGCGGTCGACCGGGTCACCAACCAGACGATCCAGCGGGTGATGAGCCCGCGCCGCGCCGGCGATCCCGATTCGCTGATTTCCGACAACCGCCGGATCAAGGCGACCCTGCCGTGGCAGCCGCAGTACGCCGATCTCGACACGATCGTCGCCCATGCACTGCAATGGGAGCGTAAACTGAGCGAGATCCGGGAGTCTTCGTCCGCCTGACGGCGGTGCGGGAAAGCCGTCCGGCTTTCCCTGGCCTGGCCGGCCCGCTCCCCCGGCCCAACCACCCACAGGGTACCTTCAAACGGGTGGTTGGGCCGGGGGAGCGGGCCGGCCAGGCCAAGCTGATCGCGGATGCGATCAGCGCACCAATCCAAAGACTCTAACCTTGACTTCACAGTGACTCGCCCGTAACGGCCCGACTTCAATTTTCAGCGGCATTGGCCGCCCCCGAGGAAACCATGAAGATTCGCAACAGCCTCAAGTCGCTCAAGGGCCGTCACCGGGACAACCGCGTGATTCGCCGTCGTGGCCGGACCTACGTGATCAACAAGACCAACCGCCGCTTCAAGGCGCGCCAGGGCTAAGCCCCGGCTTCGGGCGGGTCCGGCAGGTCCGGACCCGGCAATCGGACGGCCCGCCTCCCACCCGGAGCGCGGGCCGAAAGTGTTTTGAGCTTCGGGGGATCGCAGGATGGACGCGCGAATCGATGCCGTGGTGTTCGATGTCGGCAAGGTGCTGGTGCAGTGGGAACGCGATCTGCCGTTCCGCGAGCTGATCCCCGATCCCGAGGAACGCGCCTGGTTCATGGACACGGTAATTCCGCTGCACTGGCATGGCGAGCACGATGCCGGGCGCGATGCGGCCGAGATGATCGCGGCGCGCAGTGCCGAGTTTCCGGACCATGCCCACCTGATCCAGGCCTGGCTGGACCGCTTCAACGATACGATCCCCGGCCCGGTCCCCGGCTCGGTCGAACTGGTCGAAGCGCTCGATGCGGCCGGAGTGCCGCTGTACGCGATCACCAATTTCGGAGCCGATACCTGGGCCGGGTTTGCCCCGACCTTCCCGCTGTTCGAGCGGTTCCGCGACATCGTCGTCTCGGGCGTGGAGAAGCTGGCCAAGCCGGACCCGGCGATCTACGCCCATGCCGAGGCGCGGTTCGGCCTGCCCGGCGCGGCCATGCTGTTCGTGGATGACAGTCTGGCCAATGTGGAAAGCGCCCGCGCCTGCGGCTGGCACGCCCACCACTTCCTGGATGCCGCAGGGCTTGAGGCCGAGCTGCGGGCGCGCGGCCTGATCTGATCCTTGCCACCGCTCCCCATGAAAAAAGGCCCCCGCCGGGAAGCGAGGGCCTTGGTAGTGGGATGTTTTAGGAGAAGTAGGGGTACCTGCGGGGCCAAAGGGCGGCCCCGGTATTGCCTCAGGCGGCGGCGTTGCAGCTCTGAAGATCTTCAGCGCTGAGTTCACCCTTCGGGGTGGTGAACGTGGTGACCGCACCAAAGGCTTTCACGACCTTGGCGCAGGTGTTGAGCGGCTTGGCGCCATCGACCGGGCCGGTGCAGGTATCGCCCTTGCAGTTCCAGACCACGCCGTTGACGACCTTGCGGGCCGGCGATTCGAGCGCGGTGGAAAGCTTGGCGGTGTAGCGGTTGCTGCCCTGGGCTTCGGCCGGCGAAACAGTGGCCGAGAAGCTGGCGACGGTGCCGACGAGAGCCAGACCGGCGAGAACGACATTGCGCGAGAAGCTGCGGTTGCGTGCGGTAAGCATGATCAAATCCCTTGTTTTGTGGGCCGCGCAGGGATCGAAAGGTCCTGGGAGGGGAGACTCGATTTGCGTTGCTTTTGGCTACCTAATGCGATAGGTATTAGGTTGCAACTGAAAACTGTGCATCGCAGCAAAGATTTTTTTGTCGGAGTCCAAGCCGCATTGCGCTAGTCTGATCAAGGGTATGGGGACCAAGAGATGGACAAGCTGAGAGAACCGCTGAGCGCCATGGAAAACTGCGGGCTGCCCGCAGCTCTGGAAGTGATGGGTGAACGCTGGTCCTTCATGATCCTGCGCGCGGCCTTCAACGGCCTGCACCACTTCGAGGAATTCCTGGGCGCGCTGGGGATCGCCCGCAATATCCTGTCGAATCGCCTGGCCCGGCTGGTCGAACACGGCATCATGAAGCGCGAGCACATGCCCGACGATCGCCGCAAGATCGAATACCGCCTGACCGCCAAGGGGCTGGACCTGCTCCCCGCCATGCTGGCCCTGCGCCAGTGGGGCGAAAAGTACGGCTGCGGTGTGCCCAGCAACCCGGTGCTGTGCGATGAGCGCGACGGCCAGCCGATCGCCCCGATCGGCATCCACGCCCACGACGGCCGCGTGCTCGGCCCGCTCGATCTCGAATGGCGCATGGCCGAAGACGTCGGCAAGCCCGGCACCAAGGCCGACGACGGCGTGGTGCGGCCGGTGCTGAACGTGCTGCGCTGAGTCAGCACCTCAATCAGCGGGTGGTGCCAATGTGTACTTGGTCGATCCCCAGGTCCAGCCAGTAACCGCACCACTCAGTGCGCCTAGCGCAATGAACCCAAAGGAGTTCGTGGATGGATAGCGCGGCCCTTGGATCCAATACATAACCAGCGCGAGCACCCCAGCCCCGGTAAATGCGCCGATTATCGTATAGACTGCTCTGCTTTCGCGATTGAAGCGATTGAGCAGCAACGACAGCGGCAACCCAACCCCGACTGAAGCCGCGACAACCAGCGGAAATGCTATGCATGTGAAGAGAATGAGGAGCAACGGGATCGCCATGAGCAGTTCCGCTAGATCTCCGGAAATGTCAGGATGTAACATCGCACTGACCACAAGCCAGAGCGTCAGCGATACGCCTCCAGTAAGGGTTCCGGCCAGGATAGCCCGGCCAAACCGCGCAATCTGATCCGGGCCGGCCATATCAGGCACGCGGTGCCACCCGACGGTAACTCAGCGCCTCGGCCACGTGGATCCGGCCTACGCCTTCGCTGCCCGCCAGATCGGCAATGGTCCGCGCCACGCGCAGCATCCGGGTATAGCCGCGTGCGGATAGCCGCATGGCTTCGGCCGCCTGCATCAGCAGCTTGCGGCCCGGCTCATCCGGGGTGCCGTGCTGTTCCAGCAGATCGCCGTCGAGTTCGGCATTGCTGCGCTTGCCGCTGCCGGCCATCCGTTCGGTCTGGATCCGGCGCGCGGCGGCGACGCGGGCGGCGACCTGCGCGCTGCCTTCGGTCGGCGGCGGCAGGGCCAGATCGGCGGCGCTGACGGGATCGACTTCGACGTGGAGGTCGATCCGGTCCAGCATCGGCCCGGAAACCTTGCTTTGATAATCGGCGGCGCAGCGCGGCGCGCGGCTGCAGGCCAGCGCCGGATCGCCCAGGTGCCCGCAGCGGCACGGGTTCATCGCCGCGATCAGCTGAACCCGCGCCGGAAAGGTCACGTGGGCATTGGCCCGGGCGACATCGACCACCCCGGTTTCGAGCGGCTGGCGCAGCGAATCGAGCACCGCGCGCTGGAATTCGGGCAGTTCATCCAGGAACAGCACGCCCAGATGCGCCAGGCTGACTTCGCCGGGTTTGACCCGCAGCCCCCCGCCGGTCAGCGCTGCCATCGAGGCGGAATGGTGGGGGCTGCGGAACGGGCGGGTCCGGCTGATCCGCCCTTCCTCCAGCGTGCCGGCGACCGAGGCGACCATCGACACTTCCAGCGCCTCGGCCGGGGTCAGCGGCGGCAGGATGCCGGGCAGGCAACTGGCCAGCAGGCTTTTGCCCGCACCCGGCGGGCCGATCATCAACAGGTTGAGGCCCATTACACTTTCCAGCGCTGCCCGGAACCTAGGGCTGCCTGTTCCCAAAACCCAGTAGGGCCAACCGAAGCAAGCCCTCCTCTGCGTCGGCGAACAATCTGGTCTTCATCCGCAACCGCGCTTCGAGAATACGAGCCTCCATCGCCGCGACACCTCGGTCCGCGTTGCGGCTGGATCGTGCCTTGCCTTCGAGCGAGCGTGGGCCGGTGGACTTCTGCCACGGCTTCCAGCGGTGGATGTTCTCCGCTTGCTTCGCCCGCCGTTCCGGCGTCCATGCTGCACTTGTGCCCATTGCGCTCTATCGCCTTGAATACTTCGTTTCTCGGTATTTGAGGTTAGCACTGGCCGAGTTCCAAGCAAATCGCCGGGGCAAGATCAGGCCGTAAATGGCGGATAACTGGCATTGCTGAAGCCCGCACTGGCGAGCATGGCAGGCTTTCGATGTCAGCCCTGTGCTATTAGTCCGCGCCGCCTGCCGAATGAGCCCGGTTGCGTTGGTTCGCCCTGTGTCGGCGGCGATGACGGCAATGGTGATGCTGCTCTTTCATTCCCCTGCAAGATCGTGCGGAACCTGCCATACCAATCTTCAAGTTCCTTGGCCGCTCGCTTCACGGCTTCGCTGTCGGGCTTCTCACCGGATGCGCTGGCAAAGAAGATCACTTCTGTTACCGGGATATGGAGGTCGCTGGTGAAGAGTTTCAGGGAAAGGCGCTTCACCCGCTCCTCGTTTCGTTTCGAGCCTGTGAGGCCGCCCAGCAGGAGCCCTACAGGCCCCAGCAGCGCCACACCCACGGCAGCACCCATCATCTGGCTGCCACGGTTGGTTTTCTGGAGCGAAGAGCCATTCCGCTCAACATCGACCGCAACAAGCTGGTCGAAGCTGTAAAGCCGGGGTGCTTCCCTCGGCTTGGCCAACACAAACTGGTTGCTCTCTGGGTCGAGCAGCAAGGACAGTGCCTTGTCGGGTTGATCGAAGCGCACCGCTGGCATGAACGCCGGGAGGTTGGCAATCTGGGCCTCCATCTCCGCCCTCTCGCGCTCTTCGCGCTTTATGGCTGGAAGGGCCGCCAAGAATAGGCCCAGCAGAATGAAGCCGATGAGGAAGAGCGCCGCGACCATCACCCTTGCTCCGTTTTAGAGGCTGCATTGTCGAACCGCTGCTTAGCATCCTCGGCCTGTCGCTGCTCGATGAAGACCCGTTCCTTGTTCTCGCAGTCCACGAACCAGACGATGTTGTCGCGGGTCGAACGGTCAGAGACGTTCACCATGGCGACCCGGTTGCAGCGATTGCCCTGCGCGACCGCAGCGATGGCCGCCCAGTGCATCAGGTCATTTGCGTTTTGGAACTGCCCCGCTCCGAGCTTGGCATAGGTATCGCCAAAGCTCTCCCGGTCCATGAGCATGACAGCATCACCTGCAACCCGTGCTTCCAATGCCTCAATCGTGTCCGTTGCGACGGGTTGCACCGCCTCCTCGCTCCCGCAAGAGGCCGCGAGCATCGCAAGCGCCACTGCGGCCGCACCGCGTCCGATATTCCCAATCACGTTCACGCAGACTTCTCCGATCATCCGATGTCAGGCCAACATCCTAACAGGCAAGTCCAAACCAAATGTTACGATTGGTATTCAAAACGATATTCTGGGTCTGTGGTATGTAGACTGGCGTCAGGCCCAATACGCAGATGGACGAGACTGACATCTGCATTGTGTTCGGCGGCAACGTCCGGCGCATCCGCCGCGCCAAGAATATGTCGCAGGAAACCTTGGCCGAGTTGGCCGATGTGCATCGCACATACGTTTCAGGGATCGAGAGAGGGAGCGGGCGCAACCCGACCATCCGGGCCGTTGCCAAGATTGCCAAGGCGCTTGAGGTCAAGCCGGGCGAACTTCTTGACTGACGAGCCGGAAACCCGGTCTTTACCATCTGGACGTTAATCATGGCCGATGAGCTTCAAGAAGCCCTTCCGTGCCGTGCCCATCCGGGAAGGGCAACGCTACCGCAAGCGGCGGGCGCGTAAGGAGCAATCGCAAGCTGTCGGGTTTCTGACCACAGCCGCACTTGCCGGGGGTGTGATCGGCATCGGGAGCGTAGCGGTCAGCGATGGCGGTATGTCAGCAGTGGCCGGGACGCTCAAGTCGGCAGCCGTTTCAGCAGGCGTCATGCGTGCGAACACTCCGCAACCGGGTGCCTATTATCGCAACTGCGATGCGGCACGGGCCGCTGGCGTAGCTCCGCTATATGCTGGTGAGCCGGGCTACCGCGACGGTATGGACGGCGATGGCGACGGGATCGCCTGTGAGCCCTATCGAGGCCGATAGAAATGGCCATTCGACCTTCCCGGCGCACAACGGAGACACGGCGGACATCCGGCTACGATGAGTTTGGGGCTCGCTACCCCGAGTTCGTTGAACGGATCAGGCTGCTGCGTGAACGGCGCGACCGCAGGCTGGCCCGGCTTGCGGCGATGTCCGTCCGGGAGCAGCGCGGCGAGGTGCGCAAGTTGTTGCGTTCCGGCTCGATGCACCTGCCCTATGCTTTCGATGCCCTCAAAGCCAAGCAGCAGTTGCACGACGCCTCGCCCGAGACGGTGGAGGCGCTGGCAGCCCGGTGCGATCCCTTCAGTAGGTTCACCGAGCACATAACTACGCGCTTCGTCCGCAAGGGTCGCAAGACGAGAATGGTTCAGGACTTCGGTCCACAGAAGCGGATGCACCAGTTGCTAGTCGCTGATCTGCTTCGCACGCTACATCCTCCCCGTCAGGACCAGTTCCTGCTCAACGGGGGGATGCCGAAGGCCCTCAAGGCCATCGAAGTCGCCTTCCGGGAAGGCTACACTCACGCGGTGGAGGTCGATCTGATCGACTTTTATGGCGGGGTGCGTCTGCCCGGACTGGCGAATATGCTGCGTCCTCTACCGGGCGCAGTCGTGGACAATGTCGTCTGGGACGTGGCAGCCCGTCAATGGCTGAACCCCTTCCTGTATATGACTGGCATGTCCGATCTGTC
The DNA here is from genome assembly GCA_017302615.1 of Sphingomonadales bacterium. Classification (GTDB taxonomy): domain Bacteria; phylum Pseudomonadota; class Alphaproteobacteria; order Sphingomonadales; family Sphingomonadaceae; genus Novosphingobium. The sequence continues at coordinate 196,258 of JAFLDB010000004.1, forward strand.
CGCTAGTGGTCTGGTTGGGCTCTCGCTTGGTGCCACGACATCTCCTGTCGTCGGCGAGGTCATCATTCGTCATCTGCTCGACACGGCTCAAATGGGCCAGGTGGTGACCTACGCCGATAACATCCTCGTCCTCGGGCGTGGAAGGGACGATGCGTTGAACCGGGCAGCACACCTGCGGGAGGTAGCCCTCGGGCTCGATGCCGGACCACTAGCGCCGCAGATAGGGGAGCCCGCTGGGTTTCGAGACGAACATACCTATGTGGAGTTTGCGGGCCACTGGGGGCGAGCAATCCGTCATCAGCTGAACTGGGAACCGAATGGTCGCAAGCAGCAGGAGCATAGAGTTGCGGACGTAGCGAGCACGCTGTCAGCGGAAGCAATCGCCGAAGCCGAACGTAAGGTCACCCATTGCCGCCGTGCCTATCCGATGTGGCGGACTGCCGACAGGTGGGAAGCCCAAAGGCTCGCTGAACTCGCCGCCGTTCGATACTATCAGGATGCGCGGCCCGAGCACCTGACCGATGCCCAGCACAAGCTAGCTATTGCCTATTTGACCAGCAACGGCCTCGATTTGCTGGAACTCTTGCCCGAAGGCACCATTGAACGCCATCGGGAACGCCGCATGGTCCTTTGGCGCGAAACGCAACGCCTGCTCGAAGCGATGCTTCCGGGCAATACACCACGCGCCGCCTGACAGTCTCTGGCAGGCAACCGCTACTGATTGGAAAACAGGTCTGGCTGGGTCTGATCGGCGCGCACATTCCCGTCCGCTCGGTGCAGGTTCCGGGGCAGCAGGTCGGCGATGCCCGGACAGGAAAGCAATGCAGGATCGGCCCGCATATCGCGCAGGTGCTCGCCGCACGTCCGTCGCAGGTATCCGGCAAGGTCGTAGTCCGTAGCCGGGAGCATGGCGAACCATTCGCCTCCCGTGCAGACATGTTCCCGCATCAGGTCCGCCCATGCAGCCGGGCGTGAGAAGCGGCGGTGCAATCGCTGGTGGCATAGACTGCACAAGGCTGGCGACTGCACGACCGAATAGTAGTTCTCGCTGTGGAAGCCGACCTTGTCCGTGCTGCCGCAGATCGCGCAGTGACGCGGCACGGTGATGCACCCCGCCGCGATCAGCCATCGAGCGATTTGCCAGTGCCGAACCCGCTCCACCGGGGCGAAGCCCGCATAGGGCAAGATCATCGGCCAGCGCCACGGCAGGAAGCTCCTTGGGGCCTTCGGGCCGGGCGGACGCAACGGCAACGCGGGGAGCGCGGCAAGCAGGCGCTCGGGATCGAAACTGGCCATGGCGCTCAACTTTGTTTCTGATCGCCAGCACCGGGCAATCGGCTCATCAAGCAGTTGATCCGGGCAAGGCCCTGCCTGATGTGGGCGGAGATCGGTGCGATCATGTCCGTGGTCAGGTCCGGTGACTGGCCCTGCACGGCGAGATCGTGGGCATCCTCAAGCGCCGCCGTCACATCGGCGAATATGCGCTGGTGACGTTGCGGCTTCACGCCACTGCCCTTTCGGCGAGCACGCGGTAGACACTTGCCCTGCTGATCCCGAGCCGGGCGGCGATCTCGGTAGCGCCAAGCCCGGACTGGTGAAGCTCTGCCACCTGCGATGCCTTGCGCCGGGCAGTGGGTGCGCGGCCCTTGTAGCGCCCTTCCTGCTTTGCCTTGGCTATGCCGATACGCTGGCGCTCCAGCATCATGGTCCGTTCAGCCTCCGAGACGGCTGCAAGCACGGTGATGAGCAGCCGCCCGGTGGCGGACTTGGTGTCGAGTTCACCTCCGCCGAAGTCGAGCACGCGGACGCCGACGCCCTTGGCTTCGAGCTTCGCCACGATGTTGAGCAGTTCGACGGTGGATCGAGCGAGGCGGCACATGCGCTTCACCACTAGGACATCCCCGTCCCGGCAATATCCGAGTGCAGCTTCAAGCTCGGCGCGCTGCGATAATGCCGAGACCTGTTCCACGAACAGGCGTTCGCACCCTGCTGCCTTCAGGTCTTCAATCTGACCCTCCAGTCCGGCTCGCTGATGTAACTGGCTCGTGCGAGCGTATCCGATGAGCATGATTTTCCTCCCGACAGAGGAAAATGCTCGCACGCCATGCCCGCGAAGTCACGCGGCAAGTGCCTCAAAAACGGCAGAAAACGGTCATTTCAGGGAGCCGGATTGCATCTCAAAGCTAGTGCGTCGCACTTGCAACCAGTTGCAAGGGCGGGTCTCGGCACCTTGTAAAAGCTCCCGTCTCACTAGGGTTTTGGACCTGCGGGACACTGTCTCACATGAGTTCGGGGCCACGTCCGTGCGACAAATCAGGGGGATTTTGCGAAGTCGCACATCAGCAGGCGGTGCGAGACAGTGTTAGTCGAGAAATGCAGTGAGCCTATCCAGCAGATTGGGATCGCGAACTTCACATTCCCAGATCACGAGTATGTCCCAACCTTGCCCCATCAAAGCCGCTCTGTTCCGCTCATCACGCTCGATATTCCGAGCTAGTTTTATGTTCCAATAGTCTGTGTTTGACTTCGGCCTTCGCCCATCCAAACAAGCGGTATCGGAGTGCTGATGCCAGAAGCAGCCATGAACGAAGATCGCTTTGCGTCGTGATCCGAATACGATGTCTGGCTTGCCCGGCAAATCGTGGCGGTGGAGCCTATACCTGTAGTCTGCTCGATGAAGCAGACGCCGAACAATCATTTCGGGCTTGGTATCCTTTGCCCTGATCTTGCTCATATTGACCGACCGTTGGGCAGGTGACACGGTGTCAGCCATGACGACTATTGACCCTGTTAAAGCTGGCAGTGCTGCCGGGGTGGGAATCCTCGAACTGCTGCAAAAGCATCCTGATGGTCTAAATGCTGCCGAGATTCGAGCCGCAGTTGGCGACGCGGGCGACCAAGAGCAACTAATGCGACGGCTGCGGCACGTCCGCAAATACTATCACGTCCCCTATGAGAAGGTGGATGGCAGATGGGTGTATGTTTTTCGCGGCGAGAAGCAAAACGTCAAAACCGACTCCGGGGCGATCAGCGGAAAGCAAAGGGCGCGCATCCTGAACCTTGCCAAAGGCCGCTGCCAGATGTGCGGGCGGACCGTTGAAGGTGACGGCATCAAACTCCAGGTAGACCATCGCGTCCCGCAAACATGGGGCGGCTTGACAGTTGATGAGAACCTGTGGGCCATTTGCGTCCAATGCAATCACGGCAAGCGCGACTTTTTTGCGTCGTTCGATCCTGATGAAATGGCCGAACTGGTCAAAATCGAGTCCGTCCACGAACGGATAGCGCGGTTCTTGCGGATGCACGAAGGCGAGTGGGTCGATTCCCATTACATCGAAGACATTGCGAACGTCCGCGACAGGCAAGAGGATTGGCAGAAACGCCTTCGCGAACTGCGTTACCCAGTTGTCGGCATGGACATAGAGACAGGCCGATATAAGACCCCGGAAGGCTTCATCCGTAGCCGCTACAAGCTCGTGAAGTGGGTCGATCTACCGCCAGATCATCAGCAGCTAATCCGAGCGTGGGACAACAAGAAGAAGCGTCCGCAGATCAAGCGGCAACTTGGACTCGCTTGACGGAAATAGCCTTTCGCACCTGCTTCGCGACTGCCGCTGCGACAGGTGGCGGGAACGCATTGCCGACCTGACGATACGCAGCAGTTTTCCGGCCATGGAACTGCCAGCCTTCCGGGAAGCCTTGCAGCAACCCAACCATTTCCACGGTGAGGCGCGGCATACCTACGAAGTCAGGTCCGGGTGCCTCTTCGGCAATCGTCATCCCGTTTACGCCCATTGAAGCCCATGCTTTCTTAGCCCGAGTCGGTCCAAGGTCTGGCCCGCCGTGCTTCTTCGATCCGCCAACGATGGTGGGGGCTATGTCGCTGGCGCGTTCGCGCCACTGACGAGCGCCTTGCCAACCGTTCGCAGCCATCAGTTCAAACAGCTTCTCGCCCACAGTAGCGGGATTGACTTTGTTGACTTCAGGCCACTCGAACGACGACCAATACTCCTTCTTTGTCGCGACAATGACCACACGGGGCCGCAACTGCGGAACGCCGAAGTCTGACGCATTGAGCAGCCGCCAATCGACTTCGTATCCCAGCTTCTTGAGTTGCCCGCGCAGATGTAGCCTGTAGTCCTCGAAAACAGCACCCAGAAACCCGCGCACGTTCTCAATCATGACCGCCTTTGGGCGCGTGGCATCAATGATGTCGAGCGCGTCGGGGAACAGGTTGCGCTCGTCTCGCTCGCCAAGCTGCTTTCCCGCGACGGAAAACGGGGGGCAGGGCAAACCACCGGCAACGAGATCAACTCCTGCGTATGCCGACGCACGGTCCTTAAATAGGCGCAAGTCGTCTTCAATCACATTCCACTTGGGCCGGTTCCTCCTAAGTGTTTCACAGCAGTGCGAGTCAATCTCGACCAGCGCTTCATGCTCGAACTCTGCCTCCTCCAGTCCGAGCGCCTGTCCACCCGCGCCCGCACAGAGTTCCAGTGAATACATTCTCAACCTCCGGCGTTCACCTTACGCTCCCCGTATGCCAAAAGGAGAAACTCACTGCAACAGGATTGCTTCCAAGTGGACCAATCCTTCCTAAGCGCCAAGCGCCCACCGCCCCTTTTGCCCATATTGTTGGACCATGCGTCTGGTGGAGCGCCCCTTTGATACCGTGCTCCCAAGAGTGAGCTATTGCGGCACGCGCCGCCAAACCTCGTTGGCCAAGCTCCTGAACTTGGAGATCGAGAGCGCCCCGCGTTCGTTCCGGCTTCGGCTTCCGGGAGCGGCAAGCGCATCAAGCACGGCAACCCTATGGGCCTCCCAAATGACCCACGGCTGATACTCGGCATCCAACATCACCAGCATGACCGTATCGAACTCGCTGTCGGGCTTGATCTTGCCCAGGCGCTGACCGCCAAGGGTGCGATCTGGTGCGAACATCCTCGCCTTGATCTGGATACGCCGCCCATCTGCGCCGAGTGCGTCATAGCCGGGCATCCGAGCATCCACGAGGGTGAGCCCCATAATCCGCGCAGCCTCATATTCGCCAATCTCGCCGGTAATCCCAAGCGGTTTGCCAGTCAGCCGATAATAGGCGGTGGCAATCTCTCTTGCTCGTTCGAGCAGATCGGAGAGAGAAGAAAGTGGAACGGATGATGACGATGACATTCGCCCTTCAGCCCCTAAACCAAGCCAACAAGCTGGCCCCTGCTGAAACTGCCATTAGTGCGGCGAGAATAACGGCTTCGGCGAGAAGTCGGCGGTTTTCTTTCATTGGTCGCCACACCGATGGTTGCGCCAATAGCGTGACCAGCGGAGTGCCCAACCACCGCTAACCATCGCACAGGACAGATCGCCGCCACGGGGTGAGACACACCATGCGGCTGTTCGGTTTCCAGCGCCATTGCCGTCCGAAAGGCAGAGCATCGTCGGTCCCCTGACTAGGATATGACCATCAGAGCTTCGGCCTACAACATCCCCGATGAGGTTGGCCAAAGCATCCCTTGCATCTTCTGCCCTCGCGTCTGGGCAAGGCTGGTTCGACCTACATGATCCGTCGATCTCCCTTGCAGCGATGCCAGCCAATCGAACTCGGGGGCCTTCCTCACACCATATTGGCCCATCACCATCCCAAACGCGCAATGGTGTGCAGTCGAAAGACTGGCCTGCGGGAACTTGGGCGATTGACGCCGCAACGATGAGTGAAAGCATCATGCTTCCTACCTCCTGCGCTTCCCTAGAGCCGGGTGGTCCTTGTATTTCGTCATTACCCACCCTCTTTCGCGCAACTCCAGCAGCCTAGACAAGCCCGGCTCCCGGCTGCCTTCTGACTGCAACACCCCGTGCCGATCCAAACAGAACTCGATCTCGCCTAAATCGACGAGCACTATCTGACTTTCTGGTTCACATGTGATGGATCGGATCAATGATCGCAGGGCTTGCTGGACAGTGCCACGGGCTATTGCGCACTCCATTTCATCCTCGCTGCGCATTGCGGTCAACAGTCGTCGGATGCGTGCGATGTTCTCTTTTGGAGAAGTGACCCCCCGTGCGCTGATGAGTTTGCCTTCCGTATTCTTGATAATAGATTTGATCGCCGATGCTTCTACCCCAATCTGGCGGACCTGATCCTCGACTTCGAGATCATCAATACGAGAAAGCAAATCAATGAGGCGTCGTTTGCGTCCTTCCAGTTCTGCAAGTTGCCGACTGTGTTCTGCCAGTTCGTTTTCGAGTTTGCGCACTTCCATAGGTGCGGCAAAATGCCGCTCATCTAGCGCGAGATGCAGTGTCCGTTCGATAACCGCTGCTTCCATCGCTGGATAGTTAAAGTGCACCGTAAACCCACAGGACCGGCCCCTTAGGCCAGCGTCGCAAACCAGATACTGTTCGCCGACAGCCCCCTTATTGCGGAACGTCATTCGCGAACCGCACGCCCCGCACTTCGCTATGCCAGCAAATAGATTGCTGATGCGCTTGCCTCTTCGTCCGCTCATGCCAGTTCGAGATTGGCGGTCAGCTTGCGCACGGGAAAAAAGTCCCTCGTCAATGACTGCTGGATAATAGTTAGGAAGCGGCTCGCCTTCCGTGATCCGCTTCCCGCCAATCTTTCGGTGCGGCTGCAACTCGCCAACGGTTGCTCGCGACCTAAGTATTTTCTGGATGTAGGAAGCGTGCCATCCTTCGCCTCGGCCCCATGCGGGAACGCCTTCCTTGTTGAGCGTCCGGGCTATGAGGTGTTTGCCCTGCCCACTAGTCGCGAGGCTGAATATGCGCCGGACAATGGCTGCGCGCTCTTCCCTCAACGTGTATTCGCCGGTCACATCGTCCACAGTAATCCAAGCCGGGCATCGCCTTGTAAGTGCGCGTTTGTCGCCGGAAGCCGCCCGTTCCCGCTTCTTCGCCCATGCAACAGCCAACCGCTGGGACTTCTTTTCGCTTTCCTCGAAAGCGACCTGCGCTTTCAAAAGCAGTTCGATGAGGTTCATAAAGTCAAAGCCGTCGCGGCGATAAATCCGTTCTCCATCGACGGTCGCAATGGTCACACCTCGATCAGTGAGGCGCGTAACGAAGTTCAAGACCTGAACTGCTGATTGTCGGCTGATACGATCAAGTCGCTCAACAACTAGAACTGTGTTCGGAGGCAACTTGTCGTCAAGCGCATCTCGTTCAAACGTTGCTAGTGCACTGCCTTCAGCGCGGTTGGCTCCGTCAAACGCCGACCGGCCTTCGTCCTTCAACTCTCGATCCGGCGACCATTCCCACTGCTGTTTGTCACAGAGGGCGCGACAGTCAGCAATCTGACGCTCCAAGGAGCTACCCTTGGCCTGCTCAAGCGTTGAAAATCTGGCGTAAATGTAGGCGTGCATCGACAACCAATACACCGCAGTGCATTAGGCTACAACAGCAGCAGATTGTGCCCGCCGGCGGCGGCAATTTCCAGCGCGCGCTTGGCCACTTCCTGGCCCTTGACCTGCTTCAGGTCCGGCCCGAAGCCGGGTTCTTCCGCCTGCCCGGGCTGGGGCTGGGGCAGTTGCTGCGTGCCTTTGAGGTGGTTGAGCAGGCTGACCAGGTTGGGCGCGGGCACCACGGCGACGCCGCTGGCCCAGGCCGCTTCGCTGCCCTGCACCGCCGGGCAGATCAGCCCCAGCCCTTCCCCGCTGGCATGGAGCGCCGCCAGCAGCACCCCGGGGGAGGCGACTACCCGGCCATCGAGCGCCAGTTCGCCCACGGCGATGAAATCGCCCAGCTGCTCCGCATCGGTCACGCCCATCGCCGCCAGCAGGGCCAGCGCGATCGGCAGATCGTAATGCGATCCTTCCTTGGGCAGATCGGCCGGGGACAGGTTGATGGTGATCCGCTTGGGCGGCAGCGACAGCCCCATCGAGGCGAGCGCCGCGCCGACCCGTTCCTTGCTTTCATTGACCGCCTTGTCCGGCAGACCGACCACATTGAAGCGCGGCAGACCGGGCGCGATTTGACACTGCACTTCAACGCTGCGCGCCTCCAGCCCCAGATAAGCCACAGTCCTGACCAGCGCGACCAAGTAAAACCCCCATGCGGATTCGTACGAATACTTGGGTGATGCCTGCTGGACATGCACTTGTCGAGGCAATTGCTCCGAAGTGGCGGTAACCGGTTCTTAACCGGCCTCCTTGGCATTCCCGCAATGGCGCGGGGCCGATATCATGGCCATGCGCCGCATCGCCCTCTTGATCCTGTCCCTGTTCGCGTTCGCCCTGCCGGCGGCGGCGGACGAGGTCGTGGTGATCGAGGAGACGGTCGAGATCGTCGAAATCAGCGGCGACGGCGGCTCGGAACGGTTTGTCGGGGTCGAGCCGGCGGAAATCCCGCAGGGCATCGCCAGCTTCGGTCCGTTCCGCGTGCTGGATGGCAGCCGCGCCGCGCTGGTCGGAGTGACCGATGCGCGCAGCCCGGCGCAGTTCGCGGCCATGCTGGCGGCCTATCCCGGCATCACCATGCTGGAAATGATCGAGGCCCCCGGCACCGAGGATGATCGCGCCAACCTGAAGCTGGGACGGATGATCCGGGCGAAGGGCATTACCACCTATGTGCCCGCCGGCGGCTCGGTCCGCTCGGGCGGGGTCGAGCTGTTCCTCGCCGGCAAGCGCCGCATCGCCGATCCCGGCGCGGAGTTCGCGGTCCACTCCTGGGCCGACGAGGACGGGCGCGAGGCCAACGACTATCCGGCCGACGCGCCGGAGAACCGTGCCTATGTCGATTACTACGTCGAAATGGGCTTCCCCCCGCCCCAGGCCCGCGCATTCTATGCCATGACCAATTCGGTGCCCCATGCCGATGCCAAGTGGCTGACCGCGCAGGACATGGGCCAATGGGTGCGGCTCGATTAGGCGCAATCCGGCCCGAATCCCTTGACTCGCCCCCGCACCCCCTGTAACGGCGCGCGTCTGATCGCGGGCCAGACCCGCAACCAAACAGATTCTTGAAGGTTTTAGCCATGAAGCGCACGTTCCAGCCCAGCAACCTCGTCCGCGCCCGTCGCCACGGCTTCCGCAGCCGCATGGCCACTGTCGGCGGCCGCAAGGTCCTGCGCGCCCGCCGCGCCCGCGGCCGCAAGAAGCTCTCGGCCTGAGCGGACATTCCAAGATGTCGGTCCTGACCAGAAGGGCCGATTTTCTAGCAGCAAACCGGGGCTTGCGCATCGCACGTCCCGGTTTTGTGTTGCTGGCGCGGGCCAATGGCCTTGATGAGATGCGCTATGGCATCACCGTTACCAAGAAGATCGGCAATGCGGTGGTCCGCAACCGGATGAAGCGCCGGTTCCGCGAACTGCTGCGCGAGGCGCTGCCCGCTGCGGGCCTTCCCGGCCACGATCACGTGCTGATCGGCCGCGAAGGCGGGGTTGAGCGCGATTTCGGCAAGTTGCGCGAGGAACTGGCCATGGCCCTGTCCCGCGCGGCGGAAGGCAAGGGCGATCCGCCCCGCCGCCGGCCGGGGAATCGCAAATGAAACGGCTTCTCATCCTGATCGCCCGCGGTTGGCAGCTGGGACCTTCGCGGATCCTGCCGCCATCGTGCCGCTATGCTCCTTCGTGCTCGCAATATGCGATCGAGGCACTGGAAAAGCATGGCGCAATTAGGGGTGGCTGGCTTGCGCTCAAGCGGCTATTGCGCTGCCACCCGTGGGGCGGGCATGGCTATGACCCGGTGCCTTGAACGGCAGCGCGCCTTCCCCATCTGACATCGAACGCATCTATTCCAAGCAGGGGCCTCCGTGGACAACCAGAACACCCGCAACATGATCCTCGCCGGGGTCCTGACCGTGCTGATCCTGCTCGGCTGGGATATGGCGATGCGGTACTTCTACCCCAACGCCGATGCGCCCAAGCCTGCGGCCAGCGCCCCGGCCGAGACACCTGCCGCCAACGGCGAAAGCGCCGAAGCCGCGCCCCGCACCCGCGAGGGCGGGCTGACCAACCCGGCCGACATCGCCACCGAAGCCCGCGACATCAAGACCGCGCTGGCATCGCCCAATCGGGTGAAGATCGAGGCGCCGGGCCTGTCCGGTTCGCTCAACCTGGTCGGCGGGATGGTCGATGACCTGTCCACCAACCGCCACACTGCCGCGCTCGACCAGGCCCAGGGCCTGCAGCGCATCTATTCGCCGGCCGGAACCCCGGCCCAGCAATATGCCCAGTTCGGCTGGACGGCCGGCGAAGGCGGCGCGCCCGTCGCCGTGCCCAATGCCCAGACCCTGTGGACCGCCCCGGCCGGCGCGAAGCTGACCCCGCAGACCCCGGTGACGCTGAGCTGGAACAACGGCGCGGGCGTGACCTTCACCCTGACCTATGCGATCGATGCCGATTACATGCTGACCGTCACCCAGGGCGTCAGCAATGGCGGCGCGGCTCCGGTCGCGGTCAAGCCGGTCGCGCAGATCAACCGCACCGACAAGACCGCCGCGATCGACAGCTTCAACGTCCATGCCGGCCCGTTCGGGGCCTTCGACGAAGTGGTGTCGTTCGGTCCGGACTATGACGAGCTGGTCGAGAGCCCGACCACGGCAATGGCCGGTGCCCCCAACTGGATCGGCTTTACCGACATCTACTGGATGAGCACGCTGATCCCGGAAAAGCCCGGCGCGGCGAGCGACTTCCGCAGCCTGGGCGGGGGGATCTTCCTGGCCAACCTGTTCTATCCGCAGGCCACCATCGCGCCGGGCCAGCAGACCCAGCGCGTGACCCGCCTGTTCGCGGGGGCCAAGGAAACCGACGTTCTCGACCGGTATGAGGACAGCGGCATTCCCAACTTCGGTCTGGCGATCGACTGGGGCTGGTTCCGCTGGTTCGAAAAGCCGCTGTTCGCGCTGCTCAAGTGGCTGTTCGAAGCGGTCGGCAACTTCGGCGTGGCGATCATGCTGCTGACCCTGATCGTGCGCGCGGTGATGTTCCCGATCGCCCAGAAGCAGTTCGCCAGCATGGCGGCGATGAAAGCGATCCAGCCAAAGATGAAGGCGCTGCAGGAACGCTACAAGGACGACAAGCAGAAGCAGCAGCAGGAAATCATGGCGCTGTACAAGAAGGAAGGCGTCAACCCGCTGGCGGGCTGTCTGCCGATCTTCCTGCAGATCCCGGTGTTCTTCGCGCTGTACAAGGTGCTGATCCTTTCGGTCGAAATGCGCCACCAGCCCTTCGCGCTGTGGATCAAGGACCTGTCCGCGCCCGATCCGGCGCACTTCCTCAACCTGTTCGGCCTGCTGCCGTTCGAGGTTCCGGCCTTCCTGGGCATCGGCGTGCTGGCACTGCTGCTGGGCATCACCATGTGGCTTCAGTTCAAGCTGAACCCGGCCCAGATGGATCCGGTGCAGCAACAGGTCTTCGCGATCATGCCGTGGATCATGATGTTCATCATGGCGCCCTTCGCGGCCGGCCTGCTGCTCTACTGGATCACCTCCAACGTGCTGACCATCGGCCAGCAGGCTTACCTCTATTCCAAGCATCCCCAGCTCAAGGCCCAGGCCGAAAAGGATGCCGAGGACGCCAAGCGGGCCAAGGGTCGGGCCAAGTGACGGCGAAGTAAAGGGTGGCTGACGACGAAGACCTGGTCGAAGCGGCGCGCAAGCTGTTTGCCGGACGGGTGGAATTCCTGCGCAGCGCCCCTGCGCTGAAATTCCTGCCCGATCCCGGCGCGCCCGAGATCGCCTTTGCCGGGCGTTCCAACGTCGGCAAGAGCTCGCTGCTCAACGCGCTGACCGGGCGCAAGTCGATCGCCCGCGCCTCGGTCACGCCGGGCCGCACGCAGGAACTCAACTTCTTCGAAGTGGGCGAGCCGACCCGCATCCGCCTGGTCGACATGCCGGGCTATGGCTATGCCAAGGCCCCGCTCAAGGTGGTCGAGGCGTGGAAGCGGCTGGTGCGCGATTACCTGCGCGGCCGGGTCGAACTGAAGCGCACCCTGGTGCTGATCGACAGCCGCCACGGGGTGAAGGACGTCGACCGCGAGATGCTCAAGATGCTGGACGAGGCCGCGGTCGGTTACCGGCTGGTCCTGACCAAGGCCGACAAGATCAAGGCCAGCGAACTGGCGGAAGTGCTGGCCGCCACCCAGGCCGAAGCGCGAAAGCACCCGGCTGCCTTTCCGGTGGTGCACGTCACCAGCAGCGAAAAGGGCATGGGCATCCCGGAACTGCGCGCCGCCGTGCTGGAAGACGCCTCGATCTAGAATTTCGCGCGGATGCCGATCGTCCAGCGTCGCGGCGCGCCCGGCGCGTCGGCGCGCGGGTCGCTGGCGCCGGGAACTTCGGCCAGATCGACTTCATCGATTTCGGCATAGGTGCCAAGGCTGGCGTAACGCCGGTCAAACAGATTGCTGACACTGCCGAACAGGCTGAAGCCGGGCGCAATCTCAAGCTGGCCGCGCAGGTTCACCAGCACATGGCCGGGCACTTGCCGGTCGCGGTTGGCCTCGTCCCCCAGCCGCCAGGTTCCGCTGCGGGCGGAAAGATCCGCGCCCAGCACCAGTTTGCGCCCAGCGGGCAGGGCGGCGCTCCAGTCCAGCGACAGCGCCAGGCTGTGGCGCGGGATGCCGGGCAGACGATTGCCCGGCCGGACCGCGATCGTGCCGTCCGGTGCGGCATAGGGACTGGACGGGCTGGACAGGATCAGCGTGTCGAGAAAGGTCGCATCGCTGAAGGCATAGCTGGCCCCCAGCCGCCAGCCGCCCCGGCTGGCCTTGAGCTGCGCTTCAAAGCCCTGGCGGCGGGTGCTGCCGGCATTGCGGAAATAGCCGCGCCCGCGCACGCCTGAAGCCACGTGGACAATGTCGTCCGCGCTGGTGGTGCGCCAGGCCGAGGCCAGCCATTCATAGCGCCAGCCACCCGCCCGGCCCCGCCCCTGCGCGCCCAGTTCGAAACTGCGCGCGACGACCTGGGCCAACGGCGGATCGGCGATGAAGAAGTTGGCAAGACTGCACGGCGCGGCGGGATCGGCACAGGACAGTTCGGCCGGGGTCGGCGCTCGGTTTGCCTCGGCATAGCCGGCGCGCAGTTCCAGCCCGGGTGACAGCGCCAGATCGAACTCGATCCCCGGATTGAGCCGGCTGAAGCGATGGCGGCCGTTAAGCGCGGTGCCGAGCAGGTCGGTCATGACGATATCGGCGCGGTTGTGGCGCAGACCGATCTCGACGCTCAGCCCCCCGCCCAGCGGCAACCGGTCCTGCAGGAAAAAGCCCGCGTAACGCGTCTCGGCCAGCAGTTCGACCCGGGTGATCGCGCCATCCGGCTGGACGATCACCGGCCCCAGCGCGGTCACGCCGCGATCCGGCCCCAGTTCGCCCAGCGTGGTACTGGCGGCAAAGCGCGAGCGCCCCAGATCGAGACTGAAGCCCAGCGCCAGCCGGTTGCTGCCCGCACCCGTTTCGCGCCGGTCGATCAGTTGGACCAGCAGGCCCTGCCCCTCGCTGCGCAGGGATCCGCGGTTAAACACGGCGTAGGTCGGATCGCCCGGATAGGCGGCAATCGCCTGCCCGTCCGCCCCGGTCAGGATCGCGGCGACTTCCTCGCCATCGTCATCCAGCTGTTCCAGGCACAGCAGCGCGGCATCGTCCTCGCAGGCCTCGATATCGGCGGCATCGCCGTTGCGGGTTTCAACCGTCAGGTGCTGGGCATAGAGCGTTGCCTCGATCCGGGTCTGCGGTCCCAGCGCGACCCACGGGTGCAGGCTGGCGCGCCAATAGCGGCTTTGCGACCGGTCCGGCCAGGTGAACACCGCCTGCCGCCGCGCCGCCAGCAGCTCGACCGGGGCAACGCCGTTACCGGTCAGATCGGTATCGGCCCCCAGCAGCTTGAGGTGCAGCCCCCCGCCAGCCCGGTCGAACCCCAGATCGGCATAGCCGCGCGACAACCGCGACGGGCTGAAATCGCGCCAGCCATCCTCGCGCAGATGCTCCAGCGCAACGAAAGCGCTGACATCGCCGCGCGCCCCGCCCCCGGCCAGGCTCACTTCGCGCCGGCCGAACCGGCCGAGCGAGAGCGAGCCGGTAAAGCCGGGATCGCTGCGCCCGTCGGCCGTGGTCAGCACCAGCGCGCCGCCCAGGGCATTGAAGCCATAGACCGGATTGGCATCGAGCAGGGTCACATCGCGCAGCGCGGCATCGGGGATCAGATCGAAGCCGACCGTGTCCCCGAACGGCTGATTGAACCGCCCGCCATCCAGATAGACCGCCAGCCCCTGCGCCTGCCCCTGCAGCGGCGAGGCAGTGAAGCCGCGATAGACCAGGTTGGGCTGCCACGGATTGCCCTGGGCCTGCTGAAGCGAAATCCCCGCCACTTCGCGGGTCAGGGCGGAAAGCAGGTCCGGACGGCCGCCCCGCGCCAGCGCCGCCGGATCAAGCCGGATCGCATCGTCGCTGTCGATTGCCCCGCCCGGCGCGGTGACCACGATGGCGGCGGGATCGCGCGGCTCGTCCGGTTCGGCCAGCGCGGCGCCCGGCCATGCGCACAGTGCCGCCCCAGCCAGAATGCTTGCCCTGATGGTCACCGCCTTCGCCCTATTTCGCAAACAATTGCCCGAGATCGGCAAAGGCCTTCATCTCGATCGCATTGCCGCTGGGATCGCGGAAGAACATCGTCGCCTGTTCGCCGGTCTGGCCCTTGAAACGGACATAGGGCTCGATCTCGAACTTCACGCCGGCCGCCGTCAGCCGGTCGGCCAGGGCCTGCCAGTCATCCAGCGCCAGAACGATCCCGAAATGCGGCACCGGCACGCCGTGGCCGTCGACCGGGTTGTTCCCGGCATCGCCCGCGGCCTGCCCGGTGCAATGGGCGACGATCTGGTGGCCGTAGAAATCGAAGTCGATCCACTGGTCCGACGATCGCCCTTCTGGGCAGCCCATCACCCCACCCCAGAAGGCGCGGGCTTCTTCGAGATCGCGGACGGGGAAGGCCAGGTGGAAGGGGCGCAGGGACATGTTCGTTCAGACTCGACAGGGCAAAACTGAATGGTTAGCCGCTAACCCATGAAGCTGATCGTGGGCAACAAGAACTATTCCAGCTGGTCGCTGCGCGGCTGGCTGGCGATGAAGCAATCGGGCCTGCATTTCGAGGAGATCACTGTCCCGCTCTATGGCGAGGATTGGGAAAGCCGCAAGAAGCAGACCGACGGGATCGCCCCCAGTTCCGGCAAGGTCCCGGTGCTGTGGGACGGCGAGGCCGTGGTGTGGGACAGCCTGGCAATCATCGAGTACCTGTCCGACAAGGTCGGGCGCGAACGGTTCTGGCCCAAGGCCGACGATGCCCGCGCCTTTGCCCGCTCGATGGTGGCGGAAATGCATTCGGGCTATCAGGCGCTGCGCCGCGAATGCCCGATGAACGTGCGCCGCCGGGTCGATGGCTGGGAGATCAGCGAGGAAGCGCGCGGCGACATCGTCCGCATCCTGACCCTGTGGGCCGAGGCCCGCGCCCGGTTCGGCAAGGGCGGGCCTTACCTGTTCGGCACCTTCTGCGCCGCCGACATCATCTATGCCCCCGTGGTCAGCCGGTTCATGACCTATGGGGTGGGTGTGCCGGGTTTTGCGGTCGCCTATATGGAAGCGATCTGGACGCATGAATGGATGCAGGCCTGGGTCGAAGCGGCCGAGGCCGAGGAATGGGTGATCGAGCAATGGGAAGCGCCGAAGGGAGCCGGCAAGTGATCCGCCGCCTGCTTGTTCTTTGTGCGATGCTGCTGGGGCTGAACGCCGCGCCGGCTCTGGCCTGGGGCGAGTTCGGCCACCGCACCACGGCGGCCATCGCCATGGCCAACATGTCACCCAAGGCCCGCGCCGAAGTGGCCGCGCTGCTCAGGGCCGAGCGCGGGCTGGGCACGCCCTATTGCCGGGTGCGCAGCCTGGGCGATGCCGCAGTCTGGCCCGACTGCATCCGCCGCGAGGGCTGGCGCTGGGGCTATTCCTTCCCCTGGCACTACCAGACGATGAACGTGTGCAAGCCCTATGATCCGCGCGCCAACTGTTCGGGCGGGAACTGCGTCACCGGGCAGATCGAGCGCAACCGCCGGATCCTGGCCGACAAGGGCCTGCCCGCCGCCCAGCGGCTGGAAGCGCTGGCCTTCCTGGTCCACTTCGTCGGCGATATCCACATGCCGCTCCATTCGGGCGACAACAACGATCGCGGCGGCAACGATATGGACGCGATCTATGGCGAAGCGCCGGTGAACAACCTCCATGCGCTGTGGGACGGCCCACAGGCCGAGCGTGCGATCACTTCGGCCGTGCCGCCGCTGGCGCGCCGCTATGCGCCGGACGAATTTGCCGCGCTCAGCGGCGGCGCTCCGGCCGACTGGGGCCGCGAAAGCTGGGAACTGGCCCGGCAGGTCTATACCCGCGCCTTCGGGTTCGATCCGTGCAATGGCGCGGTGATCCCGCAAAAGGTGGTCTGGTCCAACGCCACGATCGAGGCGACCCTGCCCGACGCGCGCCGCCGCCTGACCCAGGCCGGGCTGCGCATGGCGCGGATGCTCGACACGGCGCTGGGAGGGTAACGAAATGGCAAGCAAGGTCCTTCCCCTGGCCGAAGCCCTGATCGCCTGCCCCAGCGTGACGCCGGCCACCGGCATGGTGTTCGATTGCCTGGAAAGCCAGCTGACCCCGCTGGGCTTTTCGGTGCACCGCTTCCTGGCCGGCGAAGCCCCCGACGGCCCGGTCGAGAACCTGTTCGCGATCCGCCAAGGGCCGCAAGGCAGCCGGCACATCGGCTTTGCCGGTCACCTCGATGTGGTGCCGCCGGGCGAAGGCTGGACCAGCGGCGCTTTCGCCCCCGAAGTGCGCGGCGAACTGCTCTATGGCCGCGGCGCGGTCGACATGAAGGGCGCGATCGCGGCAATGGTCGCCGCAGCTGCCGAAGTGCCGCAGGAAGCCGGCACGATCAGCCTGATCATCACCGGGGACGAGGAAGGCCCGGCCCGTTACGGTACCTTGCCGCTGATCGACCACATGCGCGCCGTAGGCGCCATTCCCGATCTGATCCTGGTGGGCGAGCCCACATCCGTGAACCGGCTAGGCGACATGATGAAGATCGGCCGGCGCGGCTCGGTCAACATCTGGCTGACGGTGGAGGGCGGCGAAGGCCACGTGGCCTATCCGCACCTGGCGAACAATCCGATCGGGCCGCTGGTGAACATGCTGGCAGAGCTCAACGCGCTGGTGCTGGACGAAGGAACCGACTGGTTCCAGCCGAGCAATCTGGAAATCACCGACATCACCGTAGGCAATCCCGCCACCAACGTGATCCCGGCCCGCGCCCATGCCCGCCTGTCGATCCGGTTCAACGATCTGCACACCGGGCAGGAACTGGCCGACATGGTTTCCGCCATTGCCGAGAAGCACGGCGGAACGGCCCGCGCGGTGATCTCTGGCGAAGCGTTCCTGACCCCGCCGGGTGCCTTCTCCACCCTGATCGCCGACGCGGTCGAGGCCGAAACCGGGCTCCGGCCCGAGGCCAGCACCACCGGCGGCACCAGCGACGCGCGGTTTCTGAAGGACCTTTCACCCGTAATCGAATTCGGCCTGTGCAACGCGACCATGCACAAGCGCGACGAGGCCGTGGCCGTGCCGGACCTTGATACGCTGGCACGGATCTATGCGCGGGTGGCAAAGGCGGCGTTGGCCGGGGGATAGGCCCGTTGCCCCGCCCCGGTCAGCCTGTTAGGCTGGCCCGCGTAACAATCTTTCAGGTGGGGGACTTTCCATGACCGAGAGCCGTTCGATGCTGACCGGGATTGCCGGGCGGCTCAGCCGGAACCTGACCGCCTGGATCCTGTTCGGCATGATCCTGGGCGTGGTGGCCGGCTATGCGGTCCACGTCTCGGTCCCGGCGGGCGATCCGGTCTTCGTGGCGATCACCAAGACCTTCAAGCTGCTGTCGGACATCTTCCTCAATCTGATCAAGCTGCTGGTCGCGCCGCTGATCCTGTCCACCATTGTCGTCGGCATTGCCCACATGGGCGATAGCGCGGCGCTGGGCCGGATCGGGTTCCGTGCGATCCTGTGGTTCATCATTGCCAGCTTCATTTCGATCGGGCTGGGCCTGCTGATGGTCAACTGGCTGCAGCCCGGCGTCGGCGCTCCGATCATGGACGCGGCCGAAGCGGCGTCCAAGGTCGGCGAAGTCAAGAAGCTCGACTTCTGGGAATTCATCCTCTCGATCTTTCCCAAGAACGCCTTCGAGGCGATGGCCACCAACAACATCCTGCAGATCCTGGTGTTCAGCCTGTTCGCCGGGGTGGCGCTGTCCGCCATCGGCGAAAAGGGCGCGCCGCTGGTGCGCGGGGCCGATGCCCTGGCCGAGATGATGCTGCAGATCACCGGCTATGTGATGCGCTATGCCCCCGTCGCCGTGTTCGGCGCGATTGCCAACGTGGTCGCGGCCAAGGGGCTGGGCATCCTTGGCACTTACGTGGAACTGCTGGTCGAATTCTATATCAGCCTGGCCCTGCTCTGGGCGATCCTGCTGACGATCGGCGCGGTGTTCCTGCGCGAACGGATCTGGACGCTGATCAAATACATCCGCCAGCCGCTGATGATCGCTTTCTCCACCGCGTCGAGCGAGGCGGCACTGCCCAAGATGTTCGAGCAGCTTGACCGGTTCGGCGTGCCGCGCCGCATTTCGGGCTTCATCCTGCCGCTGGGCTACAGCTTCAACCTTGACGGTTCGATGATGTACATGTCCTTCGCGACGATCTTCATCGCCCAGGCTTACGGTATCGACCTGTCGATCGGCACCCAGATCCTGATCCTGCTGACCCTGATGATCTCGTCCAAGGGCATTGCCGCCGTGCCGCGCGCCTCGCTGGTGGTGATCACCGGCACGCTCGCCATGTTCGGCCTGCCGGTGGAAGGCGTGGCGATCATCCTGGCGATCGACCAGTTCCTCGACATGGGCCGGACCGCCACCAACGTGGTCGGCAATGCCGTGGCCACTTCGGTCATCACCAAGTGGGAGGGCATGCTGGAAGTGGAAGAGCCCGAATACGTCGAGCATCCCCACGCCCCGGCCCACACCGCCGCCGACGGCCGCGCCGGGCTGGAGCTCGATCCGTCGAACTTCGAGGACGGGACGAAGGGGTAAGGGCGCAGTCGCCGGTCTTTGTCATTCCCGCGCAGGCGGGAATCCATGGGTCTGCCTTGCGCCATGGATCCCCGCCTGCGCGGGGATGACACCGTTGGGGTTTAAGCCGGCTAGGCCGCTTTCGCCTTGCCCTTGGGCGCCAGGCTCTTGGGCTTGAAGCCGCACAGGTCGGCCACCGGGCAGCGCCAGCATTCAGGCGTGCGGGCCTTGCAGACATAGCGGCCGTGCAGGATCAGCCAGTGATGCGCCCCGACCCGGAAGGGCTGGGGGACCTTCTTCTCCAGCCCCTTTTCGACCGCCAGCACGGTCTTGCCCCTGGCCAGGCCGGTGCGGTTGGAGACGCGGAAGATGTGGGTATCGACTGCAAAGGTCTCCGCCCCGAAGGCGCAGTTCATCACCACGTTAGCGGTCTTGCGGCCGACGCCCGGCAAGGTGGTGAGCACATCGCGGTCGGCCGGAACCTCTCCGCCATGGTCGCGCACCAGGATCTCTGACAGCGCGATCACGTTCTTCGCCTTGGCGTTGAACAGGCCGATCGTCTTGATGTGCTCCTTCAGCCCCTCCTCGCCCAGCTCGATCATCGCCTGCGGGGTCTTGACCGTCTCGAACAGCCGCCGGGTCGCCTTGTTGACGCCGACGTCGGTCGCCTGTGCGGACAGCACCACGGCGACCAGCAACTGATAGGTGTTGCCGAACTTCAGCTCCGTCTCGGGCGAGGGATTGTCCTCGGCCAGGCGGCGGAAGAACTCGAAAATCTGGTCCTTCTTCACGGAGTTTTCGGCGCCTCAGCCTTGGGATGGGCGGCCTTCCATTCCATCGCCCGCAGCACCCGCTTCTCGACCGATGGGTGGGTGTAGAACAGCATCTCCTGCAGCGCCGAGGGGCGCGGATAGCGGTACTCGGCCGTCTTGACGAGGGCGCTGGCCAGCGCATCCGGCTCGTTGACGGTCTGCAGGGAATAGACGTCGGCCTCAACCTCGCCGATCCGGGTCAGGCTGTTCGTCACCGGGGTAATGGCAAGGCCCAGCACCGACCCGACCACGGCAAAGACCGGCAGACCGCGCGGCTCGTCCAGCCGGGCGTCGCTGCCCAGGAGGCGCGCGGTCGGCGCGAACAGGCGGTTGAGCAGGAAGAAGAACAGCATCGCCAGCAGCGGCAGGATAATGGCCGAGCGCCAGACGTGGCCCAGCTTGTAATGCCCGGCCTCATGCCCGGTCACGGCGACGACTTCGGCCAGCGAGGCTTCCTTCAGCGCCACATCAGCAATCGCGATCCTGGCGGTGGGCCCGATTCCGGCGACATTGGCGGTGAAGCGCTCGGACTGGCGCGAGCCATCGTACATGAAGATCCGGTCATGCGGGATGCCGACATCGTCGGCGATCTTCTCCAGCGCGGTGCGGACTTCGCCCGGCGGAACCGGCTCGTACTTGTTGAACATCGGCATGATCAGGCTGGGCCCGCTCAGCAGCATCAGCACCGTGACCAGAGCCGAAAAACCGCCGCCCCACAGCCACCAGCGCGGCCCGGTCTTGCGGATCAGCGAATAGACCCCCAGCAGGAACAGCCCGCCAAGCAAGCCGGACAGGACCTCGCTCAGCGCCAGCTGGCCCAGGAAGTCGCCCAGCGGCTGGGTCGACAGGTCATAGGCGTGCTGGCGCTGCCAATCGGTGTAGATGGTAAAGGGCAGTTCCAGCACGGCGGAGATGAGGAAGAAGGCCACGCCGACCAGGAAGGTTCCGAGGGCCCAAGACCTGCCCTGCAACCGCTCCGCCACCCGGTCGAGCATGCGGAAGCGGACCATGATCCACGCGATCAGGATCGAAACGCCAACCGCGGCAAACAGCAGCCAGTGGTTACCGGTGGTATAGGCCTGGGCCTTGGCCAGGGCTTCCGGCCCCAGGGCATCGATCATCCGGGCGGCTTCGGCCGCCGGGGTCATGGGCTGTGACATGGCTTTCTTCTCCCCCTGGTGCCGGGCCGGTCAGAGCCCGAGCACGTCCTTCATTGCATAGCGCCCCGGTGCCTTGCCGATCAGCCAGTGCGCGGCGCGGACCGCACCCTTGGCAAAGATCCGACGGTTCTCGGCGAGATGCGACAGCGCGATCCGTTCGTCATCGGCAAGGAAATGAACCGTGTGGTCCCCCGCCACCGATCCGCCGCGCAAGGCGGCAAAGCCGATGTCGCCGGGCCGGCGGGCGCCGGTGATCCCGTCGCGCCCGCGCGCCGAACGGGCAGGAAGGTCGATGCCGCGGCCTTCGGCTGCCGCCTGCCCCAGCAGCAGCGCGGTGCCGGACGGGGCGTCGACCTTCATCCGGTGGTGGGTCTCGGCAATCTCGATGTCCCAGTCCTCGCCCAGCCGGCTCGCCGCCTCGCGCACCAGGTGGGCAAGCAGGGTGACGCCCAGCGAGGTATTGCCGGTCTGCAGCACGGCGATGCGGTCCGTCGCCGCATCGCACAGCCAGTGGTGGCGTTCCTCAAGCCCCGTGGTGCCGACCACGATCGGCACGCCTGCCGCCACGGCGGCATCGAGGTTGCCTTCCAGCGCGGCGGGGGCGGAAAAATCGACCAGCACGTCGCACTGCGCCGCCAGCGCGGCGACATCGTCACCCTTGTCCACCCCGCCGGCGTGGACCGCACCCGCCGCGCCGATCGCATCGACCAGCGCCGCCCCCATGCGTCCCTTGCTGCCGATGATGCCGATTCTTGCCATTGCCGTCCCCAGTTGTGCCGTGCTTCATGGGCGACATGAGAGAAATCCGCAACATCGTGATCCTGACCGGCGCGGGCGTATCGGCCGAAAGCGGGATCGACACGTTTCGCAGCGCCGGGGGCCTGTGGGAGAATCACCGGGTCGAGGATGTGGCCACGCCCGACGCCTTTGCCCGCGATCCCAACCTGGTCCTGCGGTTCTACGACATGCGCCGCGCCGCGATCCAGGAGAAGGAGCCCAACGCGGCCCATGTCGCGCTGGCCCGGCTGGAAGAGCACTGGCCGCAGCGCACCGGCGGCAAGGTGCTGCTGGTCACCCAGAACGTCGACGATCTGCACGAGCGCGGCGGTTCACGGCGGGTGATCCACATGCATGGCGAGCATCTCAACGCCTGGTGTACCAGCTGCGATGTCCGCAGCCGCTGGTGGGGGCCGCTGATCGACCGGCCGCCCTGTCCGGTCTGCTCGGCCCGGACCCTGCGCCCCGACGTGGTCTGGTTCGGCGAGGTCCCTTACCGCATGGGCGAAATCTTCGCCGCGCTACGCGAGGCGGACCTGTTCGTCTCGATCGGCACCTCGGGCGCGGTCTATCCGGCGGCCGGTTTCGTCAAGAACGCCCGCGAACTCGGCGCGCAGACGCTGGAACTCAATCTCGAGCGCAGCCAGGGATCCCACCACTTCCACGAATCGCGCCTCGGCCCGGCCAGCGAAGTGGTCCCGGCCTGGGTGGAGGAATTGCTCAGGTGAACCGTTCCCTTTCTTTGTCATCCCCGCGCAGGCGGGGATCCATGGGATGAGCGCGCCGCGCAGCTATTGGGTCTATGTGCTGGCCAGCCAGACCCGCGGCGCGCTCTACATCGGCGTTACCGGCAATCTGCGCGAGCGGATCGGCCAGCACCGCGGCGGTGAACTGGCCGGGTTCACCAACCGTTACCGCGTGACCCGGCTGGTCCATGCCGAGGAGTTCAGCGACGTTCACGAGGCGATTGCCCGGGAAAAGGCGATGAAGAAGTGGAACCGGGCATGGAAGATCGATCTGATCGAACCTGGCAACCCCGACTGGCGCGACCTGCGGTTCGATCTGCACCTGGTTTGAAAGTGGCACGGTCAGGCCATGGATCCCCGCCTGCGCGGGGATGACACCAAAAGGTTGAGGCGCGGTCAGTTGGTCATGCGTGCGCAGGCAGTAAACCATGGCCCGCCATGTGCGCCTGACACAACCTCAATCTAACTCCCGCACCCCCGGCACTCCGGGTCCTTCGCGATCCGCAGTGTCCTCAGGCTCGGCGTCAGCCCGTCGATCAGGTGCAGTTTGCCCCATTGCGGATCGCCCAGCGCGGTCTTGCCGTTCAGGATCACCCGGATCGCCTGCATCGCCGCGAAGGTTCCGATCATACCGACCATCGCACCCAGCACGCCATCGGCGGCGCAGGTGTCGCAATCCTCGGCATCGAAGGCATCGCCGACGAAGCAGCGATAGCAGGGCTGGTCCGGCAGGTGACCGGCAAAGTTGGCGACCTGGCCCTGGAACCGCCCGATCGCCGCCGTGGTCAGCGGAACGCCAAGTGCGACGCAGGTATCGGACACCAGCAATCGAGTCGCGAAATTGTCACAGCCATCAAGCACTAGGGTGGCGCCCTCGAGCACCCGCGCGGCCGGAATCCCCCCCCCAATTCGCCCTTCCACCGCGCGGGCATCGAGCGCCGGGTCGAATCGCCTTATCCATTCCGCCGCAACGACGGCCTTGGACCGCCCGATATCGGCGGGCGTGAACACGGTCTGGCGCTGCAGGTTGCTGGCATCGACCACATCGTCATCGACCAGGGTCAGCCGCCCCACCCCGGCCCCGGCGAGGTATTGCAGCGCCGGGCTGCCGATTCCGCCGCAACCGACCAGCACGACGTGCGCCTGGCTCAGCGCCACTTGCCCCGCCCCGCCCACTTCGGGCAGCACGATGTGGCGGGCGAACCGGTCGAGACGGTCGGGAGGCAGCGACATGGCCGCAGCCTTAGGGCGTTTCGGCCCGACCGGCAAAGGAAGTCTCTTGCCCCCCGCCCGCCGATGTGCACTTAATCGGGCAATTAAGACAACAACGGGATGAGAGATGCATTTTGCCGAATTGCGCCAGGTGCGCGAGGAATTGACGGGTCCTGGCGGCCAGTTCGAAGTGGTCCGCGCCCAGGTGCTGGGCCGCGACATCCTGACCTTCAAGAACGCCCCGCCTTCGGTGCGGGAGTTCTGGCTTTCGACCGCCGTCTGGGGGGACCGGCCTTACCTGATCTATGAGGACGAGGTCCTGACCTATACCCAGGCCCACGCCCATGCCGCGGCGATTGCCGCCTGGCTGTGGGAGCAAGGCGTGCGCCCGGGGGACCGGGTGGCGATTGCCATGCGCAACTTCCCGGAATGGATGACGATCTACTGGGCCTGCACCAGCATCGGCGTCGCCGCCGCAGGCCTCAACGCCTGGTGGACCGCCGAGGAAATGGAATATGCCCTCAACGATGCAGCGCCCAAGGTGCTGTTTGCCGACAAGGAACGGCTGGCCCGCTTTGCCGAATGCGGTGGGCACAAGGACATGGCCGTGGTCGGCGTGCGGCTGGATGAGTACCCCGCCGGCGTCACCCCCTATGCCGATGTCATCGCCCACGGCGGCGCCATGCCGCAAGTCACAGTCGATCCGGATTCGGACGCCTGCATCTTTTACACCAGCGGCACCACCGGCTTTCCCAAGGGCGCACAGCTGACCCACCGCGGCTGCGTCGCCAATCTGATGAACATGCTCTATTCGACCATGGCCCAGGCCCTGGCGGTGGAGCGCGCCACGGGCGAAGCCCCGCCGGCCGATCCTCCGCCGCCGGTCTCGCTGCTGACCACGCCGCTGTTCCACGTCACCGCCAACAATTGCGGGGCCTATCTGACCACGGCGGCCGGCGGCGCGATCGTGCTCATGTACAAGTGGGATGCGGGCGCGGCGCTGAAGCTGATCGAGAAGTACAAGGTGACCGGCGTGTCCGGCGTACCGGTGATGAGCCGCGAGATCATCAACCACCCCGATTTCGCGACCACCGACACCTCCAGCCTGACCGGCCTGTCCGGTGGCGGGGCGCAGGTCCCGCCCGATCTGGTGCTGAAGATCGACGAGGCGGTGAAGACCGCGCGGCCGACCACCGGCTATGGCATGACCGAGACCTGCGGGATCATCACTTCGGTTTCGGGCGATTTCTTCGTCGCCAAGCCGGACAGCGCGGGGCCGTGGATGCCCAGCTTCGAGGTAAAGGTGGTGGATGACGATGGCCGCGAACTGCCGGTCGGTTCGGTCGGCGAGCTGTGGGTCAAGGGCGCGCCGGTGATCAAGGGCTACATCAACCGCCCCGACGCGACCGAGCAGACCATCACCGATGGCGGCTGGCTGCACACCGGCGACGTCGCCCGGATCGACGAGGACGGCTTCATCTTCATCGTCGACCGCAAGAAGGACCTGGTGATCCGCGGCGGGGAGAACATTTCCTGCACCGAGGTGGAAGCCTGCGTTTACCGCGTCCCGGGCGTGGCCGAATGCTGCGTGTTCGGCGTTCCTGATACCCGCCTGGGTGAGGAAATCGGCGTGGCGATCCACATGAAGCCGGGCTCGGCCAGCAGCGCCGAGGCGGTGATCGCCCACTGCGCCGAGCACATGAGCAAGCACAAGGTGCCGCGCTATGTGTGGTTCCTCGACGATCCGCTGCCGCGCAATGCCAGCGGCAAGTTCCTGCGCCGCGAACTGCGCGACGAACTTGGCAAGCAAGTGGTGGAGGCCTGAACCATGGCTGATCTTGACGGACGCATTGCCCTTGTCACCGGCGCGGCCAAGGGCCTTGGCGCCGCCACGGCCCGCGCGCTGGCCGCCGCGGGCGCGAAGGTTGCGGTGACCGATCTTGCCGCACCGGAAGAACTCGCCGCCGAGATCGGCGGGATCGCCCGCGCCCTCGACGTGACCAGCGAGGCCGGCTGGGCCGAGACAATGGACTGGGTCCGCGCGGAACTCGGCGGGCTGGACATCCTGGTCAACAATGCCGGGCTGTGGCTGTTCAAGCCGATCCTGGAAACCACGCTGGACGATTGGCGGCGGCTTCACGCGGTCAATTGCGAAGGGGTGTTCCTGGGCACCCGCGCGGCCATTCCGCTGCTGGCGACACGCGCCCACCTGTGGCGCGGCGGCACTTCGATCATCAACCTGTCATCTGTGGCGGGGATCGAGGGCGCAGCCGGCGGCACCTGTTACAACAGCACCAAGGGCGCGGTGCGGCTGTTCACCAAGGGCTGCGCCAAGGAACTCGCCGCCGCCCGGGTCCGGGTCAATTCGGTCCACCCGGCGGTGATCGATACCGACATGGGCCGCAAGCTGGTGGATGATTTCGCCCATGCCCAGGGCCTTGGCGATAACGAGATGCTGGCCAATGTCTCGGCCATGCATCCGCTCGGCCATTTGGGTGAACCGCAGAACGTGGCCGATGCTGTGGTGTTCCTGGCCGGGGACCGCGCCGCCTTCTGCACCGGCAGCGAGTTGGTAGTGGACGGGGGACTGAGCGCCTAGAGCCCGAATGCCCTGAGCGCCGCGCGGGCTATCGTTTCGCCCTTTTCCTGCACGAAGTGGCCGCCATCGGGAATTTCGAGGGGCGCAGGGCAGCCCCTGATTCCGGCGCGGAGGCGGGCCATCACTTCAGGGCCCAGCACCGGGTCGGTCATGCCCACGGCCATGAAGCTGGGCCCGTGCCATTCGTTCGCCCACCAATCCCGGGCGCGGCGAGCTTCGGCAATGCCGGTCATGCCGGGATCGGTCATCACCAGTTCCGGGAAGCGGCGGACCCCGGCCTTGTAGCGCGCATCGGGAAACGGCGCGGCATTGGCGGCGGCTTCTTGCGGCAGGATGTCCGGCTGGCTGCGCTGGAACAGGCCGGCGATGTCCAGATCCGGGCGGCTGCGGTTGAACTCGCGCCAGCGGACGAAGCCTTCGCTGACCGGTTCGCCCACGGGGATCGTGGTGTTCATCACCAGCAGCCGCGTGAACCGCTCTGGCATGGTGGGCGGAATGGTCAGGCCGAGGATCCCGCCCCAGTCCTGGCAGACCAGCACCAGGTTGCGCAGGTCGAGCGCCTCGACCAGAGCGCAGAGCATCCCGCGATGGAAGGCGAAGGTATAGACCGCTTCGTCGACCGGCTTGTCGGAACGGCCGAAGCCCAGCAAGTCAGGCGCTATGACGCGGTGGCCGGCTCCGGCGAATACCGGGATCATCTTGCGATAGAGATAGGACCAGGCCGGCTGGCCGTGCAGGCACAGAAAGGTCACCGCCGCGTCGCGCGGCCCTTCATCAAGGTAATGGACCCGCAGGCCTTCGTATCCCGGCAGATCGTCACGGTAATGCGGTGCGAAGGCATAGCCGGGCAGGGCGGCAAAGCGATCGTCCGGCGTGCGCAGCGCGGCAATGCCGCAGGCTGTGGCAATGGGCGCGGCGCCGGTCATGGAGCCAGTCAGCTTCCCGGCCACTGCGAGAGGATCGTGGCGGCATCGAAGTAGTCCCGCCAATAGGTGATCAGGCCGTCATGGACTTCGAACACGCCGGTAACCGGCAGTTCGACCCATTTGTCGGCCAGCCGGTGCCGGTCGAGCCGCTCGACAATCACCACCGGGCCGTTGACCGCCTCACGCAGCACGCGAAACTCGTTCTCGATCGTCGGTGCAAAGAACGGCTCCAGCACCGCGCGCATTCCGGCCGGCCCCCTGACCGTGCCGATCGGCGGCGGGTTGGTATAGGCACAGTCCGGCGCCATCATCGCGGCGGCGCTGTCGTAATCGAGCGGCTCCATCGCCTTGAGGAAGGCCGTTACCACGGCCATGGGCGAGCTTGGCGGATGGGACATGGGGTTCTCCTCCTTCCAGCCGGTTCAGGCCTGGCGGGCGCGGGCTTCGCCCAGCAGCAGGGTCTTCACATCACCCTTGGTGCGGTGGCTGTGGATCAGCAGATAGATCGACAGGAACAGCATCCCGCCAAAGAAGGCGAGGACCGCGAGCGCGAGTCCGCCCGCGCTGAACTGGTGCCGCCAGGCCACCCAGATCGCCGAAAGCGCGAGCATGGTCATGAAATCGAGGTTGAACTGCCCCGGCCAGCCCATTGCGGCCATATCGCCAAAGAACACCGGCAGCAGGTTCCAGCCGTGGTTGGCGATGGTGGCGGAGGTATAGGCGACAATCGCGATCAGGCAGATGCCGAGGAAAAGGCGGAACAGGGTCATAGCAAAGCTCCTTCAAGCGGTGCGGTTTTCAAGGTAGCGGCAGCGCGCAAACATGGCGAGCAGGCCGATGCAGCCGCTGACACAGATCAGCGCCAGCCACGGCCAGAGGTTCATCCCGGCCGCGCGGGCCCGGGGCAGCAGCAGTGCCCAGGCAATGGCTATGGCGATCAGCAGATCAAACCAGACCTGGTTGCCCCAGGCGTTCTGGGTGTGATTGGGCCAGAAGCCGAATGGGCCCTCGGCAACGATAGCGTAGGCCGAAAATGCAGCGAACCCGGCGCAGACCATAGCGGCGAAGAGCCAGCCCTGCGAGGAGCCGAGCCCCTCCCTAATTGTGGTCACAACAAAAAGCACCAGCGCGGCGATCGGCAAGATCGGGTAGAGCGAGGCCATCGGCAGCGACTCCTTGTAGCAATTGCTACATGGTATCTTTATGTAGCGCGTGCTACAAGGGCAAAATGAGCGTCAAGGAAGAACAACGCGAAGTGGTGGTGGAGCGGCTGGCCGCGCACCTGCTGGAAACGGGGCTTGCCCGCACCAGCCTGCGCCAGCTGGCCCAGGCCGCCGGGGTCAGCGACCGGATGCTGCTCTATTACTTTGCCGACAAGGCCGAGGTCCTGTCCGCAGTAATGGCGCGGGTCGCGGGGGAACTGGCCATGCGGCTGGCCGAAGCGATCCCGGGCGATGCGCCGCTGAAGCCCGCCGAACTGGTCCGCCGCGCCGCAGCTTTCACCACCGGACCGGAAATGCGGCGCTTCATGCGGCTGTGGGTCGAAGTGGTCGCCGCCGCCGCGCGGGACGAGGCGCCGTTCCCGGCCATCGTCAGCGAGGTCATGGCCGGCTTCCGGCAATGGGTCGATGCGCGGCTCGATCTGCCGCCCGGTGCCGACCGCGAGGGCACGGCGGCCGCGGTCATCGCGGTGATCGACGGGCTGGCGCTGGTCGACATCTGCGCCGAGGACGATATCGCCGCGCGAATGTCGGCCGCGCTGGGCACGCTGCTGTCGACATAGGGCGCGCCCAAGGCCCTGTGTACAAGCCTGTGCAAGGGCTGTGGGCAGGCGGTTCAGTCGCGGTGGATCACCGGTGGAAAGGCGATCAGCTTTCCAGCTGGCGCAGCAGGCTGCGCACATCGCCGTCCATGTCGGCATCGCGGGTGCGCAGGTCCTCGATCAGCCGCACCGCATGGATCACGGTGGAGTGATCGCGCCCGCCGAACTTGCGGCCGATTTCCGGATAGGACCGCGGGGTCAGCACCTTGGCGAGGTACATCGCCACCTGGCGCGGACGGACCACGGCGCGGGCCCGGCGCTTCGAAGCCATTTCGGTCCGGTCGACCCGGTAGAACTGGCAAACGGTGCGCTGGATCTCGTCGATCGTGATCCGGCGGCGGTTGGCCGAGAGGATGTCGGTCAGCTGTTCTTCGGCCAGCTGGAGCGACACGGCCTGGCCGGTCAGCTGGGCATAGGCGATCAGCTTGTTGAGGCCGCCGACCAGCTCGCGCACGTTGCGGTTGATCGTGCGGGCGAGGAATTCAACCACGTCGGCCGGGACATGGGTCGGCGCGAAACGCTGCAACCGGTGTTCCAGGATCGCGCGGCGCAGCTCGATGTCGGCCGGCTGGATATCGGCGACCAGGCCCATGCTGAGGCGGCTGAGCAGGCGCTGCTCCACCCCGTCGAGCGCCTGGGGTGCGCGATCGGCGGCAAAGACCAGCCGCTTGCCTTCGGCCAGCAGGGCATCGATCGTGTAGAGCAGTTCTTCCTGCGCGCTGGCCTTGCCGATGATGAACTGGATATCGTCGACCAGCAGCAGATCGAAGCCGCGCAGCCGCGCCTTGAACTCGATCGTCTGGTTCTGGCGCAGGGCCTGGACGAATTCGACCATGAAGCGTTCGGCCGAGCAGTAGAAGATCCGCGCCCGCGGATGCGCCGCCAGATAGGCGTGGCCGATCGCATGGAGCAGGTGGGTCTTGCCCTGCCCGGTCGCCGCCTTGAGATAAAGCGGCGCGAACTGCGGCGTTTCAGTCGCGGCCATGCGCTGCGCCGCATTGCTGGCCAGGACATTGGCGCTGCCGGTCACAAACGTGGTGAAGGTCAGCGACGGATCGAGCCCGATCGAGCCCATTCCGAAACCGTTGGGCCCTAGCGTACCGAGTTCGGCCGCGCCCATGCCCAGCGCATCGCCCGGCTGGGCCGGCACCGGCGCTTCGGCCGAGCGGCGGCTGCCTTCGCCGAAGCGCAGCCCCTGCGGCGCGCGGCGCGCGGGCGAAACCGAGATGCGGACATGGCGCACGTCCGGCCGGGCAATCTTCCAGGCCAGCGAAAGCCGGTCGGCGAAGCGGTCCGACACCCAATTGGCGGAAAATTCGGTCGGCAGGTACAGATCGAGCGTGCCGGTTTCCTTGCAGAACGGCCCCGGCTGGATCGGCTTGATCCACTGGCTGTGCAGCTGCTGCCCCAGGTCCTTGCGCAGGCCCTGGCTGATGTCGGCCCAGTCGGCGGCGATGTCCATCGCTTCCTGCTGCGCGCGCAGACGATCTTCTTCAGATTGCCCTTCGGCGGAAGGCTTGCCTTGCGATCCGCCCATACCCGTTCCCGTCACTAACCCACGCCCCCAAAGCATTGCCTACCCGGCGCGCACAGCCGCACGCTTACCCCACCGGCCGCCCGAAAGCCGGATCAAGAACCAGATTTTTGAATGGATGTCCGATGGGCCGAATAGCCCTGAACACGATTCGATTTATGGCCGCTTCGCCGCAGAGAGCAAGGCGCGCATGGTAAAAAAACTGAAATAAATGCCCTTGACTCAGCCGGACCCTCGCGAATCCGCGATAGTCCAGTCAAAGCATTGTTTTTACTTAGTTATATTCACCTATCCACAGGCCGAACCGCGCGAATCGCGGGATTCCATGGTGTTAACGCAATGCAGCATCGCCGCTGCACTGCACAAGCGAAAGGGCCCGCCGGATCACCGGCAGGCCCTTTGCAAAACCGTTCCGTTTTCGTCCCGCGAATCGTCGCGGGAGAAGCCGAATCAGAGCGCGGCGACGCGCTTGGTCAGGCGCGACATCTTGCGCGCAGCGGTGTTCTTGTGAAGCACGCCGCGAGCCACGCCGCGAGCCAGTTCCGGCTGGGCCGCCTTGAGCGCTTCGGCAGCGGCAGTCTTGTCCCCGCCTTCCAGCGCGGCCTCGACCTTCTTCACGAAGGTGCGGATGCGGCTCATGCGGTTGCCGTTGATTTCCGCGCGGCGTTCATTGCGGCGGATGCGCTTCTTGGCTTGCGGCGTATTGGCCATGTTCGTCCTTAAGAATCTCGTGCAAAACGGGGCGCCGACACGGAATCGGCCCCACGGGAAGCGCGGCCCTTAACTGCGGGGCTGCGAATCGTCAAGCGGGAGAGTCGGTTTGCATCTGCCGCCGGTGCGGGAAAGCCATCCGCCTTTCCCTCGCAACACCAGCCCGCTCCCCCAACCCTACTTCTGGCACTTGGCGCAATACCAGGTGCTGCGTCCGCCCTGCGCCAGCCGCTGGACCGGCGCGCCGCAGCGCGTGCAATCCTGGCCGTGGCGATCATAGACATCGAACTGCTTGGAAAAGTACCCCAGCTCGCCGTCCGGCTGGGCATAGTCGCGCAGGCTTGATCCGCCCGCCTCGATCGCTTCGCCCAGCACCGCCTTGATCTGCGGCACCAGCCGGGCCAGCGCCGGGCCGGTCACCCGGCCTGCCGCTTTCCGGGGATCGATCCCCGCGCGGAACAGCGCTTCGCAGACATAGATGTTGCCCAGCCCTGCGACGATCCGCTGATCGAGCAGCATCAGCTTGATCGCCGCGCTGCGCCCGGCCAGCGCCGCCTTGAGGTGCGCGGGGGTCAGGTCATCGCCCAGCGGTTCCGGCCCCAGCGCGGCAAAGGCCGGCCATTGGCCCAGCCCGTCCGTCTTGACCAGATCGACCGAGCCGAACCGGCGCGGATCGCACAGTGCCAGCAGATGCCCGCTGCCGGTTTCCAGCACCAGGTGATCGTGCTTGCCCAGCTCCTCCGGCTCGATCCGCCAGCGCCCCGACATGCCGAGATGGAAGACCATGGTCTGCCCCCGGTCGGTATGGATCAGCCCGTACTTGGCCCGGCGCGACAGGCCGGTCACCGTGGCGCCGGTCAGCACTTGGACCAGATCGGACGGGAACGGCCGGCGCAGATCGGCCCGGCGCGGCTCGACCCGCGCCAGCCGCGCGCCATCGAGATAGCGGGCAAGGCCGCGGACGGTGGTTTCGACTTCGGGAAGCTCCGGCATGGGGGCTGGTTAGGCAAAGCGCCGGGCCGCGACAATCGGTTTCGCATTGAAACCGGGACCGCTTTGCCCCTAACCAGCGGCGGACAGAAACACACACCCAGACAGACCCAGGGAGAAGCCGCCATGTCCGCCTCGCTATACCAGACCCATGTTCCGGGTTTCATCGCCATGCTGCGCAACATGCAGGCCTGGCTGGACAAGGCCGCCGCGACCCTTGACGAGGCCGCGCTGATGGACGCCCGGCTAGCACCCGACATGCTGCCGCTGCCGCGCCAGATCCAGATCGCCTCTGACGCGGTCAAGGGCGCCGCCGCGCGGCTGACCGGCAGCGAGCCGCCCGCCATGCCCGATACCGAAACCACTCTGGCCGAACTGAAGGACCGCTGCGCGCGGACCATCGCCTATGTCGAATCGGTCGATCCGGCAGCCTTCGATGCCGGGGCCAGCCGCGAAGTGGTGATCACCTTTCCCAATGGTGCCGGGATCCGGTTTGACGGGCTGACCTTCCTGACCGGCTTTGCCACCCCGAACTTCTATTTCCACGCCACCACCACCTATGCGATCCTGCGAATGCTGGGGGTGGAGATCGGCAAGCAGGATTACCTGGCCCACCTGGCCCCCTACATGTTCCCGCCCCCGCAGGCCTGACGGCTGGCACAAACAGTCCAAGGCATTTTCCTACAGGCCCGGATTCTGCCAGAATCCGGGCCATGAACCCGCATCCGCCCTTACCGCACACATCGACGGAAGGTGACACAGGGCGACAGCGGGTGACACAAGGTGACGCAAAGTTTTTTTCGTCCTGTGCACCCTGTGAACTTTGTCAGGTTCCGCGCCCGCAAAGCGCCCGCAAGCCCTATGCTCGGGCGCGAATCTCCCCTAAGGCGCAGGCCATGAGCGAAAAGGTTTCCTTCGGTTACGAAGAGGTCTCTCCCGAGGAGAAGACCGAGAAAGTTGGCGCGGTCTTCTCGTCGGTGGCCAAGAAGTACGACGTGATGAACGATGCCATGTCGGCCGGCATGCACCGGCTGTGGAAGGACAAGTTCGTCCGCCGGGTCAAGCCGCAACCGGGCGAGCAGATCCTCGACATGGCGGGCGGCACCGGCGACATCGCCTTTCGCATGGCCGAACACGGCGCAACCATCACGGTGTCGGACATCAATCAGGACATGCTGGACGTGGGCATCGAACGGGCGATGGAACGCGGCCTCGATGACCTGGTCTGGTCGCGTCAGAATGCCGAAGTGTTGACTTTTCCCGACCGGTTCTTCGATGCCTACACGATCGCGTTCGGGATCCGCAACGTGACCCGGATCGATCACGCCCTGGCCGAAGCGCACCGCGTGCTGAAGCACGGCGGGCGGTTCTTCTGCCTGGAATTCTCGACCACCGAATGGCCGGGCTTCAAGGAAGTCTACGATGCCTATTCGCACAAGCTGGTGCCGAAGATCGGCCAGGCCATTGCCGGGGATGCGGACTCCTATCGCTATCTGATCGAATCGATCCGCCGTTTCCCGACCATGCCGGAATTCGAAGGCATGATCCGTCAGGCCGGCTTCGTGAACACCCGGGTCGAGCCAATCCTGGGCGGACTGGTCGCGATCCATTCGGGATGGAAAATCTGAAGTGACGCGTCCCGCGACGCATATCCTGCGCCTTTTGCGCTGGGGCCGCACTTTGGCGCGGCACGGCGCGCTGCGCGGGATCGAAAGCGATCCAAACACGCCGCCGCAGGTCCGCCGGCTGTGCCGGATCGCGCGGATCGGCACGTTCCAGCCCAGGACGCCGGACTATGCCGGGGCGTTCCGCGCGATCGGCCCGGCCGCGATCAAGCTGGGCCAGACCCTGGCGACCCGGCCCGACATCGTCGGCGAGGAAGCGGCCAATAACCTGCTGCTGCTGCAGGACCGGCTGCCCCCCGTCCCCTTCGACCTGATCCGGCGCGAGATCGAGGCGAGCTTCGGCAAGCCGCTGGAGACCCTGTTCGCCTCGATCGAGGAAGAGCCGGTCGGCGCGGCCTCGATCGCGCAGGTCCACCGCGCGGTGACCACCGATGGCCGGACCGTCGCGGTCAAGGTGCTGCGGCCGGGCATCCGCGAGAAGTTCGCCGCCGATATCCAGACCTATGAATGGGCCGCCGCCCACCTTGAAGGCCTGGGCGGAGAGGCGGCGCGGCTGCGCCCGCGGCTGGTGATCGCCAATTTCAAGCGCTGGACCCTGCGCGAGCTGGACCTGCGGCGCGAGGCCGCTTCCGCTTCCGAGCTGGCCGAGCGGATGAAGGGCGTCGAAGGCTACCGCGTCCCCGGGATCGACTGGGACCGCACCAACGGCCGGGTGATGACGATCGACTGGATCGACGGCACCAAGATCAGCGAAACCGAAGTGCTGCGCGCGGCCGGTCACGACCTGCCCGCCCTGGCCGAACATCTGGTGCTGACCTTCCTCAAGCAGGCGATCAGCCTGGGCTATTTCCATGCCGACATGCACCAGGGCAACCTGTTCGTCGAAGCGGACGGCACGATCACCGCGATCGATTTCGGCATCATGGGCCGGATCGACCGCCGCGCCCGGCTGTGGCTGGCCGAAATCCTCTATGGCCTGACCACCGGCAATTACCGCCGGGTGGCCGAGATCCATTTCGAGGCGCAATATGTGCCGAGCTATCACTCGGTCGATGAATTCGCCACGGCACTGCGCGCGGTGGGCGAGCCGACGCGGGGCCGTCCGGTCAGCGAGCTGTCGGTCGGGCAAATGCTCGACAGCCTGTTCGCGATCACCCGCGAATTCGACATGCAGACCCAGCCGCACCTGCTGCTGCTGCAAAAGACCATGGTGATGGTCGAAGGACTGGCGACCCAGCTGCACCCGCAGATCAACATGTGGAATGTCGCCGCGCCGTTCGTGCGCGACTGGATCCGCGACGAACTGGGCCCGGAAGCAGCGATTGCCGACCGCCTGCGCGAGGATGCCCAGACCCTGCTGCGCCTGCCCGACCTGGTCCGGCGGATCGAGGACAAGTTCCCCCCCAAAGGCGGCGCGCCCGATGCGCCGCCGCTGCCGGAAGTAGAACTCATGTGGGACCGCAAGGCCGGTGCAAGCCGTGGCTGGGGCGGCTACCTACTGGCGGCGTTGGCCGGGGGCGGCGCGCTTTGGGCGGCACAGGCGCTGGGCTGGCTCTAGGACGATGGAACTGGACGGCCTGATTCGGCATTTCTTCGAAACCGATGATCCCGCCAGCCTGACCGAGGCCGAGTTTGCCCTGGCGCTGGAACGGCTGAAAATCGGCTTTGGAGTGGAGCGCGAACCGGGGCGGCGCTTTGCGCTCTGGACCCTGCTCCACGCCTTCGATGCCGCACCCCTGCCGGCCGAGGCCTTTGCCAAGGAACCGCAGCTGAAGGCCGCCGCAGAGGAATACCTGACTGCCGCCTTTCGGCTGGAACGGTTTGGAGAGGACGATGCGTGAACCGGCCGTTCTGTTCGTCTGTCTGGGCAACATCTGCCGCTCACCCATGGCCGAGGGCGCCTTTCGCGCCGCGGCCGAAGCCGCCGGGCTGCGGGTCACGATCGATAGCGCCGGGACCGCCGGCTATCACATCGGTGAAGCGCCTGATCCCCGCGCGCAGGAAACGGCGCGGCGAAACGGGGTGGAGATCGGCCACCTGCGCGGGCGGCAGCTGGTGGAGGAAGACTTCCGCCGGTTCACTCATGTGCTGGTGATGGACCATTCCAACCTGGCCAATGCCCGGGCGGTCGTCCCGGCAGACGCCATCTCCGCGCCGCAGTTGCTGCTGGACTGGGTTCCGGGCCGCGAAGGGGCGGCCGTCGCCGATCCCTATTACGGCGGGGAGGAGCATTTCGAGGACACCTGGTCCGACGTGACCCGCGCCGCACAGGCGCTTGTCCAGGCGCTGCAAGGATGAGCGGCGAGAGCGCGCTGGACTGGCTGCGGGAACACGCACCGGACCTCAGGCTGATCGACCACGCCCGCTCCACCGCGACAGTCGCCGAAGCCGCCGAAGTCCTGGGGGTGGAACCGGGACGGATCGCCAAGACTCTGGCCTTCAGGGTCGGTGAGACGGTTCAGCTGCTGCTGGCCCGCGGCGATGCGCGGCTCGATAACGGGCTGTGCAAGGCGGAACTGGGCGGTCGGCCGCGGATGCTGGACCCGGAAGAAACACTGGCGGTGACCGGCCATGCAGTGGGCGGGGTCTGTCCGTTCGGGCTGGCCAGCGATCTGCCGATCCTGGCCGACCGGTCGCTGCTGGCCTATCCCACGGTGTTCCCGGCGGCGGGCACGCGGACCAGTTCGGTAGAGGTGGAGCCCATGCGGCTGGCCGATCTGGTCGGTGCGCGCTGGGTAACGGTGTGCAAGCTGCCGGAATGAAGAACGCCCCGGACCGGGTGGGTCCGGGGCGCTTCTGCTTGCCGCTGGGGGCTTGGGCCTAGAACTTGTAGCTCATCCGCAGACCCACGGTGCGCGGCATGATTGTGACCACATAGGGCCGCTGGCCGCACTGCCCGCACTGCAGGTAGCGCGAGAGCTGGCCCCGCTCGTCGAACAGGTTGGAGACGAACAGCTCGATATCGAGCTTCTCGAACTCGACCCCGGCGGCGAGGTTGACGTTGGCGAAAGCCGGCAGATCGCCAATGATCGCGGCCGGTCCGGCGCGCACTTCGCTGGTGGCCGAGCTCTGGTAGGAGGCGTTGACCTGGCCATAGACCTTGGTCGTCGCTCCGACCTCGCCGGTGTAGCGCAGGGTGCCGGCCGCCTTGAACTTCGGCGTGATCGGCAGACGCGTGCCCGAAGGCGAGGAGATCGCGTTACCCGGTCCGGTGCAGGCAAAGGTCGGATCGTCGATGACGCACAGGTTCTTGGTCATCTTGGCGTCGGTATAGGCCGCCGCCAGGCTGATGCTGAGCGGACCGCGGTTGTAGGCCAGGTCGATATCGACCCCGCGGATCCGGGCGTCCGGTCCATTGTGGATCTCGGTGAAGCTGTTGGCCCCGAGGAACGAGAACTGGAACTTCTTCCACTCCTGCTGATAGATCGCGCCGTTGATCCGGAAGCCCGGAGCCAGCGTCGCCTTCCAGCCGATTTCGTAGTTATAGAGGAAGTCGGCATCGTAGGGCGGCACGTCCGCACGGCGGTTGATCCCGCCCGGACGGAAGCCCTTCGACGCGGTGGCATAGACCAAGAGGTCGTTGTTCGGCTTGTAGTTGAGGTTGAAGCGCCAGGTGACGCCGTCGCCCTCGGCCTTGACCGGATCGACTCCGCTGCCGGTCCAGACGCCCAGGTTGGTGCAGGGCGTGCCGGGAATGGCAGCCGGGAACAGGGTCACGCCCGGGGTCCCCGCAACCGGGCGCAGACGCGATCCGGTGGTGGTGAAGCAGCTGGCCACACCCGTGCGCGAGGAACCCGCGCCGTTGTACGGCGTCTGCGAGTAGTTGTTGTTGGGGTTGCGGCCAAAGCCGAAGAACCCGATCAGGCTGTTGTCGAACTTGTAAAGGCGCGCACCGGCCGTGAAGGTCAGCTGCTCGGTGAGGTCGAAGCTCAGTTCACCGAAGGCCGCATAGTCCTTGTCGATGCGGTGCTGCTTGGTCAGCCACAGCGTGCCCGGCGAACCATTGACCGAAACCCGGGTGCCGAGGCCGGCCACCTGGTAGTCCTGGAAGATGTCGTTCGACTGGTACTGGTAGAACACCCCGGCAACCAGCCGCAGGCGGTTGTCAGCCGGCGAAGCAATCCGCAGTTCCTGGCTGTGCTTCTTGAAGTGATCGCTGCCGATCACCTTCTGGCGCGGATCGATGGTGTTGCCCAGGTTGTCCTGGAAATAGAAGTAGCCGGCCAGACCCCCGTAGTAGGAATAGAGCTGGTCATAGGCTTCGGAATAGTCGGTGTAATCGCTCGAGCTGAAGGTCTTGCGATCGAGATAGGCGGCCGAATAGGTCAGGTCCCAGCTGCCGATCTTGCCCTCGATGGTCAGCGCGGCCTGGGTGAACTTGTCGTTTCGGAACTCGGGCGCGAAGTGCTGTACCTGCAGGTCGCCGACCGAAGGGTCGAAGGCATACATGCCGTTCGAGCTGGTCGACTGGTACATCACCGAAGGCGTTACCGTCCAGCTTTCGTTGAGTTCGATACCCAGCGCGGCGCGGGCGCCGATCGTCTCGGTTTCGTTGTAGTCTTCTTCCACGAAGGCGTTGTTGTTGACGCATATCCCGCCCGGCTGGGGCAGGAAGCAGCGGGTACCGGGAACGTTGTCGATCCAGCCGGCATCACGCTTGTAGAAACCGACCAGGCGCAGGGCGACGCCGTCGGTGATGGGAGCATTGCCCATGAATTCGAACTTGCCGCCCATCTTGCCGCCGGCGACAGTGTTGACCTCGGCATCCATCCGCGCTTCGACCTTCGAAGGGTCGGGCTTGTTGGTAATGATGCGGATCGTGCCGGCCTGCGACGAGGCGCCATAGAGCGTACCCTGCGGACCCGAGAGGCTCTCGATCCGGGCGATGTCGTAGATGTGGACATCGAGGTTGCCGCCGATCGTGGTGACCGGCTGTTCATCAAGGTAGACACCGACCGAAGGGAGCGAGCCAGAGTGGTTGCCGTCCCCGCCGGAAGCCACACCGCGCATATAGATCACGTTGACGCCGGGGGTGCCGCTGCCCTGGAAGGTCACCGAGGGAAGCTGCTGCGCATAGTTGCTGAAGTTCGAGATGTTGAGATCGTCCAGCTTTTGCGTCCCGATCGCCTGAATCGAGATCGGCACGTTCTGGAGGCTTTCCGAGCGCTTCTGCGCGGTGACGACGATCTCGGTGGCGTCGGCCTCACCTTCGGCTTCCTGCGCGAAGGCCGGTGCGGAAATCAGCGCGGTGGTGGTCAGCAGGGCCGCAAAGGTGGTGCGGCGATTGGCAATACGCATTCAAATGCCCCCTCAGGCTAAGGTTTGCAGGTGCGAGACTGATTCCTATGCTGCGCCGCGTCAAGCGGTGGTGTCATAGCCAGGTAAATCGCATGCCATGCGTGACAGAATTGCAACGATTGCATCACCAGCCGGGCGGCGGCGCGGGATAGTGATCCAGCACTTCTCCCAGCGCCTCGCGCAGCGGATCGAGGTGCGCGGCAAAAGGCTTCCACGCCTCGGTCCCGTCGCGGTAGATCGGCTGACGGACCTGTTCGGAACTGGGCGTGCGCACGGCCCGCTCGGTCTTGTGGAACGCCAGGCAGGCTTCCTCGAACTCCACCCCGCAATAGGCCAGCAGACTGCGCACTTCGGACTCGGTATCATCGACCATGCGCTCATAGACCACGCGGTGGATCCGGCCCGGCAAGACCCGGTCAAGATGGGCCATCAGTCGGACATAGTCGCGGTAATAGCGCCCCATGTCGGACAGGCTGTAACTGAAGGCCTGGCCCTTGGCGAAGTGCTGCTTGAAGTTGGAGAAGCAGCAGCCGAGCGGATGGCGGCGCGCATCGACTATCTTCGCGCCCGGCAGGATCAGCATGATGTAGATCACGTGCATCCAGTTGTTGGGCAGCTTGTCGATGAAGAACGGGCGATCGGTCTTGCGCTGGATCCGGGTGCGGCGGAGGAACTCTTCACCCTGCGCGGCCAGCTGCTCCGCAGTCAGATCCGGCAGGTTTAGCGGATAGTTCGGCGCGCGGCGGGCCATGGCCGGGATGTCTGGCAGTTCGGTCGTCCCCTCGATCAGGCTGTGGCTGGAGAGGATCTGCTCCACCAGTGTCGATCCGGCGCGCGGCATGCCGAGCACGAAGATCGGATCGGGCGCATGGAAACCCTGCCCTTCACGGGCAGCGAAAAACTCTGGGGTGGCAATCTCGATCAGGCGGTCGACATAGCGCTCCTGCTCGTCCGCGTCATAGTCCAGTTCGGTCCTGCGCAGGGCATTGCCGGCGGCATAGTGGGCAAAGGCCTGATTGGCCTCGCCCCGGTCCTCGAATGCCTTGCCCAGTGCGAAGTCGAGGTGAAAGCGGTCTTCCTTGGCTACATCGCCGCCGGTCAGCGCCTGCTCCATCGCCGCAATGTCGGCATCGGTGAACTTCACCGTCTTGAGATTGGCCAGGCTCCACCAGGCCTCACCCAGGCTGGGCATGATCCCGATCGCGCGGCGATAGGCGGCGATGCCTTCGTCCAGCCGGCCGACTGTCTTGAGCATGTGACCAAAGCTCATCCACACGCGTGGCTGGTTGGGGGCTTGTTCGAGCACGCGTTCGTACAGGGTGATTGCATCGTCGAACTCGCCGATCCGGCCCATCGCGGCGGCCTGCAGGTTGGCGTGGCCGGGGTTGTCCGGCTCTTCGGCCAGCACCGTGTTGAGTTCGGCAATCGCATCGGCCGGGCGGTTCTGGCGATAGAGCACCAGTGCCAGATTGGCCCGCGCCGCCGTGAAGCCCGGTGACAGTTCCAGCGCGCGGCGCAGCAGTGTCTCGGCATCCTTGTAGCGTCCGATCCGCCCGGCCACTTCGGCCAGCATGCGGATCGCGGCGACTTCGAAAGGCCGCTCTTTGAGGTGCGAGCGCAGCAGGAACTCGGCCCGGGGAATGTCATTCTCATTCATCGCCACGGCTGCCTCGATCAGGCGTGGCGGGTACTGGCCAAGGCGGGAGAGCCAGGATTGGGTGGTCACTGTTGCCATGGCAGCCAAGAAACATGGTGACGCGGCCGGATCAAGCGGTAGGTTGCGCGGCGAAGGGGATAACGCCGATGAACCGCAAGCTTGGCTTCTGGGCGCTGCTGGCGCTGGTGATCGGCAACATGGTGGGATCGGGTATCTACATCCTGCCCGCCCAGCTTGCCCCGCTGGGCTGGAACCAGTTTGCCGGCTGGGCAATCACGATTGCCGGGGCCCTGGCCCTGGCCCGGGTATTTGCCGCGCTTGGCGCGCGCTTGCCGCTGGCCGGCGGGCCCTATGCCTATGCCAGCGCCGCCTTCGGTCCGCTCGCGGGTTTCACCACGGCCTGGGCCTATTGGGTGATGAGTTGGGTCGGCAATGCCGCCGTGGCCGTGGCCGTGGTCAGCGCGCTGGCGCTGATCTGGCCGGAGCTGGCCAGCACGACCGGACTGCCCGCCGTGCTGGCCGTGACCTGTGTCTGGATCGTCACCCTGATCAACATCCGCGGCGTGCGCGAGGCGGGGCGGCTGCAGGAAGTGACCGTCGTGCTGAAGCTGCTGCCGCTGATCGCGCTGATCGGGATCGCACTGTGGCTGTGGGTCACCGGAGCGGAACGCGCGCCCGATCCGCAGGTGCCTTTCACAGCCGGCAACATCGCCCTGGCCGCCGGGCTGACATTCTGGGGCTTCCTGGGCCTGGAAGCCGCGACCGTACCGGCCGACAAGGTGGAGAATCCGGCCCGCAACATCCCCCGCGCGACAATGATCGGGGTGGCGCTGACCGGCCTGGTTTACATCGGCATTTCCAGCGCTTTCGCCCTGTTCATGCCGGTGGAGGAAGCCGCCGGATCGACTGCGCCGATTGCCAGCTTCCTGGGCC
Source organism: Sphingomonadales bacterium (assembly GCA_017302615.1). Taxonomy (GTDB): domain Bacteria; phylum Pseudomonadota; class Alphaproteobacteria; order Sphingomonadales; family Sphingomonadaceae; genus Novosphingobium. The sequence goes on from JAFLDB010000004.1 coordinate 238,140, forward strand.
GGTACCTAGGCGGCGACATCGCCGTGGCCGTAGCCCTGTTCGCCGCGATCAGCGCATTCGGCACCCTCAACGGCTGGATCCTGGTCCAGGCCGAAATGCCCTGGGCCATGGCCAAGGGCGGGGTCTTCCCCAAATGGTTCGCGCAGGAGGGCCGCCACGGCACCCCGGTACGCTCGCATCTGGTCTCTTCCGGCCTGCTCACCCTGATCACCCTGATGAACTACTCACGCGGGATGACCGACCTGTTTGCCTTCATCGCCTCGGTCAGCCTGGCGGCAGGCCTGGTGGCCTATCTGATGGCGGCGCTGGCGGCGATCAAGCTGGAGCGCGGCAATGCCCTGACCCTGATTGCCGCACTGGTGGCCGTGGCCTTCTTCTTCTGGGCCGAATGGGGCCTTGGCACCGAAGCGATGGGCTATGCCGCGCTGCTGATCCTCGCCGGGCTGCCGGTCTACTGGTCGGTCAGGACCGCAGGATCTTCCTGAGCAGCGGCCGGTCGGCCAGGATCGCGTGGGCCGCATTGTGGCCCGGCGCCCCGGTCACGCCGCCGCCGGGATGGGTTCCCGCGCCGCACATGTAGAGGCCCTTGATCGGTCCGCGATAGTCGCCGTGGCCCAGCACCGGACGCGCCGCCCACAGCTGGTCGATGCCCATCGTGCCATGCATGATGTCCCCGCCGATCAGACCGAACTTGCGTTCCAGATCCCATGGCGAGTGGATCTGCGTGGCGATCACGCTCTTCTTGAAGTTGGGGGCATGGTCGTTGACCGTGTCGATGATCAGGTCGGCCACCTTCTCGCGGTTGGCGTCCCAGTCGACCGTCGGATCGAACTGCTGACAGAACAGCGACGCGACGTGGCAGCCCGGAGGTGCCAGGCTGTCATCGACCGTGCTGGGGATCTTGATCTCGACAATCGGCTTCTTCGACCAGCCGTGCTGCTGCGCATCGATGAAGGCCTGATCCATATAGTCCATGCCCGCGGCGATGATGATCCCGGCGGTATGATGCTCGGCCTGCTCCTTGCCGGGCAGGACGGAAAAGTCCGGCAGTTCCGACAGGGCCACATTCATCCGGAACGTGCCGGAGCAGGTCTTGTAGCCCTTGATCCGGCGCTGGAAATCTTCGTCGAGATCGCTCGCGTCAACCAGCTGCCGGTAAAGCAGGGCCGGACCGGCATTGGAGGCGACGATGCTGGCGGCAATCTCCTCGCCGCTTTCCAGCTTCACGCCGGTCACCTTGCCGCCATCGACCAGCACCTTGGCAACCGGGGCCTCAAGGCTGATCTCCACGCCGGCATCCTCGCAGGCACGGGCCATGGCCTGGGTAATCGCGCCCATGCCGCCGACCGAATGGCCCCAGGCCCCCAGCTTGCCATTCACTTCGCCGAACACGTGGTGCAGCAGGACATAGGCCGATCCGGGGGTCGAAACCCCGGCATAGTTGCCGACCACCGCGTCAAAGGCGAAAGCCGACTGGACATAGTCATGCTCGAACCAGCCATCGAGGAACTGGCGGGCGGACTTGGTGAAGATATCCAGCAGGTCGCGCTGCACCGAAAGGTCCAGGTTGGCCATCGGCCAGCCCTGCTTGGCCGCCGCCATCAGTGAGGCAAGGCCGCCACCGACATTGGGCGGGATCTGCAGGGACAGGTCGCGCAGCACGTTGGCGACTTTCTCCAGCGCGGCGTCATATTTCGGGTAAGCCTCGGCATCCTTTTTCGAGAAGCGGGCGAACTCCGCCTCAGTCCGGCCGGGGCCGCCACCCAGCTTCACGTAATCGTTCTCGAACGGGAAAAAGTTGCTGATCGTCCGCTCGATCACGCGGTAGCCGTAATCGTGCAGCCGCATGTCGGCGATCACCTTGGGACGCAGCAGGCTGACCGTGTAGCTGGCGGTCGAGTTGCGGAAGCCGGGGTGGAATTCTTCGGTCACCGCCGCGCCGCCAACCACGTGGCGCCGTTCCAGCACCCGCACCCGCATCCCCGCCTTGGCGAGATAGAACGCGCAGGTCAGGCCGTTGTGGCCGCCGCCGATGATGATCGCGTCATAGGTCTTGGTCATGCTGGGTCCGGCTTTCGAAGGATTGGAACCTGACAAAGTTCACAGGGTTCTGGAAAGAAAAAAGTGGCTGTTTTCCCGTTGAAAACGAGTGTGGCAGGGCACGGCCGTGTAGGAAAGGCCGATCAGCCCCGGCGGCTCCATCCAGGCGCCGGCTGGTACGGCTGCCGCGCCTCCGGAATCAGGGCGCGGATCTTCTTGGCGAAGCTGCGCAGGCAGACCTCGCTCTTGCCGATCGGGCCATTGCCGTAGGTCTTGCTCTGCATGCCTTGCTGCACGCGGGTGATCAGCCAGGTATCCTCGGCATTGACCACACGGTTGATCCGCCAGTTGGCATAGCGCACCAGCTTCATCTCGCGCCGGCTGTCGGGCAGGCAATAGGCCACTTCGCGCAGCAGGCATTCGGTCGGGCTGACCGGCAGCCACTGCATGAAGTCGATCTGGTCGGCGTAGATGTCGAAGGCCATGTTGGGCCACAGCTTGAAATAGAGCCAGCGGCCGTGAGCCTCTTCGGGCAAATGCCCGACCCGCGGCATGTGGGCGGAATAGAACTTCTCCCAGAAGTTCTGCTTCTCGTTCTTCACCACGTCGCCATAGAGCCGGTCGGCCCAGCCATGCGCCTCGATCCGGTAGGTCTTGCCGACCAGCCGGGTCAGGCCATCATGCGCCACCGGAATGTGCAGGTTGTCGGAATAGTTGTCGCCGACGTTCTTCCAGTTGACGCTGCGCGGGCGGTGGCGGACGTCGCCCATCGGGCGCATGTCCTCGAACCGGTACTGCGCCACCTCGTCCTCGAACGGGGCCATCATCTCGCCCGGCGTCGGAAACCCTTCGGGTTGCAGGCAGACGAACACGAAACCGTGCCAGATCTCGAGAGCGACGGGCACCAGTCCGTTCTCTTCCAGCTTGAGCGCCGGATATTCGGACTTCATCGGCACGCCCGAAAGGCGCCCGTCGCTCTCGAACACCCAGGCGTGATAGGGACAGACCAGCTTCCTGGCGCAACCCGAAGGACCCTCGACCAGGCGCATCGCACGGTGGCGGCACACATTGGTAAAGGCACGGACCTGTCCATCATCGCCGCGAATGACGATGACACTCTCACCCAGGTAATCCAGCGTGCGATAGTCACCGGGATTGGCAACTTCGCTGACATGGCAGACGATCTGCCAGGAGGGGCGGAATATCCGCTCCTGCTCCAGCTCGAAGAATTCGCGGTCGTGATAGATCCAGCCCGGCAGGCTGAAATCGGCATCCGGATCGACATCCGATCCGGCGATTTCGGCAAAGGCGTGGTCCAGCTTGGTCATTGAACGGCGATTCCTTGATCGGCTTGTTGAACGAATGTATAACAAGGGCGATGGCATCGCAACCCGCCTTTCGCCGCGAAGACCCGGACGCCCGCCGCGCCAGCCTGATCGCGGCCTGCGCGCGGGTGCTGGCCCGCGAAGGGGCGGCCGGGGCGAGCGTGCGGGCGATCGCGGCTGAAGCCGGCGTTTCACCCGGTCTGATCGGGCACTATTTCGGCGGGGTCGATGCGCTGGTCGCGGCCAGCTATGCCGCGGCCGATGCGCGGGTGACGGCCGCGCTGGACGCTGCCGTGGCGGCAGCCGGGCCCGAACCGCGCGCGCGGCTGGACGCTTACGTCAGCGCCAGCCTGCTGCCGCCGATTGCCGACAGCGAGCTGCTTTCCACCTGGATCGCGTTCTGGAGCCTGGTCCGCGCCCGGCCCGACATCGCCGCCCAGCATGACGAACAGTACGGCCGCTTCCGCCAGCGGCTGGAAGCCCTGCTGTCCGATAATGGCGTACCCCCGGCGGTCCTGCGCAGCACCGCGATTGCGGTCACCGCGCTGGTCGACGGGCTGTGGCTGGAGCTGTGCCTTTCGCCCGAGACGTTCGAAGCGGGCGAGGCCGCCGCGATTGCCCGCGACGGCCTGGACGCGCTTATTTCGACAGGTCGGTGAACAGGCTGAGGAAGTAAGTCAGACCCGGGCGGATGTTCGACAGGCGGACCCGTTCGTTGAGGCCGTGGGCGAAGTCTTCCGAATCCTTGCTGAACGTCGGGCTGGCGCCATAGGCCGGCACGCCCAGCGCGCGGTACCACATCGAATCGGTTGCGCCGGAGGCCATCGACGGGACGATCGCGATCCCCGGATAGGGCTTGCCGATCGCCTTCGCCACCGCGCCGACAAAGTCCGCCCGCATCGGGGATGCCGGGGACATGGTGGTATCGTTGCCGGACACGTCGGTGATCTTGACCGCATCGTCGCCCACCACCCGGGCCAGTTCATCGCGGATTTCCTCGCGGGTGTGGCCGGGGAAGACGCGGCAATTGACGTTGGCGGTGACCCGCTGCGGCAGCGCGTTCTGGGCATGGCCGCCGTGGATCATGGTGGCGACGCAGGTGGTGCCAACCTTGCCGACATAGGCCGGATTGGCCCGCAGCACCGCCAGCGCGGCCTCGTCATTGGGATTGGCGGCGAAGGCCCGCATCGCCGCAGCCAGCTTGGGATCGCTTTCGAACTCGGCGGCCTTCTCGAAATATTCCTTGGTCAGCGGGCTGAGTTCCGGCTTGAACCGATAGCTGCCGATCCTGTCCAGCGCCTGCGACATCTGGGTGATCGCGTTGACCGGACGCGGGGCAGAACTGTGCCCGCCGGGGTTGGTCACTTCCAGCTGGTAATCGACATAGGTCTTTTCCGCCCCCTGCCAGGTCCAGTAGAGCGGCTTGCCGGTGGCTTCGTCCAAGGTGCCGCCGCCGCCATCGATGTTGATCACCAGTTCGGCGTTCTTCAGCCGCTCGGCGATGATCTTCGACGTCTTCATCGTCGTTTCCTCATCGCCCGAGAACTGCAGGATGACCGTCCGCTTGGGCTTGTAGCCCTGGCGGCGCAGCTCGATCAGCGCCGAAGTGGCGAGCGCGGCATCGAACTTCATGTCGCTCGCCCCGCGGCCATAGAGGATCCCGTCCTCGATGATCGGGGTGAAGGGATCGCGGGTCCAGTCCTTGGGATCGGCCTCGACCACGTCCATGTGGCCGGAAATGACCAGTGGCTTGAGGCTGGGGTCGCTGCCCGGCCAGGTCGCGATCATGTAGGCGGTGTCATCGACCGGGACCACTTCAACCTCCGCGTCCTTCCACCCGCCCGCGACCAGCGCGGTCTTGACCACGCCCAGCGCCTTGCCGGTCTCGTTCCCCGGACCGCGCACCGAACGCAGCGCGATCAGCCGCTGCGACAGGTCCAGCACCTGGGCTTCGGCGGCGGGATGGACCTTGAGCTGCGGGGCCTTGACCGGTCCGGCGGAAAGCTGCGGCGCGGCCAGGGCGGCACCCAGGGCAACAGTCAGGGCGAGGGCAAGCGGGGCACGGCGCATCGGCGAATCTCCTTTGCCATCCCTGTAGCTGCCCGAAGGGGCATGGCGAAGGGCCGACTATCACTTTGTTAACCGTAGCGGGCGTAGGGCAGGCTGTTATCAATTCCCGGGGGCCCGCGGGTTCATGGTTAGCAAGCAGGCGGCACTGCGTGCCGCGGTACCGCCAGAACTGCGTGAATGGGTCGATAATCGGCTGATCAGCGCGCATATCCGCATCATTCGCGCAATGGTGCTGGGCAGCCTGCTGAACGCCGCAATGATCGTGGCCGGACTGGCCGGCAAGATCGCCTGGCCGCATCTGGCCCTGTTCGGCAGCTCGATGATCGCCGCCTGCCTGCACCGGCTTTGGCTGGCCGAAGGGATCGAGCGCGGTCGCCGCCGCCGCCGTAGCGAGAAGATCCTGCGCGCCTTCCGGCTCAATTCGCTGTGGCTGGGGCTTACCCTCGGCATCGCGCTGGGCTGGTGGTTCCCGCAGGTTCCGGCCGATGGCCAGCTGCTGCTGGCAGTCTGCGCCGTCGCCCAGATCGCGGCCGCAGCCTACATGTCGCGCACGCTGGTCGATTCGGCGACGATCTACATTTTCCTGCTGGCCCTTGGTCTGTCGGTCGGCCTGGCCGAAGTGGCGAAGCCGGCCACCTTCGGCGCGATCGCCGTCCTGATAACCGCCAGCGCCCTGCTGATCCGCATGACCCACACTGCCCGCGACCTGTTCGTCACCCGGATCCTTTCCGACCGCGAACTCGCCGCTGCATCGCGGACGGTCAAGCTGCTGCTCAACGAGTATGAGGAGAACGGCTCCGACTGGCTGTTCGAACTCGACCGCAGCGGGCGTCTGGTCGGCGTTTCCAAGCGCTTCGCCAATGCCGCCGGAGGCAATGCCGCCGCGCTGGAAGGTGCACCGTTCATATCCCTGTTCGCGCCCGACGAAGCGCGCAGCAGTCTGGCCCAGGCGATTGTCGAGCGCCGTCCCCTGCGTGGCACCGTCGTTGCACTCGATGGCCTTGGCGATGGCGAGCCGCGCTGGTGGTCGATCAGCGGAAGGCCCTGCCATACCGGCGACAAGGTGGCCTATCGCGGGGTGATTTCAGACATCACCGAACGCCGCCAGGCCGAAAGCCGGGTCCATCACATGGCCCACTACGACACTCTGACCGGCCTGCCCAACCGGGCTTTGTTCGATGCGACGCTGGAACGCCAGCTGGCCGAGCGCGGCGCGGACGAACACATCGCGCTGATGCTGCTGGATGTCGATCACTTCAAGTCGATCAACGACATGCACGGCCACGCGGTCGGTGATGCCTTTCTGCGGACCCTGGGCAACAAGCTGCTGTCCTGCGTCCATGACAGCGGCCTGGGCGGCAGCCAGCCGCTGATCAGCCGGCTTGGCGGCGACGAATTTGCGGTGGTGGTACGGGGCGGCGATGCCTGCGATCATGCGGTCCGCCTCGCCGAACTGCTGGTGATTGCGCTGGCCGAACCGCTTCAGGTGGAAGACCATGATCTCCACAGCGGGGTCTCGATCGGGATCGCGCTCGCTCCGTTCCACACCGACGGCAAGGTTCAGTTGCAATCCTATGCCGACATCGCGCTCAATGCGATGAAGGCTGCCGGACGGGGCGACTGGGAAATGTTCGAGCCCGGCATGGACGCGCAACTGCACGAACGCCACACCCTGGCCCGCGACCTGCGCCATGCGGTCGGCCGGGGCGAACTGCGCCTGTTCCTGCAGCCGCTGGTGGATGCCCAGAGCGAGGCGATGACCGGCTATGAGGCCCTGCTCCGCTGGCAGCACCCCACCCGCGGGCTGGTGCCGCCGGACGTATTCATCCCGATTGCCGAGGAGACCGGCCTGATCGTGCCCATTGGCGAATGGGTGATCCGCACCTCGCTCCACGAGGCAGCCGGCTGGGAAGCAGCAGAGACGATCTCGATCAACCTGTCCCCGGTGCAGATCGAAAGTCCGGGACTTATGCCGCTGGTGGTCCATGCCCTGGCTGAAAGCGGAATCGATCCGGCCCGGGTCGAATTCGAAATCACCGAGGGCGTACTGCTGGGCAATTCCGAAGCCAATCTGGAAGTGCTCAACCGCCTCCAGAGCCTCGGGGTGAAAATCGCGCTCGACGATTTCGGCACCGGCTATGCCTCGCTCAATTACCTGCTGACCTTCCCGTTCGACAAGATCAAGATCGACCGGCGGTTCGTGTCCGAACTGGCCACGCGCGAGGAATCGCGGGCGATTGTCAGCGCGGTGATCGCTCTGGCCAACCAGCTGGGCATGTGCACTCTGGCCGAAGGAGTCGAGGAGCGGATCCAGCTGGAGCATCTCAAGCAGGATGGCTGCCGGATGGTACAGGGCTGGCTGTTCGGTAAGGCCCTGCCCAGCGAGGAATACCGCCCGCGCCCGGTACGCGCACCCAAGGCGGCGGCCAAGCCGCGCAAGACCGTCCGCTCACAGACGTATTCACGCCGCGCACAGGCCTGAGCGCGCCCTCGCGCTCTGGCGCACCCCCTGCCCCGCTGCTAACCCGCCGCTGGACCTAGCCACCGGGAGAGGACGGGCGGATGAGCTTTACCGCGGACCGATTGCTGCTGTTCGGCGCCACCGGCGATCTGGCGCAGCGGATGCTGCTGCCGTCGCTTTGCGCGCTCCATGCCGATGGCCTGGTGGACGAGGATCTGGAGATCGTCGGCACCGCGCGCCAACCGTTCGACGATGCCGGCTATCGCAATTTCGCGCGCGAGGCGCTTGAAAAATTCATGCCGGCCGACCGCCGCGGCGGCATGGCGACATTCCTGAACCGGCTACGCTATCAGCCGCTCGATGCGACTGACATGGCTGGCTATGCCGCGCTGGCCGACAAGGTCGGCACGCCGAAACAGGGCCTGGCGATCTTCCTGTCAACCGCGCCCAGCCTGTTCGAGCCGACTATCGTCGGCCTCGCAGCCGGCGGCCTGGCGGGAGAAAAAGTGCGGATCGGGCTGGAAAAACCGCTGGGAACGTCACTTGAATCGAGCCGCGAAGTGAACGACGCGGTGGCCCGTGCCTTCCCCGAGGACCGCACCTTCCGGATCGACCATTACTTGGGCAAGGAAACGGTCCAGAACCTTCTGGCGCTGCGCTTTGCCAACATCCTGTTCGAGCCGTTGTGGAACGCGGCCCATATCGATCATGTCCAGATCACCGTCGCGGAAACGGTCGGGCTGGAAGGCCGAGTCGGTTTCTACGACGGCGCGGGTGCGCTGCGCGACATGGTGCAGAACCACATGCTGCAGCTGCTCGCGCTGGTCGCGATGGAACCGCCATCCAGCTATGATGCCACGGCGATCCGGGACGAGAAGGTCAAGGTGCTGCGCACGCTGCGGCTGGTCGCTCCGGATGAGACCGTCACCGGCCAGTACCGCGCCGGCGCGATCCTGGGCCAGCCGGTGCCGGGTTATGACGAGGAACTGGGCAAGCCGTCCGACACGGAAACCTTCGTCGCGATCAAGGCCCACCTCGACAACTGGCGCTGGAAGGGCGTGCCGTTCTATCTGCGCACCGGCAAGCGCCTGCCCGAACGCAAGACCGAAATCGTCGTACAGTTCCGCCCGGTGCCGCATTCGATCTTTGCCGGGCGCGGGGCGCTGACCGTGCCGAACCGGCTGGTGATCGGGATCCAGCCGGAAGAGAACATCACCCTGTCGCTGATGGCCAAGGTGCCGGGGCTGGACCGCGAGGGCGTACGCTTGCGGCAGGTGCCGCTGGATATCGCCATGGCCGATGCCTTTGCCGGTCCGACCAAGCGGATCGCCTATGAGCGGCTGCTGCTCGACCTGATCGAAGGGGACCAGACCCTGTTCGTCCGCCGCGACGAGGTCGAGGCCCAGTGGGACTGGATCGACGGGATTCGCGCCAGCTGGGCGGTCCACGGTCTGACCCCCAAACCCTATACCGCCGGATCCTGGGGCCCCAGCGCGGCCATTGCCCTGACCGAGCGCGACGGAGTCCATTGGCATGAGTAAGCTGCACCCCGCGATCGAACGCGTAACGGCGCGGATCATCGACAAGTCGAAGGACAGCCGACGACGCTACCTCGACCTGATGGAGCGCGAAGCCGAACGGTTCCCCAACCGCAATGCCCTGTCGTGCTCAAACCTGGCCCACGGCTTTGCCGCGGCGCTGGAGGACAAGACCGCGATCAAGAGCGGGCGCGGGGCGAACCTGGCCATTGTCACGGCTTACAACGACATGCTTTCGGCCCATCAGCCCTATGGCCGCTATCCGGAAGCGATGAAGCTCTACGCCCGCGAAGTCGGTGCGACCGCGCAGGTTGCGGGCGGCACTCCGGCAATGTGCGACGGGGTGACGCAGGGCCAGGACGGCATGGAGCTGAGCCTGTTCAGCCGCGATGTCATCGCGCTTTCCACCGCCGTCGCGATGAGCCACGCAATGTTCGATGGCATGGCGATCCTGGGCATCTGCGACAAGATCGTGCCGGGCCAGCTGATCGGCGCGCTGCGCTTCGGCTATCTGCCCGCGGTGTTCGTGCCGTCCGGGCCGATGCCCTCGGGCCTCGCCAACAAGGAAAAGCAGAAGGTCCGCCAGCTCTATGCCGAAGGCAAGGCGACCCGCGCCGATCTGCTCGAAAGCGAAAGCGCCAGCTATCACAGCCCCGGCACCTGCACCTTCTATGGCACGGCCAATTCCAACCAGATGATGATGGAGCTGATGGGCCTTCACGTGCCGGGCAGCGCCTTTGTTCCGCCGAATACCCCGCTGCGCTCCGCGCTGACCCGCAAGGCCGTCCACCGCCTGGCCGAAATCGGGCGCGAAGGCACGGACTATCGCCCGATGGCGCGGGTGGTGGATGAAAAGGCGATCGTCAACGCCTGCGTCGGCCTGCTGGCGACCGGCGGATCGACCAACCACGCGATCCACCTGCCGGCCATGGCCCGCGCCGCCGGCATCCTGCTGGACTGGCAGGACCTGGACGAACTGTCCGCCGCCGTGCCGCTGATCGCGCGGGTCTATCCCAATGGCGCGGCCGACGTGAACCACTTCCACGCTGCCGGGGGCATGGGCTTCGTCATCCGCGAACTGCTGGATGCAGGACTGGCCCACGCCGACGTGCTGACCGTGGCCGAAGGTGGCATGACCGACTATGCGCAGGAGCCGGTGCTGGATGGTGAAGCGCTGGCCTGGCGCCCGGCCCCGGCAACCAGCGGCGATGCGACGATCCTTGCCCCAGCCAGCGCGCCGTTCCAGCCCGATGGCGGGATGCGGCTGGTCCAGGGCAATCTGGGGCGCGGCACGTTCAAGACCAGCGCGGTTGAGGCCGAGCGCTACACGATCGAGGCCCCTGCCCGGGTGTTCGACAGCCAGGAAGCGGTCCAGGCCGCGTTCAAGGCCGGCGAACTGGACCGCGACGTCGTGGTCGTGGTCCGCTTCCAGGGTCCGCGCGCCAACGGCATGCCGGAACTGCACAAGCTGACCCCGCCGCTGGGCGTCTTGCAGGACAAGGGGTTCAAGGTGGCGCTGGTCACCGACGGACGGATGAGCGGGGCGAGCGGCAAGGTTCCCGCCGCGATCCACGTCACGCCCGAGGCGCTGGGCGGCGGCCCGCTGAGCAAGGTTCGCGACGGCGACATCATCAGGCTGTGCGCGCATCAGGGCAGCCTGGAAGTGCTGGCCGATCTCTCGACCCGCGAAGCCGCCAGTCCGCCGCCTCCCGGCATGGGCATGGGCCGCGAACTGTTCGCCATGTTCCGCCACCACGCCGACGGCGCAGAACAGGGCGGATCGGCCATGCTGGCGGAGGGGGGGCTGTGATGACCTGCCAGAACGCCCCTGTCCCGTTCGTGTCGAGCGAAGTCGAGACACGCGGCGCCCAGGTGTCTCGACTTCGCTCGACACGAACGGAGACTTCGCAATGACCCGGCTTGTCACGGTCGACATCGGCGGCACCCATGCGCGCTTTGCCCTGGCCGAGATCGCGGCCGATGGCACCATTGCGCTGGGCGAACCGGCGACGCTGCACACCCGCGATCACGCCAGCTTCCAGACCGCCTGGGAGGATTTCGCGCGGATGCAGGGCGGCACCCTGCCTCCGGCGGTCTCGATCGCGATTGCCGGCCCGGTCGGCGGAGACGTGATCCGCTTTACCAACAACCCCTGGGTGATCCGCCCGGCGCTGATCCCGGAAAAGCTGGGGGCCGAACGGTACACCGTGATCAACGATTTCGGCGCGGTCGGCCATGCCGTGGCCTGCGCCGCGGACGATCATTTCGTCCACCTCGCCGGACCGGACGAGGCGCTGCCGGCCAGCGGCACCATTTCCATCGTCGGCCCCGGCACCGGCCTTGGCGTGGCGCATATCTGGCGCGATGGTACGGATTACCGCGTCCAGGCGACCGAGGGCGGGCATATCGACTTTGCCCCGCTCGACAGCATCGAGGATGCGATCCTGGCCCGGCTGCGGCTGCGTTATCGCCGGGTCTCGGTCGAGCGGGTCGTCTCCGGCCCCGGCATCGTCGATATCTATGAAGCGCTGGCCGCACTGGAAGGCCGGGCAATCCAGCCGCTCGACGACCGCACCCTGTGGAGCCTCGGCACCAGCGGCGAAGACAGCCTGGCCGCCGCCGCGGTGGACCGGTTCTGCCTGTCGCTCGGTTCAGTCGCGGGCGATCTGGCACTGGCCCAGGGGGCATCGGGCGCGGTGATTGCCGGCGGGCTGGGCCTGCGGATCAAGGACACGCTGCTGCGCTCCGGCTTTGCCAACCGCTTTACCGCCAAGGGCCGCTTTGCCGAACTGATGGGCAAGTTGCCGGTCAAGCTGATCACCCATCCCCAGCCCGGCCTGTTCGGCGCGGCGGCTGCCTTTGCCAAGGAACACCTTTCGTGAGCGGAATCGAAACCATCATGCGCACGGCCCCGGTCATCCCGGTGCTGGTGATCGAGGACGTGGCCCATGCCGTGCCGATTGCCCAGGCGCTGGTTGCCGGCGGTCTGCCGGTGCTGGAAGTGACGCTGCGCACGGCCAGTGCGCTGGAAGTGATCCGCGAGATGAAGCAGGTCCCCGGCGCGATTGTCGGCGCCGGCACCGTGCTCAACGAATTCGCGCTGGAAGACGCGCTGGAAGCGGGCAGCGAATTCATCGTCTCGCCGGGCCTGACCGACAGCCTGGCCAAGGCGGCCATAGCCTCTGGTACCGCCTTCCTGCCCGGCATTGCCACCAGCAGCGACATCATGCGCGGGCTCGATCTCGGGCTGGACCGGTTCAAGTTCTTTCCGGCCGAAGCCAATGGCGGCATTCCCGCGCTGAAGGCGATTGCCGCCCCGTTCGGCATGGTCAGGTTCTGCCCGACCGGCGGGATCACGGCCGCAACCGCACCGGACTGGCTGGCGCTTGATCCGGTGCTGTGCTGCGGCGGATCGTGGCTGGTGCCCAAGGGCGCGCCCGATGTGGCGGCGATCGAGGCTGCCGCCCGCGCGGCCGCCGCGCTGGGCCAATGACCCTCCTCGCCCGGCTCGACGCGCGGTTGCAGGACCTGCACCGGCGGACTGCGGAAACGCCGCTGTTCAACCCGGTGTTCCAGCTGAGCCTGGAATTGTCGCGGCAGATCGAAAGCGGCGAACTGGGCCTGGGCGATGTCGCCACTCTGCTGGCCGAGCTGGAATGCGAAGGCCTGCTCGCCCGCGCGCGGCGACTGGAACGGCTGGTCGGGCCGGTGGCCCCGGATGCCAACCTTGCGCGGATCGAGCGGCTGGCCGAAGCCAACACCTTCGCCGAGTTTGCCGCGCGCTGGCAGCACCCGGCGGCGCATGTGGTGTTCACCGCCCACCCCACTTTCCTGCTGACCGCGCGCCAGTCCGCCGCCGTCGCCCAAGCGGCGTCGAGCGGTGCGGCCGATGCAGCGACGGCCTGTGTGGCCCCGCACGCCCGCGATGCGATCACCCTCGACAGCGAGCACCGCGCGGCGATGGACGCCCTGACCCGCGCGCAGGGCGCCCGCGATGCCATGGTCCGCGTGCTGCTGAGCGAGGCACGCCGCCGCTGGCCGGATCAGTGGCGCAGCCTGCAACCGATGCCGCTGCGCTTCGCCACCTGGGTCGGGTACGACATGGACGGGCGCACCGACATTTCCTGGGCCACCTCGCTGCGCTACCGGCTGGAGGAAAAGTCGGAACGGCTCGCCAGCTATGCCGATGCGCTGGCCGCGCTGGCCCCCGATCTGACCGATCTGCTGCGCGCCGCATCCGGCTTTGCCGCGACCCAGGCCGGGCGGCTCGCCGCGACCGACATCAACAATCCCGCGGCGCTGTCCGAAACGGCCAATCACCTCAGCGCCGACCATCCCTTCAAGCTGACCAGTTTGGCCCCGGCAATCGCCGAGCTGGAAGCACGTGCCGCCAGTGCCGACGATGCCACGGCCGAGAGCCTGCTGACCGTCGCCGCCGCGATGCGCGCCGATGGCCTCGGCATGGGCTGGATCCATTTCCGGGTGAATTCCAGCCAGCTCCAGAACGCGATCCGCCGCCGGATCGATCCAACAGGCAAGCTGGACCTGGCCAGCCAGGCCGCGCTGATGCGGATGCGTGAGCTGCTGGCCGAAGCCCGTCCGCTGCGCTCCAACATGGCGGCGCTGGCGATCGAAAGCTCCACCGCGATCCGCCAGTTCCTGGCCATGGCGCAGATCCTGCACCATGTGGACGCCGACGCGCCGATCAGGATGCTGGTGGCCGAATGCGAACAGCCGACCACGGTGCTAGCCGCGCTTTACTTCGCCCGCCTGTTCGGGATCGAGGACAAGGTCGATGTCTCGCCCCTGTTCGAAACCGAAAGCGCGCTGGAACACGGCGGCCGGTTCCTCGATGCCCTGCTGGCAGAGCCCGCCTATCGCGATTACGCCCGCGCGCGCGGCCGGGTTTCGATCCAGACCGGCTTTTCCGATGCCGGGCGGTTCGTCGGGCAGATTCCGGCGGCGCTCGCCATCGAGCGGTTGCAGGGCAGGCTGAGCGAGGCAATGCTTGCCAATGGCCTCGGCGATGTGGCCGCGCTGATCTTCAACACCCACGGCGAGTCCATGGGCCGCGGCGCCCACCCGGACAGCCTTGCCGATCGCCTGGCCTGGCCGCTGTCTCCCTGGGCGCGGCGGCGCTTTGCCCGCGCCGGGATCCGGCTGGAGCCGGAAGTCAGTTTCCAGGGCGGGGATGGTTACTTGTTCTTCGGCACGCCGGAACTGGCGCTCGCCACCCTGACCCGGTTTGCCGAGCTGCCGCCGGGCCAGACCGACACCGAAGCGCCAACCGATCCGTTCTATCGCCGCACCGACCTTTCGCTCGATTTTTACCGCGCGATCCGCCGGTTTCAGGCCGCGCAGCTGTCCAGCCGGACCTATCCCCGCGCGGTCACCGCCTTTGGCCTGGGCCTGCTCAACGATACCGGCAGCCGCAAGAGCCGCCGGCAGAGCGACCTTGCTGCCGACCGCGAGATGAGCCTGCGCCAGATCCGCGCGATCCCGCACAATGCGGTGCTGCAGCAGCTGGGCTATCCGGTCAACGTGATCGCCGGGTTCGGCACGGCGGCGGAAGGGAACTACGAAGCCCTGGCCGAGCTGCTGCACGACAGCGATCGCGGACGGCAGCTGGTGCGGCTGGTGCGCAGCGCCAATGCCCTGGCCAGTATCAAGACCGTGGCCGCATTCGGCGAGCTGTTCAATTCCGCCTATTGGGCCAGCCGGCCCTATCGCGGCGACGAGGGCCACATTGCCGATGCCTGCCTGGCGCTGGCCGAATACCTTACCACCGATGACCGCACCGGCGTGTTCCGCCGCATGGCCAGCCGCCTTCGGGTCGATGCGCTGAAGCTGCATCGGTTGCTGGACCTGATCCCGGACGAGGCCCCGCTGGACGGGCGCGAGCATACCCGCCGCACGCTGGGTGTGCTGCAGGCGCTGCGCCTGGCGCTGTTCCAGCACATGTTCCTGCGCGCGGTCAGCGTCCCGCCGTTCAGCCGCGCCAATGACATTTCGCGCGAGGACGTGCTGGAAATGGTCTTCACGCTGCGGATCGACGAAGCGCTGGCCCAGCTGCGCCGCGCCTTTCCCGCAGCCGAGCCGCGCCTTGGCGATTACAGCCTGACCGAGCCGAGCGATTACCCGGACGAAGCGGCGGTCGGCTATGCCGCGATCCACCGCGACTTCATCGACCCGATTGCCGAGGCCCAGGCGCTGTCGCTGCGGATCACCACCGCAATCGCCAACCTGTTCGGCGCCCACGGTTAAGCATCTGATCGTGCTGCGTTAACGTTTGTCTGCCATGCAGTCCCGGCGTGAAACGCGCCGCCTGCGGTGCTGGCCATGCCCTGCATGATGCTGGTATGACAGGCTGAAACGGATTCAAGTCGGGACGCTAGGACGATGAAGTTCAATTCCGGTCACGCCCTGCTGGGCCTGTTTGGAGCCGCCGTAGTGGGCGGCGGAGCGCTACTTCTGGCTCAGCCGCAGGACCGTGCAACCGCCCTGCCGCCGCAGTCGGACGGTGCCGGATTTGCGCAGCCGGCCGCCGCCGCGCCCGCGCCGTCAGCCGCACCGGCTCCGGCGGCAACGCCCAAGGACGAACGCTTCGTCATCAAGCGGATCCTGCCGATCAAGGGGCCGATCAAGTACGGCGAATGGCACTGGGACGACAAGGACGTGCCCGATGGCCCGATCATCATCACGGTCGATCTGGAGGCCCGCGTCCTCTCGGTTTTCAAGGGCGGCTATGAAATCGGGGCGACCGCTGTCCTGCTTGGCACCCAGGAAAAGCCGACCCCGCTGGGCGTGTTCCCGATCAACTGGAAGAGGGCCGATCACTATTCCAGCATCTACGATGGGGCGCCGATGCCCTTCACCCAGAACCTGACCACCGACGGCATCGCGATCCATGGCACCAAGGTGGAAAAGGGCTATGCCAGCCACGGCTGCATCGGCGTGCCCGCCGGGTTCGACAAGAAGCTGTTCGGGGTGACCAAAGTGGGTGACAAGGTGATCATCACCAAGGGCAAACGCATCGGTCAGGGCGACAGTCTGATTTAAGGTAACCTGCCGGGTGCGCCAATCGCATCCGCGATTGGCTTGGCATCACCGGCCCGCTCCCCCGGCCCGACCACCCGCAACTAGGGTACCCTAAGGGTGGTCGGGCCGGGGGAGCGGGCCGGTGATGCCAGGTCAGGCCGGATGGCCTGACCGTAACATCCAACTACGCCAGTCCCTTGCCCAGATCGCGCCGGGTGGCATCGCCCAGCTGGCTGCCGCCGTCGATGTCGAGGATCGTGCCGGTAATGTACTTTGCCGCATCGGACGAGAGGAACACCGCCCCTTCGGCGATCTCCTCAATATAGCCCCAACGCTTCATCGCGATCCGTTCGAAATGCTTGTCCTTGGTCGAGGCATCGGGGGCGAGCCGGGCCATGCCCTCGGTCCCCTCGATCGGCCCCGGCGAAATCCCGTTGACCCGCACGTCCGGCCCCCATTCCAGCGCCAGCACCCGGATCAGGTGGTTGATCCCGGCCTTGGCCGCGCAGGCGTGGGCCTGCAGCTGCATGGCATTGACCGCCTGCCCGGCGGTGATCGCAATCAGCGAGGCATTGGGGGCGAGCAGATCGTGGCAGCCGCGGAACACGTTGAACGTGCCGTTGAGGTCGATATCGACCACGGTCTTGAAGGCATTGGCGCTCATCCCCAGCACCGGCGCAAGGAAGTTTCCGGCCGCGCCCGAAACGACGATGTCGAGCGGGCCGAAGCGGTTGCGCACCTCTTCCATCGCCGCGCGGATCGCACCGTAATCGCGCACGTCGGCGGTCAGCCCGATCGCGTCGTGGCCGATCTCTGCCGCGGCATTGGCGGCCTTTTCGGGATTGCGGCCCAGCACCGCCACTTTCGCGCCCAGCTCGGCATAGCGCTTGGCAATGCCGAGGTTGATGCCGGAGGTCCCCCCCGCGACAAAGGCGACCTTGCCTTCCAAAATTCCATCCTTGAAGGGAGACATCCGTTCCTCCTGATTTCCGCGCGGCAATTGCGCGTTTGACTTCGTTCTTAATCGAGCGATTAATGGCCGCAACGCCGCGCCTCGGCAAGCGACTTTGCGGACACGGCATGAACGGGAGAGGGAAAGATGCCTGCAACTGCCGCCTGGGGTGCCACTGCGCCCGATTCCGGCCTGAACCCGCTGACCATCGACCGGCGCGAATTGCGCGGCGAGGATGTGGCGATCGACATCGCCTTTTGCGGGGTGTGCCATTCGGACCTCCACGCCGCCCGCAACGATTGGGGCCGCACCCGCTATCCCTTTGTTCCGGGGCACGAGATTGTCGGCACGGTCCGCGCGGTCGGCCCCAATGTCACCCGGTTCAAGGTCGGGGACCGGGTGGCCGTGGGCACCGTGGTCGATTCCTGCCGGCACTGCGATGCCTGCGAGGAGGGCGAGGAGAACTATTGCCGCGAGGGTTCCACCGGCACCTATAACGGCAAGGACCGGATCGACGGCAGCCCGACCTATGGCGGCTATTCGGCCAGCATCGTCGTGGCCGAGCCGTTCGTGCTGCGCGTGCCGGACAACCTCGACATGGCGGCCGCGGCCCCGCTGCTCTGCGCCGGGATCACCACTTACAGCCCGTTGAAGAACTGGAACGTCGGCCCCGGCACGCGGGTCGGCGTGATCGGCCTTGGCGGCCTGGGCCACATGGGCGTGAAGTTTGCCAAGGCGCTGGGCGCCGAAGTGACGATGATCACCACCAGCCCGGCCAAGGGCGAGGACGCGAAGAAGCTGGGCGCGGACCATGTGCTGGTTTCGACCGACAAGGACGCCATGCGTGCCGCAACCCGCAGCTTCGACTTCCTGCTCGATACCGTGCCGGTGAAGCACGATGTCACGCCCTACCTGTTCCTGCTCGACAAGCAGGGCACGCTCTGCATCGTCGGCATGATCGAAATGATGGAGCCGTTCCATTCCGGCCTGCTGCTGGGCGGGCAGAAGGCCGTGTCCGGATCGGGCGTCGGCGGGATTGCCCAGACGCAGGAAATGCTCGACCTGTGCGGCGAAAAGGGGATCACGGCGGAGATCGAGCTGATCAAGATGGATCAGATCAACCACGCCTTCGAACGGATGGAGAAGGCCGACGTGAAGTACCGTTTCGTCATCGACATGGCATCAATCTGAGGAGCCCGGCCGTGACCCATACCGTCGACCTGTTCTGGTCGTTCCGCAGCCCCTATTCCTACATCGTCGTGCCCAAGCTGCTGGAGCTTGAGCGGGACTGGGACGCGAAAGTCAACGTCCGCCCGGTCCTGCCGATTGCGGTGCGCCAGCCGGACTTCTTTGCCAATGCCAATCCGCTGTGGACCACCTACCTGATGCGAGACTGCGTGCGCAGCGCCGAATTTGCCGGAATGCCGCTGCGCTGGCCGCGCCCGGACCCGGTGGTGATGGACTATGCCACGCGGACCTATCCCAAGGAGCAGCCCCACATCCACCGGCTGACCCGGCTGGGCGTGCTGGCGGCGGAACGCGGCTTTGGCCTGCAACTGCTGCGCAGCGTCAGCCACCTGATCTGGTCGGGCGAAACAGATGGCTGGCACGAGGGCGATCACCTGGCCCGCGCCGTGGCCGAGGCCGGGGGCGAGCTGGCCGAGATGGACGCGGTGCAGGAAGCCGAAGCGGAACGGCTCGACGCGGTTATCAAGCAGAACGAGGCCGACCAGCGGCTGGGCGGCCACTATGGCGTGCCGCTGATGGTCCATGATGGGGAGCCGTTCTTCGGGCAGGACCGCTATGACCAGCTGGTCTGGCGGATGCGGCAGAAAGGCATGGCGGCGCGCTAGGCCCGCCGCACCGGCGCTTTCGTGACGCTCCACCCGTCCGGCATGGCCCGCGCGACCAGACCGCCGATCGAGGCGGGCTGGCGAGCGACCAGACTGTCGAACAGGCGGGCCACCGCGCTGCCGCGCGGGGCGCTGCCATCAAGCTCGGTGACGATCCGGGTCAGCACCCGAAGCGCCACGGCGCGCGGGGCCTGCGGGCGGTAGGTATAGCCCATCGGACCTTTCACCACGCATTCGGCCCATTCGCGTGCGGCGGCCCAATCGAGCGCGGCATCGGCATCGGCGAGGTTGGCGGCGCTCAGCGCCAGCGCCGGGACGTCCAGCCAGTCCGCGCCGGCAATCGCCTTGCGGATCCGGGCGCGATCGAACCGGTCGTCACGGTTGGATGGATCGTCGACCGCGACCAGTCCGGCAGCCGCGACGACCTCGGCCAGTTCCGCCCTGCGCCAGCCCAGCAGCGGGCGCAGCAAGGGCAGGCGCGTGCCCGGCACGGCTCCGCGCGCGCGAACCCCGGCCAGCCCGGCCACCCCGCTGCCCCGGCTCAGGCGCAGCAGCAGGGTCTCGGCCTGATCGTCGGCATGGTGCGCGGTCAGCAGCGCTTCAAGCCCTTCGCGTTCCATCCACTCCGCCAGTGCGGCATAGCGCGCAGTGCGGGCCTCGGCCTGGACATTGCCGGCCGCCAGTTCGACCTTCAGCGTCTGATGCGGCACGTCCAGCCGGGCGCACAGATCGGAGACCATTGCCGCCTCCGCCGCGCTTTCCGCCCGCAGCCCGTGATCGACCGTCGCCGCCGCAATCCGTCCGGGCAAGGCGGCCCGGGCCAGCAGCAGCATGGCCAGACTGTCCGGACCGCCCGACACTGCCAGGCCCAGCCGCCCCATCCCCGGCCACAGCGCGGCCAGGTCGGCACCAAAGCGGCCGACAGCTTCGGATCCGGGCGATGGAATCGTCATCGTGGCTGGCTTAGCGCCGATGCGCCAAGAGCGGAACTCACCCGCAGGTCAGCTTGCTCTTGGTGCTGGTGTACTGGGTCTTGAGGCGGCCGGCGGCTTCCTGCGGATACTCGCGCGCGAATTGGTCGAGCGCCACGCAGGCCCGCTTGGTATCCTTCAGCTGGCGCATCGATTCGGCCAGATAGAGCAGGCTGTCGGGCGCGCGATCACCCTTCTTGTCGGCCTGGTAGTTCTGCAGGAACCAGCTCGCCGCCTCGCGCGGGTTGCCTTCGTCAAGATAGGCCCGGCCCAGCACGTTACGGGCCCGGCTGACGCGGGGGTGGCGCGGATACTTGTTGAGGAACAGTTTCAGCTGCTGCTGCGCCTCGGGATAGAACTTGGCGTCCCACAGGCGGAAGCCATAGGAATACTCATCGTCACCCGGATCATTGGTTTGCGGCTTCTCGATCGCGCGGACCGCAGCCAGGCGCTTGGCCGAAGGATCGGCGGCGGTTGGCTTGGGCGCTGGCGTTGCCACCGGCTTCGGGGCCGGAGTGACCGTGGCGACCGGGGTCGGCGCGGGCGTCGGCGTTGCAGCCGGCGCGGCGCCGCGCGCTTCCAGCGCGTCGAGCCGGGCTTCCAGCTTGTCCATCCGGTTGCGGTCTTCCTCGACCTGCGCGGTCAGGCGGGCGAGCTGGCCTTCCATGGCGTCCATCCGGCCCAGCATGTCAGCGCTGGGCGCGCTGGCCGGAGTACCCGGTGCGCCAGTGGCGGGCTGGGCCGGCTGGATCTGCGGGAAGAACCGTCCGTCGCCGCCGGGGAACACCACCCGCTGCAGTGCCGCCACTTCCGCCTCAAGCTTGCGCAGCCGGGCTTCCAGGCTGGGATCACCGGCACTTTGCGCCAGGGCCGGAGCGGCAATCGCCAGGGCCAGGGTTACCAGCAGGGGCTTGTTGAGAGTGGGTAGCTTCATCGTGCCTGTGTCCGTGCAAAGGTTCTGCCGTTGATTGCGCAACCTAACCGGCTGGGGAGCAACCGGAGATTAACCGTTTCCGCCGGGCTTGTGCCAAGCGCGCCGCGCTGTGTCGAGCCGGGCGCAATACCTATCCGCAGCTAGGTTGCGCTGGGAACCGGAGCCGGGGCGGCGGACGGTGCGCTCGTCGCCGGTTCGGTCGGGAAGGCGGTTGGCGCCGCCGGCGGAGCCGTGCCGCTCGCGGCGGGAGCCTCGCGCCGTTCGCTGCGGCGGACAGGAGCGGCGCTGCGGGTGGCAGGTGGCGGGCTGGCCTGCGGCAGCGGCGCCGCGGCACTGGACCCCCGCGC
>JAFLDB010000005.1 GCA_017302615.1 Sphingomonadales bacterium
CTGTTCAACAAGCTCAAGAACTGGCGCAGGGTGGCGACCCGCTACGACAAAACCAAGGAATCCTACCTCGGCTTCGTCGCACTCGCATCAGTCAAACTCTGGATACCCTTTGTCCACGAAACCTAGGGCTGCCGGCAGATCCTCAGAACCCACCTCCAGCGGAACGCGCATATTTTCTGCCTAAGTTAAGGCTTCAGGATGCAGGCCTTACTTACTCCTCGGCTATCCACATCCTTGGAGACGGGCACTGCGCGCCCTCCTCGGGATGAGCGGGAGGCTACTCCTCGCCCATCCGCAGCGCCGCAATAACCCTTCGACAGGCTCAGGGCGACCGGATCAGCGGAGCTACTCTTCGCCCATGCGAAGAGCAGCAATAAATGCCTCCTGCGGGATCGACACATTCCCATACTCCCGCATCCGCGCCTTCCCCTTCTTCTGCTTTTCCAGCAGCTTCTTCTTCCGGGTGATATCCCCGCCATAGCACTTGGCGGTCACGTCCTTGCGCATGGCGGCAATCGTCTCGCGGGCGATGACCTTGCCGCCGATCGCGGCCTGGACCGGGATCTTGAACAGGTGGCGGGGGATCAGGTCTTTCAGGCGTTCGCACATGTGGCGGCCGCGGGCCTCGGCCTGGGCGCGGTGGACGATCATGGAGAGCGCGTCGACCGGCTCGTTGTTGACCAGGATGCTCATCTTGACCAGATCGCCTTCGCGCAGGCCGATCTGCTCGTAATCGAAGCTGGCATAGCCGCGGCTGATGCTTTTCAGGCGGTCATAGAAATCGAACACCACTTCGTTGAGCGGCAATTCATAGCTCACCTGGGCGCGGCCGCCGACGTAGGTGAGGCCGGTCTGCACGCCGCGGCGATCCTGGCAGAGCTTGAGGATCGAGCCGAGGTATTCGTCCGGCGTGTAGATCGTCGCCTTGATCCACGGTTCGTCGATCTGCTCGATCCGGCTGGGATCGGGATAGTCGGCCGGGTTGTGGAGGTAGATCTCGCGCGCGTCGTCGGTGCGGCTGGCGCGCAGCTGGATGCGGTAGACCAC
Organism: Sphingomonadales bacterium; assembly: GCA_017302615.1. Lineage (GTDB taxonomy): Bacteria > Pseudomonadota > Alphaproteobacteria > Sphingomonadales > Sphingomonadaceae > Novosphingobium. The sequence goes on from JAFLDB010000005.1 coordinate 1,048, forward strand.
CGATGGCGCGGTGGTGATCAGGTCAAGGTCATACTCGCGGGTCAGCCGTTCCTGGATGATTTCCAGGTGCAGCAGACCCAGGAAGCCGCAGCGGAAGCCGAAGCCGAGCGCGGCGCTGCTTTCCATTTCGAAGCTGAAGCTGGCATCGTTGAGGCGCAGCTTGGCGATGGATTCGCGCAGTTTCTCGAAATCGGCGGCGTCGACCGGGAACAGGCCGCAGAACACCACCGGTTGGACTTCCTTGAAGCCGGGCAGCGGCTCGGCGGCGCCGGCCTTGGCGGTGGTGATGGTGTCACCGACCTTGGCCTGGGCCACTTCCTTGATCTGGGCGGTGATGAAGCCGATCTCGCCCGGGCCGAGTTCGGGCAGGTGCTCGATCTTGGGGGTCATGCAGCCGACCCGGTCGATCAGGTGTTCGGTGCCGCCGGCCATGAATTTGACCTGGAGGCCCTTTTTGATCACGCCGTCGATCACCCGCACGAGGATGACCACGCCGAGGTAGGGATCGTACCAGCTATCGACCAGCATGGCTTTGAGCGGGGCGTCGCGGTCGCCCTTGGGCGGGGGGATGCGCTTGACCACGGCTTCGAGCACTTCCTCGATCCCGATGCCGGACTTGGCGCTGGACAGGACCGCGTCGCTGGCGTCGAGGCCGATGATCTCCTCGATCTCGGCCTTGACCTTCTCGGGTTCGGCGGCGGGCAGGTCGATCTTGTTGATGACGGGGACGATCTCGTGGTCGTGCTCGATCGACTGGTAGACGTTGGCGAGGGTCTGGGCTTCGACCCCCTGCGCGGCGTCGACGACCAGCAGCGCGCCTTCGCAGGCGGCAAGGCTGCGGCTGACTTCATAGGCGAAGTCGACGTGGCCGGGGGTGTCCATCAGGTTGAGCTCGTATTCCAGCCCGTCGTGGGCCTTGTACTTGAGGCGGACCGTCTGGGCCTTGATGGTGATCCCGCGATCCTTCTCAATGTCCATATTATCAAGGACTTGCGCGCTCATCTCGCGCTCGGACAGGCCGCCGGTGAACTGGATCAGGCGGTCGGCCAGCGTGGACTTGCCGTGGTCGATATGGGCAATGATGCTGAAGTTGCGGATACGGGACAGGTCAGTCATACCCCGCGCCGTTAGCAGGACCGCCCGGCCCTGTCAGCCAGTGTTTCAGGCCACCTTGGCGCGCGGCTTGCCGGGATCGACCTGGCCGAACTTGGGCAGGCTGATCGGGGTGCCGGGCTGCTGCATCAGCTGCATCGGATAACTGCCAGACGGCAAGGCCTGAAGCGGCATGCCGGCCTGCGCCAGGACATAGGGCGATACGCGGTGGCGGGTGCAAAGCCCCCCTGCCCCGTCGTCTACCAGCTGCTGTTCGAATTCCAGCCCCTGCATGGTCCCGGCCGAACGCCGTACCACTGCCACAGCCAGTTGCCCCTCGCCGAAGTCGACCACGAACTGGGTGCCTTCGGGCACGTCCATCAGCCCTTCGACCATGCAGCCCGAGCGCGAGAGGTTGCGCATCGTCACTTCGTAGCGGTGATCCTCGTGGATCAGCCCGACCTTGCGCAGCACGGTGCGGCGATCCTGGCGATAACGGCTCGGCCCTTCCGGTTCGATCACCCACTCGCCGCTGGCCAGTGCCTCATCAACCAGCTCGGCCGTTGTCGGGCTGGCATAGATGTAACCCTGGATCTGCGAAACGCCGAGCTTGCGCATCGCTTCCAGCTCGTCATGCGCTTCGATCCCCTCGGCCGTGGTCTCCATCTTCAGGGCCTTGGCCAGGCTCACGATCGATGCGATGATTGCCGCGTTGCGGTTGCCTTCCTCGGTCACGCCGCGGATGAAGCTCTTGTCGATCTTGATCTTGTCGAACGGAGCGTGCTGCAAATAGCTGAGCGAGGAATAGCCAGTTCCGAAATCGTCCAGCGCCAGCCGCACACCCAGCAGCTTGAGCTGGTTGAACATTTCGCTGGTTGCGGCTTCATCGCCCAGAAAGATCGACTCCGTCAGCTCAAGTTCCAGCCGTTCGGGAGGAAGTTCGGCATGAGCCAGAGCCTGAGCGACCAGGCTGGGAAGGCCGGTGTTGGCAAACTGAGCAGCAGAAACATTGACCGCAACCCGCACTCCGCCCGGCCAGTTGGCGGCTTCCGCGCAGGCCTGTTTCAGGATCCAGTCGCCCAGCGGTCCGATCAGGTTCGCTTCTTCGGCAATCGGGATGAACACACTGGGAGGGACATCGCCAAGTTCGGGATGCTCCCAGCGCGAAAACGCCTCCATCGCAACAACCTTGTTCGACTTTGTGTCGACGATGGGCTGGTAAGCAACCCGCATCTGCCCGCTGCCAAGCGCATCGCGAAGGTCTTCTTCGATCTGACGACGGCGCTCGGCTTCGGAGTGCAGGTCACTGGAATAGAACCGGAACTGACCGCGCCCGCCGCCCTTGGCGGCATAAAGCGCCAGGTCGGCCGAGCGCACCAGTTCTTCGGAATTGATCCCATCGTACGGCGCAATGGCGATGCCGACCGAGGCCCCGATGACGCAGCGGCTCCCCTCGATCTGATAGGGCTGGCTGATCATGGTGATGATCGTCTTGGCAATCTCGCCCAGCCGCCCGCGATCGTCGATGTCCGGCAGCATGATCTGGAATTCATCCCCGCCAAGGCGGCCGATTTCACAGTTCTTGTCGGAAATGACCCGCTGCAGGCGCTGGGCGACCTGCTTGAGCAGTTCGTCCCCTGCCGGATGGCCCAACGTATCGTTCACGGCCTTGAACCGGTCGAGGTCCATCATCATCACCGCACAGGCGCGCTTGGCCGCCTGGTAGGCAGTGAGCGTCGCGCTCAGCCGCTTGCCCATCCGGTGACGGTTGGCAAGACCTGTCAGCGAATCATACTGCGCCAGGCGCGAGGCATCTTTCTGGCTTTGCCGTGTCGCGGTGATGTCGGTGCCGTTTCCGCGATAGCCAAGGAAAGTACCGTCGGCCTGCAACTGCGGACGGCCGGAGATCGACCACCAGATTTCCCGATCCTCGGCCGCGGCCCGCACCTGGATGTCCGAGAACGTCTTACGCGCGCTCAGGATCAGGGGGAGCGTGCGTTCGACCGTATCATCTTCATCCCGGTCGAGCACGAACAGCGCCTGAATCGGCTGGCCGATCAGCGCCGACCGTTCACAGCCAAGCCGTTCGGCGATGCAATCGGAAATGTAGGTGATGCGGCCTTCGTTGTCGCTGGACCAGAACCAGCCCAGACCGGAGGCCTCGTAATCGCGCAGCAGCAGGACCGCCTGTTCAAGCTCAGAACCCGTGAGCGGCTTCTGCGACGCAGACGATGCCGCCTTGCCCGGTGCGAGCAGGCTGCGGAATCGTCCCAGTGCGGATCCACTCACGTTCGACATTGTCCCTGGTTGCCCCGGTAAGAAATCGGACCAGCCCGATAAGCTTTGATAACCACATGTGGTTTCCAAAAGCCTAACTCGCGGGGATTTCCTTGGGTTTGCCCCCGTCGTCAGGCCGCCGCATCGCGGCGCAGGCTGGCCGCGCGCGGACGATCCGTGCCCTGGTGTGAGAGCATGGCAATCCGGCCGGTTTCGTCGAGTTGCAGCGGAGTGGCGAACTCGACTCCCATCCGGTCCTGCTGCGACCACCGGGCGGTGGCGGTAACCATCTGACCTTCGGACATAATGATGGTAAAGATCGTGCCCGGCGGAACGTTCCACAAACCTTCGATCATGGCACCCGAAGCAGAGATGTTGCGGATCGTGCCATGATAGTGATGCCCGCCGTTCTCCAGCACGACCTTGCGCAGCATGGTCTGGCGGGAGGCGCGTGCGGCCCTTGGCCCAATCGCGATGGCGGTCAGGCCGGTCTGGAGTCTGATGGTCGCATTGGCCACGCTCAGCGGCTTCTCGTAGATATAGCCCTGGACATGGCTGCACCCCAGCATGCGCACCAGATCGAGCTCGTCGAGCGTTTCCACGCCTTCGGCGGTGGTTTCCATGCCCAGGGCCTCGGCCAGGTTGACGATCGAGGAAATGATCGCCCCGTTGCGGCTGCCTTCGATGGTTGCCCCGCGCACGAAGGACTGATCGATCTTGATCTTGTCGAACGGAGCCTTCTTCAGATAGCCGAGCGCTGAATAGCCGGTGCCGAAATCGTCCAGCGCCAGGCGCACGCCGACCCGCTTCAGCGCCGTAAACATGGCATCGACGGCATCGTCGTCGCTCAGGAAAACGCTCTCCGTAATCTCGAGCTCCAGGCGCGAGGGATCGACTTGTGCTTCAGCGAGCGCGCTGGTGATGATGGCCGGCAAAGCAGGATTGGCGAACTGCAGGGGCGAAACGTTGACCGCGACACGGACACTTTCGGGCCAGTTGGCCAGATCGCGGCAAGCCGTGCGCAGCGCCCACTCCCCGATTGGCGCAACCAGCCCGGAATCTTCCGCCACAGGGATGAACTTGGCTGGCGAGAGCTGTCCACGAACCGGATGATTCCAGCGCAGCAGCGCTTCGAATCCGGTGATCCGTTCGGTGACCGTGTGAACAACGGGCTGATAATAAAGCTCCAACCCGCCCTGAACCAGGGCATCGCGCAAGTCCTGTTCCAACTGGCGGCGTTCTTCGGCATCGCTGTGAAGGTCCGCGGCATAGAAGTGATGCCTGCCGCGACCACCATCCTTGGCCGCGTAGAGCGCAAGGTCAGCATTGCGGATGATCGCTTCGGACGTCACGCCATCGTCAGGCGAAAGAGCTATCCCGACGGATGCCCCGATGATCACCCGATGCCCTTCGATCGAGTAGGGTTCGGACAGGTTGTGGATGACCCGCCGAGCCAGTGCGGCCAGATCCTCCCTTCGGTGACGCCCGGGCAGAATGACCTTGAATTCATCCCCGCCGAGGCGACCGACCCGCCCAAATTCGCCAATCGTCCGCTCAAGCCGCTGGGCCACTTGGGTCAGCAAGGCATCCCCGGCCGGGTGACCCATGGTGTCGTTGACCTGCTTGAAGCGGTCAAGATCGAGCAGGAAGACCGCGCAGGTGCGATGTTCCGGATTGGGCGCCAGCAGTATCTTCTCCAGCGTCTGGGCCATCTGAAGCCGGTTGGCGAGGCCGGTGAGCGAATCGTAATGCGCCAGGCGCGAGACCTGTTCCTCGGATCGGCGTTTTTCAGTCAGGTCATGCCCGGACCCGCGAAAGCCAAGAAAGTTGCCGAAGGAATCGTAAAGCGGCCGGCCGCTGACCGACCACCAGCGCTCCTCCTCCTCCCGAGTGGCCGCGCGCAAAGCGAGGTCGGTAAAGGCTGATCGGGCATTGAGGTGGAAAGCGAGGGTGCGCTCGCTCTCTTGTCCGGCGATATCCGGCTGAAACAGATCGGCGAGATGGCGACCCAGCAGCTTCTGCGGTTTGACCCCCAACACTGCCGCCACGGTCGCCGACACATAGACCAGCCCGCCGCGGCGATCGGTTTCCCAGAACCAACCCTGCCCGGTCTGCTCGAAGTCGTTGAGGATCTCCTCGGCGCGGGTCTGGGCCCGCTTGCGCTCGCGCTGGGCCTGAGCCTCATGCTGATCGGCCCTGGCCTGGCGGAAGGCGACGAACAGGGCCACAGCCAGGCCAAGCGCTGTTGCAAACAGTGCGGCACGGCTGGCGCTGACCAGTGCCACGCCCAGCCACAATCCTGATTGTGAAAGGACCAGCGGTGCCACCCGGCGATTGAGGATGACCGAGGCAATGCCGCCCAGGATCACCAGGATCCCGATCGATTGCTCCCAAGTGGCCTCGCTTTGCTCGACCCAGAACGCGACGGCGAGACCGAACAGCAGCATTGGCAGCCCGACCAGTACGGCCATAAGGCCGAGCCGCTGGGCGGGGACGAACAGTCGGGTTTGCTCAAGCCTCTGGGCCAAGGGCGTCAGGGCAGCGCCAATTATGGCCAACGACGCCAATACCAGCGGCAAGATCCCCGGCAGTTCACGCGTGGCCACTGCGTTGAGCACGAGGCCACCGGCAAAGACCGGCCCCATGAACTTCCAGGTTGGGACAATATGATTGGGCAGGCCGTCACGGGCTGCACCCTTGCGACTGGAGGTACTTTGCCGGGTCATGGCCGGCTGAGTGCGCCGGCCGGTTGTCGCAAGGCCGGTTTCGCCCCCCTGTTCGGCCTTCGCTCGCCCTTCGCCGGCCGCACCGCCCATGGCGCTGGGCGCCACAGGCAGGTCATCACTGACGTGCTCGCGGGGTTGAGGCATTGCCGACATGGCCGGCGTGATGCCCGAAAGCGTTTGAGAAACCGTTAAGTTTATCGTTAATTTTTGACCACTTGAGCCGAACCGACCGGTAATGGTGCAATCGCTTGAAATGGCCTCGTTTGACGGGCATCATCGCCCGAGAGAACAAGGATAATCCGGGGGTGATGAATGGCGAAGAACGGCACCACGCTTGAGCATGAGGCTGCCCAGTCGACCACCGCGCTGGGCCCGCTGGTCGGCCTGGCACGGGAGGATTTCGTCGGCGCCGTGGCCTTGCTGCTGCGGGAAACGGCCAGCGATCCGGGCCGGACCATGAAGCACATGCAGGGCTTTGGCGAGGATGTGGTGAAGATCCTGACCGGCAAGTCCGATCTTGCCCCGGATCCCAAGGACAAGCGCTTCATGGACCCGGCCTGGCGCTATAATCCCTTTTTCCGAGCCGGAGCGCAGTATTACCTGGCAATCCAGAAGGGCATGAAAGGCTGGCTGGAAGAGCTGGAGCTGGACGAACTGGAGCGTGACCGCGCCAATTTCATCTCCAACATCATCATCGATGGCCTGGCGCCAACCAATACGCTGATCGGCAACCCCACCGCTCAGAAGCGGCTGATCGACAGCGGCGGGCTGTCGCTGATCAAGGGTCTGAAAAACGCCTATAACGACATCGTTCACAACCAGGGCATGGTCAGCCAGGTCGACAAGAAGCCGTTCAAGCTGGGCGAGAATGTCGCCACCGCCAAGGGGGCCGTGGTCTACCGCGATGCGATGTTCGAACTGGTCCACTATGCGCCCACGACGGACGAGGTTTACGAAATCCCGCAGCTGACAATTCCGCCGCAAATCAACAAGATGTACATTAACGATCTGTCGCCGGAAAAGTCCGTGGTGAAGTGGCAGACCGACAACGGCATCCAGTGTTTCGTGATCTCCTGGAAGAACCCGACCAAGGAGGAAGGCGTCTGGGGAATGGACGATTACATCGCGTCCTGCCTCAAGGCGGTGGACATTGTTTGCGAGATCACCGGCGCGCCCAAGGTCAATATCTCCAGCGCCTGTTCGGGCGGACAGACCGGGGCGATCCTCGCCAGCAAGATGGCCGCTGCCGGAGACAAGCGGCTGGGCGCCCTCACCTACATGGTCACTGTGCTGCACCCCAAGCAGAATGATATTGAGGCCGGTTCGCTGATGACCGAAAACGGCCTGCAGCTCGCCAAGCAGCGCGCCGCCAAGGCCGGCATCATCAAGGGCAACGATCTGGCCCGCGGCTTTGCCTGGCTGCGGCCGAACGATCTGATCTGGAACTACGTCATCAACAATTACCTGATGGGCGATGATCCGCCGGCCTTCGACGTGCTGTTCTGGAATGCCGATGCGACCAACCTGTCGGCCAGCCTGATGGGCGATTTTCTGCACCTGTTCGAAACCCTGGCCTTCACCCGCAAGGGCGAGGTCGAAATGGCCGGACACCCGATCGACCTCTCCAAGGTCAAGAGCGACCTGTTCATTCTGGGCGGGACGACCGATCACATCACCCCGTGGCGGGCCTGCTATCGTTCCACCCAGCTATTCGGATCGAAGGACGTCACCTTTGTGCTCAGCCAATCGGGTCACATGCAGGCGATCCTCAACCCGCCGGGCAACCCCAAGGCGAAGTATTATGTGTCGAAAAAGCCCGGCCTGCCCCCCGCCGATGTTGACGCGTGGCTGAAAGGGACCGAGGAAGTGGCAGGAAGCTGGTGGCCATTCTGGATGGAATGGCTGCAACAGCGCGCAGGGAAGAAGGTGCCGGCGCCCAAGTCTCTGGGCAGCAAGAAGCACCCACCGATGGAGTCCGCACCCGGGCTCTACGTGCTGGACCAGTCGTAAGGGGGATATGCCAGCGTGAGCCTTGATCTGACCGCCGAATTCTCGATGGAAACCGTCGGCGGGAGAACCCTGCGGGTCGCGCGCTGGCGCTGGAACGAGCCTTCGGAGCATCTACCGATCCTGTTCTTCAACGGCATCGGCGCCAATATCGAGGCTGTCGCTCCGCTGGCCGAGGCGCTGACCGAGCGGCCGTTCATCATGTTCGACATGCCCGGCGTCGGCGGCAGCCCGGAACCACTGGTGCCTTATAACCCCTTCACCATGAGCTGGACCGCCAGGGAACTACTGAAGCGCTTCGGCGTGGAGGAAGTGGACGTGATGGGCATCTCATGGGGCGGTGCCATGGCCCAGCACTTCACGCTGCAGCATGGCGACATGGTTCGCCGCCTGGTGCTGTGCGCCACCACGGCGGGGATGATCATGGTGCCGGGCAACCCGGCCGCGCTGACCAAGATGGCCAACCCGCGCCGCTATGTCGACGCGGCCTTCATGGAAGAGCATTTCCGCACGCTTTATGGCGGGCTGACCGGCGGCAAGGCCGAACATATCAGCCGCCTGACCCCGCCAAGCCCGCGCGGCTACATGTATCAGCTGCTGTGCATGCTGGGCTGGACCAGTGTCCCCGCCCTGCCCTTCCTCAAGAAGGACGTGCTGATCATGATGGGCGACGAGGACCAGATCGTGCCCCTGGTAAACGGCAAGATGCTGGAGGCCTTGATCCCGCACAGCCGGCTCGAAATATTCGAACAGGGCGGTCACCTGTTCATGCTGACACACCGCGAGCAGACCATTTCCTCGCTGCGCGGGTTCCTCAACGCACCGGACCGGGAAGACAGAAAGGCCGCCTGACACATGCGCCACATCGCGATCATCGGTTCGGGACCCGCAGGGTATTACACGGCCGAGGCCGCGCAGAAGCAGTGGGGCGATGATATCCGGGTCGACGTGTTCGACATGCTGCCCGTCCCCTATGGCCTGATCCGCACCGGGGTGGCGCCCGATCACCAGTCGATCAAGGGTGTGGCCAAGCGGTATGAGGCGACCGCGCTTTCGGAGAACGTCCGCTTTGTCGGCAACGTGATGATCGGCAAGGACGTGTCGATCGCCGAATTGCAGCAATGCTATGACGCGGTGGTGATCGCCACCGGCGCGCCGCACGATCGCAAGCTGGATCTGCCGGGTGAAAACCTGGCCAATGTCTATGGCAGCGCGGCCTTTGTCGGCTGGTACAATGGCCACCCGCTGTTCGCCGATCTCGATCCCGACCTCAGCCACGATACCGCCGTGGTGATCGGCATGGGCAATGTCGCGCTCGACGTGACGCGCATCCTGTCCAAGACCCGCGCGGAATTTGCCGGCAGCGATATCGTCGCTCATGCGCTCGACGTGCTCGATACCTCGAAGCTCAAGCGGATCGTCGTGCTGGGCCGGCGCGGGCCGCACCAGATCATGATGACGCCCAAGGAACTGGGCGAACTATCGCACCTGTCGCGCGCCGCGCCGCGGGTCGATCCGGCCGACCTCCCCGAATTGGGCGAGGACGCGCTGCTGGAGCCGGGGCTGCGTAAGTCGGTCACGCACCTCAGGTCCTTCGCGGCGATCCCCGAAAGCCACTATGCCGACTGCCCGATCGAGATCGAGTTCGATTTCTTCGCCAGCCCCAAGGCGATCCTGGGAACCGAGCAGGTCGAGGGGATCGAGGTGGAACGCACCGTGGTCGAAGCCGGACGGGCGACCGGCACGGGCGAGACCTATGTGATCCCGGCGGGCCTGGTGGTGTGCTGCATCGGCTATCGCTCAAGCCCGATCCCTGACGTCCCGTTTGACGAGCGCGCCGGAAAGTTCGCCAATGACGAGGGGCGCATCCTGCCCGGCATCTACTGCGTCGGTTGGGCCCGGCGCGGCCCGTCCGGCACGATCGGCACCAACCGCCCTGACGGGTTCAGCGTCGTCGAAAAGATCGCCGAGGACATCGCCGCCGGCCTGCTCGGCCACGGCGGCAAACCGGGCCGCGCCGGTTTTGACGAGATCGCCGCCGCGCGCGGGCTGGACGTTGTCACGTTCCGCGACTGGAAGAAGATCGAGGCCGAGGAAGAAGCCCGTGCCCGATCCGATGCCCCGCGCGAAAAGTTCGTCGACGTGGCCGAAATGATCAGGGCGCGCGGGGAGTAGGCGGGCCGCCAAACCGCTTGCCCCCTCCCCAAAGCCATGATTTAATCGCCCGGTTAAAGCGCGTCCCGGCAGAGAGTCGCGCAGATGGAGAGAGCCCATGGCATCCTATGATCTGATCATCCGTAATGGCACCATTGTCGACGGCACCGGCGCGCCGCGCTTTACCGGCGATGTCGCGGTGAAGGACGGGCTGATTGCCGCCGTTGGCACGGTCAACGGCAGCGCCACGCGTGAGATCGATGCGGCGGGCAAGATCGTCGCCCCCGGCTGGGTCGATGTGCACACGCATTATGATGGCCAGGCCACCTGGGATCAGGAAATGGCCCCGTCGAGCTGGCACGGCGTGACCACCGTGGTCATGGGCAACTGCGGCGTCGGCTTTGCCCCGGCCGCACCGGACCGGCACGAGTGGCTGATCGGGCTGATGGAAGGGGTGGAAGACATTCCCGGCACGGCGCTGGCCGAAGGGATGAAGTGGAACTGGGAAACCTTCCCCGAATACCTCGACGCGCTGGAAGCCCTGCCCCGCACGGTCGACGTCGGCACCCACGTGCCGCACGGCGCGGTACGTGCCTATGTGCTGGGTGATCGTGAGCAGCCGGGCGCGGTCCCGACTGCCGAAGACATCAAGAAGATGGCCGACATCGTCGAGGACGGTGTGCGCGCCGGGGCGCTGGGCTTTTCCACCAGCCGCACCGTGCTGCACCGCTCGATCGATGGCGAGCTGGTTCCCGGCACCACTGCCACCGAGGAGGAACTGGTCGAGATCGGCCGCGCCATGGGCCGGGTCGGCTACGGCGTGTTCGAAATGGCCAGCGACCTGCGGCGCGAATGGAATGAGTTCGGCTGGATGGGCCAGATCAGCCGCGAAACCGGCCTGCCGGTGACTTTCGCCGCGCTCCAGTCGATCGCCAAGGAACAGCCGCTGGACGAGCAAATCGCCAACATGCGCGCTGAGAACGACAACGGCGCCAACATCGTTGCCCAGATCGCGCTGCGCGGCAACGGCATCATCATGGCCTGGCAAGGCACGGTCCACCCGTTCCGTCTGCGTCCATCCTGGCAGGCGATTGCCGATCTGCCGTGGGACCAGCAGAAGGCCAAGCTGCTCGATCCGGCCTTCAAGGCCCAGCTGCTCAGCGAAGCGAGCGATTACAGCCAGGTGCCGGAAGACATCATCGGCATCTCGATGGTGGTCAGCGGTGGCTGGACCATGCAGTTCGAAATGGACCCGGACTTCGATTACGAGCCGCAAGCCGATGCCTCGATCGCCGCTCGCGCCGCCGCTGCCGGCGTTTCGGGCGATGAATATGCCTATGACCTCCTCTGCCGCGACGATGGCAAGGGCTTCATCTATCTGCCGATCCTCAACTATGCCGATGGCAACCTCGATTTCCTCGAGGCGCTGCAGCAGAGCGACGATACGGTGAATTCGCTGTCCGACGGCGGAGCGCACTGCGGCACGATTTGCGATGCCGCCAGCCCCACCTTCATGCTCCAGCACTGGGTGCGCGACCGCAAGCGCGGCGGGCGGATCAGCCTGGAAAACGCGGTGAAGCGCCAGTGCCGCGATACCGCGCGGCTCTATGGCCTCAACGATCGCGGGATCCTCGCGCCGGGTTATCTGGCCGATATCAACGTGATCGATCTGGACAAGGTCAAGCTGGGCAAGCCCTGGCTGGCGTTCGACCTCCCGGCAGGCGGCAAGCGGCTGCTCCAGAAGGCTGAAGGCTATGTCTGCACGATCAAGACCGGTGTGGTGACCTTCGAAGACGGCAAGTGGACCGGCGCCACCCCCGGCGGACTGATCCGCGGACCGCAGCAGGTCGAAATGCTGGAAGCGGCCGAATAATCGCCGAAGCGCCGTCCCGGACCGCTCCGGGACGGACGCTTTGTGGCTCTATGGCCGGATAACGATCCCCACCGCCGGATCCGCCTTGCCGCCATGGATCGCGGCGAAAGCCTGTTGCGCAGCCGCCAGTCCATCCTGCCAGCTGACCGCCACGGCCCCGCCCGCCTCGGCCAGGAACCGAACCCAGCTTTCCGCCACAGCCTCGCCAAAGGCTTTCGGGCCAAGTTCCTTGATCGCCGCCACGGCGTGATCGGGCGCGAAGAACAGGGTCGGGGTCGGCCCCGGGATCGGTCCGTTATTCTGTCCGAAGCCCGCGCCGACATGGGTTGCGCCCACGGTGCAGGAATACTTGAGGTGATCGCCCAGCGCGGTGTGGATGGCGTGCAGCAGCCCCGCGTTCCCGGCGAAATCGACGGACACCGTCGGCCCCTGCGGCAGGTCCGTCACCCGGTCATAGGCCAGCACCTCATCGTAAAAGCCGCTGGCCTTCACGAACTCGACATTGCCGGCCGACGTCAGCCCGATCCGCTTCACCTCCGGCGAGCGATGGCGCGCCACGCTGGCCAGCGACAGCGCCGTTTTTGACGAGGCCGAGGTAATCACCACGGCTTCCGCCCCGAACCAGTCTTCGCGGCGCATGAAGCTCTCGATCAGGAAGCCGGTCTTGAACAGCGGACCGAAGATCATCCGTTCCGCCTCTTTGGCCGGATCGTGCTCCGGATCGGCGGCAAGCCGGGTGTACTGGTTGTAGATCGGGCTCATCGGCTGGCGATGTGCAGCACCGTCGCTGAAGCCGCCTGCCGAAACGCCGACCGGAAGCACGTCCAGATGCTGGCCCATCGGCAGGTAGCCATAGACCCGTTCGCCCACCGCGATGTCCGGATGGTTGGATGCTTCCACCACCGCATGGCCCCACATCGGCACCACGCCCCAGTCTCCTTCGCCGGGGAAGAAGTTCCAATAGCCAAAGGCATCGCCTGCGATTGCGTAGGTCACATTGTTGGCGGTGACCGAAAAGCTCTCGATCTTCAGCCGGACTTCGCCCTCACCCAGCTGCGGCAGCGCGGCATCGACGATCCGCGACTGGCTCAGGTCATGGCGCTGGAACTGGACGGTCTGGCTCATTGTTTTCTCTCCCAACGCAAATGGGCGCCCCATTGCGGAGCGCCCATTCAAGCAACTGTTACGGGGTCCGTAAAGATCACACCCGCATCGGCATCAGCACATAAAGCGCCGGGCTCTTGTCGTCCTGGCGGATCAGGGTCGGCGCGCCGGCATCGGCCAGGTGCAGTTCGACCGTGTCGCCCTCGATCTGGCCGAGGATATCCTTAAGGTAATTGGCGTTGAAGCCGATCTCGAACCCGGCCGAGGTATAGCTGGCCGGGACTTCTTCGGCCGCGGTACCGTTGTCGGGCGAAGTGACCGACAGGGTGACCTTGTCGGTCTCCAGCGCCATCTTGACCGCGCGGGTCTTTTCCGTGGCGATGGTGGCCACGCGGTCCACCCCTTCCCAGAAGCTGCGCGGATCAAGCTTCAAGAGCTTGTCGTTCCCGGTCGGGATCACGCGGCTGTAATCGGGGAACGTGCCGTCGATCAGCTTGCTGGTCAGCACCACGCCGCTTTCACCGCCCAGGGTGAAGCGGATCTTGCTGGCCGAGAGATCGACCAGCACGTTGGCATCGAGCGATTCTTCCAGCAGCTTGCGCAGTTCGGCCACGCATTTGCGCGGTACGATCACGTCCGGCATGCCTTCCGCCCCGTCGGGCCGGGCAATCGTGAAGCGGGCCAGGCGGTGGCCATCGGTGGCGGCGGCGCGCAGTTCATCATCCGTCACGTGGATGAAGATGCCATTGAGGTAATAGCGCGTTTCCTCGGTGCTGATCGCAAAGCGGGTGCGATCGATCAGCTGGGCCAGCGTGGCACCGGGCACTTCGAAGCTGGTCGGCAGATCGCCTTCGACGATCACCGGGAAATCGTCACGCGGCAGGGTCGGCAGGCTGAAGCGGCTGCGTCCGGCCTTGACGGTCATGCGATTGTCGGCGGTTTCCAGGCTGACCTGGCTGCCGTCGGGAAGCTTGCGGGCAATGTCGAACAGCAGGTGGGCCGAAACGGTGATCGCGCCGGCGCTTTCAACCGAGACCGCGCCCAGGCTTTCCACCACCTGCAAATCGAGGTCGGTCGCCATGATCTTCACCGTGCCGTCGCCCGCCGCTTCGATCAGCACGTTCGAGAGGATCGGGATGGTGTTGCGGCGTTCAACAACCGACTGGACGTGCGACAGGCACTTGAGGAGCGTCGCGCGTTCGATGGTGGCCTTCATGGTACTTTCGTATCCCCCTGGGGCGCGCAAACGGGGAATCGACCCCGCGCGCCTTGGTTTGCGGTCAGCATTCCTTACCGCAGGGGCGTGTGGCGGCAAGCCTCTCCCCCCCGAATGCCGGGGAAACTGTGCATAAATGGGCCAGCGTCGCCCCGGTCAGCGCAGGGCGGCCAGATCCTCGACCAGCCCGCTTTGCGCGCCGACATACATGCCGACATATCGCAGCACCTCTTCCGGGGCCTTTTCAAGATCATAGCCGCGCTTGCGGGCCGCGGCGGTCATCTTGTCGACGTGGCTCTGCTCGACCCGCTGAATGACGGGATTGGGCCGCCCCGGACCATAACCCAGTGCCTCGTCCAACGCTTCGACCGGGACCTTTGCAGCGCGCAGGCGCCGCGCCAGTTCATCGCGCATGACCAGATCGAAAGCGTAAGCGGCATAGGTCCCGCGCAGCGAAGCGGGTACCGAATGCTTCTCGGCACACTGGGCTGCTGCTGCCTCGAACCGTTCGAACAGGGCCTTGCCTTCCGGCGTTCGCGTCGCGCCAGACAGCATCGCGTCGATCAGCTTGCCCGGCAGATCAGCGGCGACGTCCTGCTTCGGACAGGCCAGAGCGGCATCGCTGACCCGGGCCGGAGCGGACTGGGCCAGCACCGGCTGAACCACGGCAAGAGCGAGAGCAGCAGCAAAAAACACCGGATAACGCATTGAACTGGCCCCGATTATGAAATCGCCAGACTGTGACGATCAGCTGATCATCGCCATGCCGCCATTAACGTGGAGTGTCTGGCCGGTGATGTAGCCGGCCTCCTTGCTGGCAAGGTAGGCCACGGCCGCACCGATATCCTCGCCCTCGCCCATTCGGCCCATCGGGATCCGCGCGTTAAGCGCGTCCTTCTGGGCGTCGGGCAGCACGTCGGTCATCGCGGTGCGGATGAAACCGGGGGCGACGCAGTTGACCGTGATACCCCGGCTGGCGACTTCCTGGCCCAGCGATTTCGACATGCCGACCAGACCCGCCTTGGCCGCGGCATAGTTGGCCTGGCCCGGATTGCCGGTCGCGCCGACCACGCTGGTGATGGTGATGATCCGGCCGAACCGGGCCTTCATCATCGGCTTCATCGAGGCCCGCATCAGGCGGAAGGCGGCCTCCAGGTTGACCCGGATCACCGCGTCCCACTCCTCGTCCTTCATCCGCATGGCGAGGTTGTCGCGCGTGATCCCGGCGTTGTTCACCAGGATGTCGATCTTGCCCAGGGTATCGACCGTGGCCGGGACCAGATGCTCGACCTGCTCGGAATTGGACAGGTCGCAGGTGATTTCGACATGGTCGTGGCCGTAGGTGTCGTTCAGTTCCTCGCGAAAGGCGCGCAGCTTGGCCGGGTTGGTTCCGGACAGCGCCAGGCGCGCACCCTGACGGGCCAGGGCATGGCTGATCGCCGAGCCGATGCCGCCGGCGGCGCCGGTGACGAGGGCGGTCATTCCGGAAAGGTCGAACATGCGGTGTTCCATTGTCAAAGCTCCTTCGCGATCGCTTCGATGTCCGCCATCGTGACGACCGAGGCAACCGAAACATCCGATACGCAGCGGCCGATCATGGGCCCAAGCACCTTGCCGCCCAGCTCGACGAAGCTGTCCACGCCCGCATCCTTCATCGCGATCACGCTTTCGCGCCAGCGCACCCGGCCGCAGACCTGCTCGACCAGCAGGCGCTGCACATCGGCCGGCTCGCTTGCCACGGCGGCGGTGACGTTGGCGAAGACCGGGACAGTCAGCGGTCCCGGCGGGGTCGCGCCCAGTGCCTCGGCCATCGCATCAGCCGCGCCCTGCATCAGCGGGCAATGGAACGGCGCGGAAACCGGCAGCAACACACCGCGCTTGATCTCGAAGTCCTTGACCATGGCAATCGCCCGCTCGATCGCGCCCTTGTGGCCGGAAAGGACCACCTGGGTGGGGTCGTTGTCATTGGCGACGGTGCAGACTTCACCTTCAGCAGCAGCCGAAGCCAGCCGGTGGGCCTTGTCGATATCCGCACCGAGCAGCGCGCACATTGCGCCGACGCCCACCGGCACGGCGGCCTGCATCGCCTGCCCGCGCAGCTTGAGCAGGCGGGCCGTATCGGCCAGGCTGAAAGCCCCGGCGGCGCAGAGCGCGGTATATTCGCCCAGGCTGTGGCCCGCGACGAAATCGGCCTTGGCCGCCAGCGTGATGCCGCCTTCCTTTTCCAGCACCCGCAGCACGGCGATGGCATTGGCCATGATCGCCGGCTGGGCGTTTTCGGTCAGGGTCAGGGCATCGTCCGGCCCTTCGGCCATGATCGCGGACAGCTTCTGGTTCAGCGCGTCGTCCACTTCCTGGAACACTTCGCGCGCGGCGGGGCTGGCGGCGGCGAGGTCCACGCCCATGCCGACCTTCTGGCTGCCCTGCCCGGGAAAAACGAAAGCTCGCATTGCAAATACTCCTGATACTGGTCCGCGCGCCTATTGTCCGGCGAAGCTGCGGGCAAGCCCGAAGGGCACAATTGAGTTGTCGATATCGTGGCCGATCGCCGCCCGGCCGAGGTAGGGGATCGAATGGCGATCGCACCAGAACCGGGCGATTTCATCGGCGCTCTGGCCGAAATCGACCTCGTTGACCGGAACATCGCTGACCTTGCCGAGCCTGAGCCCGGCAATCCCGCCCAGATGTGCGGTGACGTGGAAGAACAGGCGGTCGACCGCGTAGTCGTGCTCGCTCACTTCCTCCACCAGCACCACGTGTCCGGCCAGCCCCGGCATCAGCGATGTGCCGCACAGCATGGCCAGCGTGATCAGGTTGAAAGCCGCCACCGGGCGCGCGTCCAGCCCCGGTTCCAGCCCGGCGTTGTCGCCGGCGATGAAGCCCAGCACCCGGCGCACCGCCGCCTCTCCGCCGCCGCGGCGCATGTCGACCGGCATCGGCGCGTGGATCGGGCGGCCGATCCGCTGGCGGTACAGCCCGCCCAGCAGATAGCCGCCATCGGAATAGCCAAGATAGGCCTTGCCTTGCGCGGCATGGTCGAACCGGGCCAGCGCGTCCTCGGCAATCCGGTTGGAGCCATAGCCGCCGCGCGCAAACCACACCGCTTCAAAGGCCGGATCGTTGGCGCATTCGACCAGCGCGTCGAGCCGCTGCCGGTCAGTCCCGGCGAAATGGCCATGCTCGAAAAAGCACTGCGGATGGAAATGGAGGTCCAGCCCGGTGAACTCCGCGGCCAGGGCGGAAACGCGCGCCGCATCCTGATGCGTGATAGAACGCGACGGGGCGCAGATGGCGATCCGGGTCATGCCATCTTCCTAACCCGGTTGCGCTGGCACGCAAGGCCGCATACCGGAGACAACATGAGCGACCTTACCTCTCACCCCTGGTTCTTCTGCGGCATCGGCGGATCGGGCATGCTGCCGCTGGCGCTGATCCTGAAAGGCGCAGGCGCTGAGGTCGCCGGATCGGACCGCAGCCGCGATCAGGGCCGCACACCGGAAAAATTCGCCTGGCTGGAAAGCCTGGGCTTTGACCTGCACCCGCAGGACGGCAGCGGGATCGTCTCGGCAGAACAGACGCTGGTTGCCTCGGCGGCGGTGGAAGCTACCGTACCCGAAATGGTCCGCGCCCGGGAACTGGGCTGTCCGCGGATGACCCGGGCGGAGCTTCTCGCCACGCTGTTCAATCAGGTCCCCACGGGCATCGCCATCGGCGGAACCAGCGGCAAGAGCACGGTCACCGGCATGACCGGCTGGATCATGGACCGCGCCGGCCGCGATCCGACGATCATGAACGGCGCGGTGATGAAGAACTATGCCACGCCCGACGCACCGTTTGCTTCGGCCCGGGTCGGCAGCGGGGACGTGTTCGTGTCCGAAGTCGATGAAAGCGACGGCTCGATCGCACTCTACCGGCCCAAGGTTGCGGTGCTGCTGAATGTCAGCCTCGATCACAAGTCGATGGAGGAACTGCGGGCCCTGTTCGGGGATTTCCTGCGGATGGCCGATGCCTGCGTGGTCAACCTGGACGATGCCGAGGCTGCCGCCCTTGCCCCGGTCTACACCCCCTGCCTGACCTATGCGGTCGGCAATCCCGCCGCCCAGATCGGGGTGGAGCCGGACAGCATTGTCGAGACGCCCTTCGCGATTTCCGCGTGCGTGATCGATCGCAACCGGGCGATGACCCGCGAACTGACCCTGCGGGTGCCGGGCCGGCACAACCTGTCGAATGCGCTGGCCGCCATCGCCGCGGCCTGCGCGGCCGGCGTGCCGTTTGAAACCGCGGTAGAGGCGCTGGCCAGCTATTCCGGGCTGGCCCGCCGGTTCGACGTGATCGGCACCAGCCCGTCAGGCGTCACCGTGATCGACGATTTCGGCCACAACCCGGAAAAGTGCGCCGCCACGCTCATCACCCTGAAAGCCCACCCCGGCCGGGTGATCGCCTTCTTCCAGCCGCACGGCTATGGACCGTTGCGGCAGATGGGGCATGAACTGGCCGAAGTCTTCGCCCGCCTGCTCGGACCGGAAGACGTCACGCTGCTGTGTGATCCGGTCTATTTCGGCGGCACGGTCGATCGCAGCGAGGGGAGCGAACGGATCGTCGCCCTGATCCGCGATCATGGCGGCAAGGCCGAACATGTCCCCTCGCGCGAGGATTGCGGCAAACGGATTGCCGAACTCGCCCGCCCCGGCGACAGGGTGGTGATCATGGGCGCGCGTGACGATACGCTGACCGCCTTTGCCCGGGATGTGCTTGCTTCAGTGGGCTGACTTGCCTAGCATCGCCGGAACCTTGTGGATCGCAAAGGCGACAATTGCGCCCAGCACCAGCCCGACAATGCCCGAAAGGGTCGAATTTGTCAGCCAGCCCAGCACCCCGCCCAGGGTGCCGGTCGCCTCGTGCACAGCGTGTTCAACACTGTGGATCGCCTCGTAAGGCGGCTTGAAGCCCAGCTTCTTGGCACCATCGACCAGGATGTGACCGCCAACCCACAGCATGGCCAGCGTGCCGACCACCGACAGCGTCGTCAGCAACCTGGGCATCGCGTGGAGCAGCCCCCGGCCAAATGCCTTGGCCGCCGCGCTGGTGCGTTCCCGCACCATATGCAGGCCGATATCGTCCATCTTCACGATCAGCGCGACCACGCCGTAAACCGCAATGGTGATGACGATCCCGACCACGGCGAGGATGATCCCGCGGCTGACCAGCGCCTGATCGGCCACTTCGGCGAGCGCAATCGCCATGATTTCGGCCGAAAGGATGAAGTCGGTGCGCACCGCGCCGGAAATGCGTTCCTTCTCGAAGGTCGCCATGTCCTCGATCGGATCTTCCAGCGTTTCGCCATGCTTGGCCCCGCCCAGCTTCTCGATCACCTTTTCCGCGCCTTCATAGCACAGGAACAGGCCGCCCAGCATCAGCAGCGGCGTGATCACGGCGGGGAGGAACTCGCTGAGCAGCAGCGCGGCCGGCAGCAGGATCAGCAGCTTGTTCTTGAGGCTGCCCTTGGCGATTTGCCAGATGATCGGCAGTTCCCGCTCTGGCGTGAACTCGGTGACATAGCTTGGGGTGACGGCCGCATCGTCGATAACCACCCCGGCTGCTTTCGATCCGGCCTTGGCAGCCGCCGCGCCGACATCGTCGATGCTGGCAGCAGCGACCTTGGCGATGACCGAGATGTCGTCAAGCAGCGCGACAAGGCCGGTGGGCATGGAACGGAAACTCCCCTGGTGGATTTTCCGTTCCTGTGCGGCACTTGCCGCCCGCTTTCAAGTGAGCATTAGCGCAGCAGCTTTTCCAGCAGCACCATGTGCGGATCGCCATCGACGCCGTGCGGAACAAAGCCCTTCTCGCGTTCCAGTTCGATCGCGGCATGGTTGTCGCGGTCTTCCAGCGAGATCACCCGGCGCAGGCCGCGATGGCGGGCCGCTTCAGCCAGCACGTCGAGCAGCGCCCAGCCCACGCCCTGGCCGCGCCAGGTGCTGCACACCGATACGGCCACTTCGGCGGTGTCGAGGGCATTGTCGCAGGCCAGCAGGGCATGGCCGATCACCGTGTCGGTGCCTTCGTCGAAGGCGATGAAGCTCTCGGTGCGGAAGTGATCGACTTCCACCATCGGCGCCAGCTGCGCATGATCGAGATGCTTGTGGGCCGAGAGGAACCGGAACCGGCGGTCATCGTCGCTGACCCGGTCGAAGAACTCTTCCAGCAGCGGTTCGTCTTCCGGCGAGACCGGGCGGACAGCGATAGTCTGCCCCGAACGGATGCGGATTTCCTGAATGCGCGGCATGGTTTCTGCGTTGGGCATGACAGCCTCCTTATTGCAACGCGGCATTTGTTAGCAGGTGCAGCATGGGCTTCATTGACGTGGCGCAAAGTCCTGTCGCAAAAGCGCAAGGTGGCTGCCGCGGTGCAAGGCTAGGCTGGCCCACATCAACCTTTGGGGAGCGATTTTCCGTGCTGACCACCCGACGCTCGCTGATTGCCGGGGCCACCGCCGCCGGTCTGCTTGGCCCGATCACCCCGGCCCGGGCGATCGTGCCCGAACCTTATCGCGAAGCCGTGCGCCAGTTGATGGCGATGAAATGGATGGGCCGCAGCTCCACCAAGAGCGACCAGTATCGCGGCGGGGAATTCAGCACCGGGATACTGATGAAATTCCAGCTGAACGACGATTTCTCGTTCATCGGGGCGATGCTGGAAAACCTCAAGCTGGAAAATGTCGACTACATGGGCCAGTTCCGGATCAGCGGGGAAGCCTGGGTGATCGGCGGCGAGATCGGCATGTCGATCTACAAGATGCAGTTCCTGAAGGGCGACCCCCTGCCCGCGCCGCTGGCATGGGGAACCAGCAAGGGCGATTTCCGCTTTTACAACGATTCCAGCCGCAAGGGCCATTTCACCATGCATGGTGTGCTGACCGACGATGTCGACCGCACCCAGTTCAAGGTGATCCTGGTCGATCAGAACCCGGATTGACGCTGCAACCGCCTTTTTCCTTGCATTCATGCCCAAAGCGGCTAAGGGCCGCCACTTCCCGGTTCGCCGGGAAACGAAGAAAGCCGGAGGGGCCCCGCAATCCCGCGGATCAGCCAGCGATCGGTTAGAATGATGGAAGGAAGCTGCCGTGGCTCTTTATGAGCACGTGTTCCTGGCACGCCAGGACCTCAGCCAAGCGCAGGTCGATGCGCTGGCCGCCACCGCCACCGAGATCGTCGAAGCAGGTCAGGGCAAGGTCACCAAGACCGAAACCTGGGGCCTCAAGAATCTCGCCTACAAGATCAAGCGCAACCGCAAGGCGCACTTCGTGCTGCTCAACATCGATGCCCCTGCCGGCGTCGTGGCCGAGCTGGAGCGCCAGACCGCGATCAACGAAGACGTGATCCGCTGGCTGACCGTGCGCGTTGACGAGCTGGAAGCCGGCCCGTCGGTGCAGATGCGCAAGCAGGACCGCGAGCGCGCCAAGCGCCGCGAACGCGAGGAGTTCTAAGAGATGGCCCGCGCCTTTTTCCGCCGCCGCAAGTCGTGCCCGTTCTCGGGCAAGAACGCGCCGAAGATCGATTACAAGGACACGCGTCTGCTGCAGGGCTATATGTCCGAGCGTGGCAAGATCGTGCCGAGCCGCATCACCGCCGTTTCTGCCAAGAAGCAGCGTGAACTGGGCCAGGCGATCAAGCGTGCCCGTCACCTGGGCCTGCTGCCCTACCTCGTGAAGTAAGGGAGAAGACCGATGGAAATCATTCTCCTCGAACGCATCGAGAAGCTGGGCACGATCGGCGACGTCGTCACCGTCAAGGATGGCTACGCCCGCAACTATCTGCTGCCCAACAAGAAGGCGCTGCGCGCCAACGAAGCCAACCGCAAGGTCTTTGAGGCCAACCGCGAGAAGATCGAAGCCGACAACGCCGCCCGTCGCGGTGAGGCCGAGCAGCACGCTGGCAACGTCGACGGCAAGTCGGTCGTCCTGATCCGCGCTTCGTCGAACGCTGGCCAGCTTTATGGTTCGGTTTCGGTGCGCGACATCGTCGATGCCCTCAACGCCGATGGCGCGGGCGTGACGAAGTCGATGATCGTGCTGGAACGCCCGATCAAGACCATCGGCGTGTTCGACGTCAAGGTGGCGCTGCACCCGGAAGTGGCCGTGACCGTCAAGGTCAATGTTGCCCGCTCGCCGGATGAGGCCGAGCAGCAGGCTGCCGGCGTCGACGTGATCGCCGCGATGTTCGAAGATGACGCTGCCGAGGCTGCTGCCGCGGCTGGCGAATTCGAAGCCGGCAACGGCGAAGAAGTCGAAGCGGAAGCCCCGGCTGCCGCTGCTGCGGACGAAGCCGAAGGCTGAGCCTTCCGTTTCATCTGTTGAACCGGATCGGGGGTGCTTCGGCACCCCCTTTTCGTATGTGCATGCGCGGCATTGGCGAAGTGCCTGTTGTGTGCCATCTGTCTGCCATGGATCCCACCCCTGACAGCCCCCGGCGTGCCACTCGTGGCGGTGCCTATGTCCTCGCCTTCACCGGCGTCCTGATCCTTGTCCTGGTCGGCATGGGCGCCGAATCGGTGTTCGATTATGTCCTGCTGGGCCTTGCCGGAATCGCGCTCGTCTGGGCCGCTTTCCGCCTTGCCCGGTTCGTCCGCGAACATGGCGCAGAGATCGGCGAAGCCCGCTTCGACACCCGCAACAAGGACTGACCAACCGCCCTGCAATTGAAATGTCACGCCATTGCGGTTAAAGGCCCGCGATGGAAAAGACAGAAAAGCACATCGCGGAATTGGTCCGCCTTTACGAAACCGCCGTCTCCACCCTGCAAAGCGACATCGCTAAGTTCGCAGCCGACGGCACCCTTCCCCCCGCCTCCCGCCGAGAATCGCGCGCCTGGTGCTATCCGGAACTGCGCGTCCATTACCGCGGCGTCGAAACCCGGCCCGACTATCGTCGCAGCTTCGGCCGCCTTTCGGACGAGGGAACCTACGCCACCACGGTCACCCGTCCGGCCCTGTTTGCCGACTATCTGGCCGAACAGTTGAACCTCCTTGCCGACGACTACGAGATCGAGGTCTCGGTAGCCCCGTCGAAGCAGGAGATCCCCTTCCCCTATGTCATCGATGCCAACTCAGGCCTCGGCGGGATCAGCCCGCAGGACCTGGCACGGCATTTCCCGACCACCGAACTTGCCCTGATCGGTGATGAGCTGGCGGACGGCATCAAGGTCGACAGCCCGGACGACACCATCCCCCTCGCCCTGTTCGACGGCCTGCGCACCGACTTCAGTCTTGCGCGCCTGGCCCATTACACGGGTACCCGCATCGAAGACTTCCAACGCTTCATCCTGTTTACGAACTATCACCGCTATGTCGATGAATTTGTTGACTGGGCAGGCGAACAACTGGGTCAGGACGGGTATATAGCACTGAGCGGCGCGGGCGGCCTCGCGCTGGATGCGCCAACCGTCAACGCCCGCGAAAGGCTGTCCGACACAGCCTGGCGGCGCCACCAGATGCCCGCCTATCACCTGGTCCGCGAAGACAAGATGGGGATCACCCTGGTCAACATCGGGGTCGGCCCGTCCAACGCCAAGACGATCTGCGATCACCTTGCAGTGCTGCGCCCGGAAGCCTGGCTGATGATCGGCCACTGCGGCGGCCTGCGTGATACGCAGCGGATCGGCGACTATGTTCTTGCCCACGCCTATCTGCGCGACGATCACGTGCTGGATGGTGTGCTGCCGCCGGAAGTGCCGATTCCGGCGATTGCCGAAGTGCAGATCGCCTTGGCACAGGCAGCGGAACAGGTCAGCGGCGATAGCGGCGCAAACCTGAAAAAGCGGATGCGCACCGGAACGGTCGCCACCACCGACGATCGCAACTGGGAGCTGCAATATACCCAATCGGCCCATCGCCTGTCGCTCAGCCGGGCGATCGGGATTGACATGGAAAGTGCGACAATCGCCGCCCAGGGCTACCGTTTCCGCGTGCCTTACGGAACACTGCTGTGCGTCTCCGACAAACCGCTGCATGGCGAAATCAAACTGCCCGGACAGGCCAACCGGTTTTATGAAGAGGCTATTGCAGCCCATCTCAAGATCGGCACCACGGCCTGCGATCTGCTGCGGGCGGAAGGCGAGCGTCTGCATTCCCGCAAGCTGCGCGCATTCAACGAACCGCCGTTCCGGTGATCCGCCCGGCCCGGCCGGACGATCTGGCAAAGTTACCCGCAGTCGAAGCCTCGGCAGCAACCACCTTTCTGGCCGCACCAGGATTGGCCTGGCTGGCGGAGAGCGAGGCGATATCAGCCGAGCGACATATTGAACTGCTGGAAAGTGGTATCACCCTGGTGGCCGAACTCGAAGGCGCGATAGTCGGCTTCATTTGCAGCGAGCCGCTGGGTGATGGCCTGCATATCCGCGAACTGTCAGTCCGCCATGCCAGCCAAGGCAAGGGGATCGGGCTCAGCCTATTGGAAGAACTGGCAAGCCGCGCGGCTTCGGCTGGCTGGCCCCGGCTGACCCTGACCACTTTCCGCGATCTGGCCTGGAACGCGCCGTTCTATGCCCGGCTCGGCTTTGAGGAACCGCACGACGAAGCACTGGCCCCCGAACTCCGGACCCAGCTGCGCAAAGAAGCGGAACACGGACTGCCGCCAGAGCGACGCTGCGCG
Organism: Sphingomonadales bacterium; assembly: GCA_017302615.1. Classification (GTDB taxonomy): domain Bacteria; phylum Pseudomonadota; class Alphaproteobacteria; order Sphingomonadales; family Sphingomonadaceae; genus Novosphingobium. The sequence continues at coordinate 26,145 of JAFLDB010000005.1, forward strand.
ATGGTCCTGACGCTCTAAACGATCAGAAAATCGCGGATCGCCTGCCCGAAATCGGGCTTGGTCACACAGCTCATATGCGTGCCGGGAATGACGGCCTGAACGGCATTCGGCAGGATCGCGGTCAAGGCTGCGGGATCGCCGTTGTCGCGGTCCTGATCGCCATTGACGATCAGGGTCGGCATGGTCAGGGCCGCCAGGGCTTGCGGGGGCGTATCGGTGAAGGTCTGGAGCAACATCCGCGCCGCCACCCGATCAACCTGCATGGTTTTCATGAAGGACACCGCCGGGAAGGCCGGATCGCCATGCTTCACGATGTCGAACCGGTCTATCGCATCGGTGAAAAAGGCGCTCCGCCCGGTCCACCCGGCCAGCCCCTCCAGCCCCATCCCGCCCAGCACCAACCTGCTCGGGCGAAGTCCGCCGATCACGCCGCGCACCGACGTCCGTGCCCCAAGCGAGAACCCGCAAAGGTCATAATCGGTCAACCCGACGTGCGCGATCAGGGCCGAAAGGTCCTTCGCCAGCACATCGTCGGGGTAGGCAGCCGGATCGTGCGGCGCCTCGCTCTGCCCATGGGCGCGCAGATCCGGCATCAGGCATTCGAACCCGGCTTCTGCCAGCATGGCCGCCGTGCCCCATTTGACCCAGTTCATTTCAGCGTTCGAGAACAGGCCGTGGAGCAGGATCAGCGGCCGGCCGCTGCCCATCCGGTGAAGGGCCAGCCGCGTGCCGCCAGGGCCCGAAAAGTATTCGGTCACCTTGATCACTTTGGCACCTCCAGGCCTGCCGCGGCCCAGCGATCGGCCACGCTCCTGGTCGTAGCGCTGAAGTGGCGTGGCAAATTGCGAGTGTCGAGCCAGGCCTCGTGCAGACTTTCGCAGCCGGCATGGGCAACCGGCCGAAAGGCTGAGGGATCATCGAAACTACCAAGAGTCAGGTCAGGGTGGCCCTTCCCGTCTGCAAAAGCAAAACCCAGCGGGGTTCCACAACGGCTGCAAAACGGACGCCGTGCAATCGGTGAGCTCTGGTACCAATCCGGCTCAGTCAACCAGGTCAGCGCCTCGGGACCGACTTGGACAAAAGCCGCAGCGAACCCGCCTGTGGCCTTCTGGCACATCCGGCAGTGGCACAAATAGGCTTCATCATCGTCGATTTCGACAATGTAGCGAACTTGGCCGCATTGGCAGCCGCCGGTCATGACGCGGGCCATGCCTAACCCTTCTTCAGGTGCCGCCGCCCCAACAGTTCGGCAATCTGCACCGCGTTGAGCGCGGCGCCCTTGCGCAGGTTGTCGGACACACACCACAGCGACAGGCCATTCTCGACGGTCGGATCCTCGCGCACGCGGCTTACGAACGTGGCACCATCGCCGACACATTCGATCGGAGTTACGTATCCGCCGTCCTCGCGCTTATCCACCAGCATCACGCCGGGGGCCTCGCGCAGCAGACGCTGGGCCTGCTCGGCTGAAATCTCGTTCTCGAACTCCAGATTGATAGCCTCGGAATGGCCAACGAAGACCGGCACCCGCACGCAGGTGGCGGTCACCTTGATCTTCGGGTCCATGATCTTCTTTGTTTCGACCACAATCTTCCATTCTTCCTTGGTCGATCCGTCGTCCAGGAAGCTGTCGATATGCGGGATCACGTTGAAAGCGATCTGGCGGGTGAACTTGCGTGGTTCCACGGGATCGCCGACGAATATGGCTCGGCTTTGTTCGAACAACTCGTCCATGCCGGCCTTGCCGGCGCCCGAGGTCGACTGATAGGTCGCGACTACCACACGCTTTATCTTCGCCGCATCGTGCAGCGGCTTGAGCGCCACCACCATCTGCGCGGTCGAGCAATTGGGGTTGGCGATGATGTTCTTGGCCTTATAGCCGTCGATCGCTTCCGGGTTCACTTCGGGCACGATCAGCGGCACGTCCGGATCCATCCGGTAGAAACTGCTGTTGTCGATCACCACGCAGCCCTGGCCTGCCGCCTTGGGACCATAGGTCTTGGCCACATCAGACCCGGCGGAAAACAGTGCTATGTCCCAGCCGGTAAAGTCGAAATGCTCGATGTTCCTGACCTTGAGCATACGCCCGGTCTCACCGAACTCGATCTCGTCCCCGGTCGACCGGGGCGAAGCAACGGCGGCCAGTTCCTCGATCGGAAACTCCCGCTCGGCCAGGACGTTGAGCATTTCCCGTCCGACATTGCCGGTCGCGCCGACCACCACCACCCGATAACCCATTGCCATTCTCCGTAAGACGTTGCTTGCGCCCCTACCCGCTCACTCTGGCGGCGTCACCCCGTGCTTTGCCAGGAACGCGAAGATGGTGTTCCACATATGCGGCCCCACCTTTGGTCCGCCCACTCGGTGGGTGTATCCGGGATAGAGCATCATTTCGAAGGGCACGGCCTGGGCCTGCATCCGCGAAATGAGCATCGAACTGTTCTCGAACACCACATTGTCATCGGCCATACCGTGAATCAGCAGCATCGGATCCCTGATCTTTCCGGCATCGTCCAGTGCGTTGGCCTTGGCATAGGCGGCGGGGACCTTGTTGGGATCCCCCATGAAGCGCTCGGTGTAATGGGTGTCGTAAAGCTCCCACTTGGTCACCGGCGCGCCGGATATACCGGCTGCGTAGAGCCCCGGATCGGCCTGCAGCATCTTGATCGTCATGTAGCCGCCATAGGACCAGCCATAGGTCGCGATCTTGGCGGGATCCACCTGCGGCAGACCCTTGAGATAGAGCGCTCCAACCTTCTGGTCCTCCACCTCGACCCCGCCCATAGCCCGGTAAAGGTGGGATTCGAACGCGACTCCGCGGTTGTCACTGCCGCGGTTGTCGATCCTGAAATGGATATAACCCTTGGCCACGATGGCCTGTTCGAGACCCCCGCCCCAGGCCCGCGTGACCTGCTGCGAGCCCGGCCCGCCATAGTGTTCGAAAAACACCGGATAGCGCTTGCCCGGCTCCATCACCGGGGTGATCATCCGCCAGTGCAGCACTGTACCGTCGGCTGCCTTGATCGTGCCGAAAGTCGGAGCGCGGTGGGCGAGCAGGAACGCGGCATAGGGATGGCTGGCATCGAGCCTGTTCTCTTCCACCCAGGCCAACCGCTGGCCCTTACCGTCGGCGATATAGACCTGTGGCGGTTGTGTGGGGGATGAACGGGTGATCAGCAGCGTCTGACCGGATTTGTCCATCCCGGCAGCATGGACGTAACCTGGCTCACCCAGTCGCTCCACCTTGGCCGGATTGGCCAGATTGAGCGCATAGACATTGATTGCCAGCACATCATCCCGTGTGCCAGTGAAATAGACCCGACCGGACTTTTCATCGACCCCGACCAACCCGGTCACCACCCATTGGCCCTTGGTCAGCTGCCGCCACTTGCCCTGCTTGTAGTGGTAGAGGTGGCCGAACCCGTCACGCTCCGACCACCAGACCAGGCTCCCGTCCTTGAGGAAGCGGTAGTTGTAGGTCAGATTGATCCAGCTCCGCTCCGCCGCGCGCTCAGTGAACAGCACCTTTGACTTGCCAGTCGCCGGATCGACCGCAAGCACGTCAAGCACGGTCTGCTCGCGGTTCTGCCGCTGGACATACAGCACCTTGCCATCTGGCGCCCAATCGACCCGGGCCAGGTAGATGTCCCGATCCGGTCCCAGATCCACTTCAACACGCTCAGAACCGTCCGGCTTCATGACGAACAGCGAAACCAGCGAATTGGGTGAACCTGCGACCGGATAGCGCTGGATATAGGTCTTGGTGCCTTCGGCCCCGATCGCGGTGCGGGTGACCAATCCCACCGGCGCATCGTCGAACCGTTGCACGGCAATGCGGCTATCGTCAGGGGCCCACCAGTAGCCGGTCAGGCGGGCCATTTCCTCCTGCGCGACGAACTCCGCCTCGCCCCAATGGACCGTCTCGGCGGCTTCTGCCGGAGTGATGACAGCCGGTTCCGCACCCACCTTGCCAGTCCAAAGCCTTCTGTCGCGCACGAACGAGACATAGCCGCCCTTCGGACTGAGCGCGGGGTTGAGTTCGTCCCCGGCGCTGTCGGTCAGCCGGGTAACCTTGCCATCCAACCGCGCCAGATAGAGATCGCCGTCCAGCGGAACGAGGATCGATTGGCTGTCCGCCGACCATTCGTAAGTGACGATGCCTTTGAGATCGCCGATCCGCAGTCGCTCGCGCTGCATCTTTTCGGCTTCGGACAACTCCCGGCCGGAGCCGAGCTTCAGACTGTCCACCAGCATGGTCCATTGGCCCGTGGTGCGGTCATAGCCCCAAAGATCGTACCGCTCCCGGTCATCCGGCCGATTGCGCAACAGCGTCAGAAAGCGGCCGTCGGGCGAGAGCTTGACCCCGCGCGGTACCGCGCCGTTGAGGCTGGGGCTGGCAAACACCCGCTCGAAATCGAGCGTCCGGGCCTCCGTCTTGGCAGCAGGCGCGCTCACCGGTTGCTCCCCGGCTTGGGCCGGCGCGGCGGAGAGGATCGTTGCGGCAAGCAGGCAAGCAAGAAGACGCATGGCAAGGCGGGTGTCCCATAAAGCGAAAAGGCGCCCCGACCGAAGCCGGGGCGCCTTCCTAAGCCGGTTTTGCCGGTTTGCGCTAGAGCCTTAGCCCTCGCTACGCACGTCGCGGCGCTCGGCGATGCGAGCGCGCTTGCCGGTGCGGCCGCGCAGGTAATAGAGCTTCGCCCGGCGCACGACGCCCTTGCGGACGACGGTGATGCTGTCGATGTTGGGCGAATAGAGCGGGAATACGCGCTCCACGCCTTCGCCGAAGCTCATCTTGCGGACGGTGAAGTTGGAACCAATGCCCTTGTTGGCGCGGGCGATGCACACGCCTTCATAGTTCTGCACGCGGGCACGGTCACCTTCGATGACCTTCACGCCGACGCGGACAGTATCACCCGGACGAAATTCCGGGATATCCTTGGCGGCCTTGGCAATTTCCTCGGCCTCGATCTGCTGGATCAGGTTCATGATCCTCAGTCCTTCTTTTCACGCCGCGCATCAGAGGCAGACAGGACCCGAGCGCCCTCATGACGCTCCCAAAGATCCGGCCTGCGTGACCGTGTATCGACCTCGGACTGGAGTTTCCTCCAGGCCGCAATCTTCGCATGATCCCCCGATCGCAGCACTTCAGGGATCGTGCGCCCTTCCCACTCAGCAGGTCGGGTATAGTGGGGATATTCCAACAAACCGTTCTCGAACGATTCCTCAGACCCACTGGAAGGCGCGCCCATTACGCCGGGAAGCAGCCGAATGCAAGCATCAAGCAGCATCAGCGCCGCCGGTTCTCCGCCTGACAGGACGATATCACCAATCGAGACCTCCTCGACCGCGCGGCCTTCGAAAATCCGCTCGTCAAAACCCTCGAACCGGCCGCACAGCACGGTCACGCCCGGCCCCGCCGCCAGTTCCCGTACCCGGGCCTGAGTCAGCGGCTTTCCGCGCGGGGTCATGGCGATCACGGGTGCTTCGGGATTGCGCTCTCGGGCATGATCAATCGCGGCGGCCAGCACATCGACCCTGAGCACCATCCCGGCTCCGCCGCCGGCCGGCGTGTCGTCGACCGTCTTGTGCTTGTCGATCGCGAAATCGCGGATCTGGACCGCTTCAAGCGTCCACTTCCCCTCCTCCCGCGCGCGGCCGGCCAGACTTACACCCAGCGGCCCGGGGAACATTTCAGGGTAAAGGGTCAGAACGGTGGCTTGGAAGGTCATGGCCCGGGCGCTTTTCCAGAAATGTGCCGCCGGAGCAATTGCCGTCTTGCCCGCCAGGCAAAGAGCCGCGAGACATAGGCGATGCGATCGATCCTGTTGCCCCTGCTCGCTCTACCCGCCCTCGCCGCACCCGCGCTGGCCGAGGAAATCGGCGAATGCCGCTTCAACCGAGAGACTCTGACTTTCGCAGGAACCCCGCTCGAACAGGCGACCTGTCTGCTGCGCAAGATCGAGTTGAAGGGCGTGCGCAAGCCTCAGCCGCTGCCGCCGGTGATAGTCAGACTGATGAGCGATGGCGGGGCACCAAACGCAGAGATGAAAGCGCGCGCGATTCAGGCTTTTCCAGAGCCTTACCGTACATATGCCCGCACCTATGCCGATGCTCCGATCTCGCAAACCCAGGAAGGGCTGCCGGCGCTGTACTTCGTGATCCACGATACCAGCACGCCGTTCTACCAGCATGACCCCTTCCCCCGGAGGCTGAACCAGGACTGGAAAGTCAACGATTTCAAACCCTACATGGACGGCACTTTTGCCCGGGAGCCCGTCGCGCACATCTTCCTCAATCGGGTCGGGCAGATCTGGGCCGGTCACGATTTCCAGGTCGGTTGGCGGGCGACCAAGCTTGAAAGCCGGGTGGTCGGCCCTCGCGCCCGGGGACGCTTCGTTCATATCGAAACAGTCCAGCCGCGCCGTTTCCTGCCCGGTGCCACCAGCCGAGGCGAAACCCATGGACCAAAGCCGGGCTTCACACGCGAGCAATACCGGATGCTGGCAGCGCTCTATGTCTATGCAAGCGCGCGGGCCGGGCGCTGGCTGATCCCGGCGCAGCACAACACCGTCGATTCGACCATTCCGCAGGCCCATGACGACCCGCAGAATTTCGACCTGAAGGCGTTCGGGAAAGAGCTGGAGAAACTGGTCGGAAAACCAAAGCGCTAGGCTTCGGCGGCGTAGGCGGCGGTGATCACCAGCCGCTCGTCGTTCCATTCGGGTACGGCCTCGATCCGCATCGGCACCATGAAGCGCTTGCCGCGCTTACCATCCGAAGAAGGCCGTTCAATTTCAATGACATCGCCCGCGCCGAAATTGTCGACGGCAATGACTTCGCCAAGATGTTCGCCATCGGTGGAAACGGCGGGGAGACCGATCAGGTCGGCGTGATAGTATTCGCCCTCTGCCAGCGGAGGGAGAGCCGAGCGGGGGACGGTGAGCAGCGTTCCGCGCAGCTTTTCCGCAGCTGTGCGGTCCGCAATCTCGGAAAAGCGGGCGATGGCGCCGCCCTTGCCGTCGTCGCGCAGCTTGGCAAGGGTCAGTGCCGAATCGTTGAAGGCGCGGAACCGCTTGAGCGATTCCACGCCTTCACCGAACAGCTTCAAGCGTACCTCACCGGTGACACCATGCGCACCTGAGACGGCGGCAAGGGTGACTTGACGGTGACTTCGCAAGGCTCAGCCTTCAGCCTGCTCTTCGCCGGCTTCGGCCGGAGCGGCTTCTTCAGCGGCCGGAGCTTCAGCGGCCACTTCCTCGGCCACTTCTTCGACAGCCGGAGCAGCAGCGGCGGCGGCAGCGGCCTCTTCAGCTTCACGGGCCTTCTCGGCCTTTTCTTCGGCGCGCTCCTTGGCCTTCTTGCCGGGCTCACCCTTCTGCGGGTTCACGGTGGCGGCACGTTCCTTGATCCCGGCCTTGTCGAGCATGCGGGCAACGCGGTCGGTCGGCTGCGCGCCGACGCCCAGCCAGTAGCGGACGCGGTCTTCGACCAGACGGACGCGGTTTTCATCGTCCTTGGCCAGCAGCGGGTTGTAGGTGCCGACCTGCTCCAGGTACTTGCCGTCACGCGGAGCGCGGCTGTTGGCAACGACGACCTTGTAATAGGGGCGCTTCTTCGAACCGCCACGCGAAAGACGAAGGGAAACAGACATTTGAACTACCTTTCTAACAAATCTTTGTAACTGGAAATCACTTCTTTTTCATGAGGTCGTCGAGCGCCGGGGGGATCGCTCCACCGCCCAGCCCCGGCAGGCCGCCACCGGCTCCGCCGCCCAGCCCGGGCATCGCGGCACCAAGACCGCCCTTGCCGAACATCTTGGCGAGGCCGCCGAGGCCGCCCATCTTCTTGATCTGCTTCATCGCGCGCTCCATTTCCTGGTGCATCTTGAGAAGCTTGTTGACGTCCTGAACCTGGACGCCCGAACCGTTGGCAATGCGGATCTTGCGCTTGGCATTGAGCAGCTCCGGCCGAGCCCGCTCCTTTGGCGTCATGGAGCCGATGATTGCGTCCATGCGCAGCAGCACCCGGTCGTCCATTCCGCTGGCCTGCATGGCCGCCTTGGCCTTCTTCATGCCCGGCATCATCCCGGCCAGGGCGCCCAGCCCACCCATCTTCTGCATCTGGCGAAGCTGGCTGCGCAGGTCGTTCATGTCGAACTGACCCTTGGCCATGCGCTCGGCCATGCGCTCGGCTTCTTCCTGCTCGATCGCCTGGGCGGCCTTCTCGACGATCGAGACGACATCGCCCATGCCCAGGATCCGGCCGGCGACGCGGCTCGGCTGGAACACTTCCAGCGCATCGAGCTTTTCGCCGACCCCGGCAAACTTGATCGGCTTGCCGGTAACATGGCGCATCGACAGCGCCGCACCGCCGCGGGCATCGCCGTCCATCCGGGTCAGGACCACACCGGTTAGTTCGATCTGCTCGGTGAACGACTTGGCGACGTTGACCGCGTCCTGGCCGGCCAGCGAATCGACCACCAGCAGGACTTCCTTGGGCGCGGAAATGCCGGCCACGGCCCGCATCTCGTCCATCAGGGCCTGATCGACATGGAGCCGGCCGGCAGTATCCAGCAACAGCACGTCGATCGCCTGCAGCTTGGCCGCCTGCAGCGCGCGGGTGGCAATCTCGGTCGGCTGCTGGCCGGCAATGATCGGCAGGGTCGCCACGCCGACCTGCTCGCCCAGCACCTTGAGCTGCTCCTGCGCGGCCGGACGGTTGACGTCGAGCGACGCCATCATCGCCTTCTTGCCGAACTTTTCCTTGAGCAGCTTGCCCAGCTTGGCAGTGGTGGTGGTCTTGCCCGAACCCTGCAGACCGACCATCATGATCACGACCGGCGGGGCGGCATTCAGGTCCAGTCCGGGGACTTCTTCCCCGCCCAGCATGTCGACGATCGCATCGTTGACGATCTTGACGACCTGCTGGCCCGGCGTGACCGATTTCAGCACCGACTGGCCAACGGCCTTTTCGGTCACTTCATCGATGAAGCGGCGGACCACCGGCAGGGCAACGTCGGCTTCCAGCAGCGCGATTCGCACTTCGCGCATGGCATCGCGAACATCCTGCTCGCTCAGCGCACCACGACCGCGCAGCCTGTCGAAGACAGTGCCAAGACGGTCTGAAAGGGCGTCGAACATATGCAATTCGCTCCAAAACGCGAAAAAAGCCGGTGGGCGAAACCTCGCCGACCAGCTTGCCGCTAAAGCATTCAAAACTCTTATGAATGGTGGAGCCTAGCGGGATCGAACCGCTGACCTCTACAATGCCATTGTAGCGCTCTCCCAGCTGAGCTAAGGCCCCGTACCATTCATCCTGACGAACCCTGGGAGGCCCGTCACCCCTCGCTTCATTCGCGAGAGGCCGCCCCTCTAGTGGCGACCTTCGCGCTTGGCAAGGGGTTAATTGTCGTCGTTGTTACCATCATCGTCGATGCCGACGCCAAGGTCGTCATCGCCGCCCAGATCGACGTCATTGTCCGGCGAATCGCCGTCCTCGTCGATGTCCAGATCGGTATCGGCCAGATCGACGTCGGCCACTTCCTCGGCCTTTTCCTTCTGGATTTCTTCATAGGGAATCGGCTGCTTCGACTTGAGCACCGGCTCCGGATGCCAGGCATAGCCGCATTCGATGCAGGTCACCGGGTCATCCTTGCCCAGATCGTAAAAGCGGGTGCCGCACTTCGGGCAGCCGTGCTTGGCGCCCCATTCAGCCTTGGCCATAAAAATCCTCACTTGCGCATGGCCGCCGGGCCACGCGAAAAAAGCTTCATACGTATTGGGAGGCGGACGCGCCAGTCCCAGCGCGGGCGCGCCTTGCCATAGCAGGGCGGCGCTGTCAAAAGCCGCGCGCATTTCTTGGCAAATCGATCGAAAGAACCCTCCTTGTCCGCCCCCGTCAATTCCGCCCCGCGTCCGCGCCGCTTCATGCCCTCCGGCCCGCTGAGAGGTACGATCCGCGTTCCCGGCGACAAGTCGATCAGCCACCGCTCGATCATGCTGGGCGCACTGGCGGTGGGTGAAACCCGTGTCACCGGCCTGCTGGAAGGAGAGGACGTACTCTCCACCGCCGCGGCGATGCGGGCGATGGGGGCAAGCGTCGAACGCATCGGCGAAGGCGAATGGTCCGTCCACGGCGTCGGTGTCGGCGCGCTGCTTCAGCCCGAGGCCCCGCTCGATATGGGCAATTCCGGCACGTCCACCCGCCTGCTGATGGGGCTGGTCTCCAGCCATGCCATCGAGACGCGCTTTTTCGGCGATGCCAGCCTGTCCAAACGGCCGATGGGGCGGGTGATCGAACCACTCAGCCAGATGGGCGCAGCGTTCGAGGCTGCGGAAGGCGACCGCCTGCCGCTGACCGTGCGCGGAGCCAATCCTGCCGTGCCGATCACCTATCGCCTGCCGGTGGCCAGTGCCCAGGTCAAAAGCGCCGTGCTGCTGGCCGGGCTCAACACCCCCGGTGTTACGACGGTGATCGAACCCGTTCCCACCCGCGACCATTCTGAACGGATGCTGCGCGGGTTCGGTGCGGAGCTGGAGGTGGAGATCGATTCGGAGGGAGTGCGCACCATCCGCCTTCGCGGTGAGGCCGAACTGAAGCCCCAGACCATCGAGGTACCGGGCGATCCATCTTCCGCCGCTTTCTTCATTGTCGCGGCATTGATCGTGCCGGGCAGCGAACTGACCATCAGCAACGTCGGCCTCAACCCGACCCGTGCGGGCATTGTCGAAGTGCTGCGCCAGATGGGCGGCGACATTACCGAGCTCAACCCGCGTGAAGTGGGCGGCGAGCCGGTGGCCGATCTGCTGGTGCGCCATTCCGCACTCATGGGAATCGAAGTCGATCCGGCCATCGCGCCCAGCATGATCGACGAATTCCCCGCGCTGTTTGTCGCCGCCGCCCTGGCCGAGGGGACCACCGTGACCACCGGGCTCGAAGAACTCCGGGTCAAGGAAAGCGACCGCATTTCCGCCATGGCTGCCGCCCTCACCCTGGCTGGCGCGCGGGTTGCGGAAACAGAAGACGGCCTGACCATTCACGGCACCGGCGGTGAGGCGCTGGCCGGCACAGGTCAGGCGGGCGGCGCGGTCGTGACGCACCTTGACCACCGCATTGCCATGTCGATGGCGATCGCAGGACTGGCCAGCAAGGCCGGCGTCGAGGTGGACGATACCCGCCCCATCGCCACCAGCTTCCCGGTCTTCGAAGCCCTGCTGGAAGAAGTGTCGGGCTGACCTCGACTCAGTCGCCAACATCAAATCGAAGTTGCGCCGTCACGAACTTTGCAGCACCTTCTGTCCGGGTCGCATTGGGAGGATTACGATGCGATTTTCAGCGCACAAACTCTGCTTGTCGACAATCTTCGCAGCAATGCTTGCCGGATCAGTCCACGTCCCGGCCGATGCCCAGACCCGCAATCCCCGTGCGGCGGCCAGCGCTCCGGCCAAGACTGCCTTTGACCCCAACCGAATTATGACCAGGGTCAGCCAGGCCGACCTGGTGGCAATCGTCCGCCAGGGCGGGCATACAGTGGTAAGCGAGAAGGAATTTGGCGACGTTTCGGTTCTGGCGCGCACCCCGAACGGTGTCCTGTTCCTGTTGATCGGCCGGGTTTGCGATCTGCCCGACTATGGCCCGGGCTGCCTGGGCCTTGAGTATCAGGTCCGCTACGATGCAGACTCGCGCGTCACGTTGGACAATATCAACACCGCCAACCTGACTTGGGGGCTTACCAAGGTTTATCTGGCACAGAACGAAGAGGAAAAGGATACCGTCTTCGTGACCTCCTACACGGTTCTCGATGGTGGGCAGAAGATGGAAAATCTGGGCACGATCCTGCTCAATGTGCTCGAAATCGCACCCCAGGCCTCGAAGATCATCTGGCCCTGACACGATCGTCCCTGCTTGCCCTGATCCGATCCGCGCCATAGTCAGCGCGGCATGACGCTCCGTCCTTCGTCCGCGCCACGCGGCGAGGGGGTCGGGCGATGCGCCAATGAAAGGGTAGCAATGATCATCGCCGTCGATGGCCCCACCGCTTCCGGCAAGGGCACCATTGCCAAGGCCCTGGCCGCCCATTTCGGTCTGCCGCACCTCGATACCGGGTTGCTTTACCGTGCGGTCGGGCGGCAGTGCGCTTTGAATGGCGGCAATGCCGACGATCCGGCCGATGCTCTGGCCGCCTGTGCCTTTCCCGACGATCTGCTGGCCGATCCCGAGCTGCGCAGTGAAGCCACCGGTGGCCTTGCCAGCCGGGTCTCGGTCCATCCCGGCGTGCGCCAGGCCCTGTTCGAGCGGCAGCGCGCCTTTGCCACCCGGCCCGGCGGCGCCGTGCTGGACGGGCGCGATATCGGCACGGTGATCGCCCCCGAGGCAGAGGCCAAGCTGTTCGTCGTCGCTTCCGTTCCGGCCCGGGCGGAGCGGCGCTTTCGGGAGATGCAGGCGGCAGGCCGCGCGGTCAGCCTGCCGGAGATCGCCGCCGATCTCGAGGCCCGGGACGCGCGCGACCGCAGCCGCGCGGAAGCCCCGCTGGTGGCCGCGGCCGACGCGGTGCTGCTCGATACCAGCGACCTCGACCGCGATGCAGCCATCGCAGCAGCAATCCGGATCGTCGAACAGGCAGCTCAAGGCCGTTGATGCCGTGGGCCGCGCGGGATAGGCAGGCAAGGATGTTGAAGCCGCTCGCCCCCGCGCTCGTCCTTGCCGCCCTCACCGCCTGTGTGCCGGCACACTCCCCCGGCGCGCCCGCGCCGCTGTCCCCGTCGGCCCAGCGCGGCCTGACCTTTGCCAGGGCCAATTGCGCAGGATGCCACGCGGTCGAAGGCAGCGCCGCCTCGCCCAATGCCGAGGCGCCGACCTTTGTCGCGATCGCCAACATGCCGGGCCTGACCGGGGAAACGCTGCGCCAGTATCTGCGCGATTCGCACAATTATCCCGCGGCGATGAACTTCACGGTCGAACCGGCCCAGATTGACGATCTGGCCGACTATGCCGTCACGCTGAAGCGGGCCGATTACAAGCCGGATATCTGACCCGGCGCGGCGGGCCGAAACACCGCTATTTCCTTGCATTTGCGCCGGTCTGCGCCTAAGGGCCGCCGGTCCGCAGGAGCCTTGGCTTTTTCGGGCGCTGCGGACGGCATCCGGCCCCCGTGGCAGTTCGGCCCTTTTGGCCCGCCCCGGGATGGTCCCGACGGCGGAGGAAAGACCGGCGGAAACAACCGCCTGGCCGGAAACATCGATACGAGGAAACTCACCCTATGGCGTCTTCCGCCAACCCCACCCGCGACGATTTCGCGGCTCTCCTTGAAGAATCACTCGGCGGCGCTGCCGACGGCGGCTTTGAAGGCCGCGTGGTCAAGGGCACCATCACTGCCATCGAAGGCGACAAGGCCGTCATCGACGTCGGTCTGAAGAGCGAAGGCCGCGTGGCCCTGCGCGAATTCGCCATGCCCGGCCAGCCGCATGGCCTGTCGGTCGGCGATGAAGTCGAAGTCTATGTCGACCGCGTCGAAAACGCCGATGGCGAAGCGATGCTCAGCCGCGACCGCGCCCGCCGCGAAGCTGCCTGGGACAAGCTTGAAAACGAATTCGGCGAAGGCAAGCGCGTTGAAGGCGTGATCTTCGGCCGCGTGAAGGGCGGCTTCACCGTCGATCTCGACGGCGCCGTGGCCTTCCTGCCCGGCAGCCAGGTCGATATCCGTCCGGTTCGCGACGTGCAGCCGCTGATGGACGTGCCGCAGCCGTTCCAGATCCTGAAGATGGACCGCCGCCGCGGCAACATCGTCGTTTCGCGCCGCGCCGTGCTGGAAGAAACCCGCGCCGAACAGCGTTCGGGCCTGATCTCGAACCTGGCCGAAGGCCAGATCATCGACGGTGTGGTCAAGAACATCACCGATTACGGTGCCTTCGTTGACCTGGGCGGCATCGACGGCCTGCTCCACGTCACCGACATGAGCTACAAGCGCGTCAACCACCCGAACGAAGTGATCGCCATCGGCGACACCGTGAAGGTCCAGATCATCCGCATCAACCAGGACACCCAGCGCATCAGCCTCGGCATGAAGCAGCTGGAATCGGATCCGTGGGAAGGCGTCGCCGCCAAGTACCCGGTCGGCGCCAAGCTGCGCGGCACCGTCACCAACATCACCGAATACGGTGCGTTCGTGGAACTGGAAGCCGGCATCGAAGGTCTGGTCCACGTCTCGGAAATGTCCTGGACCAAGAAGAACGTCCACCCCGGCAAGATCGTTTCGACCTCGCAGGAAGTCGATGTGCTGGTGCTGGAAGTCGATTCCGACAAGCGCCGCATTTCGCTCGGCCTCAAGCAGGCCCAGCAGAACCCGTGGGAAGCCTTCGCCGAGAAGCACCCGGTCGGTTCGACCGTGGAAGGCGAAGTCAAGAACGCGACCGAATTCGGCCTGTTCATCGGTCTGGACGGCGACGTCGACGGCATGGTCCACATGTCGGACATCGCCTGGGGCATCTCGGGCGAAGACGCACTGGCCCTGCACCGCAAGGGCGAGCAGGTTTCGGCCATCGTGCTTGACGTCGATGTCGAGAAGGAGCGTATCTCGCTCGGCATGAAGCAGCTTGAAAAGGGCGCTCCGGCGGCCGGCGTGGCTGCTGCCTCCTCGGGTTTGAAGAAGAACGAAGTCGTCACCGTGACCGTGCTTGAAGTCCGCGACGGCGGCCTCGAAGTGCAGGCCGGCGAAGATGGGGCCACCGGCTTCATCAAGCGTTCGGACCTGGGCCGCGACCGCGACGAACAGCGTCCGGACCGCTTCCAGGTCGGCCAGAAGGTCGACGCCATGGTCACCGGTTTCGACCGTTCGAAGAAGCCGAATTTCTCGATCAAGGCCCGCCAGCTGGCCGAAGAGAAGGAAGCCGTGGAACAGTACGGCTCGTCGGATGCCGGCGCTTCGCTGGGCGACATCCTCGGCGCGGCGCTGAAGGCGAAGAAGGACTAAGCGTCCTCCTCAGCCGACAGGCCAAACCAACAAAGGCCCGTCCGGAGCGATCCGGGCGGGCTTTTGCTTTGGGGGAATACGGGTATGGTAGTGGCAGGAGATCGAAATGCTTGAAGTCCACCAGTTCCCATGCCTGTCCGACAACTACGGCTACCTGCTGCACGATCCCGTCAGCGAGGAGACGGTCTGCATCGATACGCCCGATGCCGAAGCCTACCTGCGCGAGGCGGCGCGCAAGCATTGGCAGATCACCCAGATCTGGAACACGCACTGGCACCCGGACCATGCCGGCGGGAACGAGGCGATCAAGGCGGCGACCGGCTGCACCGTGGTTGCGCCAGAGGCCGATGCCGCGCGGATCCCGGCGGTGGACCGCCTGGTGGCGCATGGCGAACTGGTCGCGATCGGGGCCTGGGACGCGCACGTGATCGACGTGGGCGGCCACACCCACGGTCACATTGCCTATCACCTGCCCGAGGCGGAAATGGCCTTTGTCGGCGATGCGGTTTTCGCGCTGGGCTGCGGCCGTATGTTCGAAGGCACCGCGCCGCAGTTCTGGGCCAGCCTGTGCCGGATCAAGGCCCTGCCGACCTCGACCATGCTCTATTGCGCGCACGAATATACCCAGAGTAACGCCCGCTTCGCGCTCCATGCCGATCCGGACAATGCCAAGCTGGCCGACTATGTCCGCCACATCGAAGTGGCTCGTGCCGCCGGCAAACCAACCGTGCCGACCACGCTGAGCCGCGAACTGGCCACCAACCCGTTCCTGCGCGCCGACGATCCGGCGATGCAGGCGCGCTGGGGCGGCGGGGATGCCGTGCAGACCTTTGCCGCGCTGCGGGCCGCCAAGGACACGTTCTGACACCATGAAGGCCCTTGTCGTATCCAGCCTCTCCCCCGACCTTTCGGGTGTGGCGTTGCAAGCTCTGCCCACCCCCACGCGCGGGAGCGGCGAAGTGCTGGTGCGGGTCCGCGCCGCCTCGCTCAATTTCCCCGACCTGCTGATGACCAAGGGCGAATATCAACTGAAGCCTCCCCTGCCGTTCGTGGCCGGGCTCGAGTTCGCCGGTGAGGTGGTAGAGCCTGATCCGGACAGCGGCTTTGCCCCCGGTGATGCGGTCTATGGCGGCAACAAGACCGGGGCCTTTGCCGAATATGCCGTGGTTCCGGCCCGCGCCGTCACCCGCATGCCCCACGGCATCGGCTTTCCCGCCGCCGCCGCATTGGGCGCAGCCTATGGCACGGCCTACACCGGGCTGGTTGAAATTGGCGGACTGAAGGCAGGCCAATGGGTGCTGATCCACGGAGCCAGCGGCGGGGTGGGTCTGGCCGCGGTGGAACTGGCCAAGCGCCTTGGCGCACACGTGATCGCCACGACCGGATCACCCGAAAAAGTCGAGCGGCTCAAAGCCGCCAGCGATGCCGACGCGGTGATCCTGGCCGAAGGGCGGTTCCGAGAACAGGTGGCGGAGCTGACCGGCGGCGCACTGTGCGACCTGGTCTATGATCCCGTCGGCGGCGACATTTTCGATGAAAGCACACGCTGCGTCGCCTTTGGCGGCAAGCTGCTGGTGATCGGATTTGCCGGCGGGCGGATTGCCGACATTTCGACCAATATCCCGCTGATCAAGGGTTTCTCGGTCGTCGGCGTTCGCGCCGGCGAATATGCCCGCCGCTTCCCCGACCGGGGCCGCGCGATCCGCGAGGCCGTAGCTACGCTTGCCGCTGACGGCCGGCTCAATCCGCACATCGACCGGACCCTGCCGCTCGAGAATTGGCGCGAAGCCTATCAGGCCATGGCGGACCGCCAGATTGTCGGGAAGATCGTTCTCGAACCCTGATACGAAAAAGGGCGGCCCGAAAGCCGCCCTTTCCCCTCTCCAGCTCGAAAATTCGGATCAGAGCCCGGCGATCGCCTCGTCTACCAGGCCCTTGTCGGCCTTTGCGTCGTGCTGGGCGGCGATCAGTGCCTGGGCAGCGCCGGTGGCGGCCGCAGCGGTTCTGGCGCGCAGGCTTTCCACCGCGGTACGCTCGGCAGCGCCGATCTTGTCTTCCGCCATCTTCTCGCGGCGGGCGACCAGTTCGGCAGTGTCGGCTTCGGCCTTGGCAATGATAGCCGAGGCTTCGGACTTGGCGTGTTCGATGATGCCCTGGGCTTCCTTGGCACTGGCGGCCTGCTGTGCCTTGGCGCTGGCCATCAGGGCTTCGGCTTCCTCGCGGATCGCCTTGGCTTCGTCGAGCGACTTGCGGGTCTCGGCGATCTGGGCATCCAGACCGGCGATGATCTGCTTGTGCGCCTTCAGACCGAAAATTGCGATCAGGAAGAACAGCGTCACGCCGGCATAGACCCAGCCCTCGGCTCCAAGGCCGAGCACGGTCGGCTCGTGATGCTCACCGACGTGCGCACCGGCTTCTGCGGCGGCTTCGGCGAGGAGGTTAAGAGTGAGTGCCATCTGGTTCCTGCCTTAAAGCTGGGCGGCGACGGTCTGCTTTGCGGCATCGAGCTTGGGCTCGACCCCGGTCAGCTTGGCGACAATCGCCTGGGCGCTTTCAGCCGCGGCATCGGCCAGTTTGCCTTCGGCAGCCTTGACCGCCGTGGCAATCCGCGCCTCGGCTTCGGCCACGCGGGCTTCAGCCTTGGCGCCGGCTTCAGCAAGGCGCGCTTCGCTGGCCTTGGCGGCATCGGCCTTGGCCGCGGCGATGGCGGCGCGGGCCTGTTCACGCGAGGCATTCATCTCTGCATGATAGCGCGCGTCAACTTCGTCAGCCGTTTCCTTGGCAGCCTTGGCCGCGGCAATGTCACCGGCGATCTTGTCTTCGCGCTGCTCCATCACTTTGCCAAGCTTGGGCAGGGTCATGCGGACCACACCAAAGTACAGGACAACGAAAAGAACCGCGAGCCAGGCCACCTGGGGCCAGAAGACATTCGCGAAATCGAACTGGGGCATTGAAAGTCCCTGCCTCGAAATTCGGGAGGAAACGCCGACCGGGACGAACCCCGGCCGGCAAATGGCTTAGCTGAAGGCCAGAGCCAGCGCGACGACCGCCGCGATCAGGCCGAGAGCTTCGGTCACCGCGAAGCCGAAGATCAGGCGGCCGCCCATCTTGGCGTCGGCTTCGGGGTTACGGACGGCACCGTTCAGGTACTGACCGAAGATCGAGCCCACGCCGATAGCGGCCAGACCAGCGCCAACTGCGGCCAGACCAGCGCCGATAACCCGTGCAGATTCTGCGTCCATGATGAATTCCCTTGCTTAGATAAAGAGTTGGAGGAGGAACTTAGTGAAGGTTGATCGCGTCGTTGAGATACAGCGAAGCGAGCAGAGCGAAAACGTAAGCCTGGACCACCGCGATCAGCACTTCCAGCGCGGTCAGCGCGACGATCACGCCCAGCGGGAGGATCCCGCCGACATAGGGCAGTGCGCCAAACGAGCCGAGCGTGACGACGAAAGTGCCAAACACCTTCAGCAGCACGTGGCCGGCCGTCATGTTGGCAAACAGTCGGATTGCGAGAGTGAAGGGACGCGAAAGGAACGAGAGAAACTCGATCACGAACACGAACGCGCCCAGAGCGATGCCCGAACCGCTCGGCCAGAACAGCGAGAAGAAGTGCAGGCCGTGGCGGGCGAAACCGACGATGCAAACCGTCACGAACACCAGCAGCGCAAGGCCCAGCGTGACGGAGATGTGGCTGGTCGGCGTGAACGAGCCGACCCACGGGATCATGCCCAAGAGGTTGCAGGCAAGGACGAAGATGAACACGGCGAAAATCAGCGGCGCGAACCGTCTGCCTTCCGGACCGACATTCTCGTCGAGCATTTTTCGCACGAAGTCATAGAGATATTCAACAGCTGCCTGGGCCCGGCCGGGAACCAGCTGCGGCTTGGCAGTGCCGATGAACAGGAATGCCGAAACCGCCAGCAGGGCGAACAGCATCCACAACGAGGAATTCGTGAACGAGACGTCATAGCCCGCCACTTCGAGCGGCTTGATCGTCTTGACCGCGAACTGCTCCATCGGATTGGCCACGTACGAACTCCCTAATCTTGCCGATCGTTGGCCGGATCGCTGTCAAAGCTTGCCGAGGTCTGCATCGCGCGGCGCGTGCCGGCCGCAAAGCCGAGCAACAGCATCACAATCAGACCCCATGGCGTCTTCGCATCCAGCCACCGGTCAATCCCCCAGCCGATAAACCCGCTGACCAGCACGGTCCCCACGAACTCTATCCCCACTGCCCAGCCGCGCGTTTCTGCGCGGCTTTCGGCCGAGGCAAGCCCGCGGGTGTGCTTCGCCTGTGCTTCAGCGATCCTGCGGTCGAGATCACTCCCGCCGCCCTGTCCGCTCGAATCGGTCATGCGAAGACCCTGCTTGGTGCGGCGCCCAAAAGGGCTGAACCGACCGGAAAAACTCGCACGCCAAGGGCCAACCGCGGGTGCGGCGGACCTGACGCGCGGCCCCTTTAGGAAGGGTTCAAGGCCAAGTCAACCGCGCCTGCCGCAGTGCGGAAAACGAAAGGGCGGAGCGCCTTTGACGCCCCGCCCTTGTGGCTGGTTCGAATGAGCCAGTCCGGACTTATGGACAGCGGCTGTCGCGCAGCGGCGGGGCATCGGTGCGGGTCTGCCAGGTGCCGTTGGGCGCCTGGTACTTTTCACCCGGATCGGTGTCTGCAATCAGCAGGCAGGCCGAGGTGAAGGCATAGTCCTCCACCGTCACCTTGTTCTCGGCCGCCTTACGGGCATAGACCGCGCGGCGCTTGATGTTGATGTCTTCGGCCATGCGGCGGATTTCGGGGCTCGGCGGCACCGGATAGCCCAGGTAGCCGTCGGTCTTTTCCCCTACCTGTCCGGCTGCGCGGGCGGCGGCATAGGCCGGATCGCGCTGCTGCGCTGCGGCCGGCGCGGTCAACACCAGCGCGCCCATCAGGGCGGCTGCGGCAGCGATCGGGTTCAGGGTCTTCAACATGGCATTTCCTTCAGAAAATTCCGGCGTTTTCGTCGATCGTCTTTTCGGCATCGGCCGCCAGGCGATAGACCACCTCCTGCTTGATGTTGATGTTCAGCTCGATCACGATCGGCTTGTCTGGCGCATTGACCGAGACACAGCCGCCGAGCGCAATCGCGCCTGCCGCCAACACCGCCAGCGCCGGTTTCCCGCGCTGGCCCGACCGCCGTTTCCCGTTTGCCTGCCCCATCATGAGGCGGAGCATCGCAAGCCGGGCGCGGTTGGTCAATTCATGGCTGTTCATGGACTTGTCCTGCTGTCTGAATCCTGAATGTCGTCGCTTTTGGGGGAAGCGGGCGGAACCGCGGGCAAATTGCCCTGACCGGGAAGACCATCGGGCAGTTTCGGCTTTTCGATCGGCTTGCCGCTTTCATCGACCAATCCGACCGCACGCGGGCTGCGGATATAGGCCGGATCGTAGAACGACTTGAACGAGGTGACGAGCTGATAGAACGGCGCGCGGATGTTGATGTTGAACTGGACCGGCATTTTGCCGAGCTGGCGGGTGATGAAGTTCCGTTTCGCGCCCTTGCCTTGCCTGACGCCCTCAATGCGCAGCGTGGTCAGGATATCACCGTCGATATTGCCGCTCAGACCGATTTCCATCCGGGTAAAATCCAGGCTGCGCAGCGTCTGGAAGGCGAAATTGCCCATCGCAGACAGATCCTTGTAGGTCAGTTCGCCGACATAGGACAGGTTCCCGCCAGGCGGGCGCGAAATCAGCAGGCCGCCTTCGATCCGGCCGCCTTCCTGATCGAATACCAGCGGAATCGTCCCGTCAAAAATGCCATTGGCGGCAATATTGCCCAGATCGAGTTGCTGAACGAATTTTGCGGCGTTGGCCCCTTCGACCTTCATCGTGAAGCGCCGCACCGCCCCTTCTCCCAGTTGCATGGTGGTGGGCAGCATTTCCAGCGTGCCGTCGATGAACGGCCACTTGGCCCCGTTGACCCGCAGCCAGCGGTCCGCTTCCAGCTGGAACGAGACTTCGCCGTCATAGACCTCGATCCCCGGGTTGATCATCCCGATCTTCAGCTTCTGATCCGGCTTGGTGACGAGGCCGAGCAGGTCGCTGAACTCGACCGTGCCGGCAAGACCGTCGACCGCACCGAAGGCGGCATCAAAATTGAGCCCGGCAGTCGTGAAGTCACCGGTGCTGGTCACGCCATCTCCGTTCCAGTCGATCCGGCCATCGCCCGTGACCACCCCGTCGGCCAGGGCGATAATCCCCTGGGCAAAAAAGGTCAGCATGTCGGGTTGCAACTGCGCGTCGAACAGGATCCCCGGCACGTCGAGATCGGCATGGCCGACGCCGGTGTCGAGGTCATGGACGATAACCGTCCTGACCACCTCGCGGTCGCTTTTGGGATGCCGCAGCGTGGCCCGGGCGGTGAAGGTGGTGGAAACCAGATCGACCGTCGCCTCGCGCGCAAGCAAGGGATAGAACCGGGCATCCTTCTCCCGATCCTTGACCATCAGTGCGGCGTTGCTGATTGTCAGCTTCTGGTCGGCAAAGCGCAATTCGCCCGAGCCCTCGTAAACATCGAGCGGAACCTGGAACAGCTTGAGCTCGGTCCCGGCAAAGCGCCCGGTGACAACCTTGCCAAGGCTTCCATCGAAACTGGCGACCTTGAGCGTGCTCGGCTCGGCCAACGGGCCCATCGAAACGTCGAT
This sequence comes from Sphingomonadales bacterium, assembly GCA_017302615.1. Classification (GTDB taxonomy): domain Bacteria; phylum Pseudomonadota; class Alphaproteobacteria; order Sphingomonadales; family Sphingomonadaceae; genus Novosphingobium. Next base: position 47,791 of record JAFLDB010000005.1, read on the forward strand.
GGCCCGCGCAGCTATCCTGCCCGGCCAGGCAAACCCAACTGCGCCGCTCCTAAGCCGGATCGGCGTCGTGCCGAGCGTTCCGGCGAGATTGAGACCCGCCGTCCCGGCTGCCAGCCGGGTCCCCCGGCCATCGCTGCGCAGGATTGCTCCGCCCGGCCCCGGACACAGCGTCAGCCCGCGCTGTTCGAGCGAAAGGTTGCCGACCTTAAACCGCTCGAAACCGATCGGCGTGCAGCGCCGCCAGGCCGCAAGCCCCTGCCGCGCGGTCCAGGTGCCGTCGATCGGCAAGGCCAGCCCGCGTACTTCACCGCCGGGCAGCGGACCCGATACGAGCGCCAGCCCACCAAAACCGATCTGGCCCGAAGGCAATTGCACCAGCCGCAGCTCCGGCAGGGCCACGCTGGCGTTACCGGCGCGGTACTCGGCCAGAGAGAAGCGCGCTTCCACGCCGCCCGATGCCTTGCGCTGGGCCGTTCCGGTCAGCCGCGGCAGGCCGGCCCCACCGGTCACGAAATTGCCGCTGAACCGCAGCCCGCCCTTCAGGCCAAGCGACAAGCCGAAGCGGCTCAATCCGACCAGCCGTGTGCCACTGCCCCCGGTCAGTTCAGCCACCGGCACAACGATCTGGGTGATTCCGCCGGTCTGACGCAGGCTATAGCGCCCGCCCAGCTCCGAACCGCGCTCTTCTCTGGCCAGTGCTCTGCGCAGCTGCTGGGCCAGCGGGGCGAGCAGCGTCCCTTCACCGGTCTGTTCCAGATCGGCCAGCGCCCCCCCCAGCCCCTTGCCCGTGCGCAATTCGCGCCCGCTGATCGCGCCCTCGCCCTCGAACCGGGTCAGGCGATCGCGGCTGCGCACCGCGCCGTCGATCCTCAGGCTGGCCAGACTGGCAGCACCCAGGTCAAGCCCGGAAGCAGTCAGATCGTGGCTGGCGATCAGATCGCCGGCCTTGAAGGTGAAGTCGCCATCACCATTCAGCCCGGCGGCGCGCAGCCCCGGCAGAACCGGGCGCGCCGCAGCCAGCTCATAACGGCCGTCAATGCTTTCGAATGCCTCGCCCAGCAAGGCATCAAGCTGCACGGTGGTCTGGCCAAGGACGATCTGCCGGTCGGGGCATGACAGGCCGCTGATCCGCAGGGGTCCGGCAAAGCGGGCCCTGGCCGATGCGGTCGTCACTTTGCCAAAGGCCAAGGCATTGCGCGCTGCGCAGCCGGAGATGTCCAGCTTTGGCCCGGCCACGGCCATCACCCCGGCAAACCCGCTGCGCAGGTTGCCCTGCCCTTCCGCCTTGGCGCCGATCGGGCCGAAATCGCTGTCGATCCGGGCGCGGCCATCGATCAGCACCAGATTGAGATCGGGCAAGCCGCCAGGCCCTTCCCGCTTTGCGAAGATCACGGTGTCGAGAGCCCCGAACGAGAGCTTGCCCTCCCGGTAGCTTCCAAACAGCCGCGCCCCCTCCAGCGTCACCTTGTTCAGGGTCGGCACGCCCAGACGTGGTTCGAATTCCACCACTGCGCGCGGCACCACCAGATCCGGGCGGGCAGGATTGCCGATCACGATGTTTTTCAGCACCTGCCGCTGCGTGCCGATTGATTCGATCTCGTACCGGCCCGGCAGGCCGAGATCCTCCAGCTGCCCGGCGATGATCCGGTTGGCGATCCGTTCACGCGCGAACCAGGCCGAGCCAAGCGCAAGCACCAGCAGCCCGGCCAGCACCAGCAGCCAGCGCCGTTTGCGGCCGGGCGCGGGCAGTTCCGCTTCGGGTTCAGCAGCTTCGGCCTGTGGTTCGGACATCGCCGCTACACTTGCGCGCTTGGCCCGCGAAAGGCAATGGACAGGCAGCAGTCACCCGCATGGGAGCCACGCGTGACCGAAGATCAGGACCAGCAACATCTCGGAACCGGCCATCGCGCCCGGTTGCGCGATCGGCTGCTGACCGGTGGTGACAGTGCCCTGGCCGATCACGAAGTGATCGAATACCTGCTGATGACCGCAATTCCGCGCAAGGACGTAAAGCCGCTGGCGAAGAGCTTGCTGGCCCGCTTCGGCGGGCTGGCCGGCGTGTTCAATGCCGATCCCGTGGCTCTGGCCCGGCACCCCGGGATGGGCGAGACCAGCGCAGCGGCGGTGAAGATCGTCGCCCTGGCCACTCGCCGCCTGGCCCGCACCGGGGTTCAGGATCAGCCGGTGCTGGCGAGCTGGCAGGCGCTGATCGACTATCTGACGGTCGACATGGCGCATCTGAAGCACGAGCGGGTCAGGGCGCTCTATCTTGACACCCGCAACCGGCTGGTCAGCGACGAGATCCTCTCGGAAGGCTCGCTTGACGAGGCGACAATCCATCCGCGCGAGGTGGTCAAGAAGGCGCTTGATCTGGGCGCGGCCGCGCTGATCATGGTTCACAACCATCCCTCCGGTTCGCCCGAACCGAGCCGCGCCGACATCCAGATCACGGGCCGCATCGCCGAGGCGGCGCGACTGCTGGGCATTGCCCTCCACGATCATGTGATCATTGGCCGGGAAGGCCATGTCAGCCTGCGCTCCAAGGGGCTGATCTGAGATGTGCGTCGCTGCCATCGCATGGTCTGCTCATCCGGAATGGACGCTGGTCGCCATCGGCAACCGCGATGAATACCATGCCCGGCCGGCCGCCCCGCTGACGCGCTGGGACAGCGGCATTCTGGCAGGGCGCGATCTCGAAGCTGGCGGAACCTGGCTTGGCGTTTCGCCGGGCCGTTTTGCTCTGGTCACCAACCGCCGGGCCGAGGGCTATCCGCGCGCCGGAATGGCCAGCCGGGGCGGACTTGTGACCGGCTGGTTGCAGAGCGAGGATCCAGGCAACACCGCCGCGATGAACCCGTTCAACCTCTTTACCGCCAGCCCGGGCGGCGCGCGGCTGGAAACCAACTTTCCCACGGCGGAATCGCACATGCTTCCGCCTGGTATCCACGGCCTTTCAAACGGCGGCCTTGATGAGCGCTGGCACAAGATCACCCGGCTGGAAGGTGCTCTGGCAAACTGGCTGCAAGCCGGACAGGCACCCGCTGTCCTGCTCGATGCGCTGGCCGATGAAACGCCCGATCCGGCCGATCCCGACAATTTCCTTTCGCCCCCGTTCATTCGCAATCCGGGCTATGGCACCCGCTGCTCCAGCGTGATCGCCGTGAAGGCGGACGGGCGCGGCACGATCATCGAACGGCGGTTCGACGAACTGGGGCTGGTAACCGGCGAGACAGAGCTGGATTTCGTCTGGCAGACCTAGCCGAATTCCAGCGCCAGCAGATGTGGCCGCTCGCGCGCTACTTTCAGCACCAGCTCTCCGAACAAGCCGTTGGTCCAGGCAAACCAGGCGCGGGTGAACCTGGTCGGATCGTCCTTGTCGAAGGCTTCGTGCATGAAGCCGGTTCCGGTGTGCGTGTTGCGCAGAGTCTTGAGGCTCCAGGCGATGACGGCGTCATCATCGCTCGATAGCGCGCGGACGATGATCGACATCGGCCAGATCTGCCCTTCGCCGATATGCGGCCCGCCGATCCCCTCGGCCGCGCGGCCCCTGAAAAACCAAGGATTGGCCTCGCTCCACACTGCCTCAGCCGTGGTCCGCCATAGCGGATAGTCGGCCGGCAGGCAGCGCAGATAGGCCAGACCCAGCAGGCTGGGCACATTGGCATCGTCCATGAACAGGTGGTTGCCATAACCGTCCGTTTCATAAGCCAGCACCTGCCGTCCATCGGGCAGAACCATTACTCCATGGGCAAAGACCGCCTTTTCAACCTCGGCAGCCAGCGCGGTCGCCTCACTTGCCAGCCCCTCGTCCTTCAGCACACCGCGCGCCATCAGCGCCAATTCCCGCAAGGTGGCGACGGCAAACAGGTTGCCCGGAATGTTGCAGGGGAAGGTGCAGGCATCGTCTGACGGACGGAAGGCGGAATGGATCAGGCCATGCTTCCTGGTTGGCACGCCAACCCCGGCCAGCGTGGTTTCGGTCGGCTGGGTGCTGTGGCGCTGGAAGCGATAGGGGCCAGGGCCATCGAAGCGCTGCTGTTCCTTGAAGGTCGCGACGATCAGCTTCGCCGCCTTTGCCCAGGTCGCGTCGAACGGCTCGGTATCCCCGGTCGCGCGCCAGTAATCGTGGGCAAGGCGCAGCACATAGCAGAGCGAATCGACTTCCCATTTACGCTCCGCCACGCCGGGCTTCATCTCGGTCCGGTCAGTCTTCGACCAGTGCAGCCCCTCCTTCGAGGCCGGATCGCGGGTGAATGCATTGGCATAGGGATCAAGCAGCACACAGCGGGCATGGCGGCGGATCAGCCCGCGATATAGCTCGCGCAGGTGTGCGTCCTCGGCCACGAGGTGAAGGTAGGGTCGCAGCTGCGCGGCCGAATCCCGCAGCCACAGTGCCGGAATGTCACCCGTGATGACAAAGGCATCGGCCTTGCCATCCATCTGGCCCATGAACACCGTGGTATCGAGCGTGTTGGGAAAGCAGTTGCCAAACAGCCAGGCCAGTTCGGGATCGCGGATCAGCGCGCTGACCCGGTCAATCTCTCGCTCCACCGCCTTGGACACAAAACGCCGATCAGCCGGGGCGGGTCGGTTGGACTGCATGGCTCTGGCCTCCTGGGCGCGCGGCAGGCCCGGCGTCAGCAACATGGCCGCGCTGGCGGCAAGGAAACTGCGACGGGGCAAGGCGGGCGCGATCACTGGATAGTGGTGGCCTGTCAGCGCCTTGCGTGCAAGCCCCCGCCCGCCTCTTGCCAAGCGTGCCGTGCCGGTTAGGCTCCCCCCAAAAGCGAGAGGACCCCAGCGATGCGCGCCCAGCAACCCAATGGCATCCACCACGTTGCGATCATGTCAGCCAACATGAAGGAGCAACTGACCTTCTTCACCCAGGTGATGGGCTTTCCGCTGGTTGGCCTGTTCGAAATGCACGGCGTGCCCGGTGGTCGCCACGCCTTCCTGAAAATGGACGAGGACAGCTTCTTTTCGGTGGTGGAACTGGCCGGAATTGCTGAAATTCCCTCCACCCTTGGCATCACGCATGCGGGAACCGGCGCGGGCAAGTGCGCGGCCGGCACGATGCAGCACCTGGCCTTCCGCGTGGCGGATGAGGACGGCCTGATCGCCATGCGTGACCGGATCCGCAGCCATGGCGTCCCCGCCATCGGCCCGATCGGCCACGGGTTCTGCAAGTCGATCTATTTCGCCGGGCCGGAAGGGCTGACACTGGAAGTGTCCCATGCGGTCAGCGAAGTTGATCCCGCCCGCTGGGTCGATCCGAAAATGCTGGCCGAATGCGGCATCTCGGCTGACGAAGCGCAGGCCATGCTCGCTCCCCCGCCCTGCACAGCCGACAGCCCGGTGCCGAATCCGGCGATCGACCCGGCCAAACCGCAACTGGCCTATCCGCCCGAGACGCTGAAGGCGATCCTGGCCGCACCGGATGCCGCGATCACCATGCAGGGCAGCTATGACGAGCCGCCGGTGCCGGCCTGATCGAATATCAACGCCAACGGAGAACGCCATGACGTCTCGCCGCGAATTCATTGTCGGAGCTGGCGCCAGCATCGCCGGTGCGGGTGCGCTTGCTCCCACACCCGCGCAAGCCCAGAAGATGCTCTCCCTCAGCCAGTTGGGACCCACGAACTTTCATCAGGACATGTTGAAGGTTGCCGCTCGAACAAACACGATCGCCATTCCATCCTACCGGTTTGGCGTGGTCATGCGCAGCGGCATTGCCGCAACCGGTTCGTCAGGCTCGGTCACGGTCGAGGCAACGGCTGATCTGGTCGGTGTCGACCTCGAACTTCTGCAATCGATCGCCTACCAGGCCTTCGTGGATTTTGCGACCCGGGTGCATGCGACCGGACGGCAGATTCTGACTTTTGCCGAGTTCACATCCGCCAAGGGCTTCAACAAGCTGACGACAACGGCGCAACCATTCCTGAAGAAGCCATTCGCCGATGCCCGAACGGTCGCCTTGGTCGCACCCAAAGGTCTGCCGCTGGTCAATCTCCACATCAACGCCCCGCTCAGCGATCAATCGCCAGTATCGCTGGGCAACTGGCGGGCGCTCAATGGCTTGTCGGCCGACCGCAAATGCCTGGTCATCGTGCCCACCGTGGTGCTGGATTTCGCCGCCCTCACCGGCAGTGGACATAAGGTCTACGGCGGATCCGCCAACGTCGGCATCACGCCGGGACTCTATCTGGTGCCGCAGTTCACCCAGAATACCATGGTCCATGCCAAGATCGCCCTGGCCGGAGACATGGGGCGGATGTTGCTGAAGGACCGGGTGGCGGTCGGCCAGGCTGGACGACTTGTCCGCACGTCCAATTACAACAATCGCGCCGAGATCGAGGAATGGAACGCCTACGTGAATTCGATGCGATGGTGGAACGAACCGCATCTCGCCGGACCGTTGCGCCCGACGCAGGCCTATGACTACTCGACCTACCAGTACCGCATCGATCCGGCGCGATTTGCCGAAGCCTGTCTCGACGCGGCAAAGGCCGTCAACGCGAGCTATGTCTGGGCATTGACTGCGAACCCGGCAAAGTAGCGTTCACACGCCTTGCATCCTTGCGCCCCTGCCCCTAGCGGCTGCGGCAGTTATCCAAGGAGTCGATCATGGTCCCCCGCTACGCCCGTCCCGCAATGGTCGCGATCTGGGAACCGGAAGCGCGCTATCGCATCTGGTTCGAGATCGAGGCTCACGCCACCGAGAAGCTGGGCGAACTGGGCGTGGTGCCGCCAAGCGGCGCGAAGGCGCTGTGGGACTGGTGGGCAACGAACCCCGCCATCGACGTGGCCGCGATCGACGCGATCGAGGCCGTCACCAAGCACGACGTGATCGCCTTCCTTGACTGGGTTGCCCAGCAGGTCGGCCCGGAAGCGCGCTTCATGCACCAGGGGATGACCAGCTCGGATGTGCTGGACACCACCCTGGCAGTGCAGCTCGCTCGGGCCAGCGACATCCTGCTCGAAGATCTCGACGCGCTGCTTGCCGCGATCAAGCGCCGCGCGGTGGAGCACAAATACACCCCCACCATCGGCCGCAGCCACGGCATCCATGCCGAACCGACCACTTTCGGCAAGAAACTGGCCGAAGCCTATGCCGAATTCAGCCGCTGCAAGACCCGCCTGATGGCCGCGCGCGAGGAAATTGCCACTTGCGCCATTTCCGGGGCCGTCGGCACCTTTGCCAATATCGACCCGTCGGTTGAGGAATATGTCGCGGAGAAGCTGGGCCTTAAGCCCGAGCCGGTCAGCACGCAGGTGATCCCGCGCGATCGCCACGCAATGTTCTTTGCCACGCTGGGCGTGATCGCCAGCAGCATCGAGCGGCTCGCCGTGGAAATCCGCCACCTGCAGCGCACTGAAGTGCTGGAAGCGGAAGAATACTTCTCGCCCGGGCAAAAGGGCAGCTCGGCCATGCCGCACAAGCGCAACCCGGTCCTGACCGAGAACCTGACCGGCCTTGCCCGCATGGTCCGCTCCGCCGTTACGCCGGCGCTGGAAAACGTCGCGCTGTGGCATGAGCGGGACATCTCGCACTCCTCGGTGGAACGTTTCATCGGCCCCGACGCCACCATCACGCTGGACTTCGCCCTCGCCCGGCTGACCGGGGTGGTCGACAAGCTGGTGGTCTACCCTGAGCGGATGGAAAAGAACCTCAACAAGATGGGCGGCCTCGTTCATTCGCAGCGGGTGCTGCTGGCTCTGACCCAGGCCGGATTGGAACGCGATGCCTCGTATCGGCTGGTGCAACGCAATGCGATGAAGGTCTGGGAATCGGACGGCCAGCTCAGCCTGCTTGAACTGCTGAAAGCCGATCCGGAAGTAGCCGCAGTAATGAGCGCGGCGGAGCTCGAGGAAAAGTTCAACCTCGACTACCACTTCAAGGCGATCGACACGATTTTCGAACGGGTGTTCGGCCCGCAATAGAAAGGCCCGGCCATGAAGCGCGCACTGAAATGGATAATCGGCCTGCTGGTGGCCGCTATCGCCGTCCTGTTCGCGCTGGGCTATACGCCGGATACCGAGCCGGCCGCGATGAAAGCCAAGTACGCCTCGCCCGCTTCGCAGTTCGTCGATGTCGGTGGCGGGCTGACCATGCACGTCCGGGATGAAGGCAAGCGCGATGGCCCGGTACTGGTTCTGCTGCACGGCTCCAACGCCTCGCTCCACACCTGGGAGCCGTGGGTCGCGCAATTAAAGGACAAGTACCGGATCATCAGTCTGGACCAGATCGGTCACGGCCTGACCGGCCCGAATCCGACCGGTCAGTACGATGGAGCCGCCTTTGTCGGCACGCTGGATGCGCTGATGAACAGGCTGGGCGTCACCCGGTTTGCCTTGGCCGGCAATTCGATGGGCGGCTATGTCGCCTGGGAGTATGCCCTGGCCCATCCAGGCAAGCTGACCCACCTGGTGTTGGTCGATGCCGCCGGTCCGCCGGACGATCCCGACAAGGACCTGCCGATCGGGTTCCGCATCGCCCGCACACCGGGGATCAGCAAGATTGCGCTGGTGATCACGCCGCGTTCGGTGTTCGAACGCTCGCTGCGCGGCTCGGTATCCAACCAGACGATGATTACGCCCGCCATGGTCGACCGCTATTGGGAACTGAACCGCTATCCCGGCAACCGCGCGGCCACCGGGGCTCGCTTTGCCCAGTACGGCAATCGCAATCGCAACACCGGACGGTTGGGCGAGATCAAAGTACCTACGCTGATCCTGTGGGGCAGCGAAGACAAGCTGATTCCGGTCAACGGGGCCGACTGGTTTGCCGCGCAGATTCCCGGATCGGTCAAGATTGTCTATCCCGGTATCGGCCATATTCCGATGGAGGAAGCGCCCCAACGGACCGCGGCCGATCTCGACGCGTTCCTTTCCCGCCCCTTCCCTTCACCGCCCAAGCAGCCTAGCATGGCCCTGCCAAGGCGCTGAAGAACAAGGAGGCAGGCCCCATGCAACTGATCCGCACGCTGATTTTGCTGATCGTCACGATCGTGCTGGTCGCCTTTGTCGCGATCAACTGGCAGACCGTGCCGCTCAACCTGTGGCCGTTGCAGGATGGCAATTACCTGCACCTGGAATGGCCGGTCGGATTCATCGTGCTGGTTTCGATGGTGATGGGCTTCGTCCCGATGTGGCTGATCCACAAGGGTGCGCGCTGGCGGCTCAACCGGCGGATCGGCTTCCTCGAAAACTCGGTCAAATCGGCCACCCAGTCGAACCCGACCGCGATTGCCACATCCACCCAGCTTGATGCTGCCCAACCGGAGCCCCCGGCAAACCCGCTATGAACACCAACCCGATCTACCTCGCGCTCGATTTTCCCCGGCTGGATACGGCGATTACCGTTGCCCAAAAGGCCAAGGCCCACATCGGCGGGGTCAAGCTGGGACTGGAGTTCTTTTGCGCCCATGGCCACCACGGGGTGATGGAACTGCACAAGCTGGGCCTGCCGATCTTTCTCGATCTCAAGCTGCATGACATTCCCAACACCGTGGCTGGCGCGATGCAGGCAATCCACGTGCTGGAACCGGCTATTGTAACCGTTCATGCCAGCGGCGGACGGGCCATGATGGAAGACGCCAAGGCGGCGGCGGGAGAGAACTGCAAGGTCGTTGGCGTGACCCTGCTGACCAGTCTGGACGAAGACGACATGGCCGCCACCGGTATCGGCGGCACGGCGCATGACCAGGTGATCCGCCTGGCCGAACTGTCGCGTGATGCCGGACTCGATGGAATCGTCTGCTCGGGCCACGAAGTGGCGGCAGTCCATTCGATGTGGAAGAGCGGCTTCCTTGTCGTGCCCGGTCTGCGGCCAGCTGATGCCAAGCTGGGCGATCAGAAGCGCGCCGTCACCCCGCGCCAGGCCCGTGATGCCGGAGCCAGCGTGCTGGTGATCGGCCGCCCGATCGCCCGCGCCGAGGATCCGGCGGCGGCGGCCCGCGCGATCGAAGCGACGCTCTAGGGTTCAGGTACCGGCAAGCTGGCCGGGCCTAGGCTCCGCTTGAAGGAGTAACCGCATGAAATCGCTTTACTTTGCCATCGCCCCTTTGGCCCTTGCCCTGACCCTGCCCGGAGCTGCCATGGCCCATTCCGATCAGCCGGTGATTGCCGCCAGTTCGACCCTGCTGACCCTGTCGGTCGAAGGTAAAAGCACGCGCAAGCCGGACCTTGCCGTGTTCAGCGCCGGTGTTACGACCCAAGGCACGACCGCCAGCGAGGCAATGAGCGCCAATGCCGCTGCCATGACCCAGGTGGTCGCGACGCTGAAAAAGGCGGGCATTGCCGACCGCGATATCCAGACCAGCCAGATCAGCCTGAGCCCGGTCTATGGCCAGCCCGTGATGGGCCGCGACGGGCAAGTAACCCAGGAACCGCGGATCATTGGCTATCAGGCAACCAATCAGGTCACGGTCCGCAGCCGCGACGTCAAGGGCTTTGGCAAGGTGCTGGATGCTCTGGTCGGATCGGGTGCCAACCAGATTAACGGCCCCTCTTTCCAGCTGGACGACCCGGCAGGCGCCATGGATGAAGCGCGGACCAGGGCGATGAAGGCAGCCCGCGCCAGGGCCGATCTCTATGCCAAGGCCGCCGGACTGCGCGTGGTGCGGATCGTCTCGATCAGCGAGAGCGGCGGCTATTCGGCGCAGCCGGTTTATGCCCGCGCCGCAATGGCCGATGCCGCACCCGAAGCCGTAACTCCCGTCGAGGCCGGCGAGGTGGAAGCACAGGTCAACCTCACCATCCAGTTCGAACTGGCACCCTGACAACGATGGCGCAGCCCGGGATCAAGATCTGCGGCATCACGACGGCGGATGCGCTGGAAGCGGCCATTACGGGGCGGGCAAGCCATGCCGGTTTCAACTTTTATCCGCCGTCTCCACGCTATGCCCCCCCCGCCACCGCGACCGAACTGTCACGGCAGGCACAGGGTCGGATCGGGCGGGTCGGAGTGTTCGTCGATGCCGACGATGCACTGCTGGCCGAAGTGCTGACCGCAGCCCGGCTTGATGCGTTGCAGCTTCACGGCGGGGAAAGTCCCGAACGGGTCGCGGCAGTCAGGCGGCAGTTCGGCCTTCCGGTGTGGAAGGTGCTTTCGATTGCCAGCCGCGATGACCTGGCCAAGGCTACAGCCTATACCGACGTAGCCGATTTTCTGCTGCTCGACGCCAAGACGCCGAAGGGCACCCTGCCCGGCGGCATGGGCCTGAGTTTTGACTGGTCGCTGTTGTCGGGCTGGAAGGCCCCGTTGCCCTGGGGGCTGGCCGGGGGTCTTTCGCCCCGCAACGTGGCCGATGCGGTGCGAGCGACCGGTGCTGCTCTGGTCGATACGGCATCCGGGGTGGAATCCTCGCCCGGCGTCAAGGATGCGGGGCTGATCGCCGCATTCTGCGCTGCTGCGCGCGACGCATAGCAAAGGGGCGGCCCGTTTCCGGACCGCCCCTCGCTCTCGGTGTTTCTGATCCGAGCGATCAGAAGCGGACGCCGACACCGCCGACAACCGCGTCGGAGCCGGTGATCACGTCGTTTTCGAAGAAGTGACGGTATTCGACCTTCACATAGACCGGACCGGAAACCTTCTGTTCCAGGCCCGCACCCAGGTGCCACTGGCCTTCGCAGCCGTCGCAGGCTTCGGTGGTGTAGCCACCGGCGCCGAACAGGCGGGTGCCTTCACCGGCCTTCACGCCCAGACGGCCGGTCGCGCCGAAGGCAACCTTGGTGCCGCTGGTGCCGATCTTGTCGCCCGACACTTCAACGCCGGCGAACGTGGTCGCGCCCAGGTCGAAATCGTAACCAGCGGCGACACCCCAGGTGTCTTCGCTGCTGCCGTTCGACCAGATCACGCCGCCACGGGCTTCGACGCGGGCGTCGTTGGCAAGCGCCGGGGTGGCAAAGGCCAGCGAGGCGAGCAGCGGGAGGACGATCTTACGCATGGGATAACTCCTTGTTCGAATTCAGCCCCGGTAAAGGGGTTGGCCAGCAAGTAGGAAAGGCGACCTGTCAGTTGCATGAACTGCATGTTCAGAAATTACATGACGCAGTTTTTATGTGACATTGATGCAACACATACGAACCTATACGGACATCAATCTTACATTGTCATTCACCATTGGGCGGGGCCGCCAAGGCTGGACTTAACCGCGCCACTCTGCCAATCGCTTGGCCCATCATGACCGCAACCAGCCCTGCAAATTCCTTCCGCAACCAGCCTGACGAGCGGGGCCATTTCGGCCAGTTTGGCGGCCGGTACGTCGCCGAAACGCTGATGCCGCTGATTCTCGATCTCGAGAAAGAGTACAACGCGGCCAAGCAGGACCCGGCTTTCCATGCCGAATTCGACGACCTGCTGGAGCACTACGTCGGCCGGCCCAGCCCGCTCTATTTCGCTCCGCGGCTGACCGAAGAGCTCGGCGGCGCGCAGGTGTGGTTCAAGCGCGACGAGCTCAATCACACTGGCGCGCACAAGATCAACAACTGCATCGGCCAGATCCTGCTGGCGATCCGCATGGGCAAGACCCGGATCATCGCCGAAACCGGTGCGGGTCAGCACGGTGTTGCGACTGCCACGGTTTGCGCGCGCTTCGGCCTGCCCTGCGTGGTCTACATGGGCGCGACCGACGTTGCCCGGCAGGCCCCCAACGTGTTCCGGATGAAGCTGCTGGGCGCGGAAGTCGTGCCCGTGACAGCTGGTGCGGCCACGCTGAAGGACGCGATGAACGAGGCGCTGCGCGACTGGGTCGCCAATGTGCACGACACCTTCTACATCATCGGCACCGCCGCCGGCCCGCACCCCTATCCGGAACTGGTCCGCGATTTCCAGAGCGTGATCGGCAAGGAAGCCCGCGCCCAGATGCTGGCCCGCACCGGCCGCCTGCCGGACCTGCTGGTCGCCGCGATTGGCGGGGGTAGCAACGCCATCGGCCTGTTCCATCCCTTCCTGGATGACACCTCCGTGAAGATGCTGGGCGTCGAAGCGGCTGGCTATGGCCTCGACAAGGATCACGCCGCATCGCTGGCCGGTGGCCGTCCCGGCATCCTCCACGGTAACAAGACCTACCTGCTGCAGGATGAGGACGGCCAGATCATCGAAGGCCACTCGATCTCGGCCGGACTGGACTATCCCGGCATCGGCCCGGAACACGCCTGGCTGCGCGATGTCGGCCGGGTGGACTATACCAGCGTCACCGACACCGAAGCACTGGAAGGCTTCCAGCTGCTCTGCCGCACCGAAGGCATCATCCCCGCACTGGAACCCAGCCACGCGATCGCCGCCGTCGCCAAGGTCACCCCGACCATGCCGAAAGACTGCATCGTGCTGGTCAACCTGTGCGGCCGCGGCGACAAGGACATCTTCTCGGTCGCGGAGCACCTGGGGGTGAAGCTGTGAGCGCGCGTCTGTCAGCAGCCTTCGCCAAGGGGCGCCCTGCCCTCGTCACTTTCGTCACCGGCGGCGATCCCACGCCCGAAGCCACGCCCGCGATCCTCGACGCTCTGGTCGAAGGCGGCGCGGATGTGATCGAGCTGGGCATGCCGTTCACCGATCCGATGGCCGATGGCCCGGCGATCCAGCAGGCCAATCTGCGCAGCCTTGGCGCTGGCACCAAGACGGCCGACATCTTCCGCATCGCCGCCGATTTCCGCGCGCGGCATCCGGATGTGCCGCTGGTGCTGATGGGCTATGCCAACCCGATGACGATCCGCGGGCCGGAATGGTTCGCGGAAGAGTGCCGGGAGGCCGGGGTCGACGGAGTGATCTGCGTGGACATCCCGCCCGAGGAGGACCCGGAGCTGGGCCCTGCCCTGCGTACCGCCGGGATCAGCCTGATCCGGCTGGCTACCCCGACCACGGACGAAGCCAGGCTGCCTGCCGTGCTCGAAGGATCTTCGGGCTTTCTCTATTACGTCTCGGTCGCCGGGATCACTGGCATGCAGCAGGCCGCCGTGGCCTCGATCGAGGAAGCGATGGCCCGACTGAAGGCCAAGGCCACAATCCCCGTCGTGGTCGGGTTCGGCGTGCGCACGCCCGAACAGGCCGCCGCCTTTGCCAAGGTGGCGGACGGCGTGGTCGTCGGATCTGCGCTTGTCGATCTGGTCGGCGAACACGGCTCCAATGCCGCCGGCCCGGTGCGCGATCTGACCAAGGCGCTTGCCGATGCCGTCTATTCCGCTAGGGAAAGCGCATGAGCTGGATTGACCGCGTTCGCAAGGCGCTGCCCTTCAAGGACAAGCGCGACACGCCCGACAACCTCTGGATCAGCTGCCCTTCGTGCAAGGAAATGCTGTTCACCAAGGAATATGAGGAGAACCTGTCGGTCTGCCCGCGCTGCGAGCATCACGGCCGGATCGGAGCCGACACGCGCTTTGCCCAGCTGCTTGATGAAGGCTTCACCATCCTGGACACGCCCAAGGTCAAAGAAGACCCGCTGAAGTTCAAGGACCAGAAGAAGTATCCTGACCGCCTGAAAGCCGCCCGCGCCGCCAATCCGCACCCTGATGCCCTGACCAACGCGCTGGGCAGGATCGGCGGACACAAGGCGGTGTTGGGCGTGCAGGACTTTGCCTTCATGGGCGGTTCGATGGGCATGGCCGTGGGCGCGGCTTTCGTCGCCGGGGTCGACCGCGCGATCAAGGAAAAGTGCGCTTATGTGATCTGCACCGCTGCCGGCGGCGCGCGGATGCAGGAGGGCATCCTCAGCCTGATGCAGATGCCCAAGGCGACTGTCGCGATCAACCGCATCAAGCGTGCCGGCCTGCCCTATATCGTGGTGCTGACCGATCCGACCACTGGCGGCGTCACCGCCAGCTACGCCATGCTGGGCGATGTCCACATTGCCGAGCCCGGCTGTCTGATCGGCTTTGCCGGCCAGCGCGTGATCCAGGACACGATCCGCGAAAAGCTGCCCGAGGGGTTCCAGCGGGCCGAGTACCTGCATGAACACGGTATGGTCGACATGGTGGTCCACCGCCGCGATCTGAAGGCAACGCTGGCTTCGCTGCTCGACTATCTGACGGCGGCCAAGGCGGCCTGAGCCGCGTGAAGGACTTCGCGACTTCGGAAAACCCACGCGTTCAGGCGCAACTGGACCGACTCGGCGCGCTGTCCGTGCCGGACGGGCGGCTGGGGCTGGAGACGATCCGCGCGCTGCTGGCGCGGCTGGGCGATCCGCATCTTCGGCTACCGCCGGTGTTCCATGTCGCCGGAACCAACGGCAAGGGTAGCACCTGCGCGTTCCTGCGGGCCATGCTGGAAGCGGATGGCTATTCTGTCCACGTTACCACCAGCCCGCATCTGGTCCGCTATAACGAGCGGATCCGGGTTGCCGGAGAGCTGATCGCGGATGACCGGCTGGCCGATCTGCTGGAACAGGTGCTGGACCTTGGCGAAGACCTGAACCCCAGCTTCTTCGAAGTGACCATTGCCGCCGCCTTTGCCGAATTTGCGCGGGTTCCCGCCGATGCCTGCGTGATCGAAGTTGGCCTGGGCGGGCGGTTCGATGCAACCAACGTGCTGGAACGGCCCGCCGTTTGCGGGATCGCCGCGCTGGGGCTGGATCACGAGCGTTTTCTGCTGGCCCCGGAGGATGGCGTGCCGACAGAGCCGCTCGAGCGGATCGCCTTCGAAAAGGCCGGGATTGCCAAGCCCGGCGTTCCGTTGGTGACGCAAGAATATGCCACCGGCATGACCAAGGCCGTGCTCGATCAGGCAATGCGCGCCGGGGCCCGCCCTGCCCTGCGCGGGCTGGACTGGTTCGCCGAACTGAGCGGGACAATCACCTATCGCGACCAGTGGGGCGAAATGGCCTTGCCGCTTCCGGCCATGCCCGGGCCCCATCAGGCCGACAATGCGGCGCTGGCGATCGCCATGCTCCGGCACCAAGCGATTGTTCCGGTGTCAGAAAATGCGATCCGGGTCGGTCTGGGAGCAGCCAGTTGGCCGGCTCGGCTTCAGCGCCTGGGCGCGGGGCCGCTGATTGGAAACCGCGAGGTCTGGCTGGACGGCGGGCACAATCCCTCTGCCGGAGCGGCGCTGGCGGCGCATTTTGGCGGGCGGCGGTTTCACCTGGTCATCGGGATGATCGCGGGCAAGGATCCCGCAGCCCTGACCCAGCCGCTAAGCGGCTCTATTGCCTCAATTTCCGCGGTTCCGGTGCCGACCCATGAGTGGTTTCCGGCAGAGGCATTCGGACCGGATGCGCAGGCCTTTGCCGATGTGCTGGCGGCGCTGGCAGCCTTGCCGGATGACGGGTTGCCGGTGCTGATTGCAGGGTCGCTTTACCTTGCCGGAGACGTGCTGCGGCTCAACCGGCAGCTTCCGGATTGAGCCGCGCAGCACGGGCGGTTCGCAGCCACTCAAGCGCACACAAGACCACGGCAACCATGCCCAAAGCGGCAGTCAGATAGAACACCGGGGCATAACCATAGGTGTCAATCCGCGCCCCGATCGCCGCGCGGCCCAGTGACCCGACCAGGAAAGTCAGCGAAGCCAGCAGCGAGAACTGCACAGCCGCATGCGACTTGGACGTGATCGAGGAAAGATAGGCGGTGAAGGCCGCCCCGGCGAAACCGCCGGCCAGGTTCTCGCCCGTGATCGCCAGCAGCAACCGCGAGAGGCGATCGTCCGTGCCGAAGTTCGAAAACAGCCAGTAGACCCCGCTGGAATGGCCGAACTTGTCGAGCCAGAACCCGCCCTGCGCCAGATCGGCATAGAGCAGGTTGCTGACCGCCGAAATGAAAGCGGCGAAGAACAGTGTCGCCATCCGCCCGATCACGGCGAAAGCCACAGCGCCCAGCGCAATCCCTGCCATGGTCATGCCAACGCCGAAGAACTTGCTGGCGAAGGCGACCTCGTCGTTCGAATAGTTGAGTTCCTGCAGGTAGAACGGCAGGGCGAACGGCCCCCAGACGCTGTCGGTCAGGCGATAGGTCAGGATGATCCCGAAGACCAGGATCGCCGCCCAGCGCAGTCGCCCGACCAGTTCGCCCAGCGGCTCGATCAGCGCGCGATAGGCATGGTCGAGCGGATTGGGCCGCGCCGCCACCGGCTGGCCTTCGGCAGCCCAGCGCCCGCTGCGCTGCCAGTGGCCGATCACCGCGGCGATGATCGCGGGAAGGATCACCGTGGCGATCACGATCAGCGGCCCTTGGACCTTGATGAAATCGGTCGAGCTGGGCCGCAGCGCCGGTTCCGCCCCCAGCGAGCGGACCATGAACGAGATCACCGAGAACAGCGCCCAGCCCCACAGCGCGCCGACCAGCCCCAACGCGATTGCCCGCACCCGCGGCGGCAGCCCGGCCAGCGCGGCTTCGTGATCGGTCCGCTCCTCGAATGGGGTATCGGGCGCGAGCCAGCTGGCCAGCATGGCCACCAGCATGAAACAGCCCATCGCCAGGTAAACCGCCGGCCAGCCGATGCGCGCGGCCAGTACCAGCGCCAGCGCCCCGCCCATCAAGGTCGCCAGCCGGAAACCGAGCTGGTAGATCGCCGACAGTACGTCGAGCGTCGCCACCTCGTCCGCCACTTCGACGCGCCAAGCATCGATCGCGATGTCCTGCGTGGCAGCGGCAAAGGCGGCCATGCCGGCCAGCAACGAAAACCACCCCAGCGCCGCCTGCGGATCGAGCCGCGAAAGGACGATCAGCACGATCCCGACCAGTGCCTGGATCGGCACCAGCCAGCTGCGCCGCCGCCCCAGCCGCCACAGACCCGGCAGCCGCACCCGGTCCACGACCGGCGACCAAAGGAACTTGAAGGCGTAAGCGAGGCCAATCAGCGAGAAGACGCCCATCGTCTCCAGATTGACGCCCGCTTCGCCCAGCCAGGCATAAAGCGAGCCCAGCAGCAGCACATTGGGCAGTCCAGCCGCCATGCCCAGCACCAGCATCACCCCGGTCTTGCGATGAGTGAAAGCAGCCGCGAGCAGTTTGAAAGTGCCCGGCTTGGCTGGATTTTCGCTGGTCATTGGCCCTCCGCATGCGAATCCGGCGCACCTTAGCTTCATCGCCCCGCTTGAACAGGGCCATGTGGAAAGATCGGCGGCGCTTTCGCATTTCCACCAGACCCGCTAAGGCCCGCCCATGACAGCTTCAGAAAGTCCCCGTGAAGGGGAACGCATTGCCAAGTTACTTGCCCGCGCCGGGATCGCCAGCCGCCGTGAGGTGGAGCGGATGATTGCCGAGGGCCGGGTGAAGCTGAACGGCGAAGTGCTGACCACCCCCGCCACGGTCCTGAAGAACCTGAAGGGCGTGACCGTTGACGAGAAGCCGGTCAAAGCGGCCGAGCCGACCCGGATCTTCGTGTTTCACAAGCCAAGCGGCCTGATCACGGCTGAACGCGATCCGGCCGGACGGCCGACGATCTATACCGCGCTGCGCAACGCCTTGCCTGAAGACGCCGGCCGGGTGATGCCGATCGGACGGCTCGACTTCAACACCGAGGGTCTGCTGCTGCTGACCAACGATGGTGAGTTGAAGCGGGCGATGGAACTGCCGTCCTCCGGGCTGCCCCGCACTTACCGCGCCCGCACCTTTGGCGACATTACCCAGGCCCAGCTGGAAGAGCTGATCGAAGGGGTGGAGATCGACGGTGTCCGCTATGGCAGGATCGACGCCAATATGGAGCGTCGTACCGGGCGCAACCAGTGGATCGAAGTGACCATCACCGAAGGCAAGAACCGTGAAGTTCGCCGCGTGCTGGAACACCTGGGCCTGGAAGTCAGCCGCCTGCTGCGCACCCGCTACGGCCCGTTCCAGCTGTTCGATCTGCCGCGCGGACAGGCTGCGGAAATCCGCCAGGCCGAAGTGGAACGTTTCCGCCGCGCGCTGCTGGGCGGAACCGGCACCGAAGTGGAACTGAGCGCCCCGCAGCAGGCCCGCGCCCGGATCGCCAGGGCAACGCCGCGCCGACCCGACGCGCCGAAGCGGGACGCGGCGGCGAAGCCTGCGCAGCGCAGGCCTGATCCCCGCAAGCCGGATGGTCGCAAGGCTGAAGCGCGCAAACCCGAAGGCCGCAAGCCCGAAGGCCGCAAGCCAGCCCCCCGCAAGCCTGACGGACGCAGGCCCGAAGGCCGCAAGCCGGGCCCGCGCAAATGAGCCTCAGGATCATTGCCGGGGAATGGCGCGGGCGAAAACTGATCGCGCCTGCCGGAGACACCACCCGCCCGACCGCCGACCGGACCCGCGAAACGCTGTTCTCGATGCTGGTCAGCCGGATCGGGGACTTCGAGGGGCTGGCGGTGGCCGACCTGTTCGCAGGCTCCGGCGCGCTCGGGCTGGAAGCCCTGTCGCGCGGCGCGGCATCGTGCATCTTTGTGGAGCAGGACGCCGCCGCGATCCGCGCGCTGCGCGGCAACATCGCCAACCTGCGCGCCGCGCCGCAATGCGATGTGCGGGCCGCTTCCGTGTTGGCACTTGGGCCGGCCAAGGCCCCGCTCGACCTGATCCTGCTCGATCCGCCCTATCACTCCGGCGCCGGGTCGGTAGCGCTGGACAAGCTGAACCGGCTGGGCTGGATCGGCGAAGGCACCTGGATCAGCCTGGAAACCGCGTTCGACGAAGAACCCAGGGTCAAGGGACTGGAAGCCGTGGCCGATCGCAAGGTCGGCAAGGCGCGGATTACCCTGCTGCGGAAGCCGGCTTAGGGTCAGGACCTCTTAACCGCGCCTTCGAGGCAGCAGAATGACGAACATATCGGACGGAAATTCCCGCTGGGAAGGCTGGTTGCCTTTCCAAGGGGGTTTCCGTCCGAGATGGAAGTCATTCCGCCGTCCCGCAGGGATTTGGCCAGAATGGCCCATTGCTGCGTCAGGAAGCCTTGAAATATCGACATATTCCATCGTCTTCCTTCCTGGCACTGAGCCATTCTGACTCAAACCTCGAAGGTGCGGTTAAGAGGTCCTGACCCTGGCCACGAGTACCCCGATCAGCGTCGCCAGCCCGGCCAGCGAGAGCAGGAGACCCGCGTTGCTGCCCTGCCCGGCCTCGGCCAACATCTGCGCGCCGATCGGGGTCAGCGCTCCGCCCACGATCCCGCCGACATTGAAGGCCAGTGAGATGCCGCTGTAGCGCACCGTCACCGGGAACAATGTCGGCAGCCATGAACCGAGCGGGCCATAGACGAAGCCCATCACCACCAGCGCGGCCGACAGCGTGACAAAGATCGTCAGCAGCGATCCCGAGGTCAGCCCCGCCCCGAACACCATGCCCAGCGCGATCGTCATGACCGCCCCGGTCAGCATGACCTGGCGCGGGCTGGTCCGGTCGGCGCGGATCACTGCGATCAGGATGCCCAGCGCGAAGAAGCAGTTGGCGCCCAGTTGCACCGCCAGAAACGTCTCGCGCGAATAGCCGAGAGTCGTCGTCCCCTGCGCCAGGGCATAGGCGGTGGAGAGGTAGAAGATCGCAAAGCAGGCAATCGCCCCGGCCGTCCCCGCCAGCACCGCCCCGAAATGGTGCGAGAGCAGCACGGCGACCGGCACCGCCGGCGGCGCCTTGTGGGCCAGTGCTTCGCGGAAGGCCGGCGTTTCGGCAATCCGCAGCCGCACCCACAGGCCAAGCCCGACCAGCACCGCGCTGGCGAGGAACGGAATGCGCCAGCCCCAGGCCTTGAAGTCCGCGTCCGACAGCGTGAGGCCAAGGATCAGGAACAACCCGTTGGCGGCGAGGAACCCGACCGGCGCGCCGAATTGCGGGGCGGATCCAAACCGCGCCTCCCAGCCTTTCGGCGCGTTCTCCACTGCCAGCAGCGAAGCCCCGCCCCATTCACCGCCGAGGCCAAAGCCCTGCCCAAAGCGCAGGATGCACAGCAACAGCGGCGCGACCCAGCCGACCATGGCATAGGTCGGCAGGAATGCGATCAACAGCGTCGAAACGCCCATCAGCATGAGCGAAGCAACCAGCGTCGATTTGCGTCCGATCCGGTCGCCGTAGTGGCCGAACACGATCGCACCGACCGGCCGGGCAAAGAACGCCAAGCCAAAGCTCATGAAAGCGAAAAGGGTCTGCGCGGCCTGGCTTTCCGCAGGGAAGAACAGCGGCCCGAACACCAGCGCGGCGGCTGTCGCGTAGATGTAGAAATCATAGAACTCCACCGCCGTGCCGGTAAGCGAGGCGGTCAGAACGCGGGCGTGCTGGCGGATCGGGTGCATGGGTAGACCGGCTTGGTCATTGCAGGTCCAGTGTCAAGCCATCATGTTGCAGGCATGACAACGCTCAAGACCCAAAGGCTGTTGCTTCGTTCTGCAAGACCAGACGACGCTGAGGATTTGCACAAGATCTTCAAAAGCGAAGCAGCCATGCGTTACTGGTCTTCGCTACCGCACAGCAATCTTGAAGAAACCCGTGATTGGTTGAACGGGATGCTGTCGATCACGGACAAGCAAGGCGAGGACTTCGTGATTGAACGGGACGGCTCCGTGATCGGGAAAGCTGGCTTGTATCGCTTCCCCGAGATTGGTTTCATTCTTTCCCCTGAACATTGGGGACAAGGGTTCGCCCGGGAAGCACTGACCGCGATTATGGACCGCGCCTTCACTGTCCACAAGCTCTCCCAGATCGTCGCGGACGTGGATCCCCGGAATTCGGCGTCGCTTAGCTTGCTGGCCGGCCTTGGTTTCCAACGCACGGGTTATCGCAGGGCAACTTTCAGATTGGGCGACGAATGGTGCGATAGTGTGGATCTAGTCCTGCAAAAGTCAGCCTGGCGCCTTGCATCGAACTCTCGTGTTCCCTAGTTGTTCGCTGG
The DNA here is from genome assembly GCA_017302615.1 of Sphingomonadales bacterium. Lineage (GTDB taxonomy): Bacteria > Pseudomonadota > Alphaproteobacteria > Sphingomonadales > Sphingomonadaceae > Novosphingobium. Next base: position 69,545 of record JAFLDB010000005.1, read on the forward strand.
TGCAACTTCCCACCGAATCCCCTGCCGACCCGCTGCTTGACGGGCTGAACCCGCCCCAGCGCGAGGCTGTGCTAACCACCGAGGGCCCGGTGCTGATGCTGGCCGGGGCTGGTACCGGCAAGACCGCGGCCCTGACCGCGCGCCTCGCCCATATCGTGCGCAGCCGGCTCGCCTGGCCGAGCGAAATTCTCTGCGTCACCTTCACCAACAAGGCGGCGCGGGAGATGAAGGAGCGGGTCGGGCATCTGGTTGGCCCGGCGGTGGAAGGGATGCCTTGGCTGGGCACGTTTCACGCGATCGCCGCCAAGATGCTGCGCCGCCATGCCGAGCTGGCCGGGCTGCAATCGAACTACACGATCATCGACACCGACGATCAGTTGCGCGTCCTCAAGCAGCTGATCCAGGCCGAGGGGCTGGACGAAAAGCGCTGGCCTGCCCGCCAGCTGGCCGGGTGCATCGACCGCTGGAAGAACCGGGGCCTCCTGCCGCAGGACCTCTCTGCGGGAGACAGCGAGGCTTACGCCAATGGCCAGGGGCAGAAGTTCTACCGGCTCTATCAGGAACGGCTGAAGGCGCTGAACGCCTGCGACTTTGGCGATCTGCTGCTGCACATGCTGAACATCCTGCGCGCCAACCGCGAGATTCTGGAGCAGTATCAGCAGCGCTTCAAATACATCATGGTGGACGAATATCAGGACACCAACCAGGTCCAGTACCTGTGGCTGCGCCTGCTCGCCCAGGCCCGTAAGAACATCTGCGTGGTGGGCGACGATGATCAGTCGATCTATTCATGGCGCGGCGCGGAAGTGGCCAATATCTTGCGGTTCGAACAGGATTTTCCCGGCGCCAAGGTGATCAAGCTGGAGCAGAATTACCGCTCCACCCCGGATATCCTGGCCGCCGCATCGGGCCTGATCGATGCCAACAGCCAGCGACTTGGCAAGACGCTGTGGACGGAGCGTGGCGGCGGCGACAAGGTCCGCGTGATCGGCGTTTGGGACGGCCCGGAAGAAGCCCGCCGGATCGGCGAAGAGGCCGAGCGGCTTGAGCGAGAGAGGGCAAGCCTCGCCACTGTCGCGATCCTGGTCCGTGCCCAGTTCCAGACCCGCGAGTTTGAAGACCGCTTCATCGCGATCGGCCTGCCCTACAAGATCGTCGGCGGTTTCCGCTTCTATGAGCGCGCCGAAATCCGCGATGCCCTCGCCTATCTGCGCCTCGTTGCCCAGCCGAGCGACGATCTGGCGTTCGAGCGGATCTACAACACCCCCAAGCGGGGCCTGGGCGACAAGACGCTGGAAAAGCTCCACCGCCACGCCCGCGCGCGCGGCGTGCCGCTCAGCCTGGCAGCGGTCGAGATCGCCGATACCGACGAATTGCCGGCGCGCGCGCGCAATACCTTGCTGGCCTTCATGCGCGATGTCGCCCGCTGGCGCGATCTGGCCAAGCAGACCACCCCGGCGGAACTCGCCCGCACCATGCTGGACGAGAGCGGCTACACCGCCGCGCTGCAGGCGGAAAAGAGCGCGGAAAGTGCGGGGCGGCTGGAAAACCTGGCCGAACTGGCCCGGGCGATGGAAGAATACGAGACACTGAGCGACTTCCTCGAACACGTCAGCCTGGTCATGGACAACGAGGCCAACGACCAGGCCGAAAAGCTGACCATCATGACGATCCACGCGGCCAAGGGGCTGGAATTCGACCATGTGTTCCTGCCCGGCTGGGAGGAAGGCGTGTTCCCCAGCCAGCGGGCTATGGACGAAGGCGGCCTCGCCAGCCTGGAGGAGGAGCGCCGCCTTGCCTATGTCGCGATCACCCGCGCACGGCGGCAATGCACGATCCTCCACGCCGCCAACCGGCGGATCTATGGCCAGTGGACCAGCTCGATCCCCAGCCGCTTCATCGGCGAATTGCCGGAAGCCCACGTGCAGCAGGAATCGACTCTGTCGGGCGGCGCCTCGCTGTGGCGGGCGCAATGGTCGGAAACCAGCGATCCCTTCGCCCACGTCTCACGCGGCACCGGGCGCGGCCCCGGCTGGCAGCGCGCCGCCACGCAAAGCTATGATCCCACCCCGCGCCGCTTGCCCGAAGCGACCCGCAGCGCCGCCAGCTTCGCCGCCAAGCCCCGCACCGACGTGGGCATTGGCGCGCGGGTGTTCCATGAAAAGTTCGGTTACGGCACCGTCACGTCTCAGGAAGGCAACAAGCTGGAAATCGAGTTCGAGACGGCTGGGCCGAAGCGGGTGATCGACAGCTTCGTAAAGCTGGCGGAATGAACGAGGAGCTTTCCGAAGCGGTTCGGGTCTATCTCGGCTTTGGCACAGCCAGCTGGCCGCAAGCTGACACGAATTCCCTCACCCGCAGGTTCGGCAATCGCGCGGATCAACTCCACGAGCAGATCGGGGCCATCCTCAATGAGGCCGAACAGTTCAGTCCGGATTGGAGTAAAAGCAATCTGGCCCAAGCGACCCGTCGGGCAGACGCACACATGCACAAGGTCTGTCCAGAATTGACGGATGAAGCCATCAGGGCGATCGTCTGGGCCTGGAGCTACTGGAACAAGTAAGTCCAGCCCTGCTTGGGGTAAGGTGAAAGCCTTACAGCGCCGAAATTCCCAGGAAGCTGGGGACCGGGCCGTTCCACACGCCGGGCTCGTCGCCCTCGTCCTCGTCGCGGCGAGCCTTGCCGCGACTTTCGGCCTTGGGCGGCTTGGTGCCGTCGCGCTTGGGGCGGTCCTGACGGGGCGCGCGTTCTTCGCGTTCCGGCTTGGCGGCGCGCTCGGGCTTTTCTTCGCGGCGGCCGCGGGCGGGCTTTTCGTCCCGTTCAGGCTTGTCGGCCTTGGCGCCGCCCTTCTCCACTTCGAACACCGGCAGCTTCGATCCAGTCAGCTTTTCGACGTTCTCGATTGCTTCGGCATCTTCCGGCGCGATCAAGGTGAAGGCGCGGCCCGTCGCACCAGCGCGACCGGTGCGGCCGACGCGGTGTACGTAATCGTCCGGGTGCCACGGCGTGTCGAAGTTGAAAACGTGGCTGACGCCCTTGATGTCGAGCCCGCGCGCGGCAACGTCGGAGCAGACCAGGATATTGACCGCGCCATCCTTGAACCGCTGCAATTCGGCCAGGCGCTGCGGCTGGTCCATGTCGCCGTGGATTTCGGCGCTGGCAAAGCCGTGGCGCTGCAGGCTCTTGTTGAGCTCACGCACGGTCGTCTTGCGATTGCAGAAGATCATCGCCGTGGCGACATCATCGCTCGTCAGCAGTTGGCGCAGTACGTCACGCTTCACCCGGCTCGAGGCAACCGGGACCTTGAACTGGGCAATCTGGGTGTTGGTCGAGGCCGGCCGGGCCACCTCGATGTATTTCGGATTGCTCAGGAACTTGTCCGCCAGCTTCTTGATCGGCGGCGGCATGGTCGCGCTGAACAACAGGGTCTGGCGGTTGGCCGGCAGCTTGGAACAGATCGTCTCGATGTCCGGAATAAAGCCCATGTCGAGCATCCGGTCAGCCTCGTCGATCACCAGCAGGTCGCAGCCGGTCAGCAGGATCTTGCCGCGCTCGAACAGGTCCATCAGCCGGCCCGGCGTGGCGATCAGCACGTCGACGCCTTCGTTCAGCGCCTTGACCTGATCACCCATCTGCACGCCGCCGATCAGCAGCGCCATCTTCAGGTCGTGGTTCTTGCCGTAAGCCTCGAAGTTCTCGGCAACCTGGGCGGCCAGTTCGCGGGTCGGCTCCAGGATCAGGCTGCGCGGCATCATTGCGCGGCGGCGACCATGAGCCAGAATGTCGATCATCGGCAGCACGAAACTGGCGGTCTTGCCGGTCCCGGTCTGCGCAATCGCGATCAGGTCCTTCATCATCAGGACGCTGGGGATTGCCTGGGCCTGGATCGGCGTGGGCGTGTCATACCCCTTCGCGATGATCGCGCCGAGCAATTCGTCTGACAGGCCGAGATCGGCAAATTTCATGGGCTACTGCATCTGTTAAAGGAAAGAAGTGCCGCGTGATGCCCGAAAGCGCCCCTGCACGGCATAAAGCTTGGCCGCGCCCTAGGCGCAAAGCCCCGCGAAAGTCAAGAAAACCCGGCAGCTTCGTCCACTGCCCAAGGGGCTGTCAGCCGCCGACCTGAACCAGCTGGCGAAAGCCCGTGACCTGGCAGGTGCTCCCGCTGCGTGAACGCAGCGTATCGCGTCCGGTGCAGATCATCCCGTCATCGCTGCGCTGGACCATGAAGCCGGAATAGAAATCGCGGCCCTGACAGCCCTTTTCCAGCCGCGCGGTCACCAGCCGCCGATCGTTGAGGATCAGCAGCAGCCGCGAATTGTCGATCGGCTGCACCCCGGCAATAAGGCCGGCCGAAAGGCAATTGCCCATCTTCCGTTCGATCCAGCGCGGGCCGCGCGCTTCATCCAGCCCGTTGTCGAACATCATCGCATCCATCGGCATCGGCGCCGGGCGCGGGTTGATGCGGATGGTCACGCGCTGCTGGATAGTGACCTGCTGAGCCGAGGCGGGTTGCAGCGGATCGCTTGCCGGGGCCAGCTCACGCGCCGGCCCCACCCCCGCAAGCGCGGGAAGCAGCACGACAAACGGTGCGAGAAGCTGGGAAAGCGAGGCCATTGACCCGTTCTGTTAGCGCCCGAGATTGAACCACCGCTTAACCCCATAACGGCAGGACTCGCAAGGCGGGCCTGCCCTGTGCCATAGGATTTGCGTGAACCCTGCCGCCGAACCCTTTCTGGCCGAAGCCGAAGCCCTGCTGGGGCCGCGCGGGTTGACCCGCGATGCCGCGCTGCTGGAACCCTGGCTGACCGACTGGCGCGGGCGTTACACTGGCAGGGCGCTGGCCCTCGCCTCGCCCGCCTCGACTGCGCAAGTGGCGGGAATTGTTCAGCTCTGCTCCCGCCATGGCGTTCCGATTGTGCCGCAAGGGGGCAACTCGGGCATGTCGGGCGGGGCCACGCCGGATGGCAGCGGCTCGGCCCTGCTGCTTTCGTTGCGCCGGATGAACCGGATCAGCGCGACCGATCCCGCCGCCCGCACCATCACTTGCGAGGCGGGCGTTGTGCTGCAAAGTCTGCACCAGGCCGCCGAAGCCGAAGGCCTGCGCTTCCCCCTGACCCTGGGCGGCAAGGGCACGGCAACCATTGGCGGGCTGATTTCCACCAATGCAGGCGGCACCCAGGTGCTGCGCCACGGGTCGATGCGCGATCAGGTGCTGGGGATCGAAGCGGTCCTGCCCGATGGCTCGATCTATTCCGCGCTCACGCCGCTGAAGAAGGACAACCGGGGTTTTGACCTCAAGCAGTTGTTCATCGGAGCGGAAGGCACGCTGGGGATCGTGACGGCAGCCACGCTGCGCCTGGTTCCCGCGCCGGAGGGGCGCTGCGTGGTCTGGGCCGGGCTGGGATCGATCCAGCAGGCCCGTGCCCTGTTACTGCACTGCGAAGCCGGGGCGGGCGATGCCCTCGAAGGTTTCGAGGTTCTGCCCCAGGGCTGCTTGAATGCCGTGCTCGACTATTTGCCCGATGCCCGCGCACCGCTTGGTGCCAGCCACGCCTGGCACGCACTGATCGAGCTGGTTGGCGCCGATGCCGCCGGGCTGGCCGAACGGCTCTTGTCGACCGCGCTGGACCGGGGCCTGATCGAGGATGCCACGATCGCCGCGTCCGAGACGCAAGCTGAAGCGTTCTGGACCCTGCGCGATTCGATTTCTCCGGCGGAACGCGCAAAGGGACCGGCGATGCAGCACGATATCGCCGTGCCGGTTGCCCGCATGGCCGACTTTCTGGACGCGGCAGTCCCCCTGATTGAGGGGGCTTGGCCCGGCACCCGGGCTTTCGGTTTCGGTCACCTCGGCGATGGCAACGTCCACTTCCACGTTCAGGCCCCGCCCGGTACCGATCGCCAGGCCTGGGAGGAGAACGACGGAAAGGCCATCGGCCGCCAGGTGCACGACCTTGTAACCAGTTGGCATGGAACGATTTCCGCTGAACATGGGATCGGCCAGATGAAAGCAGACGAACTGGCCCGGCTGGCCGATCCGGTCGCCCTTGCTCTGCTTCGCAAGGTCAAGGCCGCGCTTGACCCCCAGGGATTGTTCAATCCCGGCAAGCTCCTTGCACAGCCGCCCGCAACCGCCTAAAGGCCCGCTCTCGTGCCGGATTTGGGGTGGCCCCTGCCGGGTACAGCAAACCAGTTCGGAGAGAAGATCATGGCCAGCGCGCCGCAAGCCAACCTGCCGCTGTTCTACAAGGACCTGATGCCGCTCAACAGCCGCGATCACGGCGCCTGGAAGAGCCGCACCACCGAAAACGCCACCTGGATGGTCGGCCAGCACGCCATTCCGCTGACGGCTGAGGAATTCGTCCACGCCTCGCGTCACTTCCCGATCATCTTCTCGGTCGCCGACAAGCCGGTTCCGCTGGCGCTGTTCGGCCTGAACGAAGGCGTGAACGTGTTCTTCGACGCCGATGGCAAGCTGACCGAGCCGGTCTATGTCCCGGCCTATGCCCGCCGCTATCCCTTCATGCTGGCCAAGCTGAACCCGGACACTGAAGACCTCTCGCTGTGCTTTGACCCGACCAGCGACCTGCTGGGTGAGTTCGATGATGGTGCCGCGCTGTTCGAAGGGGAAGAGCCGAGCGAAAGCTGCAAGCAGACCCTCGAATTCTGCCGCAACTTCGAAGAAGCGGGTTTCCGCACCCAGTCCTTCATGGACGAACTGGTCAAGCATGACCTGCTGATGGACGGCGAAGTCTCGATCCAGCAGCAGGGCAACGATCAGCCCTTCGTCTATCGCGGCTTCAAGATGGTCGACCAGGAAAAGCTGCGCGACCTGCGCGGCGATGTGCTGCGCCAGATGAACCAGAGCGGCATGCTGGCCCTGATCTTCGCCCACCTGTTCAGCCTTGAACACATGAGCGAGATCTTCGGCCGCCAGGTTCAACTCGGCAAGGGCCCGGTCCCGGCCGCCTGATCGGCGAAAGCGGCGCGGGCCTGAAAAAAGCCCGCGCCGACTGACACTTCATTCGTATGCATGGTCCGCCCCCTTGTCACAGGGCGGCATCAGGCCTATCTTTACCATTGTTCTGTCGGGCTTCCCTCATGGCCCGGCGGGGCTTGGTGCGTGAAAGCGCACCTCCTCCCTGAACCTTGGCCACCTCGTGCCCCTGTGTGCGAGGTGGTTTTTTTCGGCCTATTCGGCCGCTGCCGCCCAGCCCGGCCCGCTGGCGGTTTGGCCCAGTTCCGCCACTTCGCCGGCCAATCGCCGGACGAGACCGGATAGCAGTTCGATCATCGGCCCGATTCCCGGTCCCGGCTCTGCCAGTTGCGAATCAAGATAACAGGACCGGTCGATCTCGAGTTGCAGGGCATGGATGCCCGCGTCGGGAGCAGCGTGCCGTTCCAGCACATAGCCGCCGGCATAGGGCCGGTTATGAGCCGCCGTACTGCGGGACTGTGCGAAATAGCCAAAGCAGCTGGCCACCAGCGCCCCGTGGCACGACGCACCGAAACGATCGCCCAGCACGAACTCTGCCCCCCTGACCGCACCCCGTGCGGTCAGCGGCGGCATCGAATGCAGATCGATCAGCAAGGCTGCGCCCCAGCGCTCGCGCAGCGTCAGCAAAGCCTCGCCAAGCGCTTGATGATAGGGATCGTGAATCGCCGCGATCCGGGCATCCAGCTCGTCCTCGCGGTGGCGCTGTTTCCACAGCTCGCCCATGCCCGGCAGGCGGCGCGGGATCAGGCCAAGGCCGGCGCGGGCGCGCAGACCGGGGGTGTAACTGCCGATCCGGGCCGAACGGGCGCGCAGGAACATGTCCCAATCGACATCGTCGGTGCCGCGATTGAGATCGATCATCGCCCGCGGCGCATGGGCTACCAGCAGGGCTGCTCCGGTAGCCCTGGCCACGGCCTCGCCCAGCAGGTCGGCATAACGGTCTTCCAGCTTGAGAGCGGCGAAGCCGGGATTGCGCATCCGCTCCAGCAGACTGCCCGGGTAATGACGCCCGGCATGGGGCACCGCGATCAGAACCGGCAGGGCGGACGGCTGCGGCAGAGTCAGGCTGAAGGCGGGTGCGCCCCCGCTGCCGGGGATCGATCCCCCCCCGACCGGCCGCGAATCGCCTGCGATGTCGTCCTTGCCGACCATGGCCCCACGCTGGCCTGACGGGCGGGCTGTGTCAAAGCTGGTCAATGCGCATTTCGACGCGGATTGTTAACCCGGGCGGGTGTATAGCCTTCCCCCTGATCGGGCGTCGCGTCCGATTCCGTTTGAATGAACCAGGAACAGGCCCAGCGATGATCCGCATCCTCCTTGCCGAAGACGAAGAAGCCATGCGCACCTATCTGGCGCGGGCGCTGGAGAATGCCGGGTATGAAGTGGTTGCGGTCGATCGCGGCACGGCCGCGGTTCCGCTGCTGCAGGATGAACATTTCGATCTGCTGCTGTCCGACATCGTCATGCCGGAAATGGACGGGATCGAGCTGGCCCAGCGTTGTGCCGAGATCAGCCCCAAGACCAAGGTGATGTTCATCACCGGCTTTGCCGCGGTAACGCTCAAGGCCAGCCGCGAGGCCCCGCAGGCCAAGGTCCTGTCCAAGCCGTTTCACCTGCGTGACCTGGTTCTGGAAGTGGAACGGATTTTCGGCCAGCAGGCCCAAGCGAGCATTTAAAGGACCGGTGGCCATCTAACGGCTTGCGAATCCCGGGGAGCCTCGCTAATGGCGCTCCCCTGCCCTGCGGGTCCGCCCGCTCGGCTGCTGAATGGTGCGGGCGTATAGCTCAGTGGTAGAGCACTATGTTGACATCGTAGGGGTCGCAAGTTCAATCCTTGCTACGCCCACCATTCGCTGAAAAGGCCCCGGTTTCCCGGGGCCTTTTTCGTTTTCGGGCCTATGCTTGGGGCTTACTTGCCCTGCCAGTTGGGCTTGCGCTTTTCGGCAAAGGCGGCCGCGCCTTCGCGGGCGTCTTCGCTGGCGAAGACCGGCATGACGATCCCGGCCTGCTTCTGCCACATCTCGGCATCGCTCCAGGTATGCGACTGGCGAATCACTGCCTTCGAAGCGATCAGCGCCAGCGGACCGTTGGCGGCAACTGCCTTGGCCAGTTCCAGCGCGCCTTCCAGCGCCGGACCATCGACGATGCGGTTGACGAAGCCCAGTTCATAGGCGCGCTTGGCATCGATGAAATCGCCGGTCAGGGCCAGTTCCATAGCAATCCGGGGCGGAATCTGGCGCGGCAGCTTGATCAGGCCGCCAGCCGCAGCGGCCAGGCCGCGCTTGGCTTCGGGAATGCCGAACTTGGCGCCGGAATTGCAGACGATCAGATCGCAGCTCATCGCCAGTTCCATCCCGCCGGCCAGGGCATAGCCGTCAATCGCGGCAATCACCGGCTTCGACGGGGTCCATTCGGTCAGGCCGCCAAAGCCGCGTCCTTCGATGCTGGGGCGTTCACCGCGCAGGAACCCCTTGAGGTCCATGCCCGAGCAGAACGTGCCGCCAGCCCCGGTCAGAACGGCGCAGCGCAGGTCGCCTTCCGCTTCCAGGCGGTCCATCGCCGCGGCAATCCCCTCGGCCTGGGCCTTGTTCATCGCGTTCTTGGCTTCGGGGCGGTTCATGGTGACGATCAGGACACCGTCCTGGACTTCGGTCAGCACTTCGGGGGCTTCGCTCATTGGGTATGCTCCTCTCAACACGGTGTTTAACCGCACGATTAAGGCCCTGCGCGCGCGCCGTCCAGCCCTTACTTGCGCCCGCGCGCGGCTCTGCTAAGGGGAGCGCGTTTCAATTCCCCGTGGAGCCCAGAGCGCAATGGCCAAGATCAAGGTGAAAAACCCCGTCGTCGAAATGGACGGCGATGAGATGACCCGCATCATCTGGCAGTGGATCCGCGAACGCCTGATCCTGCCCTATCTCGACATCGACCTGAAATACTACGATCTTTCGGTCGAGAAGCGTGACGAGACCAACGACAAGATCACGGTCGACGCCGCCAATGCCACCAAGGAATTCGGCGTTGCCGTGAAGTGCGCGACGATCACTCCGGACGAAGCCCGCGTGGAAGAGTTTGGTCTCAAGAAGATGTGGAAGTCGCCCAACGGCACGATCCGCAACATCCTGGGCGGCGTGGTGTTCCGCGAACCGATCGTGATGCAGAACGTGCCCCGGCTGATCCCGGGCTGGACCGATCCGATCGTGGTCGGCCGTCACGCTTTTGGCGACCAGTACCGCGCGACCGACACCCTGATCCCCGGCCCCGGCACGCTGCGCCTGGTGTTCGACGGCGACGATGGCCAGACCATCGATCTCGAAGTGTTCAAGTTCCCCAGCTCGGGCGTCGCCATGGCGATGTACAACCTGGACGATTCGATCCGCGATTTCGCCCGCGCCAGCTTCAATTATGGCCTGGGTCTGGGCTGGCCGGTGTATCTCAGCACCAAGAACACCATCCTCAAGGCCTATGACGGCCGCTTCAAGGACCTGTTCCAGGAAGTGTTCGACACCGAAGGCTTCAAGGAAAAGTTCGCCGCTGCCGGCATCGTCTACGAACACCGCCTGATCGACGACATGGTCGCTTCGGCGCTCAAGTGGTCGGGCAAGTTCGTCTGGGCCTGCAAGAACTATGACGGCGACGTGCAGTCGGACCAGGTTGCCCAGGGCTTCGGTTCGCTGGGCCTGATGACCTCGGTGCTGATGACCCCCGACGGCAAGACCGTTGAGGCCGAAGCTGCCCACGGCACTGTCACCCGTCACTACCGCCAGCACCAGCAGGGCAAGGCGACCAGCACCAACCCGATCGCCAGCATTTTCGCCTGGACCCGCGGCCTGATCTACCGCGGCAAGTTCGACAATACGCCCGATGTGGTGCGCTTTGCCGAAACGTTGGAAAAGGTCTGCATCGACACCGTCGAAAGCGGCAAGATGACCAAGGACCTCGCGATCCTGATCGGTCCGGACCAGCCGTGGCTGACCACCGAAGGCTTCTTCGAGGCGATCGTGCAGAACCTCGAAACCGAAATGGCCAACTGGAAGTAAGCCTGGCCCAAGCGGCAAGGGAATATGGCGGCGCGGGGCAACTCGCGCAGCCTTTTCTTTTTGCCCACGCCCCGTGACATTCCGCCCGCGCCCGCTAACTAGGGGGTCATGGCCGGTCCGACCGAATTCATCCCGACATCCTCGCTTGGCGATGCCCTGGTAATCCTGGGGGCAGCGGGTATCGTCATCCCGCTGTTCGCCCGCTTCCGCATCACTCCGGTGATCGGGTTCATTCTGGTCGGCATGCTGGTCGGCCCGTTCGGCCTTGGTGGCCTCGCCGGTGATCATGGCTGGTTGTCCTATGTGACCATCAGCGATCCCGGGAGATTGGCCCCATTTGCCGAATTCGGGATCATCCTGCTGCTGTTCTCGATCGGGCTTGAGCTATCGTTCCAGCGCCTGTGGCAAATGCGGCGCACGATCTTCCGGATCGGACCAATGGAACTGTTCGGCAGCGGCGCGCTGATTGCCATCGTCCTGGTCGCGCTGGGCAATTCGGTGCCGACTGCCCTGGCGCTGGGGCTTGCGCTCGCCCTTTCCTCCACCGCCTTGGTACTCAAGATCGCGGATACCCGCACCCCGGTCGGCCGGGCAGCGCTAGGTACGCTTCTGTTCGAGGATATTGCGATTGTCCCGATCGTCTTTCTGCTCGGCGCGATGGGGCGTGGCGGCGCGGAACAAGGCTTTGGCGAATTCGTCTCAACCCTTGCCATGGGCAGCCTGGCAATCATTGCCCTGCTCGGGATCGGAAGGTTTGCCCTGCCCCGGTTGTTTGCCCAGGCCGCGCGCACCAAGAGCCCGGAACTGTTTCTGTCCGCCAGCCTGCTGGTGGTGATCATTGCCGCCCTGGTGACCGGTGCGGTCGGCCTGTCGCCGATCGTTGGGGCCTTGGTGGCCGGCCTGCTGATTGCCGAAACGGAGTACCACGGCGAAGTCGAAGCCATGATCGAGCCCTTCAAGGGCCTCGCGCTCGGGGTATTCCTGCTGACCGTGGGCATGAGCCTCGATCTCGCCGTGATCTGGGACCGGCTGGGTGAGATCCTGCTCGCGACCGGCCTGATCCTTGCTGCCAAGGCCCTCGTCACCGGCCTGCTCCTGCGCGTGCACGGTTACAGGACGGGCGCGGCGACCGAAGCAGGAATCCTCCTGTCAAGTCCGTCGGAAACAACCCTGATCGTTCTCGCCAGCGCGGTCGCAGTAGGCCTGATCCGTCCCGATGCCGCGCAGTTCTGGCAGATCGTCACGGCTCTGGGGCTGACCATCACGCCACTGCTGGCCATTCTGGGCCGCTGGCTGGGACGACGCGTCGATCATGCCGCAGCAACGCTCGATGTGGTGGACGATGATGGCGGGCAACGCACCCTGATCATTGGCGGCGGCCGGGTCGGCAAACTGGTCGCCGACATGCTCAACACCCACCAGAAGCCTTACCTGATCATCGACGCCGATGCCGATCAGGTCCGCGAGAACCGCGCCCAGGGCCTGAAAACCGCCTTTGGCGACGCCGCCCGCAATGATGCCCTAGCCCGGTTCGGCGTGGCTCAAGCCAATGCGGTGATCCTGACGATGGACGAGCCGGTGGCAGTGCAGAACATGGTCCGGCAACTGCGCAAATCCTATCCCGACCTGCCGGTGATCGCCCGTGCCCGCGATGCCAGCCACGCCGCCGCGCTCTATCGCGCGGGGGCCAGCCATGCCGTGCCGGAAACGCTCGAAGCCTCGCTTCAGCTTTCCGAAGCCGTGCTGGTCGATCTCGGCGTGCCGATGGGCCCGGTCATCGCCAGCATCCATGAAAAGCGCGACGAACTGCGCGCACAGATCATGGAAGAAGGCGACCTCGAGGAAAAGCCGCGCCTGAAAAGCGCGACCCTTCGAGAACGACTGACTTAGGCGGACAGCACCGCTTTCACAGCCGTCAGAGCTTCGGCCGCCTTGCTGCCATCCGGGCCGCCGCCCTGGGCCATGTCGGGCCGGCCACCGCCGCCCCTGCCGCCCAGCGCTTCAACCCCGGCACGGACCAGCTCGACCGCACTGACCCGTCCGGTCAGATCGTCGGTAACGGCTGCCGCGATCGCTGCCTTGCCTTCGTTGACCGCCACGACCACGGCGACGCCCGAACCGAGCCGCGTCTTGGCCTGATCGAGCAGGCCGCGCAGTTCCTTGGGATCGAGCCCGTCGAGGACCTGACCAGAGAACTTTACTCCCCCAACCTCTTCGTCCGCTGCTTCGGTCTTGGCCCCGCCGCCACCGAGCGCCAGTGCCTTCTTGGCCTCGGCCAGTTCGCGGTCGAGCTTGCGGCGCTCATCAAGCAGTGCGGTGACACGGGCTTCGACATCGTCGGGAGTGGTGCGCAGAACGGCAGCAGCACCCTTCAGCGCGTCCTCGCGGGCCGCGAGATAGCGGAAGGCGCCCTCGCCAGTCATCGCCTCGATCCGGCGCACGCCCGAGCTGACCGCGCTTTCGCTGACGATGCGGAACAGGCCGATATCCCCGGTGGCGCGCACATGGGTGCCGCCGCACAGTTCGACCGAATAGGTCTTGTCGGTGGTGCGGCCCATCGAAAGCACACGGACCTCGTCGCCATACTTTTCGCCGAACAAGGCCATGGCCCCGGCGGCAATGGCGTCGTCCGGGCTCATCAGGCGGGTGACGACCGGTTCGTTGGCGCGGATTTCGGCGTTCACTTCCGCCTCGATCGCGGCGATGTCCTCGGCCGTCAGCGCGGTCGGGTGCGAAAAGTCGAACCGCAGGCGGTCCGCGGCAACCAGCGAGCCCTTCTGAGTCACGTGAGCGCCCAGACGGTTGCGCAGGGCCGCGTGGACCAGGTGCGTGGCCGAATGGTTGGCGCGGATCGCATCGCGGCGGGCGACATCGATGTCGAGCCGCACGACATCACCCACCTTGACCGAACCCGACTGAACCGTGCCGTTGTGGGCGTGAAGCCGGCCCAGCGGCTTGGCGGTATCGGCCACCGCGATGGTCAGGCCCTCGGCTCCCGCGATCGTGCCGCTGTCACCGGTCTGACCACCGCTTTCGCCATAGAACGGGGTCTGATTGACGATCACCGTCACCGCATCACCCGCGCTGGCGCTGTCCACTTCCTTGCCGTCCTTGACCAGGGCGACGACCTGCGCCTCGCCCGTGGTAGCGGTATAGCCGGTGAACTCGGTCGCGCCGACGCGTTCGGCGATATCGAACCACACTTCGGCGTCCGCTGCCTGCCCGCTGCCCTTCCAGGCGGCGCGGGCGGCGGCCTTCTGCTGGGCCATGGCGGCATCGAACCCGGCCCGGTCCACCCCGATCCCGCGGGCGCGCAGCGCGTCCTCGGTCAGGTCATAGGGGAAGCCATAGGTGTCATAGAGCCGGAAAGCGGTCTCGCCCGGCAGTTCACCGCCATCGCCAAGACCCGCAGTGGCTTCGTCAAGCAGCTTGAGTCCGTTGGCGAGCGTGCGGCGGAACTGTACTTCCTCGCGCTGCAGGGTTTCCTCGATCAGCGGCTGGGCGCGACCAAGTTCGGGATAGGCAGCGCCCATTTCCTGCACCAGCGCGGACACCAGGCGGTGCATCAGCGGCTCCTTCGCGCCCAGCAGGTGGGCGTGGCGCATGGCGCGGCGCATGATCCGGCGCAGCACATAGCCGCGGCCTTCGTTGCTGGGCAGCACGCCATCGGCCAGCAGGAAGCTGGTCGAGCGCAAGTGATCGGCGATCACGCGGTGGCTGGCCTTGCTTTCGCCTTCGGCCTTGACGCCAGTCAGCCCTTCTGAGGCTGCGATCAGCGCCTTGAACGTGTCGGTATCGTAATTGTCCGTCACGCCCTGCATGACCGCGGCAATCCGTTCCAGCCCCATGCCGGTGTCGATGCTCGGCTTGGGCAGTTCGCCGACGATCTCGTCCGCAGCCTGTTCGAACTGCATGAAGACCAGGTTCCAGACCTCGACGAAACGGTCGCCGTCCTCGTCCGGGCTGCCCGGAGGGCCGCCGAAGATATGATCGCCGTGATCATAGAAAATTTCGCTGCAAGGGCCGCACGGACCGTCCGAGCCCATCGCCCAGAAGTTGTCCTTGGTCGGGATACGGATGATCCGCTCTTCCGGCAGGCCGGCAATCTTCTTCCACAGGCCGAAGGCTTCATCGTCGGTGTGATAGACGGTTGCGGTCAAGCGGTCAGGATTAAGGCCCCATTCCTTGGTCAGCAGGGTCCAGGCGTGAATGATCGCCTGTTCCTTGAAATAATCCCCGAAGCTGAAATTGCCGAGCATTTCAAAGAAGGTGTGGTGCCGCGCGGTGTAGCCGACATTGTCGAGATCGTTGTGCTTGCCCCCGGCGCGGACGCACTTCTGGCTGGACGTCGCACGCGGCACGGCGCGGGTTTCCAGACCGGTGAAGACGTTCTTGAATGGCACCATCCCTGCGTTGGTGAACATCAGGGTCGGGTCATTGTACGGAACCAGAGGAGCGGATTGCACCACTTCGTGCCCGTTGCGGCCGAAGTATTCCAGAAACGAGCGGCGGATTTCGTTGGTCGAAGTCATGCTGCCGCCGATAAGCCACGCTTCGGCGGGCGGCAAGCCGGGAAACGGCGATTTCAGTGTGCGGCAGTGACGATCCAGGCCGCGGCGGGCAGGGCCACCAGATCGCCGCTGCGGTGCTGACCAAGCCAGTCCCGCATCCAGCCCAATGCCTGATCCCGTCGACCGGCATCCAGCGAGCGCAGGACGGGTGCAGCAGGGCCAATCCGGGTGAACAGGTTCAGGGCGTCATCGACCGGATCCTCTCCCATCCCGGCGACATAGGCAAAGTCTACTTCGGTATGGGTCACATCGCGCCAACCGGCATCGGTCAGGATGGCCGTCACGTGATCCTGTTCTGCAAAGGCGAATGGGCCCGGCGCATAGGGATCGGCCGCCGGAGGCAGTTCCAGCAAGCTGGCGAGCTGCGTTGCCCACGGATTGAGCCTTGGGCTGCGGAAGCAGGAGAAGACCAGCTCGGCACCGGGCGCAGAGATCGCGCGCAGATGGGCAAAGGCGCCGCGCGGTGCATCGAAGAACATGACGCCGTGACGCGAGATCAGTCGGTCGGGTCGAAAGCCGGTCGGGCTCCAGGATCCGGCATCGGCCAGTTCGAAACTGACATTGGCAAGCGCCCCGCCCCGCTGGCGGGCCGCCTCGACCAGATCGGCCGAAACATCGACGCCGACCACCGAAGCGGCCGGATTGCCGCGCGCCACGGCCAGCGAGAGTTCCCCCGCACCGCAACCGATGTCGAGCACGCTTTGCCCTTCGCAGCCGCCGATCCGGGCCAGCAGACGCTCGGTCAGGCCGGCAAAGCTGCGGTCGGTCAGGCGATAATTCTCCGCCCAGGTCCGGCCCACCTGGGCCTGCCAGTCTGATCCTGTCGTCATTGTCAGAGATTAGGCGCGGCCAGGACCGGGAGCAAGCTGGCATTTCCCGCAGCTTAACCCCGCTTCCACCATATGCCCCAGGGCCGAAACAGGAACCGGCGCGACTACCTTGGGCAAGGTAGCCGCGCCGGCCTGTGTTGGGGAACGTCCCGTGGGATACGGGGAACCGGGACGCTCTCCTTCCAGTCCCGGAACCGGTGGCGGGCGGCCAGCCGGTCCGGAAGCTCTTCGAAGATCAGATGTCGTCCTCCGCGTCAGGACCGGCCATCATCTCTCCGGACAGACCTTCGGTTTGGCCGCGGATCGCAGCCTCCAGCCGGTCGCAAACTTCGGGATTTTCTTTCAAGTACGTCTTGGCGTTCTCACGCCCCTGACCGATCCGGATGCTGTCGTAAGAGAACCAGGCACCGCTCTTCTCGACCAGTCCGGCCTTGACACCCAGGTCCAGGATCTCGCCGATCTTGGAAATGCCTTCACCATACATGATGTCGAATTCGACCTGCTTGAACGGCGGGGCGACCTTGTTCTTGACCACCTTCACGCGCGTGGCGTTGCCGACGATCTCGTCGCGGTCCTTGATCTGCCCGGTGCGGCGGATGTCGAGCCGGACCGAGGCATAGAACTTGAGCGCGTTGCCACCGGTGGTGGTTTCCGGATTGCCGTACATCACCCCGATCTTCATGCGCAGCTGATTGATGAAGATCACCATGCAGCGCGAGCGGCTGATCGAGCCGGTCAGCTTGCGCAGCGACTGGCTCATCAAACGGGCCTGCAGGCCGACATGGCTGTCGCCCATCTCGCCCTCGATCTCGGCCCGGGGGACCAGCGCGGCAACCGAATCGACCACCAGCACGTCAATCGCGTTGGAACGCACCAGCGTGTCGACAATCTCCAGCGCCTGTTCGCCGGTGTCCGGCTGGGAGACGATCAGTTCGTTGATGTCCACACCCAGTTTCTTGGCATAGACCGGATCGAGCGCGTGTTCGGCGTCGACGAAAGCAGCGGTGCCGCCGTTCTTCTGCGCTTCGGCAATCACGTGCAGCGCCAGCGTGGTCTTGCCCGAGCTTTCCGGCCCATAGACCTCGATCACCCGGCCGCGCGGCAGACCGCCGATGCCCAGCGCGATGTCGAGCCCGAGCGAACCGGTGGAAATGGCTTCCACCTCCATCGCTTCCTTCGAGCCCAGCTTCATAGCCGAGCCCTTGCCAAACGCGCGATCGATCTGCGCCAGCGCCGCTTCCAGCGCCTTTTGACGGTCCATAGAATCCTTGCCTTCCTGAATCAGCTTGAGTTGAGCAGCCATTGACGTTCCCCTTGCGTAACCAGCCGACCCATAAGGTCAACGTGCGACTCGATGTATCGCATTTGTTCTTATGGAACAAGTAGGGAACGAGAACATTTTTGGAACACGGGGAGAACCCCGGGAATCGGCCGGTTCCTCTTGCCCTCACCCGGCAATTGCGGCAACTTTCCGGTCATAATGGAACCTTGAGGGGGTGCCGATGACCGAAGCGCAGCAAGCACCGATTTCCCCGGTGAACGTGGCGGCGGATCTGACCATGGCCGATCTGCGCCATGCGCTGGCGGAAGGCTGGCGCGATTTTCTGACCCATCCGCTTTATGGCCTGTTCTTCGGCGCGATCTATGTCGCCGGCGGACTGGCTCTGGCCTGGGCCCTGACGTCGCGCGGCGCGAGCGGCTGGCTGTTTACCGCCGCCGCCGGTTTCCCGTTGGTTGCGCCGTTCACCGCGGTTGGCCTCTACGAGGTAAGCCGGCGGCGCGAGGCAGGCCTGCCGCTGTCGTGGGGCACTGTGCTTGGCGCGCTGCGCGGACGCGGGGACGACCAGCTGCTGATGATGGGCGGCTTCATTTTCGTCGGCTTTACCTTCTGGATGATTCTGGCCCACGGCATCTTCGCGATATTCATGGCCGAAAGCGGGGTCGGATCGGAATCGCTGGAAGTTTTCAGGACCACGGCAGGTATCGCCATGCTGGTGGTGGGCACTGCAGTGGGCGCGGTCATTGCCTATGTGTTCTACGCGGTAACAGTGATCAGCCTGCCGATGCTGGTCGATCGCGATGTCGATTTCCTGACCGCGATCATCAAGAGCCTGCGCACGGTCCAGGCCAATGGGGCGGTGATGCTGGGCTGGGCCGTGGTGATTGCCGCTGCCCTGTTTGCCGCAATGATCCCGGCCTTCGCCGGGCTGCTGGTGATCCTGCCGGTTCTGGGCCATGCCACATGGCACCTCTACCGCCGGGTGGTGAGCGGCTGACCAATCGGCACCGCAGCCCTGATCCGCAGAGCACCTGGCGCAATGCCCCCTGGCGACATCGCGATTGCGGGATGCGGGCCGGCCGGACTGACCGCCGCCTTGCTGCTGACGCAGGCCGGACAGCGTGTAACCCTGTTCGACCGCTTCCCCGCTCCCGGCCCGGTCGGCTCGGGGCTGATGCTTCAGCCAAGCGGCATGGCCGTGATCGAGCGACTGGGCCTGACATCGCAGGTCATGTCCCGGTCTGCCCGGATCGACCGGCTGCTGGGCCTTTCCGCCAGCGGCCGGACGGTGCTTGATGCCCGCTATGACGAATTGCCCGGCCCGCCCAGCTACGGACTGGGCATCCACCGCGCCAGCCTGTTCGAAGTCCTGCACGAAGCCGTCGCCACGGCCGGCATCCCGCTTGAACCGGGGCGCGAGGCGGTGGGCAGCACGCTGGACGAACGGGGTCGATGGCTGCAATTTGCCGATGCCAGCAGGGCCGGACCGTTCGATCTGGTGATCGACGCCACCGGCCTGCACACCCCCTTGGCACCGCGCTGCGGGCGCGAACTGCCATATGGCGCACTATGGACCACCCTGCCCTGGCCGCAGGACGGCCCGTTCCGGCGCGACCGGCTTGAACAGCGATATCGCGCCTCGCGCGAGATGGTCGGCGTTCTGCCAACCGGCCACCGCCCCGGTCACGGCGAGGAACTTTCGCTGTTCTGGTCGCTTCCGGCCGATGGCCATGCCGGCTGGCTGGAGCGCGGGCTGGACCGGTGGCGCCACGACGTCACCGCGCTGTGGCCTGAATGCGCCGCGCTGGTCGAGCAAATCGAAGATCCCGCCCAGGTCACCATCGCCCGCTATGCCCATCGCCAACTGCCCCATCCGGCACAGGACCGGCTGGTTCACATCGGCGATGCCTGGCACACCGCCAGCCCGCAACTGGGCCAGGGTGCCAACATGGCCCTGCTGGATGCCTGGGCCGTTGCCGAAGCCCTGCGGCTGAGCGGCGATCCCCGCATGGTCCCGGCGCTGGCGGTCCAGCTGCGTGGCTGGCACGTGGCACTGTATCAGGCAGCGACCGCCTTTTTTACGCCGCTGTACCAATCCGGCGCCGCATTTCCGCCTTGGCTGCGTGACCGGGTGCTTGCCCCGGCCTCGCGCCACTGGCCGGGCAAGCGGATCCAGGCACGGCTGATGAGCGGGCTAACCGGTGATCCGCTGGCCAGACTGGGCCTGAGCCGGCTCGACTACAGCTGACGCAAGCGATCGCCCGCCGGGTCGGTCAGCCGGTCCCGCTGCGGCATTGCGCCGTCGAAGCCGGAGAATTGCGCGAAAGCGGCTCTTCAGTTAAGAATGCGAGTCGGTCGCACCGTTTCTTATCTGCATGGCGGGGGGAAACAGGGGATGCTGCGACGCGTGCTGGTGCCGCTGGGAGCGGCAGTTCCGATTGCATTTGCAGGGGCCGCCCTGGCCTTTCCGATCGACAAGACAGCGCGCTGTGTCGATCGCGGCCTGATCGAACAGGCACTGGCCAAGACCGGGCCTTCCCCGCAGGTGATCCGTTCCGAGGTGCTGCGCGAAGCGGTTGCAAAGATCGGACTGTTCGGTTGCCCGGCTGGAGGTCGCAGCGAGGTGGTGCTGGTCGACTACACGATCCATTCGGCCCTGCCGCGGTTGTGGATCGTCAATCTCAAGACCGGCGCCGGGATCGACCAGCCGCTGCATGTCGCCCACGGCAAGGGCTCCGACCCGGAAGACAAGGGCATTCCATCGCAGTTCAGCAATGTCGATGGCTCGCTGATGTCGTCGCTGGGGCTGTTTCGCGGCGCCTATCGCTACAATGGCCGCAACGGCGTCTCGCTCAAGCTCAAGGGACTGGAGCCGACCAACAGCCTGGCCTATCAGCGCTATATCGTGGTCCACACGACCGGGCGGATCAAACCGGACTATGTCTCGCCCCAATGGCTGAGCGAGAATGGCAAGCTGGGTCTGAGCGAAGGGTGCTTCGTGGTGATGCGTTCGGACTATCGCCGGGTCGAACAGGTTCTGGCCAACGGCGGGCTGCTCTATGCTTCGGCAACGCCGCGCACCGCGCCGCCAGCGGACGCCGCACCTGCTCCGGCTGAACCCGGTCCGGCCGCAAGCCCTGCCCCTGCCGTTGCCCCTGCCCCTGCCCCTGCCCGGGAACCGGCGCTCAACCCCTGACCGCAGCCAGGACCGCGCCGACCTTGTCGGTGATCTGCTGGACAGTGAAGGGCTTGGGCAGGAACTCGACATTGGCGATGTCGATTTCCTTCCTCAACTGTTCCTCGGCATAGCCCGACATGAACAGCACCGGCAGATCCGGCCGCAGCTTGCGGATTTCGCGGGCCATGCTGGGGCCGTCCATCGCCGGCATCACCACGTCGGAAACGATCAGGTCGAACTGCCCGCCGCTCTCGACAATTTCCAGCCCTTCATCGCCGTCGCTCGCCGCTGTCACTTCGAACCCGGCGCGGGTCAGTGCGCGCTCTGCCACGGCGCGGACCATGTCCTCGTCCTCGACCAGCAGGATCCGCCCGCCGCCAGACCACTGCGCAGCCGGCTCGACCTTGGCCGCGCTGGGCACAGCATTCTCGGCCCTGGCGTGATGGACTGGCAGATAGACAGTAAAGCGGGTGCCGCGGCCCAGCTCGCTATCGGCAAAGATGAAGCCGCCCGATTGCTTGACGATGCCATAGACCGTGGACAGGCCTAGACCCGTGCCCTTGCCGGTGTCCTTGGTGGTGAAGAACGGCTCGAAAATCTTGCCGAGGTGATCGGCGGCGATGCCGGTTCCGGTATCTTCCACCACCAGCGCGGTATAGTCCGCCTGCGGCATGATCCCGCTGCGCATCGCGCGGACATCGGCGGCAGTGATCTTCTTCGTCGCCAGGGTCAGCTTGCCGCCGCTCTCGCTCTTGGCCAGCATGGCATCGCGGGCATTGACCGCCAGATTGACGATCACCTGTTCCAGCTGGGTCGGATCGGCGCGGACCGGGCCCAGATCGCGGTCATGGGTGACCACCAGCTGGATCTTTTCCCCGATCAGCCGCTTCAGCATTTGCGAAACGTCGGAGACGACATCGGGCA
The DNA here is from genome assembly GCA_017302615.1 of Sphingomonadales bacterium. Lineage (GTDB taxonomy): Bacteria > Pseudomonadota > Alphaproteobacteria > Sphingomonadales > Sphingomonadaceae > Novosphingobium. The sequence continues at coordinate 91,364 of JAFLDB010000005.1, forward strand.
GTTGCAGCACTTCAGGCCGCAGGGTCTGCTGGCGGCTGAAGGCAAGAAGCTGGCGGGTCAGGCTGGCGGCGCGGTTGGAATTTGCGCGGATCTGCTGGATATCGTCATAATCGCTGTCACCGGGCGTATGGCGCAGCAGCATCAGATCGCAGATGCCGAGGATCGCGGTCAGCACGTTGTTGAAATCGTGGGCGACCCCGCCGGCCAGCTGGCCGACCGCCTGCATCTTGGTGGCCTGGGCGACCTGGCGCTTGAGGCGGGTTTCCTCGGACGTATCGGTCAGTCCCAGCAGTACCGCCGCCTCGCCCAGCCCGCGCACGCCGGCCAGGCTCAGTGTCACCGGCTCTTCCGGCTGGCTGCGCAGCCGCACGCCGATCTCGCCGCTGCTGGACGCCCCCTGGGCAAATCGGCGGATCGCGTCGGAAATCGGGCCCTTGTCTTCCTGCACCACCAGGTCGGTCGGATAGGTCGGCGGAGCCTCTCCATCCCGTCCGGCGGCGCGCATGAAGGCGACGTTGGCGAACAGCAGCCGCCCGTCGCGGTCCGCCATGGCAAGGCCCAGCGGCAATGCGGCGAGCAAGGCTTCAAGGTGCGGGACGGCAGCCGTCGTCTCGCTCGCTCCGCCGCCGATGCCGACACCGTGATCGGCCAGCAGGATCAGCGAAGGGGTGTTGTCATAATCGACCGGGCCCGGCGCATCGGGATCGGCCACCGGCAGATAGAACAGGCTGAGCGGCGCGCCCTTCTTGCCGTCGCGGGCCCAGGTGATCCGGTCGCCCTCGTCCTGGCGCAGCAGGCTGGTGAATTCCTGCCCGGTCAGGATCGCTGCCGGATCGCCAGTGGCACGGGCGGCAAAACCGCTGCTGGCGGCGCGCAGCTTGCCATCGGGATCGACGATCGCCAGCGCGAACCCGGCCTGGCTCAGCGCCCGGCCCAGTTTGCCGTCAAGGTGCGGGACCAGTTCGCCGACCAGGTCCGGCGGGGTCAGCGCGGTCAGGGTCCAGACCAGGAAATCGTCGGCCCGCCCGGCGCGCAGCGCGCTGGCCTGCCATTTGCCGGCCGGGCTCTCGACCAGATCGGCACTGCCCGATCCGTCACGCCAGGCCGATCGCGCCGCCTTGGCGAGCCGTTCAAGGCTGGCATTGTCGACGCTCAGGCGCGGCGGGGAATAGGCGGTGGTGAACCACTTTTCATAAAGCGGATTGGCGCAGACCAGCCGCCCGGCCCGGTCGGTGATGGCAATCGCCGCATCGTTGCGGTCGATCGCCGCGACAGTGACCGACCAGTCCGGCAGGGCCAGAAGCGGTTCCGCGGCAACCGTGCGCGGGCGTGCGGCGAACCAGGCAATCGCCCCCAGCGCAGCCAGGCCGGCGGCAAATCCGGCGACAGCCACGGCTTCTCCGGTCGCGAACCAGACCAGCGCGGTACTGGCCAGCAGCGCCGCGCCCAGCCCAAGGCGCTCGGCCACTGGCGCTGCGGCGGCGGGCTGACCCGCGCTCATCCCTCGCCGCGCTCCAGCCGGATCCGTTCAAGCGCAACCTTGCGCTTGTGCTTGATCCACCAGGTCCAGCCGAACGAGCTGATCAGATAGCCGATCGCCGCCGCGATCACCGAGATCACGAACAGCCCCAGCAGCATCGCCGGTGCGGCATCGGACAGCAGCCAGTAGGCCCATTCACGCAGGCTCGCACCGCGCTCCATCAGCGCGTTGAACGTGGTGACATCGGCATGAAAGCCCAGCCGGTTGCCCAGCCAGATCGAAGCGGCGAGGATCAGCGGGGTGGTTGCCGGGTTGGACAGGAAAGTCATCAGCGCGGCAATCGGGATGTTGCCCCGGCTGGGAACGCACATCAGCGCCGCACCGACAATCTGGATCCCCGGAATCAAGGCAAAGATCCCGACCAGCAGGCCAACCGCCACTCCGCGCGGAACCGAACGGCGGGTGAAGCGCCACAGCTCCGGCCGCCGGGCGAAAGGTCCGACCCAGCGGTTGTGCTCAAGCTCTTCGCGCTTGGGCATGTTGCGGTTGGCCCAGCGGGCGATGCGGTGCGGCAGACTGCTCATTTGTAATCCCGCATGATCCGCTGCTGATCCCGCTTCCAGTCGCGTTCCTTGATCGTGGCGCGCTTGTCGGCCACGTTCTTGCCCTTGGCGAGGGCCAGTTCCACCTTGGCCCGGCCGCGGCTGTTGAAATAGATCGAAAGCGGCACCAGCGTCATGCCCTTGCGCTCAACCGCCCCGGTAAAGCGGTCAATCTCGCGCGCATGGAGCAGCAGCTTGCGCGGGCGCTTGGGTTCATGGTTGAAACGGTTGCCGTGGCTGAATTCGGGAACGTTGGAATTGATCAGCCAGACCTCGCCGTTTTTCACTTCGGCATAGCTTTCGGCGATCGAGCCTTCGCCAAAGCGCAGGCTTTTCACTTCGGTGCCGGTCAGGGCGATGCCGGCCTCGGTCGTGTCCTCGATATGATAGTCGAACCGCGCCCGCCGGTTCTCGGCGACGATCTTCTTCTTGTCGAACTGGGCGTGGGTCGGGCGGGCCATGATTGAGGGCCATGTAGGAGGTCGTGGTTAAAAAGGAAATGCCGCGCCCCCAACAAATTCCCGCAAACGGCGGCGCAGCAATCGACGGGCTCAGCCGATCCCGGCGTGGGCCAGCCCGGCATCCACCGCCTTGCGGCTATCCGGGCTGCAAGCCACCAGTGGCAGGCGGACTTCCTCGCCGATCCAGCCGAGCACCTTGGCCAGGGCATATTTGACCGGCCCCGGGCTGGCATCGGTGAACAGGGCCTGATGCAGCGGGAACAGCTTCTCGTTCAGTTCGTGCGCCCTGGCCCGGTCCCCGGCCAGGCTGGCGGCCTGGAATTCCGCGCAGAGCCTGGGCGCGATGTTGGCGGTGACCGAGATGCAGCCCGCCCCGCCCCCGGCGTTGTAATGCAGCGCCATGTCATCGTTGCCGCACAGCTGGACGAAGCCCGGCCCCAGCGCCAGCCGGTGCGCGGTCAGCCGCGTCATGTCGCCGCTGGCGTCCTTGATCCCGACGATCCGGTCCGGGAAACGGCGGGCAAGCTCGATCGTCGTCTCCGGCTTGATGTCGGTCACGGTCCGGCCGGGGACGTTATAGAGGATGATCGGCAGGTCGACCTGTTCGGCCAGATAGCTGAAGTGCGCCAGCAGCCCGGCCTGGCTGGGCCGGTTGTAGTAGGGCGCGACCATCAGCGCGGCATCGGCGCCGATCGCCTTGGCCTCACGCATGTGCCACAGCGCGGTCTGGGTATCGTTGCTGCCGCAGCCGGCGATCACCGGCACCCGTCCGGCGGCCTGTTCCACACAGACTTCGAACAGGCGGTGCTGTTCATCGTTGCTCAACGTCGGCGCTTCGCCGGTGGTGCCGCAGGGAACCAGCGCGGCGGAACCCTGTTCGATCTGCCAATCGACCAGGCGGCGAAATGCCGCCTCATCCACCGCGCCATCGCGGAATGGGGTGACCAGAGCCGGAATTGAGCCGGAGAACATGGACTTTATCCCTGCCTATGCCCCATACGGGGGCTCGTTCAGCCTGCCATAAGGAGCCTTTTCCCAGAATGTCCAGCATGCTTCGCACCACATTTGCTTCCGCTGTCGCAATGCTGGCTTTGCTGCCCCTCCCGGCCGTGGCCAGTGACGGGACCGAGTGGGACCAGGCCCGCACCCAGCTGCGTGCGCTGCCGCCTGGCGACATGCACATGGCGGTGGAGCGCTGGAAGCTGCTGGTGGCCAGCCCCGGCTTCACCTTTGCCGACTATTCCGGGTTCCTGCTGGCCTACCCGGGCCTGCCCGAACAGGGCAAGCTGCGCACTTTTGCCGAGCGCGCACTGGACCGCGAAAGCGTGACCCCGGCGCAGGTCGCCGCCTATTTCGACCGGTTCCCGCCGCTGACCAACCAGGGCCGCGGGCACTATGCCGTCGCCCTGTTCGCGCTGGGCCGGCCCGAAGCGAACCGGATCGCGCTGGAGGCCTGGCGGGGCGGGCCGCTGGGCGATGCGCAGGAAGCCGCGATCTTCTCCAGGCTTGGCCCGACCTTGAAGCCTGACGATCATGATGCGCGGATGGACGGGCTGCTGTGGGCCGGATCGGGCCCGCAGGCGGAGCGGCAACTGCTGTATGTCTCGCCCGACAAGCGGCTGTATTTTTCCGCCCGGCTCGGCATGGTCAACCGCAAGGATCCGGCCAGCGCCGGGATCGATCCGGGTCCCGCGACGCTGAGTGATGCGGGCTGGCTTTACAACCGGGTGCGGTTCCTGCGCGGCAGCGGACAGACCGGCGTTGCCGTCAGCCTGCTGGCCAATCGCCCGCGCCTGTCCACGCCGCCGCGCGAACCGCGCCGCTGGATTGCCGAACTGCTGGCCATCGCCCGGGTTGCCGATCCCGGCAATGCCGTGCGGATTGCCGCTTCGGCCGAAGATACTTTCGCCCCCGGCACCGACGTATCGGCCCAGCCCTTTTCGATCCGCGACGACTATACCTCGCTGATGTGGCTGGGCGGGACCAAGGCACTGTGGACGCTGGGCGATGGCGCCCGTGCCGCGCCGTTGTTCTACCGCTATGGCGCGGCGGCGCGCAGCCCGCAGACCCGCACCAAGGGCTTTTACTGGGCCGGCCGCGCCGCCGCCCAGGCCGGCAACAAGGCCGAAGCCAACCGCTATTTCGAAATGGCTGCCGCCTATCCCGACAGCTATTACGGCATGCTCTCGCTCGAACGGCTGGGCCGGCCGCTGCCGCCGCTCGGCTCCAGCCCGATGACCGTGCCAAGCCCGGCCGAGCGTGATGCCTTCAATAACCGCCCGCTGACCAAGGCCGTGCGCGAGGTGGCCCGCGAAAGCGACTGGCCGACTGCCGTGCGCTTCTTCCGCGAGATCGCCGATCAGGCCGAGAGCGAGAGCGATCACGTGCTGGTGGCCGATCTGGCCCGCGAACTGGGCCGCCGCGATCTGGGTGTGATTCTGGGCCAGGCCGCCCATGTCGACGGCCACGGGGTGTTCCGCCAGACCAGCTTCCCGCTGATTCCGGTCCCGCAGGGTTCCAACTGGACCTTCGTCCACGCCATTACCCGGCAGGAAAGCCAGTTCGCGATGAACGCGATCAGCCATGCCGGCGCGCGCGGTCTGATGCAGTTGATGCCGATGACCGCGCGGGAACAGTCGCGCAAGATGGGGATGGAATACGATGGCCCGGCCCTGCTGACCGATGCCGGGTACAACATGATGCTGGGCGACGGCTATTTCCGGCGGATGCTGGACTATTATGGCGGATCCTATCCGCTGGCCGTGGCCGCTTACAACGCCGGCCCGGGCAACGTGAACAAGTGGCTGCGGGCCAATGGCGATCCGCGCAATGGCGGGATCGACTGGGTCGAATGGGTCGAGAAGATCCCGATCACCGAGACGCGCGGCTATGTCCAGAAGGTGCTGGAAAACGCCGTGGTCTATGAAGCACTGTACCCGGCCAGGGCACTGTACAAGGGCCCCAACCCGCTCAGCCACTTCCTTGGCAAGCCCTATCCGGGATGAAGGCCGAAGGCCCGCCCATCACGCCTGCGGGGATGGCCGCACTGCGCGCGCGCTATGACCATCTGCTCGGCACGGAACGGCCGGCGATCGTCGAGATCGTCAGCTGGGCGGCGGGCAATGGTGATCGCAGCGAGAACGGCGATTACCTCTATGGCCGCAAGCGGATGCGCGAGATCGACCGCGAACTGGCCCATCTGGCGCGGCGGATGAAGGCCTGCCGGGTGATCGATCCGGCCGCCCAGACCGACCGGTCACGGGCATGGTTCGGGGCAACCGTGACCACCGCCGACGAAGACGACAACCAGCGCACCGTCACTCTGGTTGGCGATGACGAGCAGGATGCCTCCGCCGGCCTGATCGGCTGGAGCGCGCCGATGGCCCGGGCCCTGCGCGGCGCCGCCGTGGGAGACCTGCGCAAGGTCCGTCTGCCGGGCGGCGAGAAGGAATGGGAGGTGATCGAGATCACCTACCCGCCGGGCCGCTGATCATGGCCGAAGTGATCAACCTGCGTGCGGCCCGCAAGGCCAGGGACCGCAAGGAAAAGGCCGCCATTGCCGCGCAGAACCGCGCGCTCCATGGCCTCAGCAAGGCAGAGCGGCAGCGCCGGCAGGCCGAAGCGGAGCGCGCGGCAAGACTGCTGGACGGGGCGAAACGCGAGGAGCCATAGGGTCAGGCCCTATTGACCCTAGAGCGGCCACTCATGCACCGCCATGCCTGAGCGCTGGTGTTCCAGATAGTCCGCCGTCAACCGGAACGGATCGCCGTGCCGGGCGAAGTGCGCCAGTTGCCAGCTGGCACCGGTGCGCCCGGTGGCAATGCGCTGTTCGATGACATCCAGATAGCGGTCGATCACCTCTGCCGCAGTGCCAAGCTGCTCCAGTCCCAGCCGGGCCAGCGGCAGCAGCGCGGTCAGCACCGTGCGGGCAGGGTGCAGCGCGCCGTTCCAGATCAGCTCGGCCCCCATGCCGAGGCGCGCTGCGGCGTAGAAGTTGGCCCGGATCGTGGCCAGCGGGTTCTGGCCCGGCTGCCGCGCCAGAGCGTGGACCGCGCCATAGAAGAACGCGGCGTTGGCGAACATGTCGATCACGCTGGGCCCGGCCGGCATGATCCGCTGTTCCAGCCGGAGATGCGGCGTGCCATCGTCATCGAAGCCTACCAATGGCCGGACCCAGCGCCACAGAGTACCGTTATGCAACCGCAGATGGGCATAGCGCTCGACCGGAGCATCGCTCAGCAGCGGCAGCAGAACGGGATAGTCGTGGAGGTTGTCTTCCAGGATCGCCAGCGGATCGTCCCCGGCCAGTCGCTCGCCCAGGAATACGCGGGGGCGCATGCCGCCTGTGCCTCCGGCCCTGCCATCGGCCCCGCTCATCGCCTGCTCGAACAGGGCAATCCGGGTTTCGTGCCACAGCGGCTGACCGAACAGAAACGGTGAGTTGGCTGACAGCGCCAGCAAGGGTCCGCACAGTTCCAGCGCGGCATCGAACGTCGCGCCCAGTTCTGCAGGAGGAACCTGCAGGTGCAACTGGAACGACGTGGTGCCCGCTTCCAGCATGACATCGCGGTGCCGTGACTTGAGGTGCTGTCCGGCCGGATCGACGCAATCGATATCGACTTCCACCGCCGCCCCGCCGCGCAGCCGCATGACTTCGCGGTTGAGCGCGGCATAGCGGTTCGACGGGGTCATATTGGCCAGCGACAGATCGGCATCGCGCAGCGTCGGCAGGGTGCCGATGGCGATGGCGGTATCGACCTGATCGTGGGCGGCATGGAGGCACCTTGCCCAGGTTCCGGCCAGTTCCTGCTCCATGTCCAGCAGGCCCGTGCCGCCCGGCGATCGCGGCGTGCCGTTCAGTTCGATGTTGAAGCGCGAAAGTTCCGCCACCACCAGCGGATCATTCAGCCGGGCAAGGAAGTCCTGGTTGTGCGGGGCGGGAAACATGTTCCGGTCGATCAGCCAGGCTTCCAGCTCAAACCCGGCAACCGGCCCGGCACCGGAAAGCCCGCCGGCACGAGCCAAGGCCCGCAGATGCGCCGTCTCTGCTGTCAGCCGCGCGGCAAAGACTTCGCGGTCGGCTTCGTCGAACTGGCTGGTGGCGATTTCCTGCCCCATCGGCTGCCCTTCCCCTGACCCGCGCTTTCTGCAATGAGGCGCGCGATGTCTGGTTTCTACCGCCTTCCTCGCCACCAAGCCTTGGCCTGGATCAAAGCCGCCGCGCTGGCCTGCGCGGTGCTGGCCAGCCCGGCTCTGGCGCGCGAGGCGCTGGGCATGTTCGGGGAATGGGCCGCGTTCAAGGATCCGGCCACGCCGCGCTGCTATGCCATTGCCAAGGCTGCGCCTTCCACCCTGCAGCGCGATTACCAGCCCTACGCAACCGTTGCCTGGTGGCCGCGCCAGAACCAGCGCGGGCAGGTCCATTTCCGCCTGTCGCGCAAGCTGCAGGCCAATGCCCCAATCGTGCTGACCGTCGGGCGCACGCGGATGAACCTGGTCGGCGGCGGCGGCGATGCCTGGGCCGCCGACGCGCGCGGCGATGCGGCGATTGTGGCGGCGATGCGCTCGGCCACTGAAATGACGGTCAGCGCCCGCGATGCCAGTGGCCGGGGCTTCTCCAACACCTGGTCCCTGCAGGGTGCGGCCAGCGCGCTCGACGCCGCGACGCTGGCCTGCGCGCAGGTGCGCTAGCTTTTCCGCGCCCTTGCCCTTATATCGCGCCGCCTATGGCCGATACCGCACTCATGTCGATCCCGGGACAAATCGATCCCATCCCCACCCCGCGCGACGTTACCCCGCGCGAGGATGGCCGCGTCGATCTGATCGGCCTGCCCCGCCCGCGCATCCGCGAACTGTTCGAAGCCGCCGGCCTTGATGCCAAGGCGGCCAAGCTGCGCGCCAAGCAGGTGTTCCACTGGCTCTATCACCGCGGCGTCACCGATTTCGAAGCGATGACCGATATCGCCAAGACCATGCGGCCGTGGCTGGCGGAGCGCTTCGTGATCGGCCGGCCGGAAATCGTGCTGGCCCAGCATTCCAGTGACGGCACCCGCAAATGGCTGCTGCGCACCGCCGACGGGCACGAGTTCGAGATGGTGTTCATTCCCGATGCTGACCGCGGCACCTTGTGTGTCTCCAGCCAGGTCGGTTGCACGCTGAACTGCCGCTTCTGTCACACCGGAACCATGCGGCTCGTGCGCAATCTCACTCCGGGCGAGATTGTCGGCCAGGTCATGCTGGCGCGCGATGCGCTGGGCGAATGGCCCAAGGCCGGTCAGGCTGATCTGGCCGCGCTGGGCGATGATCTGGTCGATGACGATGGCGGCTATTCGGCCGACGGCCGCCTGCTGACCAACATCGTGATGATGGGCATGGGCGAGCCGCTCTACAACTTCGACAATGTCCGCGACGCGCTGAAGCTGGTGATGGACGGCGATGGCCTGGCCCTGTCCAAGCGCCGCATAACCCTTTCCACCAGCGGCGTCGTGCCGATGATGGCCAAATGCGGCGAGGAAATCGGCGTCAACCTAGCCGTCTCGCTCCATGCCGTGTCGAAGGAAGTGCGCGACGAGATTGTCCCGATCAACCGCAAGTACGGTCTTGAGGAACTGCTGCAGGCCTGCGCCGACTATCCCGGCGCATCGAACGCCCGGCGCATCACTTTCGAATACGTCATGCTGAAGGACAAGAACGACAGCGACGAGGACGCGCGCGAACTGGTTCGCCTGATCAAGCAGTACAAGCTTCCGGCCAAGGTGAACCTGATCCCGTTCAACCCCTGGCCCGGCGCGATCTATGAATGCTCCACGCCGGAACGGATCCGCCGGTTCTCGGAAATCGTGTTCGAGGCCGGGATCAGCGCCCCGGTGCGCACCCCGCGCGGCCGCGACATCGATGCCGCCTGCGGCCAGCTCAAGACCGCCGCCACCAAGATGAGCCGCGCCGAACTGGACCGGCTGGCCGAGGAAAAGCAGGCCGCGCTGGGCTGACGGTTACCTTCCGTTAGGCCCGATCGCTATATGGCGATGGTCAACAGGAGGTTACCCCCAAGATGAAACGGACAATCGTAACGCTTGCCCTGGCGGCACTGGCGCTGGGCGGCTGTTCGGGCAAGGCCGAAAGCGAAGAAGCGGTCAAGCCCGCCGCGCAGGCGGCCAAGAAGGGCGGCAAGGACAAGCCGCACGTCAATCCGTGGGCATCCGACGCGCCCGCAGATACAGCCGCCGCCGCGCCCGCCCCGGCCAAGGATGCCAAGAAGGCGGCGGGCAAAGAGCAGCCAAAGGCCAATCCGTGGGCCAAGGATCCCCCGCCCGGTGCGGCTCCGGCCGAGCCGGCCAAGGACGCCAAGAAGTAGCTTTCCAACGGCCCGCCGTGCTTGCCGCACGGTTCACCAGTGCCGGAAATCTGCCGTTCAGGCGGCATGGCTCAGCCTGCCTTCCGTGACGATAACAACCACGGGAGCACGCTCATGAAGACGATTCTCGGAAGCGCGGTGATTGCCGCCAGCCTGTTTACCGCTACCGCACCGGCACTGGCCGATCCGCCGGGCTGGGCCCCGGCCCATGGCTGGCGCGACAAGAACGGTGACATTCGCTACAAGCGCACCGACAACGGCATCCGTTACTGGCGCGGCGACGATGGCCGCTACTACTGCCGCCGGGGTGACGGCACGGTCGGCCTGCTGGTCGGCGCGGCACTCGGCGCCTTGCTGGGCCGGGCCATCGATACGCGCGGCGAACGGGCCACCGGCACGATCCTGGGCGCGGCGGCCGGGGCGCTGATCGGCAACGAGCTGGCCAAGGGGCCAACCCGCTGCCGTTGATCGGCTTGCGCTGATCCCTGCCCCTCTGGGCGGTTGACCTGACGGGCCATCCCCCGCATTGCCGTGCGCGATGGCCCAGTCACCCCGCCCCCAGGTCCTGATCACCGGTGCCGCCCGCCGGATCGGCGCAGTACTGGCACGGCGCTTTGCGGCAGACGGTTGGCATGTGGTGATCCACGCCGGCCACTCCGCCGCCCAGGCCCGCGAACTGGCCGCAACCCTGCCTTCCGCCGAAGTGGTCGAAGCCGATCTGCTCGATCTTGATGCCGCCCTGGCGATGATCGCCGACCTGGCCGGACGGCTGGGCGACTGGCGGGTGCTGGTAAACTGCGCGGCGGTGTTCCGGCCCGATACTGCCGAGGGCATCGATCCGGCGATCTTTGCCGAAGCGATCCGGGTGAATGCCGAAACGCCGACCGCCATGGCCCAGGCCTACCTGAGCAAGGCCCGTGCCCGGGGCGGCAAGCGGGTGATCCAGTTCCTCGATCAGAAGCTGCTGAACCCCAACCCCGATTTCTTCAGCTACACCATGGCCAAGCACGCCTTTGACAGCACGGTCAGGATGCTGGCCATGGCCGCGCCCGATCCGGCCACGCGGGTCTATGGCCTCGCTCCTGGTGCAATGATGCCCAGCTGGGACCAGGCTGCCGAAGAGCATGAACTGTCCGGCCGGATGAACCTGCTGAAACGGCTGACCGACCCCGAAGAACTGGCCGATGCCGCGCTGTTCATGGCGCGGGGCTGGCTGGCCAGCGGCGAGACCATCTACGTCGATTCCGGCCAGCACCTGCTGTCCCAGCCGCGCGACGTGCTGTACCTGGCGCGCGAATAGCAGCGCAACAAACCCGGTTGCGCCGCTGCTGCAAGCCGCCTATCGCCCACCCGTCATCTGGGGAGTAGCCAGCCGCCACCCGGCGGTCCTGCAGCGTCAACATACTTGGCCGAGAGGCCATGGCGCGCAGAGGACGGAAACGTCCGGGCGAGACCAATGGCATTGCCCTTCACCTGGCCGGGTGCAAGGCGCGATGCCGTTGTCTTGCCTGCACCCGGCCCGGAGTTCGTTTGATGGAAGCCTTCCTTTCCTCCACCGCAGTCGTCGCTCTGGCCGAAGTGGGCGACAAGACCATGCTGCTGGCGATCGTGCTGGCCGCGCGGCTGCGCGCGCACTGGGCCATCCTCGCCGGGATCCTTGTGGCCACTCTCGCCAATCACGCCCTGGCCGCGCTCGTCGGCAGCCAGGTCGCGGGGCTGCTCCAGGCCGACTGGTTCCGCATCGCCGTGGCGCTGGGCTTCGTGGCCATGGCCGCCTGGACCCTTGTGCCCGACAAGCTGGACGATGACGAGGAAACGGTGCGCAGCTTTGGCGGCGCGTTCCTGACCACGCTGGTCAGCTTTTTCCTGGTCGAGATGGGCGACAAGACCCAGGTCGCGACCATAGCCCTTGCCGCCCACTACCAGTCGGTGCTGGTCGTTGCCGCCGGCACAACGCTGGGCATGATGCTGGCCAATGGCCCGGCCGTGTTCCTGGGCGAAGCAATCGAGCGGCGGATTTCGATGAAGCTGACCCGGACGCTGGCCGCACTGCTGTTCCTGGTGCTGGGCCTGTGGCAGCTGGCGGAGATATTCGGCCTGCTTGGCTAGGCCCTATCGGGCGGGGCCGGATCAGGTGACGATGATCTCTTCCCCGCCCAGATCGGCCTCAACCTTCCATTTGCAGCGGCGCAGCGGATCGCGTTCGCGCTGTTCCATCCGGACTTGCCCGGCGCGCAGTTCCTCCTCCGCGCCCAGCAGCTCGCTCCACGGCAGGACGCTGCGCAGGCTGGCACCAGTGACCTTGTTGTTCGCGATCAATTCCAGATCGCCCGATCCGCTCTGCAGTCTGACGAACTCGTTCCAGAAGAAGCCGCTTTGGCCATCGGCACCAAGGACCTTGCGCACGGCCACGTCGCCGCGCCGCATTTCTCCTGTCCGGCTTTCCTGCCCGGCTGGATCGCCGGGACGGAAATTGCCGCCCCAAAGGTCCTGGCCGAACGATATCGATATCTGTCCGTAACGCACCGTGATGTTCGTTGCGGTCATGAACTGTTGCAGATCGGCCCGCGGAACGGTGGTCAGGTTCCCGGAAAACCTTAGCGTCACCCCGTCACGCGGCTTGGCACGCCAGCCAAAGGAAGTTTCGCGCAGCTCAAAAGCCCCGAGCGGCCCGTCCCAGACCTCCCCGCAGTCAAAGGTCATCCACTTGCGCACGGGATCGTCACTGCCGGCAAAGTTCATCTCGGCCGCCTCAGCCTTGGCACATGGCGCATCGCCGATCTTGCGCGCCTCGGTCAGCACGGTGCGGCCGCGCCCGGCGATCTCGGGAAAACCGGCCAGTGGCTGTCCGGCAAAGCCCGACAGATCAATCCAACCGTTGCCAAACTGCGACTTCTCCTTGCCCGCCCGGTCGAGCTTGACCATTCGGTAGGTGATCGGCCCTTTGGCATCGAGCAGGCGCTGCAGATCAAGGTCCCCGATCGGGATGGTAAGGCCGCCATACTCCATCGGAATGGTCACCTGTTCTCCGCCCGGCAGGGTAAAGATCAACCGCTGATCCTTGCCGTGGCTGGTGGACCGCCCAAGCCCGAGATAGATCGAGGTGCTGCGATAGCCGGAATAGGCATATTCGCTTAGGGTCAGGCTTCCCTGCCATCCGTCGCTGACCGGAAAGCCGCGCCGGATGGTCAAATCCTCGCGGGTCAGGCTGCCACCGCCGGAAAAGCGCTGTTTCAGCTCGACCCGGCCAAAGCTGGCTGCCCACTCCAGCTCGCAAATGGTCGCGCCCGGATCCTCGGGGGCCTTGCGTTTGGCCTCGGCCGGCAGGGCCAGCATTGCGCCGCCCAGCAGCGCGGTGGCAAGCAGGATAGCTTTGCCGCTCACGTCGGATACTTCTCGTTCATCACGTCCCAGCTCAGCTGCACCAATCGTTCCAGTACCGTCATGTCCACATCGGCAAGCTTCTTGATATAGAGGCAGCTCTTGCCGGTGGTGTGCTTGCCCAATCGCGCGAACAGATCGTCCGCCTCGGCCTGGCGGTTAACGTAATTGCCCATCAGATAGATCGTCATCGCCGCCTTGCGGGGTGAGAACCCGCCCCGGCACATCGTCCCCTCACGGCCGCTGTCGTACCTGTAGTCATAGCTGCCATAGCCGACGATAGTCGGCCCCCACAGCTTCGGCTCGCACCCGGTCACCCGGCGGTGCAGCGCGTCGATCTCGGCCGCTTCGGCGCGGCGGCGTTCGTCCGGCACGGCGGCCAGGAACTCGGCCACGCTCACTTCGGTCGGCTTGGTCTTCAGATCTGCTTTGGCCAAGGTCACTCTCCTCCATAGCGCTGGTGCAAGGCCGGCAGGATCGCCGAGAGGTGGTGCATTTCCTCAAAGCAGTGCTGCAACAGGGCCAAGCCCACCTCGTCATTGACCAGCTTGCGACGCGGGCCGGGCCGGTTGAACAGCATCGTCAGCAGGCGACCGATCAACGGCATTGTGCTGGCGAGTTCGCCCATGTGAAAGCGGCTGTGCATCACGCAACCATCGGCGGTGTTCTCGATCAGGTGCACAAGCTGGCTGGTCTGCATACGCTCGGCTCTCAGCGAGACATTGGCGCAGATTGCCGTGCCCATCCTGTTGACCTGCGCCTCGTCCATTCCGAAAGCAGCGGGCGGGACGAAAGCAATTGCCAGCCTCGTCAACTGTGGGCCAATGAATTCGTCCACCGCGCTGACATTGCCGACATAGCGCGGCCGACCGATCGGAAGGTGGCGGCGGTCCTCGGCAAGCTGCGAAGACCGGTGCGCTTCGGGATGCCACAACCGGTATCGCGCACTGGAAAGGCTGTGCCAGCCAAACCACCAGTCCCACATCGCCGCAGTCACGCCCGGCATGGGCGTGGTGCAGGCCACGGTCAGGGTTCCGTCGGGATGCCGCCAGGCGCCATCAACCATTCCGTCCCCGCCCGCATCGGTCATTCGCGCAAAGGGCGTGTATGGCCCTGGCGCCGCTTGTACCCCCCGCTCCATGGCCACGGCCATTGCTGCCGGAGCCTCACGCAGCGGGCGCAGGAATGCTGAGAGGTCATGGTCTTCAGCGATCTCGAACCACTTCGTCATGGCAGCAAGCTAACCCGGCTTTGCGGAATGACCAACGCAATCATTGCACCCCGCCCCCCCGCCTGCTAGCCGCGCCTCGCAGTTTTCAGCGGGAGTCGTAGAATGTCCGATATCAAGCGCGTCGTCCTCGCCTATTCCGGCGGCCTCGATACGTCGGTCATCCTGAAGTGGCTGCAAGTCACGTACAATTGCGAAGTGGTGACTTTCACCGCCGATCTTGGCCAGGGCGAGGAGCTGGAGCCGGCCCGCGCCAAGGCAAAGCTGATGGGCGTGCCCGATCACCACATCTACATCGACGATCTGCGCGAGGAATTCGTCCGCGATTTCGTTTTCCCGATGATGCGCGCCAATGCCCGCTATGAAGGCGACTACCTGCTCGGCACCTCGATCGCCCGCCCGCTGATTTCCAAGCGGCTGGTCGAGATCGCGCACGAGACCGGCGCCGATGCCGTGGCCCATGGCGCGACCGGCAAGGGTAACGATCAGGTCCGCTTCGAACTGTCGGCCTATGCGCTTGATCCCAGCATCAAGGTGATCGCCCCCTGGCGCGAATGGGACCTGACCAGCCGTACCGCGCTGATCGACTGGGCAGAGAAGCACCAGATCCCCGTGCCCAAGGACAAGCGCGGCGAAAGCCCGTTTTCGACCGACGCGAATCTTCTGCACACCAGCTCGGAAGGCAAGGTGCTGGAAGATCCGTGGGAAGAAACCCCGGACTATGTCTATTCGCGCACCGACCATCCGGAAAACGCGCCGGACACCCCCGAATACATCACGATCGATTTCGAACGCGGTGACGGCGTGGCGCTGAACGGCGTGGCGATGAGCCCGGCCACGCTGCTGGCTGCGCTCAATGACCTCGGCCGCAAGCACGGGATCGGCCGGCTCGATCTGGTCGAAAACCGCTTTGTCGGCATGAAGAGCCGCGGGATGTACGAGACCCCGGGCGGCGAGATCTATGCCCGCGCACACCGCGGGATCGAATCGATCACGCTCGATCGCGGCGCGGCGCATCTCAAGGACGAGCTGATGCCGAAGTATGCCGAGCTGATCTACAACGGCTTCTGGTTCGCGCCCGAGCGCGAGATGCTGCAGGCCGCGATCGATCTCAGCCAGGAGAAGGTTTCGGGCACGGTCCGGCTCAAGCTCTACAAGGGCAACGCCTCTGTGGTCGGCCGCAAGAGCCCCAACTCGCTCTACAGCGAACGCCACGTTACGTTTGAGGACGATGCCGGTGCCTACGATCAGAAGGACGCGGCGGGCTTTATCAAGCTGAATGCGCTCCGGTTGCGCCTTTTGGCGCAGAGAGATCGATAAAGCTTGCGGCTGCTCGGCCAGCGCAATCGCTGAGAAAAACCGCGCCGTTTGACGGCGCTTCCCGATTCTGTCCACCGCATGGGCCGGGTTATCCACCGGCAAATGGGCCATCTGTGGATAAGTCGGCCCTTTCCTGCTTGTGCGACTCAGCAATGAGGCGCAGCTTTAAGTCATCGAGACGGTGACACCGAACTTGAAGATGAAGCGGGAAACCGCTGAAACGGAAAGGGAAAACAGACCGGAACGATCTGGCAGCAATGCCCGCAGCAGTGTCGGAAAACACGCCTCAGGATGACTTCGGTCTGAATCTGGCGAACCGCAGATGCAGCGAGCGGCAAGCCGTCAGCAGGCTGCTTCATCAGCGGCCGGAAAGGGCGGAAGGAAAGCGGCGCTTCACGCGTGGCAGAACGGAAGGCCCGGAACGGCAAGGCGGCGAAGTGGTCACGGAACCGCCAGGTGGAAGGGAAAGGCTCGAACGGCTTGCCGAACGCGCCGGAACCAACCGCCTGACGGGACCCGGACGCCAGCAGCGGTGTACGGTCGATGAAAGCCGGTTCCTCACGGAACCACCGAGCAGCCAGAAGCGCGAAGGAACGGCCCGCAAGGACCGGAACGGAGCAGCAGAAGCGCTCTCTCGGGAATGGCGATCGCCCAAGTCGCCCGGAACCAGAGCAGGCGAGCGTGGGGCTGGTGGAAACACCGGCCCCATTTGCTTTTGGCCTCGGTCGTGATGTCCGATTACGCGTTTCCACCTCACGACACTTGCCGCAATCAATCAGGTCGGTCGCTGGATCACCGGACGAACAAACTCGCCAGTTCCACATGCGTTGACCAGCGGAACTGGCCGACCGGGCGCAGTTCCTTCAACGCGAACCCGGCGTCCACCAGCAGCGCGGCATCGCGGGCCCAACTGGAAGGGTTGCAACTGATATAGACCACGCGGGCAACGCTGCTGTCCGCGATCCGCTCCACCTGTTCGCGCGCGCCGGCGCGGGGCGGATCGAGCAGGACGGCGGCGAAGCGGTTCAGTTCCTCGGCCAGCAGGGGGTTGCGGAACAGGTCGCGGTGCAGCGCGTGAACCGGCTTGCCGCTGACACCTGCCGCGGTCTTGCAGGCCAGGTGCGCATCGCGCGCGGCCTCGGCGGCGAGGACTTTCGTATCCGGCCCGGCCAGAGCGAAGGCAAAGGTGCCAAGGCCGGAAAACAGGTCCGCCACGGTGCCGCAGCCTGCCAGCCATTCCTTGGCTGCGGCAACCAGCGCAGCCTCGCCATCCTCGGTCGCCTGCAGGAAGCTGCCCGGCGGGAACGGCACGGCCACGCCGGAGAGAGTGATCGTCACCGGCTCCGGCTCCCACACCGTGTCCGGTCCATAGCCGCTATCGAGCGTCAGCCGCGCGAGGCCGTGGTCACGGGCGAAATCGAGCATCGCCTCGGTCAGGGCCAGGCTTTCCGCGCTCAGCCCCTTGATGCCGAGATCGACGCCCTGATCGCACAGGGTCAGTTCGATATCGGCGGTCATCTTCGCATGGGCGTGCTTGCCCTTGGACTTGCCCTTGGACTGGCCCTGCCCCAGCGTGATCAGCAGCTTGCGCAGCGGCCCCAGCACCGCGACCAGTTCCGGCCGCAGCACCGGGCATTCGGCCAGCTCGACCAGCCGGTGCGAGCGCGCCTCGCGGTAGCCGATCACCACCCTCCCCTGGCTGCTTTCCGCCCGCAGCGAGGCGCGGCGGCGGCTGCCCGGCGGGGACAGGTGCGGCGCGGCGATCTGCTCCGCCCCCAGTTCGTGCGCGGTCGAGGCATTGCTGACCCGCGCTTCGACAAAGTCCGCCAGAGTCTGTTCGTCGAGTTGCTGCAGCTGGCACCCGCCGCACTGGCCGAAATGGCGGCACACCGGGGCCACGTGGTGCGGCCCCCATTCCAGCGTGCCGTCCGCGCGCAGCAGGTCCCCCGGCGCGGCGCCCCAGGCGAACCGGCCAGAGGCGGTCACGCCATCGCCCTTGGCGGCAATGCGGATGATTTCTTCAGCCTGGCTCACAGGCAGGCCGCGTAGGCGCTCCGCACGCAATCGGCAAGCTGCCCCGCGCTGAAGGCAGGCCCGGCCAGCCGCGCAGCCTCGCTGTGCAGCCACAGGCCCTGGCACGCTGCCTCGAACACTTCCGTGCCGCAGGCCAGGCGGCTGGCGATGATCCCCGCCAGCACATCGCCAGTCCCGGCGGCCGAGAGCCAGCTCGGGCCGCGCGGAGCATAGGCCACCCGGCCATCGGGCGCGGCGACCGCGCTGTCCGGCCCCTTGGCCAGCACAACCATGTTCGCCGCCCGGGCCAGCGCCATTGCCCGCTCCACCTTGCCGCCGGAACCATCCAGGGCAAAGCTGCGCTCCAGGCTGAACAGTTCGCCATCGTGCGGCGTGGCGATCACCGGCGCGCGATGTTCGCCCAGGCTGCGCGGGCCAAGCAGAACCAGCGCATCGGCATCGAGCACCATCGGTCGCTGTTCGGAAAGCGCCACCGCCAGCGCTTCCCGCGCTGCGCCATCCCGGCCCAGCCCCGGCCCGATCAGCAGCGCGGCAATCCGCTTGTCGAGCAGAGCTTCTGCCAGCGGCGCCGGGTCAGCCACCAGATCGGCCTGCATTGCTGCCGGAGCATGGCCAAAGAGCTTCACGTAGCCCGCCCCTGCCCCCTGCGCGGCCCGGGCGGACAGCAGGGCTGCCCCCGGCATGGCCCCGCCAACCACGCCCAGCAGACCGCGGGTATATTTGTGCGCATCGGCCGCCGGGGCTGAAAGATGCGGTCGGCCGATCGCCCGTGCCGCGCCGTCGACCGGGCCGACACCGATCTCCACCAGCCGGACCGCGCCCATCGTCGCAGCAGCCGGCATCAGGAAATGCGCCGGCTTCCACGCCCCCAGCGCCACCACGAGGTCCCAATCGGGCAGGCCCGGATTGAGTGGCAAGCCAAGGTCGCTCTCGATCCCGCTCGGCAAGTCGATCGCCACGCGCCTGGCATGCGATCCGGCCAGCCGCGCCAGCAGGGCGGCATCATTTCCGCTGAGGGAGCGGGTCAGCCCGGTGCCGAACAGGCAATCGACGAAGACTTCGCCGTGCCGTTCAGCGTCGCGCCCCAGCACCGGCCCGCCATAGGCCGCGCGGGCATTTCTCGCTGCATCGGTGGCAGGCTCGGCCGCCATGACCACCGCCACATCACCGCCACGCTGGCGGATGGCTTCGGCAATCACCCAGCCATCGCCGCCGTTGTTGCCGGGGCCGGTCAGGACAGTCACAGAACGGCCGCCCGCGATCCGCCAGACCCATTCCGCCGCGCCGCGCCCGGCGCGCTGCATCAGCTCATCAACGCCGGTGCCGGCCGCGATCAACGCCTGCTCCGCCGCGCGCATCTGCGCCGCGGTCAGGACCTGATCACTTGGGCGCGGCATTGCCTGCGGCCGGGGGATTAGCGGGAATGACATAGCGATCATCGCCCAGGATCACTTCATAGCGATCGCCCTTCAGCGCCGACTGACTCTGGTCGGCACCATCGGCGGCGAGCAGGTTCTGTCCGTCCTGGCTCACTTCCAGCCGCCGGAACCCGCCATCGGGATGGCGCACGACGATGACCTTGGCGCCATCCACCGTGGAGCGTTCAACCCGGCACTGGTCGACAAACTGCTGGGATCCGGCCAGCGCGCAGAACACCGGCTCGCCTTCGGGGAGCGGCTCACCGCCTTCTCCGCCCGTACAGGCGGAAAGCAGCAGGAAGCCACAGGCAAGCCAGCCGCGCATCAGGAAGGCTTGCGCAGAACTTGCGAGACGTCGCGCACCGCCCCGCGCGCCGCGCTGGTGGTCATCGCGGCATAGGCCTGCAGCGCGGGCGACACCTTGCGGGGGCGCTCCTTGCCCGGGTGCCAGCCCTTCGCATCCTGCGCGGCGCGGCGGCGGGCCAGTTCATCATCGCTGACGGCCAGATTGATCGTCCGGTTCGGGATGTCGATCTCGATCGTGTCGCCGGTTTCGACCAGTCCGATCGCGCCGCCCTCGGCCGCTTCGGGCGAGGCATGGCCGATCGACAGGCCCGAGGTGCCGCCGGAAAAGCGCCCGTCGGTCAGCAGCGCACAGGCCGCGCCCAGCCCCTTCGACTTGAGGTAGCTGGTCGGATAGAGCATTTCCTGCATGCCGGGGCCGCCCTTCGGCCCTTCATAGCGGATCACCACCACGTCCCCAGCCACCACCTGCCCGGTCAGAATCGCGGTAACGGCGGCGTCCTGGCTCTCATAGACCTTGGCCGGACCGGTGAACTTCAGGATGCTTTCATCCACCCCGGCGGTTTTCACGATGCAGCCATCGAGCGCGATGTTGCCATAGAGCACGGCCAGCCCGCCATCCTGGCTGAAGGCGTGCTCCTTGGACCGGATCACGCCGGTCTCGCGGTCCTTGTCCAGCTCCTTCCAGCGCCGGTCCTGGCTGAAGGCAACCTGGGTCGGCACGCCGCCCGGCGCGGCCTTGTAAAAGTGCTCAACCGCCGGATCGCTGGTGCGGGCGATGTCCCACTGGTTCAGCGCATCGCCCATGGTCTTGCTGTGGACGGTCGGCAGGTGGGTGTGGAGCAGACCGGCACGGTCGAGCTCACCCAGGATCGCCATGATCCCGCCGGCGCGGTGAACGTCTTCCATGTGGACGTCGCTCTTGGCCGGGGCAACCTTGGACAGGCACGGCACCTTGCGGCTCAGCCGGTCGATATCCTTCATGGTGAAGTCCAGCCCGGCCTCGTGAGCAGCGGCCAGCAGGTGCAGCACCGTGTTGGTCGATCCGCCCATCGCGATATCGAGCGCGACGGCGTTTTCGAACGCCTCGAAGCTGCCGATCGAACGCGGCAGAACGCTTTCGTCCTCGTCCTCGTAGTAACGCTTGCAAAGCTCCACCGCGAGGCGACCGGCCTTCAGGAACAGCGCCTTGCGATCGGCATGGGTCGCCAGGACCGAGCCGTTGCCGGGCAGCGACAGGCCCAGCGCCTCGGTCAGGCAGTTCATCGAATTGGCCGTGAACATGCCGGAGCAGGACCCGCAGGTCGGGCAGGCGCTGCGCTCAATCTCCTGCACTTCCGCGTCGGAATAGCTGTCATCGGCGGCGGCGACCATGGCATCGACCAGATCGAGCGCCACTTCCTTGCCGCGCAGTACCACCTTGCCGGCCTCCATCGGCCCGCCGGAAACGAACACGACCGGAATGTTGATCCGCATCGCCGCCATCAGCATGCCCGGCGTGATCTTGTCGCAGTTGGAAATGCAGACCATCGCATCGGCGCAGTGCGCATTGATCATGTATTCGACGCTATCGGCAATCAGATCGCGGCTGGGCAGCGAATAGAGCATCCCGTCATGACCCATGGCGATCCCGTCATCGACCGCGATGGTGTTGAATTCCTTGGCAACGCCGCCCGCCGCCTCAATCTCGCGCGCGACCATCTGGCCCAGGTCCTTGAGGTGCACGTGGCCCGGCACGAACTGGGTGAAGGAGTTGACCACGGCAATGATCGGCTTGCCGAAATCGCTGTCCTTCATCCCCGTCGCCCGCCACAGCCCGCGCGCGCCGGCCATGTTGCGGCCATGGGTGGAAGTGCGGGAACGGTAGGCGGGCATGATAACGATCTTTCGCGATGGGGGACTTTCGCGCAGCCCTACACGCCTAATCCCCCAGCTTCAACGCCACTTCGTTACCAATCCGCGCGAGCCGCTCGGCCCAGGCTGCCTGCCCGGCGGGATCGCCGATCTGGTCCTGCCGGATCTCGATACCGAGGTAGGGCCGGCCATCGGCTTCGGCATGGCGGTCCATGGTGTAGTTGAGCAGCTTGCCCGAGTATGGCTGCTGATCGCCCACCACCAGCCCTTCGGCTTCGAGCAGAGGAATGGCGATCCGGGCGGCGCGGTCGTCCTCATTATACAGCACACCCACCTGCCACGGGCGCGGCTGGTGACTGGTGGCAAGCTGCGGCGTGAAGCTGTGGAGCGAGAGCAGCAGCGCGGGCGGCGCACTGTTCAGCAGTTCGCCAAGCGCGGCGTGATAGGGCGCGTGGAACCGGGCCAGCCGGGCCAGATGCGCTTCGTGGTTGATCGCGTTGCCGGGGATGGCATGGCCGTCGCTGGCAATCGGAATCACCGCGGGCGCGTGCGGATCGCGGTTCAGATCGCAGACCAGCCGGCTGATGTTGCCCTGAAAGGCGGCGATGCCCGCGCGCTCTGCCATTAGCGCGCCGACTTCGGCCACGCCGATGTCGATCGCGACGTGCTGGGTCAGCAGCGCGGGATCGATCCCGAGGTCGATATCCCCCGGCACCCGGGCCGAAGCGTGATCCGACACCACCAGGATCCCGCCAAATCGCGGCGTGCCGATCAGGCGGAAGGCTTCATGCGGCCTCATCGCAAGGCCCCCGCAAGTGTCCACCAGGCGGCGGGCATCGCGGCCTGCGCCGCATCGCGGGCGGCTGGGCTGTCATAAAGGGCAAAGCAGGTCGCGCCCGATCCGGACATGCGGGCGATCACCGGCCCGGTTTCGCGCAGGGCCGCCAGCACGTCTCCGATCACCGGACATAGCGCCAGCGCCGGGGCTTCCAGATCGTTGCGCCCTTCCAGCGTGATGGTGCGCAGATCGCCCGTGGGCAGCGGCCCGCGATCCACTCCGTCCCAGGCCTTGAATACCGGCCCGGTGCTGAGCGGAACGCACGGGTTGACCAGCAGGACGGGCATCCCGGCCAGATCGTTATAGACCGGCTCCAACTCGGTCCCCGTCCCCAGCCCGATGCAGGCGCACGACAGGACGCATGCCGGAACATCAGCGCCCAGCCTGGCCGCGCGGGCGTGCCAGTCATCGGGCAGACCCTGGCTACGCTCGACCAGCCGGAACAGCGCCCCGGCATCGGCCGAACCGCCGCCAAGGCCAGCGGCAACCGGCAGGTTCTTCTCCAGCGTCACCGCCCAGCCCTGCGGCCGGGGCAAGGCGGTGAGCGCCTGCATCACGATATTGTCGAAGGGATTATCCAGCGCGCCGGCAAATTCGCCAACCGTTCGCAGGCTGTCCCGCTCGGCCGGGGCAACGCTCAGCACATCGCCGGCATCGACGAAGGCGAACAGCGTTTCCAGCTCATGGTAGCCATCCTCGCGCCGCCGCCGAACATGCAGCGCGAGGTTGATCTTGGCAAAGGCGGTTTCGATCATGCTTCCTCCCCGGCACGGGGAGGGGGACCATCCGCAGGATGGTGGAGGGGCACGGGCGAGTCTTCCGAACATCTCCGAAAACGCATGTCGCAGATTTCAACCAACCGCACGACCACAGCGTTCAAATTCTCCAAAACGGCCTTGGCCGGAATTCTGGTGGTCGCGATGCGCTGCGAACGGAGAAAATGCGAACGCGCCGCATCGGCCTTGGCAGCGCGGATGGAATTATGCGCAAAACCATCAACTTCAACCGCCAACTTCACTGCCGCGCAACAAAAGTCCAACACGTACACTCCGGCCGGATGCTGCCGCCGGAACTTGAAACCGCCGGGGCGCTTGCGAAGTTCGCGCCAGAGCAGACCCTCTGGCAACGACATTTCGCTGCGAAGCTTGCGGGCCCGTTTCACGACCTCGCGAGGTCCGTTGATCACGCGCGTGCCCCTCCACCAGCTTCGCTGGTCCCCCTCCCCTGAAGGGGAGGAAGAACCAACCTCACATATTCGGATAGTTTGGCCCGCCGCCGCCCTCCGGCGTCACCCAGTTGATGTTCTGGGTCATGTCCTTGATGTCGCAGGTCTTGCAGTGGACGCAGTTCTGGGCGTTGATCTGCAGGCGCGGTTCGCCTTCCTCGATGCCGACGAATTCATAGACTCCGGCCGGGCAATAGCGGGCTTCCGGACCGGCATAATGCTTGAGGTTGACCTCGACCGGCACCGACGGATCCTTCAGCTGCAGGTGGCAGGGCTGGTCTTCCTCGTGGTTGGTGTTCGACAGGAACACGCTGGAAAGCCGGTCAAAGCTGATCACCCCGTCCGGCTTGGGATAGTTGATCGGCTGGTATAGGTCGGCCCGCTGGATCGCTTCGCAATCGCGGTGGTGCTTCATCGGCTTGGCGATTCCGAAGCCGAACAGGGTGCGCAGCCACATGTCGGCGCCGGCCAGGATCGTGCCGAGGTCCCCGCCCCACTTGGCGACCAGCGGCTCGGCGTTCTGGACGAGCTTCAGTTCCTTGGCGATCCAGCTGTCGCGCACGGCGGCATCGTATTCGCTCATCGAATCGTGCTCACGCCCGGCGGCGATCGCCGCGGCGGCGGCTTCGGCGGCCAGCATCCCGCTCTTCATCGCGGTGTGGCTGCCCTTGATGCGCGGCACGTTGACGAATCCGGCCGAGCAGCCGATCAGCGCGCCGCCCGGGAAATCGAGCTTGGGAACCGACTGCCAGCCGCCCTCGTTGATCGCGCGCGCACCATAGGACACGCGGCGGCCGCCTTCCAGAATGGCACGGATTTCCGGGTGCTGCTTCCAGCGCTGGAATTCCTCGAACGGGAAGACGTAGGGGTTCTTGTAATCGAGCGCAGTGACGAAGCCCAAGGCCACCTGGTTGTTGGCCTGGTGGTAAAGGAACCCGCCGCCCCAGCTTTCGCTTTCGGTCAGCGGCCAGCCCTGGGTGTGGATCACCCGGCCCGGCACGTGCTTGTCGGGATCGATGTCCCACAGTTCCTTGATGCCGATGCCGTAGACCTGCGGCTCGCAATTGGCTTCCAGATCGAACTGGGCCTTGAGCTGCTTGGTCAGGTGGCCGCGCGCGCCTTCAGCAAAGAAGGTGTACTTCGCATGCAGCTCCATGCCGGGCTGATAATCGCCCTTCTGGCTGCCATCGCGGGCAATGCCCATGTCCTGGGTCGCCACCCCCTTTACCGAGCCGTCCTCGTTATAAAGGACTTCGGCGGCCGGGAAGCCGGGGAAGATTTCGACGCCCAGTTCCTCGGCCTTGCCGGCCAGCCAGCGGCACAGGTTGCCAAGGCTGCCGGTGTAGTTCCCGTCGTTCGACATGAACGGCGGCATCGGCCAGTGCGGAATCGAGAAGTGCTTGTTCCGGGTCAGCACCCAGTGCCAGTTGTCGGTCACCGGGGTTTCCGCCATCGGGCAGCCCTGCTCGCGCCAGTCGGGCAGCAGTTCGTCCAGCGCCTTGGGATCGACCACCGCGCCCGACAGGATGTGCGCGCCTACTTCGCTGCCCTTTTCCAGGATGCAGACCGACAGATCGGCGTTGACCTGCTTCAGCCGGATCGCCGCGGCCAGGCCGGCCGGCCCGCCACCCACGATCACAACGTCATACGGCATCGATTCGCGTTCGCTCATGTCCTGTGTCCCACACCCTGATGGAAGGTATTTATTGGCCTGAACCCTTGATTGCTGCGACACGGCAGGTCAAGACCCGCAGGTGACTTTATCGCGCGCCCCTTCCCCTGCCCCGATCGGCATGGCCGAGCAGATCGCCGCCGCGATCGACTGGTGGCGCGAGGCCGGGGTCGACTGCGAGTTCGACGATGCCGCGCGCGACTGGCTGGCCGGGCGCGAGCCTGCCGCTACGGCTTTGCAAGAGGATCGCAGCCCGCCCCCGGCCTTCGTGCCGCCCGTGCCGCCGCCGGTGGAAGTGCCGCAGATCGGCGGGGATCCCGCCGCCTGGCCGCAAGACCTGGCTGCCTTTGCCGCCTGGTGGCTGGCCGAGCCCGCGCTGGATGACGGCCTTGTCCATGCCCGGGTTGCACCGCGCGGCGTCCATGGCGCGCAGCTTATGGTCCTGGTCGATCACCCCGAAGCAGGCGATTCGGATCTGCTGCTGGCGGGCGAACAGGGTCGACTGCTGAACGGGATCCTGGCCGCGATGGGCCTGACGGCGGAGCAGGCCTATCTTGCCTCTGCCCTGCCGCGCCACATGCCGCATCCGGACTGGTCCGCCCTTCGCGCCGGCAAGCTGGACGCTCTGCTGCTGCATCACATCGCGCTGGCCGCTCCGAAGCGGCTGATCGTGTTCGGGCCGCACGTCTCGTCGCTTCTTGGCCACGACCCGGCGAATAGTGCTGACCCGGCGCGGCAATTCTACCATGTAGGCGCGCAAATCCCGGCTCTTGCCGCGCCGGGGCTGGATACCCTGATGGCGCGGCCACGGGGCAAGGCGGCCTTGTGGCGCGCCCTGCTGGACTGGCAGGGCGGTTGAGCCACCGGCAACCGGGATCGAGTGGGGACAAGCTGCGCGTGCCGAGTTTCGACAAGTCTGTGATTGCCGCCCTTGGCCTTGCCGGTCTGGCCTTGGCTGTGCCGGATGCGGCCCGGGCCAATTCGGCGGCGATGGAATACTTTTCAAAGCAATCGAACCGCAGCGATCTGCCGACCTTGCTGAACGCAGAGGACCGAACTTTCTATCGCGAACTGTTTGCCGCGATCGACCGGGGGGACTGGGCCAGGGTCCAGGCAATGTTTACCCAGCGTCCGGATGGACCGCTGCACCAGGTCGCCCGGGCCGAATACTATACTGCCCCCGGATCACCGAAGATCGAGCTTGACGCGCTCAATGCCTGGCTGGCCCAGGGGGTGACACTGCCGCAGGCAGAGCAGATCGTCGGCCTGGCCCAGCGGCGCGGCGCCACCGCCACTCCGCCCCTGCCCCAGGCGCAGCGCCTGATCACCCAGCCCAGCTTTGCCAAGCGTACCCGCCCGCGCGAAAACAGCGACGGAACGATGCCGGGCCGCGTCGGAGCGGCCATCCAGGCGCGGATCAAGGCCGATGATCCGGCCGGGGCCAAGGCCCTGCTCGACGGGATCGACAGCCAGCTCTCGCCGCGCAGCCGCGCCGAGTGGCGATCAAAGGTGGCCTGGAGCTATTTCATCGAGGGCGATCTGGCCACCGCCTACACCGTGGCGCAATCGGCGCAGGACGGGGCCGGTCCGTGGGTTTCCGAAGGGCTGTGGATTTCCGGCCTGTCCGCCTGGCGGCTTAACGATTGCGCGACGGCCGCCGCCGCGTTCGAGCGCACCGCGCAGATTTCCGAGAATGCCGAACTGACCGCCGCCGCGCATTACTGGCACAGTCGCGCGCTGGTCCGCTGCCGCCAGCCGGAACGGGCCACCGCCCCGCTGAAGGCCGCCGCCCGGATGGACGAGACGCTTTACGGCATGCTGGCAATCGAGCAACTTGGCATGAACCTGCCGCGCACGCACGAAACGCCCGATTTCAGCAAGGCGGATTGGCAGCTGCTGCGCGACGTGCCCAACGTGCGGGCTGCGCTGATGCTGGCCGAAATCGGCGAGGACGGGCGTGCCGACGAAGTGTTGCGCCATCAGGCCCGGATCGGGCCGCCCCAGCATTATCAGCCGCTTTCGCGCCTGGCCCGCAGTCTTGGCCTGCCCGGGACCCAGCTGTGGATGGCCTATAACGCGCCGGTCGGCGGCAGGCCCGAGCCGGCGGCGCGCTTCCCCACGCCCAAGTGGAAACCGGTGACCGGGTGGAAGGTCGATCCGGCCCTGGTCTATGCCCACACCCTGCAGGAATCGGTGTTCCGGACCAAGGTGGTCAGCCCGGCCGGAGCCCGCGGGCTGATGCAGATCATGCCGGCCGCCGCGCGCGACCATGCCCGCGCGCTGGGCGTGGCGGGCAACGCCAGCGATCTCAACAAGCCGGAAGTCAACCTCGCCTTCGGGCAGCGGCACCTGGAAATGCTGCGCGATTCGCCGGGCACGCAGGGCCTGCTGCCCAAGGTCATGGCCGCCTATAACGCGGGCCTGACCCCGATCACCCGCTGGCAGACCGAAATCAAGGACCAGGGCGATCCGCTGCTGTGGATCGAAAGCGTTCCCTATTGGGAGACGCGCGGGTACGTGAACATCGTGATGCGCAACTACTGGATGTACGAGCGGCAGGCCGGCGGCCCCTCCGAAAGCCGGATCGCGTTGGTCCAGGGCATGTGGCCGACTTTCCCGGGCACCGCCAGCGCCCGGGCGGTGCGGATGCGGCCCGACGGCACGCTGATGCAAGAGCGCTGAGCAACCGCCAGCTTGCGCATTTGTTCCTTTTATGTTCTGGTGGGGGATGGTCCGCCCTCCCCCCATCCACGGTCGCGGTGCGCAGTCGGCTGAGGTGCCGCAGCGCTTCGGCCTGGCCGCGCGTGAGGTGGACGGGGACTGGCTCGATATCCGCCAGGGACTCGACGGGCCGCAGCCGAAACTGCGTACCACGGTAACGGAAGAGCGTGCCCGGCGGATCATCAGTCGCAACACCTCGCCCGACATTCCGTTTGACCGCTCGATCAATGCCTATCGCGGCTGCGAGCATGGCTGCGTCTATTGTTACGCGCGCCCGACACATGCCTTTCATGATCTGTCGCCCGGACTGGACTTTGAAACGAAGCTGTTTGCCAAACCCGATGCCGCAGCCCTGCTGCGCGCGGAACTGGGCAAGCGCGGCTATCGCGCGGCGCCAATCGCGATGGGCACCAACACCGATCCCTATCAACCCATCGAAGCACACTACCGCCTGACCCGTGCGGTGCTTGAAGTCTGCCTAGAGACCCGCCATCCAGTGACCATCACCACCAAGAGCGCGCGGGTGCTGCGCGATCTCGATCTTCTGGCCGAGCTGGCCCGGCGGCACCTGACTGCGGTGTCGATCTCGGTCACCAGCCTCGACCCGAAGCTGTCGGGCCTGCTCGAACCGCGGGCAAGTTCACCAGCCAGACGGCTGGACGCCTTGGCGAAACTGGCTGAAGCAGGGGTTCCGGCCCATGTCTCGGTCGCGCCGGTCATTCCGGCGATCACCGACGAATTCATCGAACGCATTCTGGAGGAAGCCGCCGTACGCGGGGTGAAAACCGCCAGCTGGATCATGCTGCGCCTGCCGCACGAAGTGGCGCCCCTGATGCGCGAATGGCTGGAAGTTCATTTTCCCGACCGGGCCGGCAAGGTGATGCACACCGTTCAGGCCATGCGCGGCGGCAAGGACTATGACAGCCGCTTCTTTGAGCGGATGAAACCGAAGGGTGTCTGGGCCGACCTGTTTCGCACCCGCTTCCGCCTCGCCTGTCAGCGCCTCGGCCTCAACCGCGAGCCACCCGCACTGGACTGCGACCAGTTCGTGCCGCCGCAGACCGGGGGCCAGTTGCGGTTATTCTAGGGTCCGATTGCTTGACGCCAAGTTGTCGAGCGCCCGGCCGATCAGCCCACGGGTCGCCGCGCGCGCAGGGCCTGGGCCAGGGTTCCCTCGTCGAGGTAATCAAGCTCGCCCCCCACCGGCAGACCGTGGGCCAGCTGGGTTAACCGCACCGGGTAATTCTCCAGCCGCTCGGCGATGTAATGCGCGGTGGTCTGGCCCTCCAGCGTGGCGTTCATGGCTAGGACCACTTCGTCGATCCCGCCTTGCGATACGCGTTCCAGCAGCTTGCCGATGGTCAGGTCTTCCGGCCGCACGCCTTCCAGCGCGGAGAGCCGCCCGCCCAGCACGTGATACTGCCCGGTGAACAGCCGCGCCCGGTCGAGCGCCCAGAGGTCGGCCACGTCCTCCACCACGCAGAGCTGGCGGGCATCGCGGCGCGGATCGGCGCAGATCGCACAGGGGTTGGTCGTATCGACATTGCCGCAGGTCTGGCACTGGGTCAGCCCGGCGCGGACCGCCTCCAGCGCTTCAAGCAGGCCGACCAGCGCCGTCTCGCGCCGCTTGATCAGCCACAGCACCGCCCGCCGCGCCGAACGCGGGCCAAGCCCCGGCAGGCGGGAGAGAGCCTGAGTGAGTGTTTCGATCTCTTGCGATGCCATGGCCCGACAGATAGGGCGCGGTTTCAGGAAAGGCAAAGCCACCATGCGCGTGATCTTCATGGGAACCCCGGATTTCGCCGTCCCGGCGCTGCAGGCGCTGGTGGATGCGGGGCATGAGGTGGTGGCCGCCTATACCCAGCCGCCCCGCCCCGGCGGCCGGCGCGGCAAGGAACTGACCCTCACCCCGGTCCACAAGGCGGCTGCGGCACTGAGCATCGAAGTGCGCCATCCGGCCAACCTGAAAGGCGCGGAAGAGCAGGCGGAGTTTGCCGCGCTGGGCGCGGATATCGCCGTGGTCGCAGCCTATGGCCTGATCCTGCCGCAGGCGGTGTTGGACGCGCCGCGGCATGGCTGCCTTAATCTCCATGGCTCGATCCTGCCGCGCTGGCGCGGGGCCGCGCCGATCCAGCGGGCGATCCTGGCCGGGGACGCGGAAACCGGGGTCGACATCATGCGGATGGAAGCGGGGCTCGATACCGGGCCGGTGCTGCTGGAAGGCCGCACGCCGATCGACCGCAAGACCGCGGGCGAGCTGACCGAGGAACTGGCGCAGATCGGCGCGCGGCTGATCGTGCAGGTGCTGGCTGACCTGCCCGCCTATCCCGAAGTGCCCCAGCCGGACGAGGGCGTGACCTATGCGAAGAAGATCGACAAGGCCGAGACCCGGCTCGACTTTGCGCAGCACGCCGAGCAGGTCGAACGCCAGATCCGCGCCTTCGCCCCCGCGCCGGGGGCCTGGTTCGAATACCAGGGCGAGCGCTGCAAGGTGCTGGCGGCAGAGCTGGCCGAAGGCAGCGGCGCGCCGGGCGAAGTGCTGGACGATGCCCTGACCATTGCCTGCGCCAGCGGCGCGATCCGTCCCACGCTGGTCCAGCGCGCCGGGCGGCCGGCGATGGCGACGGCGGACATGCTGCGCGGCTGGATGATTGCGGCGGGGGCCAAGCTCGCTTGACCCGCTTCGCCCTCACCCTTGAATTCGATGGCACGCCGTTCTTCGGCCTGCAGCGCCAGGCCCATGGGCCGAGCGTACAGCAGGCGGTGGAAGAGGCGATCCATGCCACGACCGGGGAGACGATCACCCTCCACGCCGCCGGGCGCACCGATGCCGGGGTCCACGCGCTGGGGATGCGGGTCCATGCCGATGTGGCGAAGGACATCGCCCCGTTCCGGCTGATGGAAGCGCTCAACCACCACTTGCGACCGAACCCGATCGCGGTGCTGGACTGCGTGGTGGTGCCGGATGACTGGCACGCGCGGTTTTCCTGCGTGGGTCGCGAGTATCTCTACCGCATCGCCAACCGCCGTGCGCCGCTGACGCTGGATGCGAACCGCGCCTGGCAGGTGCCGCAACCACTCGATGCCGAGGCGATGCACCGCGCCGCGCAGGCGCTGGTCGGGCGGCACGATTTTACCACTTTCCGCTCGGTCCACTGCCAGGCGCAGAGCCCGGAAAAGACCCTCGACCTCCTCAGCGTGGAACGGGCGGGACAGGAAGTGCACATCCGCGCAGCCGCGCGCAGCTTCCTCCACCATCAGGTCCGCTCGATGGTCGGCTGTCTGGCGCTGGTCGGCATGGGCCGCTGGCGCGAGGAACAGGTGGGCGAAGCGCTGGCCGCTCGCGACCGCCAGGCGCTGGGCCTCAACGCGCCGAGCGAGGGGCTTTATTTCGTGCGGGCGCTTTACCCGGACGATTGAGGCACTAGGTTGCAATCCGCAACGCCATAACGGCGCAACGGATTCGGGAGACAACCTATGGCCTTCACCGGCAAGCAGCTTACCACCCAGCTCGACGCAGACGGCACGCTGACCGTCCAATTGAACGACAAGACCTGGGAAGACCCCAAGCCCGGCCAGGTGCTGATCAAGGTCGAGGCGACCCCGATCAACCCGTCGGACCTCGGCCTGCTGTTTGCCAGCGCCGATACCGACAATGCCGAATATTCTCCCGGCAAGGTCGTGGCGAAAATGCCGGAAGCCGCAACCCGCGCGTTCAAGGCCCGCCACGGCATGGCCATGCCGGCCGGCAACGAAGCCGCCGGGATCGTCGTTGCGGCCGGCGCCGGGGCCGAACACCTGATGGGCAAGCGGATCGCCTGCGTCCCCGGCACCGCCTATGGCACCTATGCCATTGCCGAGGCGCAAATGGCCTTTGCCGTGGATGACAGCGTGACTGCGGAACAGGCGGCAAGTTCGTTCGTCAACCCGATGACCGCGCTCGGTTTTGTCGAGACGATGAAGATGGAAGGCTTCACCGGCATCGTGCATGCCGCGGCCGCATCCAACCTCGGCCAGATGCTGGTCAAGATCTGCCAGGAAGACGGGATTCCGCTGGTCAACGTGGTCCGCAGCGAAGCGCAGGTGAAGCTGCTGAAAGACCTTGGCGCGACCCACGTACTCAACATGACCGACGCCGATTACATGCCCAAGCTGATCGATGCGATTGCCGAGACCAAGGCCATGCTGGGCTTCGATCCGATCGGCGGCGGGACGGTTGCCAGCCAGTTCCTCTCCGCGATGGAAGCCGCCGCCAGCCGCGGCGCGGCCTTCAGCCGTTATGGCTCGTCGGAACCGAAGAAGGTTTACATCTATGGCGCGCTGGACCTGGGCCCGACGATCCTGAACCGCGCCTTCGGCCTGACCTGGGACCTGGCCGGCTGGTTGCTCACCCCGTTCATGATGAAGGCCGGACCCGAAGTGGTCGGGCGGATGCGCGCGCGGGTGATGAAGGACCTGACCACCACTTTCGCCAGCCACTATGCGAAGAAGGGCAACCTGGAAGACATGCTGACCAGGGATGCGGTCGCCATGTACAACGCGCGGCGCACGGGCGAGAAGTACCTCGTCACCCCCAACGACTGAGCGGGAGGCCGGCGGCATGGCTGATCACATCGCGGGCAAATCCATCGTCATCACCGGCGGCGGCGGCGGCTTCGGCAAACTGGTGGCGGAAAAGGCCGCGGCGCTGGGCGCCGCTGTCACGCTGGGCGATATCGACGGCGCGGCGGCCGAGACCGTCGCTGCCGGGATCGTCGCCGGCGGAGGCAAGGCGCAGGCCGTGCAGACCGATGTGACCGATCTGGCCCAGGTCCGTGCACTGGTCGGCCGGGCGGTCGAGGCGTTCGGGCGGATCGACGTGATGGTGAACAACGCCGGGATCATGCCGCTGGCGTTCTTTTCCGATCACGAGGCCGCCCATCCCGCCTGGATGCGGTGCATCGACATCAACATCAAGGGCGTGCTCAACGGCATGATTGCCGCCTACGATCCGATGATGACCGAGGGCCGTGGGCAGGTCATCAACATCAGTTCGATCTACGGCAATTTCCCGGTGGTCGGCGCGGCGGTCTATGGTGCAACCAAGGCGGCGGTGAACACGCTCGGCGAAAGCCTGCGGATGGAATCGCGCGGCAAGATCAAGGTCACCACGATCAAGCCGACCGGGGTTCCCGCCACGGGCCTGTCGGCCAGCGTGATCAATCCGGCCGCCAGCGTCGGCATCCTGGGCCACAATGCGCCGGATTTCATGGCGATGGTGGCCGAAATGCAGGCCGGCACTTTCCCGGCGGAGCGGCTGGATGCGGAGAACATCGACTATGCCAGCCTGGCCCCTCAGCACATTGCCGATGCGGTGATCCACGCGATCAACCAGCCGTGGGGCGTCTCGCTGGGCGAAATCACCGTCCGCGCGGCCGGGGATCACTTCATTCTTTAGCGGCGATCTGTCGGAACCAGCCGATTACCTCCGCCTCACTGCGGCTGGCGGCGTTGCGCCACGAATAGGCGTCGTGCTTGCCGTTGAGGCGTTTGCCCTTGGGTGAGACCACCACCATGGTCGGGGTGCCCGGCATCTTGGCGACGCCGAACCGTGCGGCCAGATCGAGGTTCCGCCCCCGCCCGTCCTGCGGCACGCCGACGTCGATGAACGTTACCGAAAAGCGGGCGCCGAACTCGGCCTGGAAGGCATCGGACGTCAGCAGTGCGGCCAGCGCCTGGCTATCGTGGCACCAGTCCGCCCCGAACACGATCACCGCCAGCTTGCCTTCGGCCCGGGCCGCAGCCAGCGCGGCATCGAGCCGGGCGGCATCATCCGCGCGTTCCGGATAATAGGCCGTCGGCGCGCCATCCCCGGCCAGCACCGGCGACGCTATCGGCAGCAGGGTGGCCAGCAGGATTGCAGCGAGCAGACGCGTCACGCGAAAGCCAGCCCGTCGAACCTGCCGTCGCTGCGCCAGCCTTCGATATAGGCGAAATAGGCCACCGCGCCCCACGGATAGCCGCGCCCCAGCCCGGCCCCGGCCTCTTCCCAGCCCTTGCCTTCGTTGTTGTAATAGCCCGGCGTGCAATCGACGGATCCGAGCATCGGCCCCGGACCGGAATCGAGCAGCTTCAGCCAGTCCGCCTCCGCCTCGGCGGTTACTTCCACCCGGGTCAGCCCTTCGGCCTGCATGTGCGAGAGGATCCGGGCAAAGGTCTTCGCGCTGTCGATGATGTTGTGCGGCACGTTGGAAATCAGGTTCGCGCCCTGCTGCGGCTGGACGATGAACAGGTTGGGAAAGCCGTGGACGTGGATCCCGTGCTTGCTGCGCATCCCATCGGCCCAGGCTTCGGACAGCAAGCGCCCGCCCGTGCCCGCCACATCGAACCCGCAGCGGCGGCGATAGTCGGTGCCCACTTCGAAGCCCGAGGCATAGACGATGCAATCGACCGGATATTCGATACCGCCGACCACCACACCGTTTTCGGTGATTTCCTCCACCCCCTTGCCATCGGTATCGAGCAGCACCGTATTGGGATTGTTGAACGATTGCAGATAGGCATCGTGGAAGCACGGCCGCTTGCACAGCTGGCGATACCAGGCCTTCAGCTTGTCGGCGGTCTCCTTGTCCGCCACCACTTCGTCGGTGCGGGCGCGGATCTGCTCCATCTTCTCGTGGTCGGCATCCTCGAACGATGCAAACATTGCTGCGGGGGTGCGCTGATCGGCCGGGATCTCCGCCATTTTGGCCCGCATCATCTTGGCGAGGTCAGTCCAGCCATCGTCGACCAGATCAACCTCCGGCATGACCATCCCGGTCTGCCAGGCCGCGAAATTGTCCAGCCATTCGTACTGCCAGCCCGGCTTGGCGATTGAGGCGAACCATTCCGGATCGATCGGCGCATTGTTGCGCACATCGACCGAGCTGGGCGTGCGCTGGCAGACATAGAGCTTGCCGGCACTGGCCGACAGGTGCGGGACCACCTGCACCGCCGTGGCCCCGGTGCCGATGATCGCCACCCGCTTGTCCGCCAGCTTGCTCAGCGGCGCGCCTTCAGGCGATCCGCCGGTATAGTCATAGTCCCAGCGGCTGGTGTGAAAGCTGTGGCCCTTGAACCGCTCCAGCCCCGGAATGCCCGGCAGCTTGGCGACGTGCAGCGGCCCGGTGCCAAGCCCGACATGGCGGGTGGTGAAGCGATCGCCCCGGTCGGTGCTGACCACCCAGACACCGGCCGCATCGTCCCAGGTCAGGCTGGTGACGGCGGTGTGGAACAGAGCATTCTCGTAAAGCCCGAAAGTCCGCGCGATCCGGCGGCTGTGCTCCAGGATTTCCGGCGCATGGGCGTATTTCTCGCTCGGCATGTGGCCGGTTTCTTCCAGCAGCGGCAGATAGATCATCGATGCCGTATCGCACTGCGCGCCGGGATAGCGGTTCCAGTACCAGTTGCCGCCGAAATCGCCGGCCTTGTCGATGATCCGGACCGACTGGATGCCCGCCTCTTTCAGCTTGGCACCCACCACCAGCCCGGCAAAGCCGCCGCCGATGAAGGTGAAATCGGCATGATCGGTCACCGCATCGCGCGGGATCACCGGCATGTATGGATCGTCTTTCAGGTGAGCGAACTTGCCGGTCAGTTCCCTGTACTGCGCGTTGCCTTCCGCACGGATGCGCTTGTCGCGTTCCTCGGCATATTTCGCGCGGATCGCGGCAGTATCGAGCATATCGGCTTCCTCTGTTCCAATTCGTTGGCGCCATGCCGGCGCACAGCCATTGGAGCGGAGGTTTCCCGATCAGGTCAAGCGAACAATTGCCCGGATGCGCGATCCATGGCCCGGCTCAGGATCAACCCTTGCCGACCACGCTTTCGGGCAGTTCGGTGCCGAACACGCGCTGGTAGTATTCGGCCACCAGCATCCGCTCGGTCTCGTCGCACTTGTTGAGGAACGAGAGGCGGAAGGCGAAGCCCGGATCCTTGAAGATCGCGGTGTTCTGCGCCCAGGTGATCACGGTGCGCGGGCTCATAACGGTGGAGATATCGCCGTTGATGAATCCCTGGCGGGTCAGGTCGGCCACCTTGACCATGTTGGCCACCACTTCGGCCGAAGCGCCGGTCACCTTCTTGAGGACGATTTCCGCTTCGACCTGCGCCGGAAGGTAGTTCAGCTGGACCACGATGTTCCAGCGGTCCATCTGCGCCTGGTTGATCGCCTGGGTGCCGTGATAGAGGCCCGAAGTGTCACCCAGGCCGACCGTGTTGGCCGTGGCGAACAGGCGGAAGTTCTTGTCCGGGCGGATCACACGGTTCTGATCGAGCAGGGTCAGCTTGCCTTCGGTTTCCAGCACGCGCTGGATCACGAACATCACGTCCGGACGGCCGGCATCGTATTCGTCGAACACCAGCGCCACCGGGTGCTGCAGTGCCCAGGGCAGCAGGCCTTCGCGGAACTCGGTCACCTGCAGGCCATCGCGCAGGACGATGGCATCGCGGCCGACCAGATCGATGCGGCTGATGTGGGCGTCGAGGTTGATCCGCACGCAGGGCCAGTTGAGCCGCGCGGCAACCTGTTCGATGTGCGTGCTCTTGCCGGTGCCGTGATAGCCCTGCACGATCACCCGGCGGTTGAAGGCAAAGCCGGCCAGGATTGCCAGGGTGGTGTCCGGATCGAACACATAGGCATCGTCCGCATCCGGCGTGCGCTCATCGGCGACGCTGAAGGCCGGAACCTGCATGTCGATGTCGATCCCGAACATCTCGCGCACGTCGACAGTGATGTCGGGCGCGGGCAGGACGGTCTGGTTGGCGGTGTCGGTGCGGGCGGTGTGGTCGGTCATATCACCGGTTCGCCTATACGCGCGGGCGCGCGGCTGCAATAAAGAATCGGTTGCGAATAGCGACTCATCACCAGGGAGCACGGCTGTCCCATCCCTCCCCTCGTCCTCAAGCTCGATCTGCCCCCGGCATGGCAAGACAAGGTGGCGGGCCGCGTGCCTGCGCGCTAGGCTGCTGCAAAAGCGGGAGAGCAAGGATGAGCTACATCGACGGATTCGTGATCGCCTGCCCGAAGGACAACCGGCAGAAGTTCATCGATCACGCGCTCAGCGGGGACGGCCTGTTCATCGAAATGGGCGCGCTGCGGGTAGTGGAATGCTGGGCCGATGATGTGCCCGATGGCACTCTGACCGACTTCCGCAAGGCGGTGCGGGCTACGCCAGAGGAAGACGTCATCTTCAGCTGGATCGAATGGCCCGACAAGGCCACCCGCGATGCCGCCTATGCGGTGATGACCTCCCCCGATTTCAAGGATCCGCGGATGGATCCGGAGCTGAACCCGATGCCGTTCGATGGCAAACGGATGATCTGGGGCGGGTTCGCGCCGGTCGTCGATCTGTCGGCAGGGTAGAGAAAGAGGAAGCAAGACCGATGCATGAACTTTCCATCTCGCGGCTGATTGCGGCGCCACCGGCGAAGGTCTGGGACGTCTTCGTCAACCGCAGCGACGAATGGTGGTGTCCGTTGCCTTGGCGCGCCGAAGTCGACTGGGGCGAGCGCCGCGCCGGTGCCGCGATCCACACCACGATGTTCGGGCCGGATGGCGAAGTGCATCAGCATCCGGGCCTGATTCTGGCCTGGGATGAAGGTCGGCGGATTGCCTCGACCGATGCAATCGTCGGCGATCTTGAGCCCAATGCTCCGTTCATGATCGGCATCTGGGAAATCGCCCCCGAAGGCGATGGAACCCGCTACACCGCCCGGGCCCGCCACTGGAGCGAGCAAGCGATGGCCGAGCACCGCGACATGGGCTTCGAGGAAGGCTGGGGAGCCTGTGCCGACCAATTGGCGGCGCTTTGTCTGACCTGACCGCTCAGGCGAAGGCCGCCGCCTTGCGCAGCAGCTGATAGGCCTCCACCACCGATTGCAGCCGCTTCTCGCTGGACCGGTCACCCCCGTTGCGATCGGGATGGAGCGCGTGGACCAGTTCGGAATAGCGCTTGCGCAGGGCGCGTCGGTCGGCGTCCAGTTCCAGACCCAGTACGTCGAGCGCGCGGCGCTCGTCCGGCGTGACTTCGCGGCCGTCCTTGCGCTGCGCCGGGCGGCGGGCGCGGGCGCGGCCGGAAATCGCCTCCAGCGGGTCCTTGAAATCGGCCCAGCGCGGGGCGGCGTCGATCCCCGCCGTGGGGGAAAAGGCGCGGGTCTGGCGGTCCCAGCCGTGGATCGGGTGCTGCGCGGCCAGGATTTCCTCGGCGGTCATGCCTTCGAACCAGTCATAGCCCGCATTGAACTGGCGCACGTAATCGAGGCAGAACCAGCGGTATTGCCCCGGCCCGTCGAAACTGGGCCCGCGCGGCCCCGGCGCGCGGAATTCACCGACCTCGGCACAGCCGGGCCAGTCGCAGGGACGGCGCGATTCGCGCACCCGGCCATGAAAACGATCCTGTTTCACCCCTTCCCCATGCCGTCTGATCGGTTAGAAGGAAAGCCATGACCGGCACCGTTGCATCCGAAATCGAAAGCCTGCTGACTGCGGCCTTTGCCCCCACCCGGCTGGCCGTGATCAACGACAGCGCCCGCCACAGCGGCCATTCCGGCGATGACGGATCGGGCGAAAGCCACTTCACCGTGGAGATCGAGAGCGCCGCCTTTGCCGGGGTTTCACGCCTGCAGCGCCAGCGCATGGTCAACGCCGCGCTGGGCGACATTCCCGGACAGCGGGTTCATGCTCTGGCGGTGAAAGCCCGCGCACCGGGCGAAGCGTGATGGGGATCATCCAGACGATCGATCCGGTCAGCCACAACCTCGGCGCCTTCACCGTGCGCCGGGTGCTGCCCAGCCCGCGGCGGATCATGGTCGGCCCGTTCATCTTCGTCGACGAGTTCGGCCCGGCGACAATCCCGGCGGGGCAGGCGATGGACGTGCGCCCGCATCCGCACATCGGCCTCGCCACGGTGACCTGGCTGTTCGAGGGGGCGATCGCCCACCGCGACAGCCTGGGCACCTTTGCCACGATCCGGCCCGGCCAGGTCAACCTGATGACTGCCGGACGTGGGATCGTCCATTCCGAGCGCGGACTTCCCGAAGAGCGGGAGCGGGACAAGCCGATCTTCGGGATGCAGACCTGGCTCGCCCTGCCCGACGGCATGGAGGACATCGACCCAGCGTTCGAAGCGCTGGCCGATCTGCCGCTGGTGGAAGACGGCTGCGCCAGCGCGCGGGTGATCATGGGAACGCTGTGGGGACGCAGCGCCGCGACCACCCAGCACAGCCCGACAATCTATGCGGAGATCAATCTGGCCCCCGGCGGCGCCCTGCCGATCGATGCCGAGGCGGAAGAACGCGCGGTGATGCTGGTCGAGGGTGAGGCGAGCATCGACGGGGCCGAACTGACGCCCTTTGCCCTGGCCGTGCTGGCACCGGGGCAGGCGATGAAGCTGGGCTCCACGCTGGGCGGGCGGGTCATGCTGCTGGGCGGCGCGGCCTTTGCCAGCCCCCGCCACGTGTGGTGGAATTTCGTCCATTCCCGCCGCGAGGCGATTGCGCAGGCGCGGGATGACTGGAACCATGGCCGCTTCCCGAAAGTGCCGGGGGACGAGGAGGAGTTCATCCCGATCCCCGCCGTGCCGCTGACACGAAGCGAATAGAACAACCGCATAACAGGGAGAGACAGGATGAGCTTTGCAGGACAGGCCGCGTGGATCACGGGCGCTTCATCGGGAATCGGCGCGGCGCTCGCCCGCGCGCTGGCGGCGCAGGGCGCACGGCTGATCCTTTCCGGCCGCAACACCGCCGCGCTGGAAGAGGTGGCCAAGGACTGCGGCGAGGCATTGGTTCTGCCGTTCGAGACAACCGACATCGCCGCGATTGCCCCGGCAGTGGAACAGGCCTGGGACTGGTCGGGCGGGATCGACCTGCTGGTCAACAATGCCGGGATTTCCCAGCGCAGCCTCGCGGTCGATACCGCTTACGAGGTTTACGAGCGGATCGTCGCGGTCGATCTGCTGGCCCCGATCGCGCTGACCCAGGCGGTGCTGCCGAAAATGGTGGCGCGCGGCAGCGGGCGGATCGCGATGATCAGCTCGATCGCCGGCAAAGTCGGCGTACCGATGCGCACCGCCTATTGCGCGGCCAAGTTCGGGATTGCCGGCTATGCCGACGCACTGCGAGCCGAGGTCGGTCACCTGGGACTGCAGGTTCACAACATCTACCCCGGATCGGTCGCAACCGACGTTTCGCGCAATGCCCTGACCGCCGACGGATCGAAGCGCGGCGTGTCTGACCAGACCATCGACAACGGCATCCCGCCCGCCGTCGCCGTGGCCCAGATGATCGAGGAAATGCTGGCCGGCAACCGCGAGATCATCGTCGCCGAAGGGGCGGAGAAGGCGATGGGCGAGGCCCGCCGCACGCCGGATGCGCTGCTCGACCAGATCGGGGCCTTCATGGCCGCCGGCTACGTCCAGCGCATGAACGAAGGGGCCAAGTGATGCTGCAACCGGTCCTGCCGCAAAAGCGCGTCACCCTTGCCAACGGGATCGAGCTCGATGTGGTCGACGAAGGCCCGCGCGCTGCGCCCGCGCTGATCTTCCTCCACGGCTTTCCCGAAAGCCACCGCACCTGGCGGCACCAAATCGCCCACCTGTCCGGCCGGTTTCGCTGCATCGCGCCGGATCAGCGCGGTTATCGCGGATCGTCGAAGCCGGCGGGAGTGGACGCCTATACGCCCGACAAGCTGATCGGCGACGTGTTCCTGCTGGCCGATGCGCTGGGGATCGATGAGTTCACGGTGATCGGTCACGACTGGGGCGGCGCGATTGCCTGGGGCGTGGCCTATACCGGGCAGATGAACGGGCGGGTCCCGCGCGCCGTGATTGCCAATGCCCCGCATCCGGTCGGCTTCTCCCGCCTGGTCTGGCTCAACCGGCACCAGCGCCAGTCGAGCCAGTACATGCGGGTGTTCCGGGATACCGCCAACGATCAGCTGATCCGCGATTTCGGCCTGGTCGGCATGCTTGCCAAAGGCTTTGAGGGGCGGCTGGAAACCGAAGACAAGATGGAACCGGCCGAGCGCGCCCAGCTGCTCAAGGACTGGGAAGACCGGGACGCGGCACTGGCCATGATCAACTGGTACCGGGCCAGCCCGCTTTATGTCCCCGAAATGGACGAGCCTTACGAGATCCCGGCCGACCGCGCCCCTCCTGCCCTGCCCCCGCTGACCCTGCCGACGCTGGTGATCTGGGCGCTGGAAGATGTCGCTCTGCCGCCGGAGAACCTGGACGGACTGGAAGAGCTGGTCCCGAACATGACCCTGGTCCGCGTGCCGGACTGCGGCCATTTCGTACCCTGGGAAGCGCCCGAAGCCGTCAACGCCGCGCTGGATGCGTTCCTTGGCAACGACGCCTGATCGTTCACGCCCGCCCGGCATCGGCGCCGCGCTCGCCGCGGCCGAAGCGCGGGCGCGGCGGTCCCTGCTGCGGGGCCACAACGGCGGCCATGCGCCGGTGAACACGATCGAGCTGTTCTTCGATCTGGTCTATGTTTTCGCGATCACCCAGCTTTCCCACCATTTGCTGGCCCATCTGACCTGGGCCGGGGCGCTGGAAACCGCAATCCTGTTCGGCGCGGTGTGGTGGGCCTGGATGTGGACCACCTGGGCAACCAACTGGCTGGAGCCGGACCGCGCCCCGGTGCGGCTGATGATCGGCGCGGTAATGCTGCTCAGCCTGGTCATGTCGACCGCCATTCCCAATGCGTTCGGCCCGGGCGGGCTGCAATTTGCTCTGTCCTATTGCGCGATCCAGATCGGGCGCTGCCTGTTTACCGCCTGGGCAATGGAGCGCGACGATCCGGGCAACGGGCGCAACATGCTGCGCGGGGCGATTTGGTTCGCCGCTGCCGCGCCGCTGTGGATCGCCGGTGCGCTGAGCGACGACATGACCGTGCGGATCGGCCTGTGGCTGGCCGCCCTGGCGATCGAATATACCGGGCCGATGGTCTATCTGTGGGTGCCGCTGCTCGGGCGCTCGCTGCTTAGCGAATGGCGGGTATCGGGCGCGCACATGGCCGAACGCTGCGGCCTGATCATCATCATCGCGCTGGGCGAAGGGTTGATCCTGATCGGATCGACCTATGCCAAGGCGGAGCCGCAGCCGGGGCTGACTCTGGCCCTGGTCAACGCCTTTGTCGGGAGCTTTGCCATGTGGTGGCTCTATTTCGACATGGGTGCGCGGCGCGGGGCGCATCACATCGAGAACCACGACCTGCCCGGGCTAGTCGCGCGGCAGGCCTTTACCTATTGGCACATCCCGATCGTCGCCGGGATCATCGTCCTGGCCGTGGCCGACGAACTGGTTGTGGCCCACCCGCTGGAGCCGGCCCATCCGGAATTCGTGGCGGTGATCCTGGCCGGAACCCTGCTGTTCATCGGCGGGATGGCCGGGTTCAAACGGATCAGCAGCGGCAATCCATGGTTCCCGGCCAGTCACGGCTACAGCCTGTTCATCGCGCTGGGACTGGCGCTGTGGGGCTGGCTGGCCCACCCGCCGTCGCTGCTGTTCTTCAGCGCCACCACCGCGCTGTTCGTGCTGATCGCGGTTTGGGAGTGGGGCAGCTTTCACGGCGGCTGGCTGGAGCGGATGGAGGCCCGGGATTGGCGGCTGGGCCACTTCCTGCGCCGACGCCTGGAACGGCGCCGCGAACG
Source organism: Sphingomonadales bacterium (assembly GCA_017302615.1). Classification (GTDB taxonomy): domain Bacteria; phylum Pseudomonadota; class Alphaproteobacteria; order Sphingomonadales; family Sphingomonadaceae; genus Novosphingobium. The sequence goes on from JAFLDB010000005.1 coordinate 133,929, forward strand.
GCGGCTGGCCAAAGCTGCAGCAAGGCGGAACGGCTAGATCGTCCGCTCGCTGCCGCCCCAGCCGATCCATGCGCCGTGCGGGTGGGCGCGGGTGACCACTTCACCCCTCTCGCCCACCGGCCAGTACCGCACCACCATCTCGTGGATGTGCAGCACGCGGTTCGCTTCCAGCGCGACCCAGGCCAGCGGCCGCTCGGCCGTAGCGCGCGCGCCGGCCGCTTCCATCGCGGCGGTGACGCGGGCCTGCTGATCGGCCGGCACATATTGCCAGACGATCGAATGCATAAGCATCCGAGTGGTTCCGGCCGCCTGCGGCTTTGCCAGTTCCGCCTCGACAAAATCGGCGGCGTTCATCTCCACCAGATCGGGCTTGCGTTTCGCCGCCTCGGCAATCGCGGCGGCCATCCGCTCGAACCGCACGGTGTGTTCGGGCCAGATATAGGCCTTCAGCCGCAGCGCCTGATCGGGATCGGTCAGATCGACCGGGGCAACATCGCAGCCCCGCGTGCTGGCGATCTCGATCCGGTGGTCCGGCGGCGGATCGCCCTGCCATTCAGGGGTAAAGCGCATCGCGCCCGGTTCCGGCCCGACCTGCACCCCACCCAAATCGTAATGATAGCGGTCGAGCATCAGGTTGATTCCCGCGCTCGATCCGATCTCGAGGCATTCGAAGCGCGGCGGCAGGCCCTTGTCCGCCAGCCACAGCATCGCGGCGATGAAATTGCTGGAGCGGCCGGCCTCGTTGGTCTGCGGCGGGCCGTCCAGCCAGGGCAGCAGTTCAGCCTCATGCGCGTGGATCGCGGCGGCGACGATGGCGGCATCGTCGATGCCCTCCCGCCCGTCATAGATCGCGGTCAGCGCCGGTGCCGCAGCCTTGAGGTGCAGCGCATGTAGCCCGCCCGCCAGCCGCAGCGGCAGGGCATCGGCCAATGGCGCGCCCGTCCAGCCGCGGACCCGATCGAGCAGTGCCCCGCCCTCGCCCGCTTCCAGCAGATCGCGCACCGCCGCGCAGATCCGCGCGGTGATGTGGGCGCCCGATGCGCTGCAATAGGCCACCTGGTTGTCGAATGCGGCCACCACCATGCCCGGGCCGGAAGCCGTTATGTCGGTGAATTGATAGTCCTTGGCCATTTGCGCCGCTCCTTGCCCTTTTCCGCTGTCCACCGTAAGGGCGCGCACTATGCCAGACGCGCTGACTTTCGCCGTGCCCAAGGGCCGCATCCTGGACGAGGCCCTGCCCCTGATGGCCCGGGCCGGAGTGGTGCCCGAAGCAGGCTTCCACGACAAGGGCAACCGCGCCCTGTCCTTCGCTTGCGAGAACAGCGACATGCGGCTGATCCGCGTGCGCGCATTCGATGTGGCGACCTTTGTGGCCCACGGCGCGGCGCAACTGGGCATCGTCGGCTCCGACGTGGTCGAGGAATTCGCCTATTCGGATCTCTATGCGCCGGTCGATCTCGATATCGGCCATTGCCGGCTGTCGGTGGCCGAGCCGGAAGGCCAGGCCGCTGATACCGCCCACGCCAGCCACCTGCGCGTCGCCAGCAAATATCCCAACCTGACCCGCCGCCATTTCGAGCGGATGGGGGTTCAGGCCGAAGTGGTGAAGCTGAACGGGGCGATGGAACTGGCCCCCGGCCTGGGTCTGGCCAGCCGGATCGTCGATCTGGTTTCCACCGGCCGCACGCTGAAGGATAACGGCTTGGTCGAAACCAGCCGGATCCTTGACGTCTCGGCCCGCCTGATCGTCAACCGCGCCGCGCTCAAGACCGATGAGCGGGTCGGTGCGCTGGTCGAGCGGTTCCGCGCCCTGGTGGCCGAGCGGAAGGCCGCCTGATGCTGCGCCTGAATTCCCGCGATCCCGGCTTTGAGAGAGCCTTCAGGCGGCTGGTTGCCGACCGGCGCGAAAGCGACGCCGACGTGTCGCGCGATGTCGAGGTGATCCTGTCCGATGTGCGCAACCGCGGCGATGCCGCGCTGGCCGACCTGACCGCCCGGTTCGACAACCACCGGCTGGTGGCCGACGAGGACTGGCGCGTTCCGGCCGAGGTTTGCCACGAGGCCTATGAAGCTCTGAAGCCCGATCTGCGCGCCGCGCTGGAACTGGCCGCGCAGCGGATCCGCGCGTTCCACGAAAAGCAGCTACCCGCGAACCGCGACGAAACCGACGCGGCCGGCGTGCGGATGGGCGCGGTGTGGCGGCCGGTCGATGCCGCCGGGCTCTATGTGCCGGGCGGCCGGGCGGCCTATCCCTCCTCGTTGCTGATGAACGCCATTCCCGCCAAGGTGGCCGGGGTGGAACGGCTGGTTGTCGTCACGCCAACACCAAAGGGCCAGATCAACCCGCTGGTCCTGGCCGCCGCGCATCTCGCCGGTGTGGACGAGGTGTGGCGGATCGGCGGGGCGCAGGCCGTCGCCGCGCTGGCCTACGGGACGCAGCGGATCGCCCCGGTCGATGTGATCACCGGCCCCGGCAATGCCTGGGTGGCCGAAGCCAAGCGCCAGCTGTACGGCGTGGTCGGGATCGACATGGTGGCCGGCCCCAGTGAAATCCTGCTGATTGCCGACGGCAAGAACGATCCCGAGTGGACCGCCGCCGACCTGCTGAGCCAGGCCGAGCACGATCCCTCGGCCCAATCGATCCTGATCACCGACGATCCGGTCTTTGCCGATACGGTGGCCGACCGGGTCGGCGTGGAACTGGCCATGCTGCCAACCGCGCGTGTCGCCACTGAAAGCTGGAACACTCACGGCGTGATCATCGAAGTGGCCAGCATGGACGAGGCTCCGGCGCTGGCCAATGCCCTGGCCGCCGAACACGTCCAGATCGCCACCGACGATCCCGAAGCCCTGTTCCACCAGCTCCGTCATGCCGGATCGGTGTTCCTGGGCCGAATGACTCCCGAAGCGGTCGGCGATTACGTTGCCGGACCCAACCACGTGCTGCCCACCGGGCGCCGGGCGCGGTTCTCCTCGGGGCTTTCGGTGCTCGATTTCATGAAGCGCACCAGCTTCATCCAGCTGGACGAGGCGGCACTGAAAGCGGTCGGTCCGGCCGCGATCGAACTGGCCGACGCCGAAGGGCTGACTGCCCATGCCCGCTCCATCGAAATAAGGTTAGGCATATGAAGGCCGGATCCAAGGCCCGTTCCGCCGCGCGGCTTGCCGCTGTGCAGGCGCTATATCAGCACGACATGGAAGGCACGGCCCTGGCCCTGCTGCTCGATGAATTCCACCGCCACCGGCTCGGCGCGGAGATCGAGGGCGACCAGTATGCTGCCGCCGACGTCGCCTTCTTCGACGACGTGGTGAAAGGCGTTGCCGCCCGCCGCGATGAGATCGACGAGATCCTCTCCGGTAAGCTGGCCGAGGGTTGGCGGCTGGAGCGGCTCGACAAGACCATGCTGCAGATCCTGCGCGCGGGCGCATGGGAACTGATGGCCCGCCCCGATGTGCCGACCGGCTCCGCGATCAGCGAATATGTCGATGTCGCCCACGCCTTTTTCGAACCGCGCGAGGCCAAGTTCGTCAACGGCGTGCTCGACGGCGTGGCCAAGGTGGTGCGCTGACCAACGAAGCCGCCTTCATTGAAGCTCTGCGGGCGATGGCCACGCATCCGGCCGCGCGCGGGCTGGCCGATGATTGTGCGGTGCTGGAAATCGGCGGAGAAACGCTGGTCCTGACCCACGACACCATGGTCGAAAGCGTGCATTTCCTGCCCGGGCAGGATCTTGAGGATGTGGGTTGGAAACTGGTTGCCACCAACGTTTCCGATCTGGCCGCCAAGGGCGCGAAGCCGCTGGCGGCGCTGCTGTCCTACCAGCTTGGCGGGGATGACCTGGCCTTTCTGCGCGGACTGCAATCGGCCTTGCAGCATTATGGCGATGCCGCGCTGCTGGGTGGCGACACGGTGAGCGCGCCGGGGCCGAAAACGGTCGGCCTGACCCTGATCGGCCGGGCTACCCATGTGCCGGTGCCATCGCGCAGCGGCGCGCGGCCGGGCGACGGGGTGTGGATCAGCGGCCCGGTTGGCGCGGCCATGCTGGGGCTGGAGGCGCTGCAATCCGGCGTGGGTAACAGTTCGGCCTATCGCCGCCCCCAGGCACGGCTGGGCTGCGGGCAGGAACTGGCCCCGCTGGTCAGCGCGATGATGGACGTGTCCGACGGGCTGCTGCTCGATGCGCGGCGGATGGCCGAGGCTTCGGGCGTGACGATCGCGCTGGACTATGCCGCCATCCCCATCGCCGTGCCCGAAGCCCGCCGCGACGAGGCGCTGCGCTGGGGCGACGATTACCAGTTGCTGTTCAGCGCCCCGCCAGAGGCCACCCTGCCGTCCGGATATCACCGGATCGGAACTGTCCGGCCGCAGGGTCCGCAGCCGCTGCTGCTGGACGGCGCCGCGCCCGCCGGCACGCTGGGTTACGAGCACGGGTAAATACAGGCAAAAAGCCGGTTACCGTCGTTGCATTGACGCGAATCGCCCCTATACCTTTCGCCCGACTGTCCGGCGGACTGGCCGGGCGGGAAGTTTTGGGAAACAAAAACAGGGGGACTACCCGTGGATCTTGTCACGCTTTCCATAGTGCTGGGGCTAGTTGCCGTGGCCTATGGCTATTTCACCAGCCGCCAGGTGCTTGGGGCACCGGCTGGAAATGAAAAGATGCAGGAAATCGCCGCCGCTATCCAGGAAGGCGCGCAAGCCTACCTGAAGCGGCAGTACACCACCATCGCGATGGTCGGCGTCGTCGTCGCCGTGATCGTCGCCTACTTCCTCGGCTCGATCTCGGCCATTGGCTTCGTGCTCGGCGCGGTGCTTTCGGGCGTTGCCGGCTTCATCGGGATGAACATCTCGGTCCGCGCCAATGTCCGCACCGCTGCCGCCGCGCAGACCGGCCTCCAGGCTGGCCTGACCATGGCGTTCCGCGCCGGGGCGATCACCGGCCTGCTCGTGGCCGGCCTCGCGCTGCTCGCGATTGCGGTGTTCTTCTGGTACCTGACCGGACCGATGGCCCTGGCCGTTGACAGCCGCAAGGTGATCGACGGGCTCGTCGCCCTCGCCTTCGGTGCCTCGCTGATCTCGATCTTCGCGCGCCTTGGCGGCGGGATCTTCACCAAGGCCGCCGACGTCGGCGCCGACCTGGTCGGCAAGGTCGAGGCGGGCATTCCCGAAGACGATCCGCGCAACCCGGCCGTGATTGCCGACAACGTGGGCGACAACGTGGGCGACTGCGCCGGCATGGCTGCCGACCTGTTCGAGACCTATGTCGTTACCGTCGGTGCCACCATGGTGCTGACCGCGCTGCTGATGTCGCAGGCTCCGCAGCTCGCCAACCTGATGGCCCTGCCGCTGCTGATCGGCGGCGTCTGCATCGTCACCAGCATCATCGGCACGTTCTTCGTCCGCCTGGGTGGCGGCACCAACGTGATGGGTGCGATGTACAAGGGCTTCCTGGTCTCGGCCGTCCTGGCCGTTCCGGCGATCTGGTACGCCACCGATGTCGCGCTGGGCGGCATGGCGACGGAACTGGCCGTCGGCGACCAGACCTTCACCGGCCGCGCGCTGTTCTACTGCTCGCTGCTGGGCCTGGTCATCACCGGCCTGATCATCTGGATCACCGAGTACTATACCGGCACGAAGTATCGCCCGGTGCGCTCGATCGCCAAGTCGTCGGAAACCGGCCACGGCACCAACGTGATCCAGGGCCTGGCCATCAGCCTGGAATCGACCGCGCTGCCGACCATCGTGATCGTGGCGGGGATCATCATCGCCCACCAGCTCGCGGGGCTGATCGGGATCGCCTATGCCGCCACCGCCATGCTGGCGCTGGCCGGGATGGTGGTCGCGCTCGATGCCTACGGTCCGGTGACCGACAATGCCGGCGGCATTGCCGAAATGGCGGGTCTGGACGACAGCGTCCGCGAAAAGACCGACCTGCTCGACGCCGTGGGCAACACCACCAAGGCCGTGACCAAGGGTTACGCGATCGGTTCGGCCGGCCTGGCCGCGCTCGTGCTGTTCGCCGCCTATACCGAGGACCTGAAGTTCTTCTCCTCGGCACTCGGCCTGACCGGTGCGGTGAACTTCAGCCTTGAAAACCCCTATGTCATCGTCGGCCTGCTGCTTGGCGCGCTGCTCCCGTACCTGTTCGGTGCGATGGGCATGACCGCCGTGGGCCGCGCCGCCGGCGACGTGGTGGTGGACGTTCGCGACCAGTTCAAGAACAACCCCGGTATCATGACCTACGAAACCAAGCCGGACTATGCCCGGACCGTGGACCTGGTGACCAAGGCGGCGATCAAGGAGATGATCGTTCCGTCGCTGCTGCCGGTGCTGGCTCCGATCGTGGTCTACTTCGTGATCGCCATGGTCGCGGGTCCGGAGAACGGCTTTGCCGCACTCGGCGCACTGCTCCTCGGCGTGATCGTCGGCGGCCTGTTCGTCGCCATCTCGATGACCTCGGGCGGCGGCGCGTGGGACAACGCCAAGAAGTACATCGAAGACGGCAACCACGGCGGCAAGGGCTCTGAAGCCCACAAGGCTGCCGTCACCGGTGACACCGTGGGCGATCCCTACAAGGACACTGCGGGTCCGGCCGTCAACCCGATGATCAAGATCACCAACATCGTGGCGCTGCTGCTGCTCGCCGCGCTGGCCGGCGGGCACTGAGCCCCACCTGCACCAAGGTGAAATCGATGCCCCGCCCGGAGCGATCCGGGCGGGGTTTTCGTTGACGATAGCCGCACTTGCCGTAATCTCCCGGTCATGATGCGGACACGGTCCGCAGGTCGCACCCTGGGGAGAATTGCGAAGATGAAGATTGCACGGTTTGCTCTGCACGGCATCAGCGCGCTGGCCATTGCCGGCGCGGCGCTGGGGCTTGGCACCTTTGGCCCTGCGGCCATTGCCGCTGGCGAATCCGCCGCCAGCCCCGAACTGAAGACCGGCCAGATTCCGGTCGCCGAATTCGTCAAGAAATCGAACATGCGCAGCCCGCGCATCTCGCCCGACGGGACCAAGCTGGCCTATCTTGCCGCCAACAACGGCAAGGAAGTGCTGGTGGTGAAGGACCTGCGCGATCCGGCCAAGCCCGCCAAGCAGATCCTCCAGGCGGAAGAAGCGCGCGAATCCGGTGACCGGTCGATGGCCGGCTTCCGCTGGGTCGGCAACGACAACATCGTGATCACCGTCATCTCGCGTGAGAACCTGGGCGGCAACCTTGCCGATTTCCGCCGTCTGGTAAGCTACAACGTCGCCGGCGGAAAGCTGGTCCAGCTGGCCTGGCGCGGCGCCGGCGGGGATGCCGGCACCATCCTGCATGTCGATCACGACAAGGGCCAGATCCTGCTGCAGCGCGATGCCGTGACCGACACGACCGAGCGCTGGGGCTACCCGGAAGTGGTCCGGGTGGATGTGACGACGGGTGATTTCACCATGGTCCAGCGCACCAACCCGATCGTGCGCGGCTGGGCGGCCGACGCCGATGGCGTGGTGCGGATGGGCTTCAACCGCAACCGCGACGACGGCAAGTTCCGCATCCTGTACCGCTCGAACGAGAAGGAGCAGTTCCGTACGGTCTTCCTGGATGCGGACAAGACCTTCACCGCCGGTCCGCCGCTGCCCGAACTGTTCATCCCGGGCACCGACACGGCCTATGCCGTGTCGCGCCATGATGGCTTTTCCAAGGTCTACAAGCTCGACATGACCACGATGAAGCTGTCCGAGCCGCTGTTCGAGACTCCGGGCTTCGACGTGCAGGGCGTGATTGCCGATGCCACCGGCAAGCGCATGCTGGGTTATGAAACCTTCGATGGCGAAATGCGCAACCAGTTCACCGATCCGCACCTCAAGGAAGTCCAGGGCATGCTGGACGAGGTGTTCGGTCCGAACGAGGCAACCATCGTCAGCGCCGACCTGAAGTACGAGAAAATCGTGGTCTATGCCGGTGGCCGGTCGAGCGGCGGCGGGTTCTATCTCTATGATACCAAGGGCGGCTCGCTGCAGCTGCTCAACTGGTCGAAGACCAGCATCAAGAACGCCCCGCTCAACCCGGTGAAGGCCGAATGGTTCACCGCCAGCGACGGGGTCAAGATGCAGGCCATCGTCACCTATCCGCGCCACCGCAAGGGCAAGAACCTGCCGGTAGTGGTGATGCCGCATGGCGGCCCGTTCGGGGTGCTTTCGGCCGTCAACCAGCTGGAGCCGTGGAACCAGCCGCTGGCCGAGGCCGGCTATGTGGTGATCCAGCCCAACTACCGCGGATCGGGCGGCTATGGCCGCAAGTTCGAGCAGATGGGCCGCGAACCGGGTGGCTATGGCAAGCGGATGCAGGATGACCTGACCGATGTGCTCAACCACTATGCCAAGCTGGGGATCGTCGATCCCAAGCGGGCCTGCATCATGGGCTGGTCCTATGGCGGCTATGCCGCCGCGCGGGGGGCCCAGCGCGATCCCGAACTGTGGCGCTGCGCCATTGCCGGGGCGGGCGTCTATGACATGCCCAAGATGAACAAGTGGGACGCGGTCAACCTGGGCCGGTTCTCCAGCGGGTTCCAGGCGACCTCCGAAGATCCGGAAGGGATCTCGGCCGCGCGCAACACCGCCGGCAAGTGGGCCCCGATCCTGATCGTCGCGGCCAAGCGCGATGCCCGCATCCCGATGGAGCAGGCCGAAACCCTGGTCGACAACCTGAAGAAGTCGGGCAAGGTCGAAGGGACCGACTTCAAGTACATCGTCCAGCCGCAGGGCACGCACAATCTGCCCTATGACGACGTGCACATTCAGTGGATCGAAGAAGCACTGGCCTGGCTGACCCGCTGGAACCCGGCTTATATCGCCAGCGACACCGACAAGGCCCCGCCGTTGCTGACGCTCAAGTAAGCCCGTTAGCCATTCCTTGGCACTTGGCTGGTAAGTCCCCCGTCGGCCCGCATTTTCCGCGTGGCTGGCGGGGGATTTCCTTTGGCAACCAAGGCAGACAGGCTGGACCGCGCCGCGCCGCACAGCGCCGCGCCTCTGGCCGCGCCTCTGCCCGGCGTGCGGGTCGCGGCCTGGCCGCAGCTTGACCAGCCGGATCGCCGCGCGGCCTGGCACGGCCTTGCTGCCCGCGCGGCGGAACCGAACCCGTTTCACGAGGCATGGTACCTGCTTCCCGCCCTGCGCGCGCTGGATCCGCAGGGAAAGGTGCAAGTTCTTCAGGTCGAGGCCGAAGGCGCACTGATCGGCCTGCTCCCGCTGCGGCATGAGCCGCGCTATTACCGCTGGCCGATCCCGCAACTGTGCAACTGGATCCACGGCAACTGCTTCCTCGGCGCGCCGCTGGTCGCCGCCGGGTGGGAACGGCCGTTCTGGCGAGCCCTGCTCGACTGGGCCGACCGCAACGCCGGACGCAGCCTGTTCCTGCACCTTGGCGTCATGCCGCTGGACGGACCGCTCCATGCCGCCTTGCAGGCCGTGCTGGCCGAACAGGGCCGCCTGGCCGGTCTGGTCCACCGCGAGGAGCGCGCGATGCTCGCTTCCGATCTTTCGCCCCAGGCCTATTTCGAGGAGAGCCTGTCCGGCAAGAAGCGCAAGGAACTGCGCCGCCAGTTTGCCCGCCTGTCCGAACTGGGCGAAGTCCGTTTCGAGCGCAGCCGCGATGCCGCCGGGCTGGCCGAGTGGTGCGAGGCCTTTCTGGCGCTGGAGCATTCCGGCTGGAAAGGAACCGCCGGATCGGCCCTTGCCTCGCACCAGGGTACCGCGCAGCTGCTGCGCGAAGCCATGGCCGGAGCTGCCGCCCACGGCCGGCTGGAGCGGCTGACCCTGTCGCTGGACGGCCAGCCGATCGCCATGCTGATCAATCTGCTGACCCCGCCGGGGGCCTATTCCTACAAGACCGCGTTTGATGAACGCTATGCCCGCTACTCACCCGGCGTGCTGGTCCAACGCGAGAATCTGGACCTGCTGGACGATGCAGCGGTGCGGTGGTGCGATAGCTGCGCGGCGGCAGACCATCCGATGATCGACCACATCTGGCGCGAGCGCCGCCCGGTCGGCCGCCTGTCGATCGCGATCGGCGGCACGCTGCGCCGCGCGCTGTTCGGACAGTTGCTGCGGCGCGAACTGGGCCGGAATCCAGCCGGGCTTTAGCCCCCGGCCCTGACCACGCCGAAGCCGCGCACCCGCCCGCTGGAGTCCTTCTCCTCGGTCATCCCCCCGCGCGATGCGGCGGGCGATGCAGAGGCGATCTTGGGCACGCTGGTGGGCTTTTCGAAGGCGCGGGCCGAAGCGACATACTTGCCCGGCGCACCGCCATAACCCAGCCGCACGCCATTGGCGGTCTGCAACGGGCCGTCCTTGGTCTTGCGGAACAACGGCACGACATCGCGCTTGTTGTTCGCCAGCATCTTGCCCAGGATGAACCCGCCGACAAACGGCATGAAGAAGCTCTGCCCGCCGCTGGTCTGCTGGATGCAGTTGCCCTGCCCCCACTCATTCTCGCAGTCGTAATTGTCGGCAAAGCGCGGGGCGGTCTGGGCGGCAACTTCCACCGCTTCCTTGTGCGCGGCGGCGCATTCGTCCTCGCTCAGGCCGGAATTGGCCTTGCATTCGAACTGGTTTTCGAAAGCGGCGACTTCCTGCTTCGGCTCGTTGTCCTCCGGCGAAGGCTGCGGCGCTTCGGTGCCGCATCCGGCCAGCAGCATCGCTCCGCCCAGACCGGCCATGCGCCCCAGCATAACCCGGCTTGATCGCTTGGCCGCGCGCTGCGCGCCGGCTGTTTCCCTGCCTTGCACCATGACCCAATCCCCCACCCGTGAAGGTCTGCATGTTGCCTTAGTCGGCCATAATTACCATAGGGTTATTGCACCGGCACCAGCGGGGGAGCGATGCAGCGCACGGCAATTCCGGAACGGCCCGACTGGCAGGCCACGGCGCGGGCCAACGGCTTCACCTTTCACCACGTCAATGGCGCGAAGTACTGGGACGAAAGCGCCTATTGGCGGATCGGCCTGTCCGCGCTGGAGCGCGAGATCGAGGACCCGACGGTCGAGCTTTACGCCATGTGCCTTGCGCTGGTGGACGAGGTGGTCCGGTCCGAGGAACTGATGGAGCGGATGGCGATCCCGCCGGCGATGCGCGATCCGATCGCCCGCTCGTGGTTTTCCGGCGCGCCTTCGCTCTATGGCCGGTTCGACTTTGCCTATGACGGAACCGGGCCGGCCAAACTGCTCGAATTCAATGCCGACACCCCGACCAGCATTTACGAAACCGCCTTCTTCCAGTGGCAATGGCTGGAACAGAACGTCGCGCTGGGTCGCCTGCCCGCCGGAGCGGACCAGTTCAACCGCCTGCACGAAGCCCTGATCGAGCGGTTTGCCCGCCTGTTCACACCGGGCAGCCTGGTCCACTTCTCGTCCGTCGCCGATCATGTCGAGGACCGGCAAACCGTGCTCTACCTGGAGGATCTGGCCAGCCAGGCCGGGCTGGAGGCCCGGTTCGTGGCAATCGACGCGATCGGGGTCAATGCCGGAGGGCAGCTGATCGATGACCGCGCGACCCTGATCGGCGCCCTGTTCAAGCTCTATCCGTGGGAAGTGCTGATGCGCTCGGCCTATGCGGACGAACTGGCCCGGTCATCCACCCTGTTCCTCGAACCGATGTGGAAGGCCGTCCTGTCCAACAAGGCGATCCTGCCCTTGCTGTGGGAACGCCACCGCGGCCACCGCAACCTGCTGCCTGCCGCGTTCGAAGGCACGGTGGAAGCCGATGCGATCGCCGCCGGGCCGCATGCGGTCAAACCGTTCTTCTCGCGCGAGGGGGCCGACATCGAACTGTTCGACGGAACGCGCCGCACCCGCGGCCCGGCCGAAGGCTACGGCGCGGAAGGGCGGATCGTGCAGGCCTTTGCCCCGCTTGCGCAATCCGGCGGCAACCATGCCGTGATCGGCAGCTGGGTGGTGGGCGACGATGCCGTGGCGATGTCGGTGCGCGAGGACAGCGGCCCGATCACCCGCGACCTGGCCCGATTTGTGCCCCACGCGATCGTCGGCGACTGATCGCTCGACCGCCCGCTTAACCGCCCGCTTAAGCGCCCCATTGACCTCGCCCGCGCGGTCACGCAAAGGCAGGACATGGCACAGGAACCCACCCCCGAAGAACTGGTCCGCTGGCTGGTCAAGCTGCTCGACGTCAAGCCCGGCGAGGACGGACATTTCGCCGGCCGGCGCAAGCGCGGCGGGGTTGGCCGCGTGTTCGGCGGGCAGGTGATCGCCCAGGCCCTGGCCGCAGCCGACCGGACCGTGGCCGAGGACCGCCCGGTCCACTCGCTCCACGCCTATTTCCTGCGCGGCGGGAGCGAGGACCACGAGATCGACTTCAAGGTGGAGCGCGACCTTGACGGCGGCAGCTTCTCCAACCGCCGGGTCGTGGCCAGCCAGCAGGGCACGCCGATCCTCAATCTGGTCGCCTCGTTCCACCGCCGCGAGCAGGGCGTGCATCACCAGGACGCGATGCCCGACGTGCCGGGGCCGGACGATCTGCCGAGCGAAAGCGAGCTGCGCCGCAAGTACCTGCATCTGGTGCCGGAAGAACGCCGCGCCCAGATGATCGCGCCGCGCCCGATCGAGCTACGCCCGGTCGAAAGCCGTCACTGGATGAACGCCGAACCGCGCGAGCCGCGCAGCCACACCTGGTTCAAGGCCTGCGCGCCCCTGCCCGACGATCCGCGGATCCACCGCGCGATCCTGGCCTATGCCAGCGACATGTCGCTGCTCGGGACCTGCACTCTGCCTCACGGGATGAGCTGGACCGTCGGCAACGTGATGGGGGTCAGCCTGGACCACGCGGTCTGGTTCCATGACGATTTCCGGGCCGACGAATGGCTGCTTTACGCCACCGACAGCCCCTGGGCCGGCGGCGCGCGGGGGATGAACCGCGGGCGGATCTATGCCGCCGACGGCCGCCTGGTCGCCGAAACCGCGCAGGAAGGCCTGATCCGCAAGATCGAACCCAAGGGCTGAGCTTTCCTCGCCCGCCCGGTTGTGCTTCAATCATGTGAAAGCACAACGGAGGGACAGGATGCGCAAGGTTACGATCGCACTGGGGGCGCTGGCACTGGTCGCGGCGGGGGCCGGCGGCTGGTATGCCAGCCAGGACCGCGAGACCCGCGACCTGATCGCCAACCTGCCGACCGACCGCGACGTGCTGATGTGGAAGCAGGACCAGCGCGATGCCGCGTTCCGGGCGATGGACCGCTTGCCGACACTGGCCAAGGTCAACGAGATCGCGCCGTCCGACAAGCCCTTCCCCCTCCCGCAGGGCAAGCCGCTCGATATCCCGGATATCGACAAGTACATGGCTTCCCAGCGCTCGGCCGGAATCGTCATCATTCACAATGGCCAGGTCCGGTTCGAACGCTACGGCCTCGATTTCAGCGCCCAGGGCCGCTGGACCAGCTTCTCGGTCGCCAAGTCGTTCACTTCCACCCTGGTCGGCGCGGCGATCCAGGACGGCTATATCAAGAGCCTGGAGGACAAGGTCAGCACCTATATCCCCGGCCTGCGCGGTTCAGCCTATGACGATGTCACCGTGCGCCAGCTCTTGACCATGAGCTCGGGCGTCAGGTGGAACGAGGACTACGAAGACCCCAAGGCCGATGTCGCCCAGTTCAACAATGCCGTGCCGGAACCCGGCATGGACGCCACGGTCAGCTATCTGCGCAAGCTGCCGCGCGCCCATCCGCCGGGCGAAGTGTGGCATTACAATACGGGTGAGACCAACCTGGTCGGGGTTCTGGTCTCTTCCGCCACCAAGCGTCCGCTGGCGCAATACCTGCAGGAGAAGATCTGGCAGCCCTTCGGCATGGAGGCCAAGGCGACCTGGCTGCTCGGCGTGACCGGGCACGAGATCGCCGGCTGCTGCATCCAGGCCGGGGTGCGCGACTATGCCCGCTTCGGCCTGTTCGTGCTGGGCGGCGGCATGGCCGGGGGCAAGCGGGTGGTGCCCGAAGACTGGTTTGCGATGGCCACGGTCAAGCAGAAGGAGATCGGCGAGCCGGGCCACGGCTATGGCTTCCAGTGGTGGACCTATGACGATGGCTCTTTCGCCGCGCAGGGCATTTTCGGCCAGGGCATCTTCATCGATCCGAAGCGCAACCTGGTGATCGCCAGCAACGCCAACTGGACCCGCGCGACCCTTGGCCCCGAACCGGCGGCGCGCGAAGCGTTCTACCGCCAGATCCAGGGCCTGATCGACGCGGGGAAATAGCGCCGCCTCAATCCCCGTCGAGCAGGTTGCCGAGCTGGCCGAGGACCGAGCCTTCGCCACGGTTGCCGCCGGTGCCGCGGGCCGCCTGCAGCATCCGCCCGGCCAGCCGCGCGAAGGGCAGCGACTGGATCCACACCTTGCCGGGGCCGCGTAGGCGGGCGAAGAACAGCCCTTCCCCGCCGAACAGCATCGACTTGACCCCGCCGACGGTCTGGATGTCGAATTCCACATCCGGCGTCATCGCGGCAAGGCAGCCGGTATCGACGTGCAGTTCCTCACCGGGAGCCAGCGTGCGTTCCACCAGGGTTCCGCCCATCTGGACAAAGACCCAGCCATCGCCCGACAGGCGCTGCATGATGAAGCCTTCGCCGCCGAACAGCCCGGTCAGGATCCGGCGCTGGAAATGGACGCCGATTTCCACGCCCTTGGCTGCGGCCAGAAAGCTGTCCTTCTGGCAGATCAGCGTGCCGCCGATCTGGTCCAGCTTGATCGGCAGGATCGCCCCCGGCACCGGCGATGAGAACGCCACGCGGGCCTTGCCCTGGCCGTTGTGGGTATAGACCGTGGTGAACAGGCTTTCGCCCGTCACCAGCCGCTTGCCCGCGCCGAGCAGCTTGCCCATGAAGCCGCCTTCGGCCCCGCGCCCGTCGCCGAACACGGTGTTCATGCCGATCGCGCCGTCCTTCCACACCAGCGCCCCTGCCTCGGCCACGGCGCTTTCACCGGGATCGAGCTCGATCTCGAGGAACTGCAGTTCCTGGCCCTTGATCTCGAAGTCGATATCGTCGGCCACATTGGCGCTGCGGGTGTGCTGGCTCCAGGGATTGGTGGTCATCGTGGTCCTCGTTGTGTTGAAGATGGATCGGCTGCCCGGATCGGTCAGGCGATTTTCCTACACGGGCAAATCATGTCAGGCTGGTTGCACCCGCTCTTTGACATTGTCAGCCCCCGATCCGCAAACGCCGCTGCCGCGCCGACAAAAACCATGCCGCAAGGATGCGTTTCATCAACTTGCGTATCTTGCAAGCCGCCCCTTCACCTCCCCGGGTGATAGAAATCGTAGACAGCCTGCGCCACCGCCGCGCTAACGCCAGGTGCGCGCTGGAGGTCTTCCAGCGAGGCCGCGCGGACCTTGCTGGCCGTGCCGAAGTGCAGCAGCAGGGCGCGCTTGCGGGCCGGGCCGATGCCGGGAATCTCGTCCAGCGGACTGGCGGTGATCGCCCGGCTGCGCTTTTCGCGGTGCGCGCCGATGGCAAAGCGGTGCACCTCGTCGCGCAGGCGCTGCAAGTGGAACAGCAGCGGCGAATTGACCGGCAGCATCTTTTCCCGCCCGTCGGTGAAATGGAACACCTCGCGGCCCTCGCGCCCGTGGTGCGGCCCCTTGGCGATGGCGATCAGCGGCACGTCCTCGATCCCCATTTCCTCCAGCGTATCGCGCGCCGCGCTCATCTGGCCCTTGCCGCCGTCGATCAGGACCAGATCGGGCCAGGTGCCGCCGTCGCGGTCCGGATCCTCGTCCTGCGCGCGGGCAAAGCGGCGCTGGAACACTTCGCGCATCATGCCGTAATCGTCGTTGGTCTGGGCCTGCTTAATGTTCCACTTGCGGTACTGGCCCTTCACGAAGCCGTCCGGCCCGGCCACGATCATCGCGCCAAGGGCATTGGTGCCCTGGATGTGGCTGTTGTCGTAAACCTCGATCCGCTGCGGCGGCTCGGGCAGTTCGAGGAATTCGGCGAGGTCACGGTTGAGCCGTGCCTTGGTGCCGCTTTCGGCCAGCCGCCGCTCCAGCGCCTCAACCGCGTTGCGGCTGGCCTGCTCCATCAGCCGGCGGCGATCACCGCGCTGCGGGACCGAGATTTCCACTTTGCCGCCGGCCGGCCCGGCCAGCGCCTCGGCCAGCAGCGCGGCTTCGGGCAGGGCGCGGTCGACCAGCACCAGCCGCGGTGGCGGCACTTCCTCATAGAACTGGGCAAGGAAGGCGGTCAGCACTTCGGCCCCGTCCAGCCCGTCGGTATGGCCGGGGAAGAAGGCCCGGTGGCCCCAGTTCTGCCCGCCCCGGATGAAGAAAGCCTGGATGGTATAGGTTCCGCCCTTCTCCGCCACGGCGAAGACATCGGCATTGCCCACCCCTTCGGCGTTCACGGCCTGGCTGCCCTGGATGAACGTCGCGGCGCGGAGGCGATCGCGCAGCATGGCGGCGCGCTCAAAGTCCAGCGCTTCGGCCGCTTCGGCCATCTGCGCCTCAATCTTCTTCTGCACCGCGCTGCTCTTGCCGCCGAGGAAATCCTTGGCCTCGGCCACCAGTTCGGCATAGCCGGCCGCGTCGATCCGCCCGACGCAGGGGGCCGAACAGCGCTTGATCTGGTACAGCAGGCAGGGCCGGTCGCGCCGCGCGAAGAAGCTGTCGGTGCAGGATCGCAGCAGGAACAGCTTCTGCAGCGCGTTGATCGTGGTGTTGACCGATCCGGCGCTGGCAAAGGGGCCATAGTAATTGCCCTTGGCCCGCCGCGCGCCGCGGTGCTTCATGATCCGGGGAAAGTCATGCTCGGCGCGCAGCAGGATGAACGGGAAGCTTTTGTCGTCGCGCAGCAGGACGTTGTAGGGCGGGCGGTAACGCTTGATCAGCTGGGCTTCCAGCAGCAGCGCCTCGGCCTCTGAATTGGTGGTGACGATGGTCATGCCGCGGGTCTGCGCCACCATCCGCTTCAGCCGCAGCGGCAGCCGGTCCACCTGGGTATAGTTCGCCACCCGGTTCTTCAGCGCCCGCGCCTTGCCGACATAGAGCACGTCGCCCTTGGCATCGGTCATCCGGTAGACGCCGGGCTTGGGCTTCAGCGTGGCCTGAACCTCGCGGATCGCCGCCACCCCGGCTTCCAGATCGGGCTGGCTGCCCTTGACCACATAGGTCGCGCGATCCTCGTTGAAACGGGTCGCGGCATTGGGCTGGTCGGGGCGTCCGGCCTTGGTCATGGGATGCAGATAGGCGCTGCGCGACCGGGAAAAAAGCCGCGAGTTGACGGCAATCCCCGGTGTGTTACGCTCCCCCGATCGGCCAGACCCGGCATAACGGGCGGCCCGAGATCGAGGGGGAACGCTTGAAGCAACTCCAGGGGATGGATGCATCGTTCGTTGCGCTGGAAACGCGCAATTCGCCCATGCACATCGGCTCGCTGCTGATCTACAATCCGGCCACGGCCCCTGGCGGTTTCGTCCGCTACAAGGACATCCTGCGGTTCTTCGAAAGCCGGATGCAGCTGTCCAAGACCATGCGCCAGCGGCTGGTGCGGGTACCGTTCGATCTGGACTATCCCTACTGGGTCGAGGACAAGGACTTCGACCTTGAATACCACGTCCGTCACGTCGCCCTGCCCAAGCCGGGGGACTGGCGGCAACTGTGCATCCAGGCGGCGCGGATCTTTGCCCGGCCGCTCGACCTGACCCGCCCGCCGTGGGAATTCACCATTGTCGAAGGGATCGACAACGTCCCCGGCGTGGCCCCCGGCAGCTATGCCATGGTCACCAAGGTCCACCACGCCGCGATCGACGGGATGAGCGGGATCGACCTGATGGAGGCGCTCCACACGCTCGATCCGAACGCGCCGCCGCCGGACACGCCCGATACCTGGCAGGGCGAGGATCTGCCCAATTTCGCCGAACTGCTGACCAAGAGCTGGATCAACACCATCGCCAACCCGGTGCGCCAGCTGGATGTGGCGGCCAAGGCGATGCCCGGGGTGGCCAAGGCGATCAAGGGCCTGGTTTCGAAGGATTTTCGCCTGCATGGCGAGATGATCGCCCCGCGCACCCGGTTCAACGCGGTGATCTCGCCCGGCCGGGTGGTGGAGGGCCGCTCGGTCCCGCTGGCCGATATCAAGCTGATCCGCGAGGCGGTGCCGGGGGCCAAGGTCAACGATGCGTTCCTGGCGATCATTGGCGGGGCGATGCGCAAATACCTCGCCAAACATGGCGACCTGCCCGACAAGACGCTGACTGCGATGGCTCCGATCTCGGTCCGCGCCAAGGACGAAAAGGGCGACATGGGCAACCAGGTCGCCGCGCTGATCGCGCCGCTGGGTACCCACCTTGCCGATCCGCTGGAGCGGCTCGCCTATGTCCATTCGCAGACCGTCAATTCCAAGGCGATGACCGACGCGCTGGGCGCGCGCAACATGACCGAGATGAGCAAGGTCAGCCCGGCCCTGTTCATGGCGCTGGGCGCGCAGCTCTATACCCGGCTGGGTCTGGCCGACCGGGTCGGCCCGCCCTTCACCACGGTTGTCACCAATGTGCCGGGTCCGCCGGTGCCGATCTATTCCAGCGGTGCGCGACTGGAATCGATGATGGGGCTGCTCTGCCTGACTGACGGCCTCGGCCTCGGCCACGTGGTGCAAAGCTATTGCCGGGAGGCGACGATTGCCTTCACCGCCTGCCGCAAGCTGATGCCCGATCCGGAATTCTACGCACAATGCATCGAGGACAGCTTCACCGAACTGCGCGATGCGGCCAAGGCCGCGCTTGCATCGGCACCAGCAGACCCCACATCGAAGGGACAGGCCGCCCCCAAGGCCCGGACCAACAAGACCAAGCCGGCGGCGAAAAAGGGCGCCGCCAAGCCCGGAAAGGCTTCGAAGAAGAAATGACCGCAACCACCGCCGCGCGCGAAGCGCTGGAGATCGAGGCCCGCCCGCCGCACCGCCTGCTGGCGCTGGCCGAAGGACGCGCCGTGTTCGAGCTCGCCTCGTTCTATGCCTCCCGTCACCTGCTGGGGATGCTGCCCAAGGGCGATGGCCACCCGGTGCTGGTGCTGCCGGGCTTCCTCGCCTCGGACAGCTCGACCGCGCCGATGCGCCGGCTGCTGGGGGACCTGGGCTATGCAGCGCACGGCTGGGGCCTGGGCCGTAACGTCCGGGTCGATCTGCAGCGGGTCCACGAGATGGAGCAGCTGCTGCTCAAGATCCACCGCGAGAGCGGCCGCAAGGTCTCGATCGTTGGCTGGAGCCTGGGCGGCGTATTCGCCCGCGAACTGGCCAAGCTCCACCCCGATGCGGTGCGGCAGGTGATTTCGCTGGGCAGCCCGATCCACGACGATCGCCGCCACACCAATGCCAGCCGCCTGTTCGAATTCCTCAACGGCAAGGATCCGGAACCGGTCAGGCATGGGCGCTTTACCGGGCTGGATCAGGCCCCGCCGGTACCGACTACCTCGATCCTGACCCGCAGCGACGGCATCGTCCACTGGCGCGGATCGGTCCAGCATGCCGACCGGGGCCACGGCCAGACCGAGAATATCGTGGTCCATGCCAGCCACTGCGGACTGGGCGTCAATCCCAGCGTGATGGTGGCGCTGGCCGACCGGCTGAAGCAGCCGGAAGGGGAATGGCACCCCTTCACCCCGCCGCTGGCGCAGCGCTGGATGTTCCCCTCGCAGAAAGTCCATTGATGTCGACCCTGCACCTGGTTGATCCCAGCCTGCTGCCGCTGCTGGAATTCATGCCCGGCACGGCCTTTACGGCCGGGAACCTGCCCGAAATCCGCGTCCAGTCCGAACAGCGCTTCGCCTTCCTCGGCGATCCGGTGCTGAAGCCGGAAGTCAAGGTGATCGACGGGCCGGACGGGCCGCTCGAGATCTACTGGTACGATCCCGCCCCCGGCAGCACCGGCCGGGCCGCGCTATACCATATCCATGGCGGTGGGATGGTGATCGGATCGGCCAGGTCGATGCAGCACGGCCCGGCCGGGATGGCGGCTGCGCTGGGTATCCCGGTTGCCTCGGTCGAATACCGGCTCGCGCCGGAACACCCCTTCCCCGCCCCGCAGGAGGATTGCTACGCCGGTCTCAAGTGGCTGGCGGACAATGCAACCGCGCTTGGCGTCGATCCCGCGCGGATCGGCATCGTCGGAGAAAGCGCCGGGGGCGGTCTGGCCGCAGCCACGGCGCTGATGGCACGGGACCGGGGCGGGCCGTCGCTGGCCGCGCAGTTCCTGGTCTTCCCGATGCTCGATCACCGCACCGGCAGCGATTCCTGCCTCTATGCCAACCCGGCCACGGGCGAATTCGTCTGGACCCGGGAAAGCAACCGGTTCGGCTGGGCCGCGCTGCAAGGGAGCTATGCTGCGGACGATGCGCGCAAGGGCTGGTTCTCGCCCAGTCTGGCCGAGGACCTGTCCGGCCTGCCGCAGACCTGGATCGGCACCGGCAGCCTCGACCTGTTCCTGGATGAGAACCTGGACTACGCCCGCCGCCTGATCGCCGCCAAGGTGCCGGTGGAACTCCATTCCTATCCCGGCGCGATCCATGCGTTTCAGGCGATTGCGGGCAGCCACCTGGCCCAGTCTTTCAACCGCGACATGCTGGGGGCCATGGCCCGCTGGCTGGTGGATTGACGGCAGGGACGGCCCACGCCGTCCCTGCCCGATACTTGGCGCTCAGCGCGCGATCTGGATGTTGCGGATCCGCCCGGCGCCGTCGATGATGCAGCTGAAGTCGCCGCCTTCGGCGCGGCCTTCAACCTTCCAGCCATCGCCGTCGCGGTTGACCGCGTCAATCTCAGCATTCTGGTTGGCGCCGCGGGTCACTTCGCCAAGGCAGCGATTAATCGCGCCGTTCACGCCGGTGCCGTCCTGCCACTGCGGACGATTGTCCTCGCGGGCATAGTCCCGCTCGTACCGGTCATCGCGGTCGCGGCGTTCATAGCGGTCGCGCTTCTTTTCCTTGCTGGCCGCACTGGCAATGGCCGCGATCCCGCCGATGATCAGGATCCCGGCAAAGATATCGCCCGCATCAACCCGGTCGCGGTGGTGATAGCCGCCCCAACCCCAGCGCGGACCCGCCATGGCCGGCGTCGCCACCATCGACAGCGCCGCCGCCGAAAGCAGCGTGGCGGCCAAACGCGAAGACTTCTGCATCATTGTAAGAACCCTCCTGCCGGGCGGCCGTGCGGCCCCTGCCGTCGGCACAATCCGCCCTTTGTACAAAGAGCTAGGCGGTCCAGGCTTGCTGGGGCCTGAACCGCCTGCCGTTTGATCAGGTTTTCCCGGACTTACAGCCCGCGGATCCCGTCGATGTCGAGATCGACCACCCGGCCGCGCTCGATCTTGCACTTGAACGAACCGGAGTCGAACCCGCGGTGGCCGTTGTTCCAGCCGCGATAGTCACCGCCCCAGCCATTGCCATAGCGGTTGTCGCCCTGACGCCAGCCGTGCCCGCGGGTGTTGACCGCGATCCGGCCCTTGACCTCGAACCCGTAGCGGGTGTCCTTGATCTGGCGGACATCGGTGACGTCGGCATCTCGGTAGCGGCCCTGAGCATAGCGCTCGGCGGCCCGGACGCACTGTTCCACCGCCTGGCGCGGATTGTCGCGATAGCCATAACCGTAACCGGCGCGGTCATAGCGGTAGTCGTTGTCGCGATAGTCGCCATAGCGGTAGCCGCGGTCGTTGCGGCTGCCCGAGCTGGCAATCGCGGCAATCCCGCCGATGATCAGCGCACCGGCAATGATTTCGCCCGCACTGATCCCGCCGCGATCGCGATCATATCCGCGACCGTCAGCGAAAGCGGGGGCCGCCGAAGAGACAGCCATCGCGCCCGCCGCGATGGTGCCGACAAGAGCTTTGGACAGGGTCTTCATGGCATTCATCCTTCAGTTCGCCGGGCGGAATAGCCGGGCGTTGAGGACGGTTTACCGATTCGCCGGTGGCGCAAAGCTGAACTCTCCGGTTAGGCGGCGTTCAGGTTTGCGGTCATTTTTATGAACGATGGTTTTAGCGATCGGTTAAGCATGAAAGTCTAGGATTGCCGCCATGCTTGAACTGCTCGCGCTCTTTTCCGGCCCGCTGGTTGCCCTGATCCTGATCGCATGGGAACGCGCGATCGGCGCACCGCCAACCGATTGGTGGATCAACCTGCAATCGTGGCTGCTGAAGATCGTGGGCGCTTTCACCGTCTACAAGATGGTTCAGGCCTGGCAGGGGCCGGCCCTGATCGACGGCGCGGCACTGCCGGTCTGGGCAGCGGTGATCGTCTATATCCTGGTCTATGACCTGGCCGAGTACCTGTTCCACCGGATGCAGCACCGGATCCCGCTGCTGTGGTCGATGCATTCGCTGCACCATTCGGACCCCAACATGTCGGTGCTGACCACCAACCGCCACTTCTGGGCCGATCCGCTGTTCAAATCGATCACGGTCTGGTCAGCGGCGGCGTTCATCATTTCGCCCACCCCGGTGGCGCTGGCAGCCTACAGCGCGATCGGGCTGTGGCATTTCGTCACCCATTCGCAGCTGCCGCTCAACCTGGGGCGCTGGTCATGGGTGATCAATACGCCCGCCTATCACCGCCGCCACCACTCGGCCCTGCCGGAACACTATGACAGCAACTTTGCCGCGCTGTTTCCGATCTGGGACGTGCTGTTCGGGGACTATCACCGGCCGGAGGGCTTCCCTCCGACCGGGTACAGCACGCGACCGACAAGCTTGCTCGAGCAGTTGCTGTGGCCGCTTTACCACGGCCGGGCCGAAGCCGACCCGGCCGAGTAGGCCTGACTAGCGGCTGGGCACGCCCAGCCCGGTCCACTGGGCCAGGAAAGCCAGCACGTCCGATCCTTCGGCCACGACCTTGTCGGTCGGCTTGCCCGCCCCGTGTCCGGCGCGGGTTTCGATCCGGATCAGGTGCGGCTTGCCATTGGGGTTCGCCGCCTGCAGCGCGGCAGTGTACTTGAAGCTGTGCCCCGGCACCACGCGGTCATCGGTATCGGCCGTGGTGACCAGCATGGCCGGATAGGCCACCCCGGTGCGGATGTTGTGATAGGGCGAATAGGCCCGCAGCACCCGCCAGTCGGCTTCCTTGCTGGGATAGCCATAGTCATCGACCCAGTACCGCCCGGCGGTGAACTTGTCGAAGCGCAGCATGTCCATGACGCCCACGGCGGCATTGCCGGCGGCGAACAGGTCCGGCCGCTGGTTGACCACCGCGCCGACCAGCAGCCCGCCGTTGGACCCGCCCTGAATGGCAAGGCCGCTCTTCGGCGTGATCCCCTGGGCGATCAGGTATTCACCCGCGGCGATGAAATCGTCGAACACGTTCTGCTTGTTGTTCAGGCGGCCGGCATCGTGCCAGGCCTTGCCGTATTCGCCGCCACCGCGCAGGTTGGCCATGACAAAGGCCCCGCCGGCTTCCAGCCAGGCCATCCGCACCGCCGAGAAACCGGGGGTCAGCGAGATATCGAACCCGCCATAGCCGTACAGCAGCGTCGGCACCGCCTTGCCCTCGGCAACGATGCTCTTCTTGCGGACGATGAACATTGGCACCCTGGTGCCGTCCTTCGAAGTGAAGAAACGCTGCTCGACCTGGTAGTCAGCCGGATTGAAAGTCAGCTTGGGCTGCGCGAAGGGCGTGCTTTCCCCGGTGTTGCTGTCAAACCGGTAGACCGCGCCCGGCTGGGCAAAGCTGGAGAAGGAATAGAACGTCTCCGGATCGCCCGGCCGTCCGGCAAAGCCCGACGCCGTGCCGATCGCGTTCAGGGTGATCTCGCGCACCGGCTTGCCATCGAGCGAGACGACCTCGGCCCGCGACGCCGCGTCCTTGAGATAGCCCAGGATCAGGCGGTTGCCGACGATCTGGGCGCGCTCCAGCGTTTCCTCGCGTTCAGGGATCAGATCGACGAACTCGGCGCCAGCCGCACCCTTCGAAAGGTCCACCTTCACCACTTTGAGCTTGGGCGCGTTCTTGTTGGTAACGAAGTAGAGCGTATCGCCCATCCCTTCGATCAGCCGCCATTCGTGCTCCAGACCCTTGACCAGCGCTTGCGGCGCGCCCCACTTGCCGCCCTTCAGCGGCTTGACGTGGACTTCATAGCGCGCGTCGGTGCCTTGCGAGGAGGTGATCACCATCCAGCGGCCATCGTGCGTGACTTGCGCGCCGTGGCCGAGCTTGGGCCGGTCCGGCGTGGAATAGACCAGCTGGTCGGCCGATTGCGGCGTGCCGATCTTGTGGAAATAGACCGCCTGGTTGGTGTTGAGCGACTGGAATTCCTGACCCTTCTCCGGCTCCGGGAAGCGCGAATAGAGGAAGCCGGAATTGCCGACCCAGGAAATGCCGGTGAACTTGGCCCACTTGATCTCATCCTTCAGGACCTTGCCGGTCGTCACGTCCAGCAGCTTGATCGTGCGCCAGTCCGATCCGCCATCCTGCACGGCATAGGCCAGCAGCCTGCCGTTGTCGGACGGTTCCCAGTCAGCCAGCGCGGTCGCGCCGTCCTTGGCCCAGGCGTTGGGATCGATCAGCAGCCGCGCCTCGCCGTTCAGGCCGGTGCGGACGAACAGCTGGGACTGGTTCTGCAGACCCGAATTGCGCATGTAGAAATAGCTCTTGCCCGCCTTGCGCGGCAGGCCGAAGCGTTCGTAGTCCATCAGCGTCTTGATCCGCTGGGCGAACCAGCCGCGCTGCGGCAGCGTCGAGAGGTAGGACTGGGTGACCGCGTTCTGCTGTTCCACCCACTGCGCCACCTTGGGATCGGTGCGGACATCGTTTTCCAGCCAGCGATAGGGATCGGCCACCTTTTCACCGAACTGTTCATCGACAACATCGCCGCGGGCGGTTTGCGGATAGGTCAACTTCAGATCCTGGGCAGCGACGGCAACGGCGGAAACGGCAAACAGGGCACCGATCAGGGTGCGGGCGCGAACGGACACGGACTTCTCCCGGAAATGCAAAAGGCGGGAGCAAGCCTAGCGCTTGCCCCCGCCTTTGCAATTCGTCGTTCGACGAAAGCCGCCTGTCGATCAGCAAACGCCGATTAGGCCAGCTCTTCCTCGCCGGTGAAGACCGGACCGGAGTCCTGGCCCTTGGCCGAGGTATCGCGGTCAACCAGCTCGATCACGGCCATCGGCGCGGCGTCCGAAGCGCGGACACCGGCCTTGATCACGCGGGTGTAGCCACCGGCGCGGTCGGCATAGCGGGCCGCCAGAACGTCGAACAGCTTCACCAGCTGCGCATCGTCAAGCAGGCGGGCGTGAGCCAGACGGCGGTTGGAAAGGCCGCCATGCTTGGCCAGCGTGATCAGCTTTTCGACATAGGGACGCAGTTCGCGCGCCTTGGGCAGGGTCGTGGTGATCTGCTCGTGCTTGATCAGCGCCGCGGCCATGTTCCGGAACAGGGCCTTGCGGTGGCTGGAGGTGCGGTTCAGCTTGCGACCGCCGTACTTGTGACGCATTTTCTTGTCCTTCGTTCGTAGGGGGCCCGTGTCAGGTAGCCCGATCCTGGCGTCCGGGGACATGCTATTGCGTGTCCCCTTGGCCGTGTGGCGGGGACACTCAATAGAGTGTCCCCGGGTTTGCTTAGCCCAGCAGCTCCTGTTCGAGCTTCTTGGCCATTTCCTCGATGTTCTCCGGCGGCCAGCCAGGGATGTCCATGCCGAGGCGCAGGCCCATCGAGCTCAGGACTTCCTTGATCTCGTTGAGCGACTTGCGGCCGAAGTTCGGCGTGCGGAGCATCTCGGCCTCGGTCTTCTGGACCAGGTCGCCGATGTAGATGATGTTGTCGTTCTTGAGGCAGTTGGCCGAACGCACCGACAGCTCCAGTTCGTCAACCTTCTTGAGCAGGTAACGGTTGAGCTGGTTGGTATCGCCTTCTTCCGCCGCCGGTGCCGCAACACCGATCATCGGCGAACCGCCGACCGGCAGGGCGTCTTCGAAGTGGACGAACAGCGAGAGCTGGTCCTGCAGGATCCGCGCGGCATAGGCCACGGCGTCTTCCGGCGTGACGGTGCCGTCGGTTTCGACGGTCAGGCTCAGCTTGTCGTAGTCCAGCTCCTGGCCGATACGGGCGTTGTCGACCTTGTAGGAAACCTGACGCACCGGCGAGTAGAGCGAGTCAACCGGGATCAGCCCGATCGGCGCATCGACCGGACGGTTCGACACGGCCGGGACATAGCCCTTGCCGGTGTCGGCGGTCAGTTCCATGTTGAAGGTCGCACCTTCATCCAGGTGGCAGATCACCAGGTCCTTGTTCATGACCTCGATGTCGCCCGACACGGCAATGTCGCCAGCCTTGACTTCAGCCGGGCCGGTGGCCGACAGCTGGAGCCGCTTCGGACCTTCGCCCTGCATCTTGAGCGCGATCTGCTTCACGTTCAGGACAATGTCGGTGACATCTTCACGCACACCGGCCAGCGACGAGAATTCGTGCAGCACGTTCTCGATCTTGATCGAGGTGATGGCAGCGCCCTGCAGCGATGACAGCAGCACGCGGCGCAGCGCGTTGCCCAGCGTCAGACCGAAACCGCGTTCCAGCGGTTCGGCAACGAAGGTGGCGCGGCGCTTGGGATCGGTGCCGGGCTTCACTTCGAGGCTGTTGGGCTTCTTCAGTTCCTGCCAGTTCTTCATATTGACAGTCATGGACGTCCCCTTGGACTTTTGTTCTGGCGGGAACGGCCGCTGCCCCCGTTGCGAGAGACCGCGGCCGATCCGAAACTGCGACCGGGGCTAACCGGCCGCCAACGGCAAATCAGACGCGGCGACGCTTTGACGGCCGGACCCCGTTGTGCGGGATCGGCGTGACGTCACGGATCGAAGTGATGGTGAAGCCGACCGCCTGCAGCGCACGCAGCGCGCTTTCGCGGCCCGAACCCGGACCCTTCACTTCCACTTCCAGGGTGCGCACGCCGTGTTCGGCGGCCTTCTTGCCGGCGTCGTCCGCAGCCACCTGAGCGGCATAGGGGGTCGACTTGCGGCTGCCCTTGAAGCCCATCATGCCGGCCGAGGACCACGAAATCGCGTTACCCTGGGCATCGGTGATGGTGATCATGGTGTTGTTGAAGCTGGCATTCACATGCGCGATGCCGCTGGTGATGTTCTTTCGCTCGCGGCGCTTGATGCGCTGGGGTTCGCGTGCCATTTCTTACCTACCTTCTATGAAAAGCTGGTCCCGAGACGCGGCCTGGGCCGCCCCTGCAAAGGACAGCTTACTTCTTCTTGCCGGCGATCGGCTTGGCCTTGCCCTTGCGGGTGCGGGCGTTGGTGTGGGTGCGCTGACCGCGAACCGGAAGCCCCTTGCGATGACGCAGGCCGCGATAGCAGGCCAGGTCCATCAGGCGCTTGATGTTCATTGCGGTTTCGCGGCGAAGGTCACCCTCGACCGTGTGGTCCGCGTCGATCGTTTCGCGGATGTGCAGAACTTCCTGGTCGGAAAGGTCAGCCACGCGGCGGGTGTGATCGATGCCAAGCTTGTCGACGATCTGGCGGGCCTTGAACGGGCCGATACCATGGATGTAGGTGAGCGCGATAATCACGCGCTTGTTGGTGGGGATGTTTACCCCGGCAATACGAGCCACTTAATTCTCCATGCTCCACAGAAGGCAGCCATCAGGGCGACCCCCTATCTCAACGCTTCACCCGGTCGAAACGGCAAAAAGTCTGGTGGGCGCGCTCAATCGCTTTCGCCTGCCAGACTGACCCCGTTCTTTCGAGTGAAGCGCGCGCTTAGGGCGATTCGCCCGGCATGTCAACGCCCGGCTGTCAAGCCCGCCGCCTTATCCTGCCGCAGCCGCTGGCGAGGAGGGAAACAGCGCCGCGAGCCGGCCCAGCTGTTCGGCCAGCACCCGGTCGACAATCGGGGCCAAGGCTTCGGGATCGGCTTGCCAGTATCCGCCGACCACGTAAGTCCATTCGATCCGGGTTCCGCCCTCGACCGGCTTCAGCGTGATGGTCAGCACTCCGTCGACGGCCTCGCTCTGCAACGGCCCCAGCCCGCCGACCATCCGCAGGACTCCGCGCTGCGGGTCGGCATAGACCACGTGCATGTGCTCGACCGAGCCCATCCGCTGCCCTTCGGGCGCATCGGCCGGCTTGGGCAGCTTCTCGCAAAAGCAGCCGGTTGCCTGGGCGTCGATGTAAAGGTTCTCCGCCTTGCCGGAATAGGTGTGCTCGCCGTTCCACCACCGGTTGGGGGCAATCAGCGCCTTCCACACCTCGTCCTTCGAGGCGGCGGCGTCGGCCGACAGCTTGAGCGCGAAGCCTGCCGATGACTGACTGACCACTTCGCCACGGGCCGCCTGATGCGGAACGGCCACAAGCATCAGCGCCGCAACAACGGCCGGTACTGCAATGCGCATCAGGTGATCTCCCCGTCCCGCAGCCGCGTTCCAGGGAACGGCTGCCTGTCAGGCCGTCATAATCCGTTCGATCGCCGCTGTCACATGGTCGATTTCGGCCATGCCGTTTACCCGGGTCACGATCCCGCGGGCATCGTAGATCGGCAGGATCGGCGCGGTCTTGGCCCGGTATTCGGCCATGCGGGTGCGCACGGTTTCCTCGTTATCGTCCGGACGGCGCTTGAATTCGCGGCTGCCGCACTTGTCGCAGACACCGGGCTCGCGGGGCTGTTCGAACGTGTCGTGATAGCCCTTGCCGCAATTGGCACAGGTGAAGCGGCCGCAGATCCGCTCGACCAGCGCATCCTCGTCCACTTCCAGCTCGATCACATGGGCCAGGCTGCGGCCGCGATCGGCCAGCAGCTTGTCGAGCGATTCGGCCTGGGCAGCCGTGCGGGGATAGCCGTCGAAGATCGCGCCGGTCTTTTCGCCCATCGAATCCAGCTCTTCGCCGATCAGGGCCGAGACGATCTCGTCCGAGACCAGCTCGCCGCGCTCCATCACCGCCTTGGCCTGGAGCCCGACCGGCGTGCCAGCCTTGACCGCGGCGCGCAGCATGTCGCCGGTGGAAAGCTGACGCATTCCGAACTTTTCGACCAGACGCTGGGCCTGGGTGCCCTTGCCGGCTCCCGGCGGTCCGAGCAGGATTATGTTCACGGCACTTCCCCCGTATTCGGTTTAGCGCAGCCGCCCCTTCAGCTTCGCCTTCTTGATCAGATCACCATACTGGTGGGCCAGTAGGTGCGACTGAATCTGGGTGATCGTATCGACCGTGACATTGACCACGATCAGCAAACTGGTGCCACCCAGGAACAGTGCGCCGATCCCCGTTTGCGCGATGACGTATTCCGGCACAACACAGACGATAGTCAAATAGAGCGCGCCGATCACGGTGATGCGGGTCAGCACATAGTCGAGGTAGGTCGCGGTGCTCTTGCCCGGGCGGATGCCGGGGATGAAGCCGCCGTTCTTCTTCAGGTTCTCGGCCGTCTCTTCCGGGTTGAACACCACGGCGGTGTAGAAGAAGGCGAAGAACATGATGCCCAGGGCATAGAGGATCATGTAGGTCGGCTTGCCGTGACCCAGGTACTGGTTGAGCGTCACGATGAACTGACCCCAGGCCGAATCCTGGCTGATCGAATTGCCGGCGAACTGGGTGATGGTCAGCGGCAGCAGCAGCAGCGAGCTGGCGAAGATCGGCGGGATAACGCCCGCGGTGTTAAGCTTCAGCGGCAGGTGGCTGCGATCGGCCTGCATCATGCCGTTCTGGCTGGCCCGCTTGGGATACTGGATCAGCAGCCGCCGGGTGGCGCGCTCCATGAAGCAGATCAGCAGGATCAGGCCGATCAGCATGCCGACCAGGCCGGCGATCAGGAAGCCCGAGATCGAGCCGGTCCGGCCGCCTTCGAACAGGTTCGAGATAAAGGTCGGCATCTGGGCGACGATACCGGCCATGATGATCAGCGAAACGCCGTTGCCGATACCGCGGCTGGTGATCTGTTCACCCAGCCACAGCAGGAACATGGTCCCGCCGACCAGCGAGATCAGGCCCGCGACATAGAACAGCGGACCCGGATCAACCGCAAAGCCCTGCACTTCGGCCGCGCGCAGCGCCGCATAGCCCTGGATCAGGGCCAGGAACACCGCACCATAGCGCGAATACTGGTTGAGCTTGCGCCGCCCGCTTTCGCCTTCCTTCTTCAGCGCCATCAGCGAGGGATGGAGCGAAGCGGCCAGCTGCACCACGATCGACGCGGTGATGTAGGGCATGACGCCAAGGGTGATCAGGCTGTACTGCGACAGCGCGCCACCCGAGAACATGTTGAAGAAATCGAGCACCCCGCCCGCGTTGCGGTCAAGGAACTGCTTCAGCGCGATCGGGTTGATCCCCGGCAGCGGCACGAAGCTCAGGAAGCGGAACACGATAAGCGCCCCGATCGTGAACCAGATGCGCTTCTTGAGCTCGGTCGCCTTGGAGAAGTTGGCGAAGCTCAGGGTGCTGGCGATATTGTCCGCGCGTGATGCCATGTTGCGAAATTGCCTTGTTGGGGCGGCAGGATCATCGCCCGGCCGCCGCGTCCCCCATCATGTCGAGACGCCCATATAGGGCGCGGGCAGGGATTGGATAACCCCCGCCCGCGTTTGTCCCGAAATTATTCGGCAGTCGCAGCCTTGGGGGCCGGCACTTCGACCGAGCCGCCGGCCGCTTCGACCGCAGCCTTGGCACCGGCCGAGACGCCGGCGACGACGAACTTGGCCTTGGCCTTGAATTCACCCTTGCCGAGCAGGCGGACGCCGTCCTTGCCGCCACGGGCCAGACCAGCGGCCTTGAGCGCGGCGTGATCGATGTCCTTCTTGGCATCGAGCTTGCCGGCGTCGATCGCCTTCTGCACCAGGCCGAGGTTCACTTCGGCATAGTCCTTGGCGAAGATGTTGTTGAAGCCGCGCTTCGGGATGCGCATGTGCAGCGGCATCTGGCCGCCTTCGAAGCCGTTGACGCTGACGCCCGAGCGTGCCTTGGCACCCTTCTGGCCGCGCCCGGCGGTCTTGCCCTTGCCCGAGCCGATGCCCCGGCCAACCCGCATGCGGGACTTGCGGGCACCATTGTTGTCGCGGATGTCGTTCAGTTTCATGTGTTGCACTCGCTTTCGCTTTGAGACGCGCTATGGGAGGCGCTCGCATAGGCGAAGCCGGCCGAAATGTCACCCCCCTTTGTGCGGCAGGTTTTCCGGCCCCGGATTGCCAAGCCGAGTCCGGCAGTGCTAGCCCACCGGCAATCGCCACGCCACGGGAAGCTTCATTGGCCCTGCTCAGCTCCACACCGGCCCGTCTGGCCATCCTGCTGGCCGTTGCCCTGGCCCTGCGCGGTTACACCTTTGGCGATCCCAACCTGTTCATCGACGAAGCGTTCTATTTCGCTGCGGGCAATGCCATGCACCAGGGCGCGCTGCCCTATGTCGACATCTGGGACCGCAAGCCCTTCGGCCTGTTCCTGATCTATTACCTGATAGCCGCGCTATCCGCAGACCCGGCCGCCTACCAGATCGCCGCCGCGCTGTTTGCCGTGCTGACGGCGTGGATCATCGGACGGATCGCCGATCTGTGGAGCAAGGGCGCGGGCGGCCTGCTGACCGGGATCGGCTACCTGTTCCTGCTCAGCGCATTTCAGGGCTTTGGCGGGCAATCGCCGTTGTTCTACAACCTGTTCATCGCGCTGGCCGCCTGGCTGGTGGCGCGGTCCCTGCCGCACTTGCGCGAAGGACAAGTGCCGCGCGGCGTGGTGATCGCTATGCTGAGCGCCGGCTTTGCCATCACGATCAAGACCACCGCCTTCTTCGAGGCCGCGTTCCTGGGGCTGTTCGTGCTGCTTGCCCTGCCTGCCGCCGAGCGCCTGCGACACGCCCCCCGCCTTGCCCTGCTGGGGGCCGCGCCGGCGCTGCTGATCGCGCTGGGCTATGCCCAGGCCGGACACTGGAGCGAATACTGGCAGGCGATGACCGGGGCCAACCTCTCGGCCGATCGCTGGGAGCCGTACTCGGCCCAGATCCGCTTCCGCCTGATGCTGGCCGCGCTGGCGCCGCTGCTGGCGCTCGCCGCCTTCGGCTGGCTCGATCTGAAGGGCGAGGCGCGGCGGTTTGTCGGCCTGTGGGTGCTCGCCGCGCTGATCGGGCTGGCCGCCTTTCCCTATTTCCACCTGCATTATGCCCTGCCGCTGCTGGTGCCGCTGTGCGTGGCCGCCGGAGCATTCCTGTCTCGCCGATGGATCGGGCCGGCGGCCGCAGCGGGCCTGTGCCTGTTCGCGTTTACCCGCAGCCCGCCGATCGATCCGGCCCACACCGCCCGGTCGCAGGTCGCGATGGCTGAACTGGCGGACCTGATCGCCAGCCATGATGCGAACCGGGGGCTGCTGGTCTATGAAGGGCCGCCGTTCCTTTACACGCTGACCAGCCAGCCCTTCCCCTCGCCGCTGGCCTTTCCGGCGCATCTTTATCACGGAATCGAGAAGGACGTGTCGCACCTGATCACTCTGGACGAGGTCAACCGTGTCCTTGCGCGGCGCCCGGGGGTGATCGTGATGACCCGCGAGCCGCGCGACGGTCCGATCAACGCCGAAACCCACGCCGCGGTACAGGCCCATGTCGAGGCCCATTGCCGCCTGGTCGGGGAAGTCACCGCACCGGAGCGACTGCGCGCCGATCAGGTGCTGGTCTGGGGGGATTGCCGCTAGACCGCACAAGCAGAAAGGGCCCCGGATCGCTCCGGAGCCCCTTCAAAAGCGGTCAAGCGACTGATTGCTCAGTCAACCACGGCCACCATGTGCGGCAGCTTGGCGATCGCGCCACGCACTTCCGGGGTGTCTTCCACCTCGACCACGCGGTGCATCTTGCCCAGGCCCAGGCCAATCAGGATCTTCTTCTGATTTTCCGGGCGACGGATCGGCGAACCGATCTGCTTGATCTTGATCTTGGCCATGATCGCTTACTCCACAATCGCGTCAGCGGCGGCCTCGGCCTCCGCAGCGCTCGCCCCGCCACGACCCAGCAGGTCGGCAACCTTCTTGCCGCGACGCTGGGCAACCGACTTCGGCGAAGTCTGGTCGGTCAGCGCGTCGAAGGTGGCGCGGATCATGTTGTAGGGGTTGCTGGTGCCGACCGACTTGGTCACCACGTCGGCAACGCCCAGGCTTTCGAAGACGGCGCGCATCGGGCCGCCGGCGATGATCCCGGTCCCGGCCGGGGCCGAGCGCACGTTGACCTTGCCAGCGCCGAAGTGGCCGCGGCCATCATGGTGCAGGGTCCGGCCTTCCTTGAGCGGAACGCGGATCATCTTCTTCTTGGCCGAAGCGGTCGCCTTGGTGATCGCTTCCGGCACTTCGCGGGCCTTGCCATGGCCAAAGCCGACCCGGCCCTTGCCATCGCCAACCACGACCAGTGCCGCAAAGCCGAAGCGCTTGCCGCCCTTCACGGTCTTGGAGACGCGGTTGATGTGGACGAGCTTTTCGATCAGCTCCTCGCCACCTTCCTCGCCTTCACCGCGGCCACGACGGTCGTCACGGCCACGGCCGCGTCCGCCACGCTCGCCCCGGTCACCACCGCGGCCACGGCCACGGCCGCGACCTTCGCGGGCTTCACCTTCGGGAGCAGCCGCTTCGACGGCGACTTCGGTTTCAATGGTGTTTTCGTCAGCCATCTTAGAACTCCAGCCCGCCTTCACGGGCGGCATCGGCCAGCGCCTTGACGCGGCCATGGAACAGGAAGCCGCCGCGATCGAACACGACGGTGGTCACGCCAGCCTTCTTGGCGGCATCGGCCAGCGCCTTGCCCACTTCGGCAGCCCCGGCGACATTGGCGCCGCCTTTGGTGCCGAGAGAGTTGGCGGCAGCAATGGTGCGGCCGGCAGCGTCGTCGATGATCTGGGCGTAGATGTGACGGCCCGAACGATGCACCGAAAGGCGCGGACGCCCACCGGCACGAGCCTTGAGCGCCGTGCGGACACGACGGCGACGGCGGTCGAACAGAGAGAGCTTGGCCATTACTTCTTCTTCCCTTCCTTGCGGAAGATGAACTCGCCACGGTACTTGATACCCTTGCCCTTGTAGGGTTCGGGCTTGCGCCAGCGGCGAATTTCGGCCGCAACCTGGCCGACCTTCTGCTTGTCGATCCCGGAAATCTCGATCGTGGTGTTGTCCGGGGTCTTGATCTCGATGCCTTCCGGCACGGCGAAATCGACGTCGTGGCTGTAGCCGAGCTGCAGCTTCAGGTTCTTGCCCTGGGCCGTGGCGCGGTAGCCGACACCGGTGATCTCGAGGACCTTGGTGTAACCCTGGGTGACACCGGTCACCAGGTTGTCGACCAGCGTACGCTGCATGCCCCAGAAGGCACGCGCCTGCTTGCTGTCGTTGGCCGGCAGCACCGAGATGCTGTCACCCTCGACCTTGTAGGCGATTTCGTCGCGCAGGCTGAGCGTCAGGGTGCCCTTCGGGCCCTTCACGGTCAGCACGCCGTTGGCGATTTCGGCCGTGACCCCGCTGGGGATCGCAACCGGCTTCTTACCGATGCGGCTCATCAGAACACCTCCGCCAGCACTTCGCCGCCGACGTTCGCAGCGCGGGCTTCGGCATCCGAAAGCACGCCCTTGGGGGTCGAGACGATGGTGATGCCAAGGCCGTTGCGGACCACCGGCAGTTCCTTGGAACCCGAGTAGACGCGGCGGCCCGGCTTGGAGACGCGGGCGACGTGCTTGATAGCCGGTTCGCCTTCGAAATACTTCAGCTCGATGCGCAGCTGCAGGTGGGCGCCGGTGGCGTCCTCCGAAAAGCCGCGGATATAGCCTTCACGCTGGAGCACTTCGAGCACGTTGGCGCGAAGCTTCGACGCCGGCGAAAGGACGGAGTCCTTCTTGGCGCGCTGCCCGTTGCGGATACGGGTGAGCATATCACCCAGGGGATCGGTCATTGCCATCCTAGTTACCCCTTACCAGCTCGACTTGGTCACGCCGGGGATCATGCCCTTGTTGGCAAGATCACGCAGCTCAACGCGGCACAGGCCGAACTTGCGATAGTAGCCGCGCGGGCGGCCGGTGGTGACGCAGCGGTTGCGCACGCGGGTGGGATTCGCGTTGCGCGGCACTTCAGCCAGCTTCAGGCGGGCGATCAGGCGCTCGGTTTCGTCGAGCGACTTGTCGTCGGCCACAGCCTTCAGCTTCGCATACTTGGCTGCGTACTTCTTGACGAGCTTCTTGCGACGCTCGTTCTTGTTCACGGAACTCAGTTTCGCCATGGACTTAAGCTCTCTCTAACTCAGGCCGCTTGCGCGGTTTCGGCTTCCGCCGGGAACGGGAAACCGAACAGGCGGAGCAGCTCGCGCGCTTCGTCGTCGGTCTTGGCAGTGGTGGTGACGATGATGTCCATCCCACGCACCTTTTCGATCTGGTCGTAGCTGATCTCCGGGAAGATGATCTGCTCCTTCAGGCCCATCGCGTAGTTGCCGCGACCGTCGAACGACTTGGCGTTCACACCGCGGAAGTCGCGGATACGGGGCATGGCAACGGTGATCAGGCGATCGAGGAATTCGTACATGCGTTCGCGGCGCAGGGTGACCTTGCAACCGATCGGCATGCCTTCGCGCAGCTTGAACTGGGCGATCGACTTCTTGGCCTTGGTGATGACCGGCTTCTGACCGGAGATCAGGGCCATTTCCTCGGCGGCAGTCGTGACCTTCTTCTTGTCCTGGCTGCCTTCACCGACGCCCATGTTGAGCGTGATCTTTTCGATCTTCGGCACTTCGAGGGCGTTCTTGTAGCCGAACTTCTCGGTCATCGCCTTGACGATCACGTCGTCATAGCGCGACTTCATGCGGGGGACGTACTTGTCAGCCATCGATCTTCTCCCCGGACTTGACCGCGACGCGCACCTTCTTCCCGTCCTGGGTTTCAAAGCGCACGCGGGTAGCCGCGCCGGTCTTGGGGTCGGCCAGGCCGACCTTGGAAATCGCCATCGGCGCTTCACGGCGCTCGATACCGCCCTGGGGGTTCGCCTGGGTCGGCTTGCGGTGGCGGGTGGCGACGTTCACGCCGGCAACCACGACCTTGCCTTCCTTCGGCATAACCTGAAGGACAGTGCCGGTGCGGCCCTTGTCCTTGCCCGAGCGGACGACGACGTTATCGCCCTTCTTGATCTTTGCGGCGGCCATTACAGCACCTCCGGAGCAAGCGAGATGATCTTCATGTAGCCCTTGCCGCGCAGTTCGCGGACCACGGGGCCGAAGATACGGGTGCCGATGGGCTCGGCGTTCTTGTTGATCAGCACGGCAGCATTGCTGTCGAAACGGATCACGCTGCCGTCGGCGCGGCGCACGTCCTTGCGGGTGCGGACGATGACGGCGCGGTGGACGTCGCCCTTCTTCACCTTGGTGCGCGGCTGGGCTTCCTTGACCGACACCACGATGATGTCGCCCACGCCAGCCGTGCGGCGCTTAGATCCGCCCAGCACCTTGATGCACTGGACGCGCTTGGCGCCGCTGTTGTCAGCGACGTCGAGCTGGGATTGCATCTGGATCATTGATCCGGTTCCTTCTCACTGGCTTGCCGGAACCAGTCCGGCAGTTCCAAAAAACGGTTCTGACTTAGACGTCAGCCTCGACGGCGGTGCCCTTGCTGGCGGTGACGCGTTCGATCACCTTCCAGGTCTTGAGCTTCGACATCGGGCGGGTTTCCTCGATGCGAACGGTTTCGCCGGTCTTGTAGGCGTTGTCTTCGTCGTGAGCGTGATACTTCTTCGAACGGCGGATGATCTTCCCGTAGAGCGGGTGCTTCACCTTGCGTTCGACCTTCACGACCACGGTCTTGTCGGTCTTGTCGGAAACCACGGTCCCGATCAGGATACGCTTGGGCATCTGTGGGCTCCTTACTTGGCCGCGCGGGCGCGTTCGCCCTGCAGCGTCTTGATGCGCGCGATGTCGCGGCGCACTTCCTTGATGCGGGCCGGACGCTCAAGCTGGTTGGTGGCAGCCTGGAAGCGCAGGTTGAACGCCTCGCGCTTCAGCTCGGCCAGATCACCGGCCAGCTGGTCGTCGGTCTTGGCGCGCAGATCGGGGGTCTTGGCCATTATTCGCCTCCCAGGTGGCTGGTGTCACCCAGGCGGGCGACGACCTTGGTCTTGACGGGCAGCTTCATCGCCGCACGGCTGAACGCTTCAGCCGCGAGCGGACCGGCCACGCCGTCCAGTTCGAACAGGATCCGGCCCGGCTTCACGCGGGCGGCCCAGTATTCGACCGAACCCTTGCCCTTACCCTGACGGACTTCGGCAGGCTTCTTCGAAACCGGCACGTCCGGGAAGACGCGGATCCAGAGGCGACCCTGGCGCTTGATGTGGCGGGTGATCGCACGGCGAGCCGCTTCGATCTGGCGGGCGGTGATCCGCTCCGGCTCGAGAGCCTTGAGGCCGTAGGAGCCAAAGTTCAGATCGGTGCCGCCCTTGGCAGCGCCCTTGATCCGGCCCTTGAAAGCCTTGCGGAACTTGGTTTTCTTCGGTTGCAGCATGACTTAGTTCCTGCGGTCTTCACGCGCCGGACGGACGCCCGTGGTCTGGGCTTCCATCATCAGGCGGTCCTGCGCCATCGGATCGTGACCCAGGATCTCACCCTTGAAGATCCAGACCTTGATCCCGATGATGCCATAGGTGGTCAGCGCTTCGGCTTCGGCATAGTCGATGTTCGCGCGCAGGGTGTGCAGCGGCACACGGCCTTCGCGGTACTGTTCGACGCGGGCGATTTCGGCGCCGCCGAGACGGCCGCCGCACACAACCTTGATGCCTTCGGCACCCAGGCGCATGGCCGACTGCATCGCGCGCTTCATCGCCCGGCGGAACGCCACGCGGCGGATCAGCTGATCGGCGATGCCCTGGGCGACGAGCTTGGCGTCGATTTCCGGCTTGCGGATTTCAACGATGTTCAGCTTCACATCGCTGTCGGTCATCTTGGCGATGGCCGAGCGCAGCTTTTCGATGTCCGCGCCCTTCTTGCCGATGATGACGCCCGGACGGGCGGCATAGATCGACACGCGGCAGACCTTCGCCGGACGCTCGATCACGACCTTGCTGATCGCGGCCTGCGGAACGGTTTCCAGCACGAACTTGCGGATCTTGAGGTCTTCCTCAAGCAGCTTGCCGTAGTTCTTGCCTTCAGCGTACCAGCGGCTGTCCCAGGTACGGTTGATCTGCAGGCGCAGGCCGATCGGATTGGACTTGTGACCCATGACTTACGCCTCCTCGACTTCGCGAACCACGATCCGCAGCCGGCTGAACGGCTTGAGGATGCGGGTGGACTTGCCACGACCGCGGGTGTGGAAACGCTTCATGGTGATCGACTTGCCAACGCTGGCTTCGGCCACCACCAGGGCGTCGACATCCAGGTTGTGGTTGTTTTCCGCGTTGGCGATCGCCGAAGCGAGCACCTTGCGGGCATCAACCGCCATCGCCCGCTTCGAGAAAGCGAGGATGTTCATGGCTTCTTCGGCCTTCTTGCCACGGATCAGAGCGGCAACCAGGTTGAGCTTCTGGGCCGAACCACGGATCGTGGTGCCGACCGACAGGGCTTCCTTTTCGCCTACGCGGCGCGGAGCTTTAGGCTTGCTCATCAGCGCTTACCCTTCTTGTCGGCGGCGTGGCCGGGGAAGTTGCGCGTCGGCGCAAATTCACCAAGCTTGTGGCCGACCATGTCTTCGTTGACCGAGACGGGGACGAACTTCTGGCCGTTGTAGACGTTGAACGTCAGGCCGACGAACTGCGGCAGGATCGTCGAACGACGCGACCAGGTCTTGATCGGAGCGGCGCGGGTGCCCGCTTCCTGCATGGCTTCCGCCTTCTTCAGCAGGTGCAGGTCGACGAAGGGGCCTTTCCAGACGGAACGTGCCATGGGGCCTTACCTCTTCTTCTTGGCGTGACGCGAACGGATAATCAGCTTGTCCGTCTGCTTGTTGTTGCGAGTGCGGGCGCCCTTGGTCGGCTTGCCCCACGGAGTAACCGGATGGCGACCGCCCGAAGTCCGGCCTTCACCACCACCGTGCGGGTGGTCGACCGGGTTCTTGGCGACACCGCGGGTCAGCGGACGACGGCCCTGCCAGCGGGTGCGACCGGCCTTGCCGAAGTTCTGGTTCTGGTTGTCGGGGTTCGACACCGCGCCAACCGTACCCATGCAATCGCCGCGCAGGTAGCGCTGCTCGCCCGAGTTCAGGCGGACGATGACCATGCCGCGGTCACGGCCGACGACCTGGACGTAAGTCCCGGCCGAACGGGCGATCTGACCACCCTTGCCCGGCTTCATCTCCACGTTGTGGCAGATGGTGCCGACCGGCATCTGGCTGAGCAGCATCGCGTTGCCCGGCTTCACGTCGGTCTTCTCACCGGCGACAACGGTATCGCCAACGGCGAGGCGCTGCGGCGCGATGATGTAGGCCAGTTCGCCGTCTTCATACTTGATGAGAGCGATGAACGCGGTCCGGTTGGGATCGTATTCCAGGCGTTCGACCACCGCCGGGGCATCCCAGCGGCGACGCTTGAAATCGATGAAGCGGTACTTCTGCTTGTGACCGCCAGCGATCCCGCGCGAAGTGACGTGGCCCTTGTTGTTACGGCCACCGGTCTTGCGCTTGCCTTCGGTAAGCGCCTTGACCGGCTTGCCCTTCCACAGCGCCGACTTGTCGACCAGGATCAGGCCGCGACGGGCCGGGCTGGTCGGGTTGTAGTTCTTGAGTGCCATGGTTCAGCCTCAGATCCCGCTGGTGACGTCGATCGACTGGCCTTCGGCCAGACGGACGACCGCCTTCTTCACGTCCGAACGGCGATAGGGCTTGCCCTTCCACCGCTTGGTCTTGCCCTTCTGGGTCAGCGTGTTGACGCTCACCACCTTCACGTCGAACAGCGCTTCGACGGCCGCCTTGATCTGCGGCTTGGTCGCGCTGTCCGCCACCTTGAAGACGACGGCGTTGTGCTCGCTGGCCAGCGTCGCCTTTTCGGTGATGTGGGGGGCCACGATCACGTCATAGTGACGCGTGTCGATTGCTGCCTTAGCCATTGAAACGCGCCTCCAGCTTTTCGACCGCGGCGCGCGTCAGCACCAGCGTGTCATGCTTCAGGATGTCGTAGACGTTGGCACCGATCGCCGGCAGGACATTGACGCCCACCAGGTTGGCCGAAGCGCGGGCGAAGCCCTCGTTCACGGCTTCACCGTCGATCACCAGAACCTTCTTGCCGAAGTTCGCCTTGGCGAACGTGGCGGCCAGGGCCTTGGTCTTGGCGTCCTTGATGTCCAGGCTGTCGACAACCACCAGGCTGTCCTTGGCCTTGGCCGACAGGGCCATCTTCAGACCGAGCGCGCGGACCTTCTTGTTCAGCGAGACGTCGAACTCGCGGCGACGGGCGCCGTGAGCCTTACCGCCGCCGATGAAGACCGGAGCCGCACGGTCACCGTGACGGGCCGTACCGCCGCCCTTCTGGCGACCGAACTTCTTGCCGGTGCGGGCCACGTCCGAACGCTCGCGGGTCGCGCGGGCGATGCCGCGGCGGTTCTCGAGCTGCCAGGTGACAACGCGGTGAAGGATGTCGGCGCGCGGCTCAAGGCCGAACACCGCATCGTTGAGTTCGATGTCGCCCTTGCCGGCGGTGCCATCGAGATTGGAAAGCTTGACCTTCACGACTTAGCCCTCCTGGCCTTCGGTCTGCTCGACGGCCGCGGTGTCTTCCGCGGGGGTGTCGGCAGCAGCCGGGGTGTCATTGCTGTTGGCAGCGCTCTTCAGGCCGGCCGGGTACGGCGCATCGGCGTGGCGCGAGACCTTCACCGAGTCCTTGACGGTCAGCCAGCAGTTCTTCGCGCCGGGGACCGAACCCTTGACGAAGATCAGGCCGCGTTCGTCATCGACGCGCACGACTTCGAGGTTCTGCTGGGTGCGGTTGCGGTCGCCCATGTGGCCGGCCATCTTCTTGTTCTTGAAGACCTTGCCGGGATCCTGGCGGTTACCGGTCGAACCGTGGGCACGGTGGCTGATCGAAACACCGTGGGTGGCGCGCATACCGCCGAAGCCCCAGCGCTTCATCGCACCGGCAAAGCCCTTGCCCTGGGTGGTGCCGGCCACGTCGACCAGCTGACCCGGAACGAAGTGCGAGGCGGCGATGGTTGCGCCGACTTCCAGCACGGCATCGTCAGCCACGCGGAATTCGACGACCTGCTGCTTCAGCGGCACTTCGGCCTTGGCGAAATGTTCACGCTGCGGCTTGGCAACGTTCTTCTGCTTGGCTTCCCCGGCGCCCAGCTGCACCGCGACGTAACCGTCGCGCTCAGCGGTACGAACCGAGACCACCTGGCAATTTTCCAGCGCCAGAACGGTAACCGGCACGTGCCGACCGTCCTCCTGGAACAGGCGGGTCATCCCCACCTTCTTGGCGATCACGCCAGTGCGCATGATCCAGTCTCCTACAGAGGCCCAAGGGAACCATTCCCAGGGGCGTGTCCAACCCATGTTCTGGTGCGAGCCCCGTCCGGGCTGGGTGCCTCTTTCCGAAGAAGGAGGCGAGACGGGGGACGCATGCCCGGCTGATGCCGGAGGTATCCCTTGTGTCCCCGGCCTGTGCCGGGGCTCTGTCTCGTCGCGGATTGGACCCGCTAGGAGCCGGACCGAAGCCCGGAAGGAACGTGGCCCGAAGGCCGAAACCGATTACGCGAGTTTAATCTCGACGTTGACGCCGGCGGCCAGGTCGAGCTTCATAAGCGCGTCCACGGTGGCGGCGTTGGGCTGCACGATGTCGAGCAGCCGCTTGTAGGTGCGCACTTCGAACTGCTCACGCGACTTCTTGTCGATGTGCGGTCCGCGGTTGACGCAGAACTTTTCGATTCTCGTCGGCAGAGGAATGGGGCCCCGGATCAGCGCGCCGGTACGGCGGGCGGTTTCCGCAATTTCGCCGGTCGCCTGGTCAAGCACGCGGTGATCGAATGCCTTGAGACGAATGCGAATATTCTGAGCTTCCATTGTATCCTACCGATGAGAAAGAGCCACAGGGCATGCGCCCCGACTGAATTCGAAGCCGCGCCCCTACACAGGGATGGGGATTCGCGCAAGTGGAGAATTGCGGGTTTTTTGGGGTGGGTCATCGGGGACATGCTATTGCGTGTCCCCGCCGGATGGCGAAGCATGAAAGAGCCGGAATGAA
The DNA here is from genome assembly GCA_017302615.1 of Sphingomonadales bacterium. GTDB lineage: Bacteria > Pseudomonadota > Alphaproteobacteria > Sphingomonadales > Sphingomonadaceae > Novosphingobium. Next base: position 176,017 of record JAFLDB010000005.1, read on the forward strand.
CCGGGGACATGCTATCGCGTGTCCCCGTCCGACGATGCCGTTATGCGGAACGCCGAAGGGACAAGAGGCCGCGTAGTGGGGGTTATGCAAACTGTCATCGCAACTCCCCGTAACTCCAACGTTGATCGAGGACACGCGATAGCCCGCCCCAGCTCCAAGTCGCCGCACTTCCCGAAATTCTACACTTCTCCAGCAGTGAAGTCCGATAGTATTTTTATCAATACCACAGCAACGAAAGCCATGAAGAAGTAAATTCCAGTATCGTAGTAATTTATTTTTGCAAGTATTAGAGAGGCAATTAAAATAATAATTACCCTCCTCTTTGACAGCCGCACCGTCAATCTCCACAAATATCGCAACCCCAATGACAGTTTACCTAACCTCTAAATTTCCCTATCGCAATAATATGAATTTACGCATAGCCGCAACCTGGAGCCTTGATCGAGGACACGCGATAGCCTACCACCCTAAATCTATTGAAGTTCACTAATTGCTATTCCAAATCTCTCTTTACTAGCCCTGTCAGCGTCTTCAACACTCACAATCGGATCTATATATGTTATTTTTGAAACAGAGAATATTTTGCTCCTGTTTTTGATTTTGTCGCCTTTCATTTCCCCAACGGTCGAAATTCTGAGAGGCCGTATCTCAGAATGATACGGAGATTTATTCCAAGCTTCACGAAGCAAATCTTGGTTTTTTCCATCCGCGGACAAAAAAACCATGCACTGTGTTGATTTCGAAAATGTCCCAACACCAGTTGATAGAACGAAGACTATTCCTTCAAACCGACTGACGGAGGCATCTCTACATTTTGCGTCCTCACCATTCGAACATGCGCCTAGCAGGATGCAAAAAGAGGCAAGGATTCCTTGGAGATTATACTGAATTCTCGCCATCGTCCGCCCCTGAGAGTCTGATTCAAAATTATCCATTGTGATTTCATAGCCTTGCGATGCGGCGTGCGAAGAGCTGGATCGAGGCTATGAACAGCCATGCCGTTGCCGATGCGATGGTCTGCTCGAAGTCCTTGGC
>JAFLDB010000006.1 GCA_017302615.1 Sphingomonadales bacterium
CTCGCCAAGGACTTCGAGCAGACCATCGCATCGGCAACGGCATGGCTGTTCATAGCCTCGATCCAGCTCTTCGCACGCCGCATCGCAAGGCTATGAAATCACAATGGATAATTTTGAATCAGACTCTAATGTCTGCAATGTTGTCGTGTCCGGACAGTCCACTGCGGCCGGAAAGTTGGGGTTAGCGGACTATTGAAACTTCCAGCGTTGAGTGGCCGGGTCTTCTTTCGGGCCTATTCGCACAACAGCTCTACGTCAGAGAAAGGACGGGGAAGCGAAGACCAACAGCTGACATTCCAGCCGGAGAGCTCGATAAGGTATTGGCCAAGATTGTAGTCAGTACCTTGACTTGGTGACCGCCGTTTTACCATCCGATATCCATTTGGATCAATCAACTCGTATATCCATTGGGTTCCATCAAAGCCAAAGCCGGATTGGCATTCATCGGAAGGCTCGCTGAACAGCGCGTCTTCCGTCAGAAGGCGCTGTAGCTCAGCCACTTGCCGAGAAGATAATCGATTTCTTTTCGAGCGATCGATGGACCCCGGATCGTATCCACCGGCTCCATTCATCTGTTTTGCTATAAGCCAGTATTCATCGCCGTCCTTCTGAATGCGAATGAACACGGAGGAAGAGAAGCTTGGAATATAGCTGAAACGAAGCGCAAACTCTGGGGGCCTCTCTTGCTTCGACAGTAGATAGAACGATGGTTCGCGGGCGGCCTTCCATTGGCTCGGATACCAATTCTCTTCAAATTCACTAATCAACTCGATTGGATCGCTGCGAAAGCCGCAATGAACTTGTGGACTAGCAAAGGATGGCGGAAAGTAGCCCGAGGCAAAAAGCTGCTCGTTGGCAACGCCCTTGTTCTCAAACTGACCTGCGAACTCGCGGTCGTAGGGCTCGGCAGGAATACAACCGGCCAGAAGCGTGGCGGCAATGAACGCCTTTGCCACGTTTGAACGAACAACCGCCATATTCCGCAGCCTAAAAGCAAGCCTTCATGTCCGCAATGTTGTCGTGTCCGGACAGTCCACTGCGGCAGGAAAGTTGGGGGAAGTGGACTCTAGGGCCGAACTTCTTCACCTGCTGTGTATCGGGGTAGCTCCGCAAGAGCGTCTCCAAAACCCTGCCTAATCTGGGTTTGAGTGAATCCACGATCCCAAAGTTCGGTCATCAAGTAGACTAGCGCCTGCGGCAGCACCTGCAAATCGGGCCAAGGGTTGCTGTTGTGCAAGTCTCTGAGCGTGCCAGCGAATTCTTGAACCGCGCTGAGTCCACGGCCCTGCCATTCGTCGTCGGGATCACGCTCTGATTGGTCACTCATTCGTGCAATCTACCCAACCAGCGGACGTCCGCAACGTTGTCGTGTCCGGACAGGCCGCTCCAGCCGGAAAGTTGGGGGGAGCGGACATTAAACCCCGAGCCATTCCAATCCGCCCGGCAGATCGAATGCGGCATAATCTACTTGCAGCACTCTTCTGCTCTTGGGAGATGTCGAAGCGTCCGAAGCATGCAGTATCGGCGTCGCGTACAGCCATGCGTCACCAGCATTCGCCAAACATGCATGGATGCCGCAGCGTTCAACTGCTTCGTCGATTTGATCTACCGGCACCCGACCCAACTTGTGTGAGCCGGGAGCGATCAAAAGTGGTGCATTCGTCTCAGGTACATCGTCGAGATGCACACGAAGCGTCACCATTTGCGCGAGCAGATGAAACGGCGGGGCGACGTGGATCATCCCGCGCTTTGTCGTCCAAGGACCAAAGCCTTTTATTTCCCGCCTTTCCTTTACGCAAATCGTCCGGTCCTGGTGCCAACCTAAGCCCCAGTTGGTTTCAGATGACTTGTTGAACAGGATTGCTCTGACGGGTTTCGCTGAAGGGCCAAGCACGTTCGCCGCAATAGCTCCGACGCAACCGCTCATTGCCAGTAGAGGTCTGAGCGCAGTGATGCCATGAAGGCGTGTGCCCGCCGCCTCAAATGGGAGACCGGTAAGTGCATCCTCCAAAGCAGGCATGCAGCACTTTACGGCCCCACCGAACAACTGGGCTCCTTCAATGCAAAAGGTGCCGGTATCCTCGCTCATGAGCCGCAACTAAACGACAGACCCATCCTAACGCAATGTCCGCAATGTTGTCGTGTCCGGAAAGTCGGCTACGGCGGGAAAGTTGGGGTTAGCGGACATCGCAATATACATCAGCAATTGGCTTGATCGAAACTATGCGATCCACCTCAAACTCTGATCCGTCCATGCCCATGTGACCGTATCCGATGCCAAGAAAGGGCGCTAATCCGAGTAACTCTGAGACCTTCCGGCGTCCAACAAACGTGACGGTATAAGCCGCAACTGGCTTTGGTCCATTTTCGCTTATGAATTGCCCTGAGCCTCGGTTGGCATTCACCAGTCGCCCGGTTGGCGTATCTTCCTTTGGGTAAAATGAGAACCAAGGTGCCTTTGAGAAGTTGGGGCTACATGCTTGAGAAAGAGTCTGACTTTCAAAGAAGCTCGATCCTTCAAACAAGTCTACCCATGTTCCCTCGATAGTCCGTGTTCGCTGGACGAACGCGATAGTCCCTGCCCAAATACAGATCACCGCGATGAGTGCGGTCAAAATCCGCGATAATATGCGCAACCGCATCTTCTGAAACTAACAGAACCACAAACGTCCGCAATGTTGTCGTGTCCGGACAGGACGCTACGATCGGAAGGTTGGGGAAAGCTGACGTCAACTGCTCTACCAGCTAAAAAAGTATGTAATCGTCTTTCAATTCGTTTCCGAGCTGAATCAAGACGTTTTCGACTGCATCCTTCAGCGCGTAAAATCTCAGCAACTGACCGTCGTCGAATTTCAAAACAAGGGAATCCTCAAGCAATTCCACCGCGCTCACCTTGCGCTGAATCAACCGGTGAAGGAGTGATGGCGGATCCAGCCAATTTCCGCTGCCGAACTCCGAGCAGGTTCCCTTGTCATCGGTATGATCAAAATCTCGCATGGCATGAATTTCGCCACCGCCCCACCAAATGAAGTGAACGCCGCAGGGTTCAAACGCGACACGAGCTAGTTCCTTACCAAGAAGAAACGTCAAATCGGAACGTGGTGGAAAGAGCGCCATTTGGGAAAGCGTGCACAACTTTGACAATGTCCGCAATGTTGTCGTGTCCGGACTGTCCGCTTTCAGCGCCGAAAGCCAATTGCCGGCCCCTAGCCAAGCCAGAGGCCGGCATTGAATTAAATGTCGGTTCTCTCTGACAAAGTCAGGGCATCGTCCACGTCTACGCCAAGATATCTGACGGTGTTCTCGATGTTGGTGTGGCCGAGCAAGATCTGTACGGCCCGCAGATTACCCGTCGCCTTGTAGATCAATGACGCCTTGGTTCGACGCATCGAGTGCGTGCCGTATTCACGGCTGTCGAGACCGATCGTTGCGACCCATTCGTCAACCAGGCGTGCATATTGCCGGGTACTGAGGTGACCCATGTAGTCTACTCGACTTGGGAAGACGAAATCGGAGATCGCGCCGCCACGGCGTTGCAGCCAGTTCTCCAGGCTCCTGCGGGCCTCAGTCATGATCTCAAATTGAACGGGCCTGCCGGTCTTTTGCTGAATGACCGTTGCGCGATGGCGGATTTGGCCGCCGCTGACGACATCGCTAATCTTGAGCTTGACGAGATCGCAGCCACGCAACTTGCTGTCGATCGCCAGATCGAACAGCGCTCGATCACGAAGTCGTCTATGTTCGTCGAGATAGAAGCGAATGGCCCAGATATCGCGCGGTTTGAGCGGTCGTTTTGGGCCAACATTTTGCCCTGCATTCCAGGGGCGCCGTTCGTGAACGGCGGGATCAAGGTCTGAATGTCCCATGACATTTCTCCGGTGGCCTGAATGGCCAACCAGAAAATACACCAGGGCGAATTGCCAGATTGCCGCATCCGCCAACATGGCCGTCATTCCCGGCCTCGGATTAACTCGCCAAAAGCTGCCTTTCGTTCAGGCACTTGCCGACGACGGCAATTGGGCCGCTGGGAGACTATCCGGTCTTCGTTGCAGGATCGAGCGAAGCTGCCATTCGACCGCTGCAATGTCCGTGTCTGTTTCCGACCAACTCAAGACATTCAGCGTCTTCGATGTGAGCGTCGGCTTCCGCTGAAATCCGCCATTCGGGGTCGCGCAAACCGGCCGGTCGCCTTTGCGCCCCAATTTCAGACCTAGCGCGCGAAGCGAGCGCGCGGAACCACGAGTAGAACCTGAGGCAGGTTCGAATCCTGCCGCCTCAGCCAATCGCGAAGATCCAGCTAAATCAAAACCGTAAACATAATGATCCGCAAATTGTGAGGGTAGGTCTATGGGGCAGATTTGTGGGCCGGGGTCCGTGTATTGCTCTTGCAGTCGCTCTCACTTAACAGTCGGCTGCGTTAGGAGTGGTTATGGCAGTTTCTCCCCAAGGCATCTCAATCCAGGCAGCTTATCGTTGGTACCGAGAGGGCCGTTTGCTGGTGAACCGGCAGTATCAACGAAAGCTGGTCTGGGCGATTAGCGAGAAGGAGCGTCTGATCGACAGTATCCTGCGTGATTACCCGCTGCCACTGTTCCTGCTGGCCGAAAAGGCAAGCGAGGTGCCTGAAGCTTCCGAAGACGATACCGTCTTTGAGGTCATCGACGGCATGCAGCGGCTGAACGCCATCTTCACCTTCATTGAGAATGGGTTCCTGTACGGGGGTGAGGCGTTTGACGTGAAAGAGTTCGCGCGAGCACGTCAGTTGTCGGAGCAGGGTGTCTTCACGACGTTTCCCGCAGACGTGCCGCGCTTGTCCGCCAAATCATGCGCGAACTTGCTCGACTACCAGCTAGCTATGACAATTTTCCCCGGCGAAATCGACGAGCGCATCACTGACGTGTTTGGCCGTATCAATTCCAGCGGCAAGCAGCTAAGCAATCAGGAGCGCCGACAGGCGGGCGTGCTATCGCCGTTCGCGGACCTCGTTCGGGAGCTGTCCGCCGAGATCAGGGGTGACGTATCTAGGGAAAAGCTCTTGTTGAGCGAAATGCCTGAGATCAGCATTGAGACGCCGAAAAATCCGCACGGGTACGGTCTCAAGGCGGATGATATCTTCTGGTGCAAGCAAGGTGTGCTGCGGACCAACCATCTTCGCGATAGTGATGACGAGGAGATCATCGCCGATGTATGTGCGACGATCTTGTTTGAGGAGCCCGTAGAAGCTTCAGGCGACTTCAAGGACAAGCTCTACACGGCCGAGAGCGAGATCGCGAAGGAGGTCAACTTGCGCCTAGCCGCGTACGGGAAGGACAGGTTGATCGCGGAGGTCCGGAAGGTTTTCTCGGTGGTGCGAGAGGCCATCGAAGAGACGAGCGATGCGCGCTTTTATTTCCGTGACACCGTCTATCCAAAGGCCACGTCTAACCCCCAGAAGCAGGCGTTCTATGCGGTTTTCATGGCGTTTTGGGAGCTAATCATGGGTGAGGGGAAGCTACCCTCATCCCCCGAGAAAATCATGGGCGCGCTTCACAACATGAGTGACCGCATTCAAGTGGGCCAGAAGCATATCAAGACCGAGGACCGGCGACAGAATGTCCGGACGGTGAAGGGGCTGATCGGCGATTTCTTCGCTAAGTCGGACGTACCTATTCTCGGCCACGGGCCTGGGCTGGTCTTCGACTTCGAAAACTCCATTCGGCGGTCGAAGACGGAAACGTCTCGCTACGAGTTCAAGCAAGGGCTGCTGCGGCTGGACCACAGCCGCAAGGTCGACACCGATCTTCTGGCCCGGCTGATCGAGACAATGGCGGGCATTTCGAACTGTGGGCCTGGAGTAGACGGCTTCTTGTATCTCGGGATTGCTGACAAGCCGGCAGATGCCGAGCGAGTAAAGGAGCTCGACGGGGTAGAGCCCGCAGCGTTCGAGCATGTTCAGGTCGTTGGGGTAGAACGAGAGGCCAAAATTATGGGCGTCGCGATGGACGGCTACCTGAAGGTCATTGAGGATGCGATCGCTACTTCAGCTATATCGGAGCCGCTGAAAACCCAACTTCGCACGTCGCTCGATTTGATAACGTATAAAGGCCGGGCCGTGGTCCGTGTTCGCGTTCCGGCCCAAACAGAAGCCAGCTTCGTCGGAAATGACTGTTTCTTTCGTACGGGCAGTTCTACGAACAAGGCCTCGGGCCCGCAAATCGCAGCCATCAGCAAACTATTCAATTAGAGTAACAGGCCCCCTTGCAGCCCCAAAAGGTCGCTGGGGGGCGCCTTTGCGTCTTTGGCAGGGATTAAAAAGCAGGGCAGCCAGGCGCGCTTCTCGACCATCTGTATAGTCCCAGACACCGCCTTTGTGACCTATCGGCAGCTACGTCTGCTTTAAGGCGATCGTGAAGCGATGCCTTATGACCGGCATTGGGGCGCAAAGCTGACTTGCTAGCTCGCCGAGCGGAGCGTCCGCTATTCCAATCTGCGCACCCAAAGGAGCCGTTCCGGATCGTCCCAAGAAGCGGTCGTCGCTCTGGCGAGACCCGGCCAAAGCACCTATGAAGGAGATCCGGGCGTCCATGGTCTTCTGCAACTCGGACTATGGGCGCCTGACTAAAGAGCGCGCCGCAGGTTTCGTTGGCCAAACCTCACAATCCATTGGACTTGCCCCGAACACCAAGCATTGGTGATGTCACTGAATCGCGGTCCTGAGTGGCTTGCGAAACCCTGACCAGTACGACTGGCGGGGCCTTGGGTGGTGGGAGCAGCGATGGTCGCTGCTCCGATCAGGAGAACCACCCATGACGAACAGCGACACCGCCAATGCGGTAACAAAGCCCGCCCGCAAAATGGCCCGCGAGCCCAAGGCAGGTGCAACTGCGGAACCCATGCCCAAGCGCCCCAGCAAGTCCGCTGCGGTCCTTGCCATGCTGCAGCGCCCCGAGGGCGCGACCCTCGACCAGCTCGTGATTGCAACCGGCTGGCTGCCCCACACGGCGCGCGCCGCACTGACCGGCCTCAAGAAGAAGGGCCACGAAGTCACCAGCGACAAACCGGCTGGCGGTGTGCGGACCTACCGCGTGACTGTGGGAGCGGAGGCCGCCCAATGACCCTCGATGCACGCATCGCGAAGATCGAGGCGATGTCAGCCCGCGAGCGCAAGGCCGAATGGCAGCGCTGCACTGGCACTGGCGCACCACCAGCGTTTGGCTCGGGCCTTCTGGCCCGGGCCATCGCCCACATGCTCCAGGAGGCCGCGCTGGGCAGGATGAGCAAGGCCGACCTGAAGCGGGTCTTGTCGGCTGGCGGGTCTGGCAGGATCGAAGCTGCATCGGGCGCGGTAAAGCCCGGCACCTGGCTGTCGCGCACCTGGCATGGCGAGGTGCACCAGGTGATCGTGCTGGAAAGCGGCTTCGAGTACCGCGGCGAGCGGTATTCGTCGCTCTCTGAGATCGCCAAGCGGATCACCGGCTCGCACTGGTCGGGCCCGCGCTTCTTTGGCCTCAGCAGCCCTCGCCTTGGCAAACTGGGAGTCACGACCCATGGCAACTAGCGCCTCCCGGCGCCTGCGCTGCGCGATCTACACCCGCAAGTCGACTGAGGAGGGTCTGGATCAGGCGTTCAACAGCCTCGATGCCCAGCGCGAGGCTTGTGCGGCCTATATCCTGTCGCAGCGCCATGAAGGCTGGCACCTGGTGCCCGATCTCTATGACGATGGCGGGTTTACCGGCGGGAACATGGAGCGGCCCGGGCTAAAGCAGCTCCTCGCCGATGTCCGCGCCGGGCGGGTCGATGTGGTCGTGGTCTACAAGGTCGACCGGCTCACCCGCAGCCTCGCCGACTTTGCCAAGATCGTCGATGTGCTCGATGAAGCCGGAGCCTCGTTCGTCAGCGTGACCCAGGCCTTCAACACCACCAATTCGATGGGACGGCTCACGCTTAATGTGCTCTTGTCTTTTGCGCAGTTCGAGCGGGAGGTTATCGCCGAGCGGATCCGCGACAAGGTCGCGGCCTCCAAGGCGCGCGGCATGTGGATGGGCGGCAGCCTGCCGCTGGGCTACACCGCAATCAACAAGAAGCTGGTGCCGGTGCCCGAGGAGGCGGCGACGGTGGTGAAGATCATGGAGCTCTATCTCAAGAGCGCCAACGTGCTCGATCTTGCCGAGACGCTTCGGCGGCAAGGCATTGTCAGCAAGCAGCGCATCGGGCGAAATGGCGAGCGCAAAGGCGGCGTGCCCTTCACACGCGGCGCGCTGCATCACCTGCTCTCCAACCGGACCTATGTCGGTGAGGTCGTGCACAAGGGGAAGGTCTATCCCGGCGAGCATGAGGCCATTGTCGATCGCGCGCTGTTCGAAGCGGTTCAGGGGCGCCTCGCTGCGCGGACCAACACGCCGCTTGAGCCGGGCCGGCGCGGCACGGTCAGTCTGCTGGCCGGGATGATCCACGATGACCTCGACCGGCCGATGACGCCGATCCACACCCGAAACCATGGCAAGCGCTATCGCTACTATGCCTCGCACAGGGGTGATGGCTCGAAGGTGCCAGCGCTCCGGCTGCCTGCAGGGGACCTCGATCATGCTGTCCGCAGCGCGCTGCATGCCTTTCTCGGCGATGCGCAGCGGATCAGCCAGCTCGAGGTCGATCCCGCCCAGCATGCCAACCTGATCGCCTCCTTTGGCGCGCTCGCCCACAGTCTAGACGGGATGGCCATTGCTGAACTGCGCAAGCTGCTGCAGCAGGCTGAGCTCGAGGTGACCGTCTCACGTGAAGCGGTGGATGTGCAATTTGACCTTGCCGCGCTTGCGGCATGGGTGGGTGTCGATCTCGATGAGCACCGAACCATCTCCTTGTCCCTTGCAACGTCCCAGACCACCTGGGGCCATGAGCCGCGGCTCAAGCTTGATCCCCCCGCAGGCGCTCCCGCCAACGATCCCAATCTGGTCCAGCTTGTCGCGCGCGGGTTTGCGGCGCGGGATCAGCTGCTGGCCATGACGCAGGATGAGGTCCGCGCCATGCCCGGGACCCAGCTCAGGCATCTCGAGCGCATCGCCCGCCTCGCCTATCTCGCCCCGGACATCGTCAAGGCCATCCTCGATGGCCGTCAGCCGCGGCAGGTTACTGCGCGGTACCTCTCGCGGCTTGGGGCTCTCCCCCTCGCCTGGTCCGAGCAGCGCAAGATGCTGGGTTTCCCCGCCAGTTAAACCCAATCACACTTTTAGGACGCGAAAATGGCGGCAGAGAACTTGCCGCCATTTCTCGTTGCAAGGTCTCTCTTGAGAGACTCCGCGACCTAAAACCGCCCTACACCCTTGGGCAAACCCACGGAAATGCGGGGGAATTTCGCGGGGTGTGGCTGAGGACGCAAAAGTCTCGCCAATTGGCGGACTGGGTGGTGAGCCCTGCTGGGTTCGAACCAGCGACCTACTGATTAAAAGTCAGTTGCTCTACCGACTGAGCTAAGGGCCCTCACCGAAGGCGCTCACCTAGGGAGCGGACGGGGCCGGGTCAAGCGGGCGTGAAGCTGGCGGAGCGAAAGTGCGGTGAGCGGATCGCGCCAATCAGGGGCAATGGCCAGCGCCGGGGCGAGCACGAAGGTCCGCTGGCGGAAGGCGGCGTGGGGCACGGTCAGACCGGGGGACGACCAGGCCCCGCCGCTCCACAGCACGATGTCGAGATCGAGCACCCGCGAGGCCCAGCGCTGGCCCCCGCGGGTCCGGCCGAAGCGGCGCTCGACAGCCTTGAGCAGGTCGAGCAGCTCGGCGGGATCCAGCTTCGTCCCGATCAGCGCCGCGCCATTGGCATAGCGGCGGCGCGAGGGGCCGAGCGGGGCGGAGCGGATCACCGGCGCGGCGGCGAGGACCTTCACCCCCTTGCGCTCCAGCGCCGCCAGCGCGGCGGCCAGCACGCGTTCGGGCGAGCCGTGGCGGACGTGGCGCATGTTGGAGCCCAGCGCGATCAGGTAGCGCTGGCGCATGGCTCAGATGTCCTGCGCGATCCGGCCATAGAGCTGCGGACGGCGATCCCGGAAGAAGCCCATGCCGGCGCGGTGGCGGGCGGCCCGGGCCAGATCGAGCGTGGCGGTCAGCACGCCGGCTTCCGCCGCGCCGTATTCCGCCACCAGATCGCCCCATTCGTCGCTAATGAAGCTGTGGCCATAGAAGCATTGCGATCCCTGGGGGCCGTCTTCGCTGCCGATCCGGTTGGCGGCGATTACCGGCATGCAGTTGGAAACGGCATGGCCGATCATCGCGCGGCGCCACATCCGGCTGGTATCGAGTTCGGCATCATAGGGCTCGGTCCCGATCGCGGTGGGATAGAGCAGCACTTCCGCCCCCAGCAGGGCCATCACCCGGGCGCATTCCGGGTACCACTGATCCCAGCAGATCCCGACGCCCACCTTGTGGCCGAAGGCGTCCCACACCTTGAAGCCATCGTTACCGGGGCGGAAATAGTACTTTTCCTCGTACCCCGGCCCGTCGGGGATGTGGCTCTTGCGGTAAGTGCCCTGGATGGTGCCATCGGGATCGATCCAGGCAAGCGTGTTGTAATAATGGTGCCCGTCGCGTTCGAAGAAGCTGGTCGGGATCGCCACTTTCAGCTTGGCGGCCAGCACCTGCATCGCCCGGACCGAAGGATGCTCGGCAGTCGGCCGGGCCAGAGCGAACAGCGCCTCGTCCTCAACCTTGCAGAAATAGGGGCCGGAAAACAGCTCGGGCGGCAGGATCACCTGCGCGCCTTTGGCCGCCGCTTCCTCGACCAGCATCGAGACGGCAACGATGTTCTCGGCCTCGTCGGCGGAACCGAGAGGCAATTGCAGGGCGGCGACAGTCAGCGTGCTCATGTCGCCGCCCCTAGCATTGCCTGTACTCCCGATCAAAGCCGCTTGCGGAACAGCAGGGTCATCCGGTCAGCCTCGCCAATCGCCTGCAGGCGGGGCTTGTCCTCTTCCTTGGCACCGCGCAGCGAAGGCGGCAGGGTCCAGACGCCGTCCGGCCAATTGGCCGGGTCCTTGGGATTGGCATTGGCCCGGCTGGAGCCGACAAAGGCGAAGCCGTGCATTTCCATGAAGGCGATGATGTCCTTCTCGCGCATGTAGCCCTTTGAGCCGTCGGTATAGCTGTAGGGCGCATTGGCACGCGCGCGGTGCTGTTCGATCCCGATCATCCCGCCGGGCTTCAGCAGGTCGCGCATCGCCTTGATCTCGCGATCGGCGATGTTCCAGCGGAACAGGTTGTGCATCATCCGCATGATCAGAATGCGGTCGAACGTGCCCTTTTCAGCGGCCGGCACGGCATCGAGCGTATAGGCCGAGAACCGCTCGGCCGGAATGCCCGACCAGGTCGAAATGTCGGAGGGATACTTGGCCGCGCCATCTCGGATGCCCTTCTGCGCGGTTTCACTGAACGGCCCGGAGGTGGGATCGAAATAGAGCCCGACCAGCTTGCCCTTGGGGCCCAGGTACAGGCCGAGCAGGCGCGAGTACCATTCGCCGCCGGGGGCATATTCACCCACCTTCATGTCGGGCGCGACCTGGAAGAAGGTCAGCGTTTCGGCCGGGCGGCGATACTGGTCGCGGGCGCGGTCCTTTTCGCGGCGCGGATCGGCGACAGCGGCGGCCAGTTCGGCGTTGATCTTCTTGCTGGCTGCCTTTTTGGCGGCGGACTGGGCCGGGGCGGTCTGGGCCACGAAGGCCGGCACGGCGAGGCCGAGGGCCAGGATCGGCAGAATGATGCGGCGCATGGAATATCTCCCCTGGGGTTTTGCTATGACCGCAACCTAGTGTGTGGCGGGGCGATGACAAGGTGCACTTCGATGCCTATTTAGCGCAGCAACGGCATGGTCTAGCCGCTGCCGCAGGCAACCCGGCAAGTGCCGGCGCAAATGACGCGAACACAGGAAGGAATGGCGACTTTGGCACAGGCAATTTTCGCAGGCGGCTGCTTCTGGTGCACCGAGGCGGTGTTCCGCTCGATCGCCGGGGTCAGCGCGGTGGAAAGCGGCTATATCGGCGGCACGGTTCCCAATCCCACCTACAAGCAGGTCTGCAATGGCGACACCGGCCATGCCGAGGCGATCCGGATCGAATTCGACGAAGCCGTGGTGTCGTTCGCCGATCTGCTCGACATCCACATGGGCACCCATGATCCGACCCAGCTCAACCGGCAGGGGAACGATATCGGTACCCAGTACCGTACCGCGCTGTTCCCGCTGGACGAGGCGCAGCGCGCCGAATGCGAAGCCGGAATCGCGCGCTGGAACGCCGCCCATCCCGGCCAGCAGGCGGTGACCACGATTGAAGGCCCGGCGACCTGGTACCCGGCCGAGGACTATCATCAGGAGTACTGGCAGGGCGAAGGCCAGCGCAATCCCTATTGCCTGGCGGTCATCCCGCCCAAGCTGGCCAAGCTGCAGAACGGCTTTGCCGAAAAGCTGAAGGGCTAGGCGAGCGCCGCGCGGGGACGATCCGCCAGCGCGCGGATCGCGCGCTGGGCCGGGCGTTCCAGTTGCCGGTAGGCGGTGTTGCTCAGCACCAGGATCAGCGCCCAGGCGGCCATGGTCAGGGCCAGCCACCCGGCACTGCCGGTGATGCCCCAGCCAAGCGCCAGGTTGCCCAGCAGGGTATAGACCGGCACGTGGATCAAGTAGATCGCATAGCTGCGGTCCCCCAGCCATAGCATGACCGGGGATGCCAGCAGCGGCAGGCGCAGCGCCAGCAGGATTGCCGCCGGCCAGGCCAGCAGCACGGTCAGCAGCAGAGCCTGGCCGACCGGAGGCACCAGCGCCGGGATCGCTGCGGCCGGAACCAGCAGCGAGGCCGGCAGGCGGCTGAGCAGCCCGAGGTTGCGCTGCACCAGCACGCCCAGGAAAAAGCCCAGCAACCCGCGCCCGATCAGCGCGCCCCAGACCCCGTGGGTCCAGATGTCCCACGCGCCCCAGGCAATTGCTGCCGCGGCCACGGCCTTGAACAGCGCCGGACGGGTCAGGGCCGCCAGCAGGAACAGGCCATAGGCGAACATTTCGACCGACAGCGACCAGGCCGGGCCGTTGAGCACTTCGGTCGGGTTATCGACCAGCACCTGCAGCATCAGCGCGGACAGCAGGACATTTGCCGGATTGGTCGAGGGTTCGGCCCGCAGCAGCAGCACGGCAAAGGCCAGCATGGCCAGGTGCAGCGGCCACAGCCGTGCGATCCGGGCCAGCCAGAACTGCCGCGCGGTCATCCCCGGACGCAGCTGCCAGCCGGCCAGATAGGTATGGGCAAAGACGAAGCCCGACAGGACGAAAAACAGGTCAACAAAAGCCCAGCCGTGGATCTGGAACCACCCCGCAACCGGCACTCCGGCGAGCGGATTGGGCGCATCGCCATACATCACCCGGGCATGGAACAGCAGACCGACCGCGCAGGCCGCCAGCCCGCGCAAGCCATCGAGCTGGCCGATCCGGTTATCCGGCGAAGGGGCAGGCTGCTGCATTGCCATGGCCCCAGGGGTTTACCCCTGGATGGCGAAAAATTCGGTTAACCCTTGCGCCAGCGGGCAATGAAGAACCCATCCAGCCCGCCAGCTTCGGCCAGCATGGCGGGATCGGTCCGCACCCGGCCCTGCACATCGGGGGCAATTCCCGCGGGAAGTTCATCGGCGGCCACCGGGTCCGGCGTCAGCGTGACCCGCTCGGCCTGTGCTTCGCCTTCCTCCTGTTCCAGCGAGCAGACCGCGTAGACCAGCCGCCCGCCGGGCTTCAGCCAACCGGCGGCGCGGGCCAGCAGCGCGGCTTGCAGATCGGCCATTTCGGCAATCTGGCGCGGGCCGATCCGGTGCAGCACATCGGGGTGGCGGCGGCAGGTGCCGGTGGCGGTGCAGGGTGCATCCAAGAGGATGGCATCGAACGGTTCCTGCGCCTGCCAGTGCAGTGCATCGGCAATCACCAGATCGGCGGTCAGGCCGGTACGGGCCAGGTTCTCCTTGATCCGGCGGGCCCGCTTTGCGCTCATCTCCACCGCCGTCGCCTGCCATCCGGCAGCGGCCAATTGCAGCGTCTTGCCGCCCGGCGCGGCACACAGGTCCAGCACGCGCCGGCCTTCGCCCGCGCCCAGCAGCCGCGCGGGCAGGCTGGCGGCCAGGTCCTGCACCCACCAGGCCCCGGCTTCGAAGCCTTCCAGGTTCTCCACCGCCGTGCCGCGCGCCAGCCGGACGTGGCCGGGGGCAAGCGAAACGCCGCCCAGCCGCTCGGCCCATTCCGCCGTGGTGGAGGCATCGCGCAGGGTCAGGTCAAGCGGCGGCGGCACGGCCAGCCCGGCGGATATCGCACCGGCCCGCACGCCCCAGCGCTGCACGACCGCAGGCGGCAGGCTGGGCGCGGGCGGCAGCTTCACATCCTGACGGACCAGCGCCGAAAACACCCCGTGGGCCAGCTTGCGCGGACCGCCGCTGAGCAGCGGCAGGGCGGTGGCGATCACCGCATGGGGCGGCGTATCGAGCCGCCGCCAACCTGCCAGCATCAGCCGCAGGACCGAGCGCGCCTTGGCATCGGGGGGAAGGATCTGGCGGGTCGCGCTGTCGATCAGGCCGTCCAGATCGGTCAGCCAGCGCAGCACTTCCCCGGCCAGCGCCCGGGCCAGCGCCTTGTCCGGCCCGCTGCGCAGGCCCTGAAGCGCACCGTGTGCCGCCACATCGAGCGTCTCACCCCGGTGCAGCACTGCATCGAGCAATTTCAGCGCGGCCTTGCGCGCGGGATAACCGGGAATGTCCATCGCCTGCCCCTAGATGCAATTGCAATCGAGGGCCAGCGGGCGCATGGCATTGCCATGACCCAGCGCGCCACCCAGCGTCCCAAGGACTTCAAGAAGCCCGCCCACTGGACCACCGATCCGGCCCCTGCTCCGGCCGCGCCCACGCAAGGCGACGATCCCGACGGCCTGTCCCCCACCCGCTATGGCGACTGGGTGCGCAAGGGCATCGCGGTCGATTTCTGATCAGAGCGGCCTGAAGGTCACCGTCAGCCCGTCCTTGGGCTTCGGGATCGGCCAAGGCTGCCAGGCCGGGTCGTAACCCGGCTCGATCTCGATCCGGTAGCGGGTCAGGATCTGGGCCATCAGCACTTTGACCTGCATATAGGCAAAGTGCAGCCCCAGGCACATGTGCGCCCCGCCGCCGAACGGCACCCAGGCGTACTTGTGCCGCTTGGCCACCAGTTCCGGAGTGAAGCGCAGCGGATCGAACTTTTCCGGCTCCGGCCAGTGATCGGGGTCCATGTGAACGGCTGAAGGGCTGATCCCCACCCCGGTCCCGGCCGGAATGCGGTATCCGCCGAATTCGAAATCGCGCAGCGCCCGGCGCGGCAGCGAGGGGACCGGCGGGATCAGCCGCAGCGATTCCTTGAAGGCCATTTCGGTCAGAACGGCCTTGCCCAGATCCTCATAGGCCAAGGGCCGCCCTTCCCCGCCGGTCACGGCGAGCAGTTCGGCACGCAGCTTGTCCTGCCATTCGGGGTGCTTCGCCAGCAGCCAGACCAGCGAGGTGGCGGACGAAGTGATGGTATCGTGCGCGGCCATCATCAGGAAGATCATGTGATCGACCACTTCGTCGACCGGCATCAGGCTGCCGTCTTCATGCGTGGCAGTGGCGAACTGGCTGAACATGTCCTGCCCGCCGCCTGCCGCCCGGCGCTTCTCGGTTTCGCGGGTGAAGTAGTCGAGCAGGAACTTGCGCCCGGCAACGCCCCGGCCCATCGCGGTGAAAGGCAAGGGCTTGCGCACCACCCCGATCGAAGCGGCGACCATATCGACAAAGGCCTTGTTGATCGCGTCGGCCTCAGGCCCCAGCGGCACGCCGAGGAAGCTGTCCGCAGCCAGGTCCAGCGTCAGCTGCTTGATCGCCGGATAGAATTTCAGCTGCTGCCCGCGCCATTCCTCCACCCGCGCGGAAATGCCGGAATTGAGCGAGCTGCAATAGTGCCGCATCGGCTCCGGCTTGAAGGCGATGGAAAGGGCGCGGCGGTCCGCCCGGTGATGATCGAAATCGAGCAGCATCAGCCCGCGCGGAAACAGCTGGTCGAGCACCGGGCCCCAGCCCTGTTCGCTGGAGAACAGCTTGTCCCGGTCAAACAGCACCAGCTCGTTCGCCTCGGCCCCGAACAGCATGACCGATTGGCGCCCGAAAGCCCGGTTGCGGAACACGTTGCCGTATTTGGCCCGCATCCGGTTGCCGAAGCCGATCGGGTCGGCCAGCAGGCTGAAGGTGTTGCCGACAACCGGCAGGCCGTCCTCGCCGGGAATGTGTTCGAGCGCACCGGCCGGCTGGCGCTGCGACCAATGGGTAAAGGTGGGAGCCTGCTGCGGAAGAGTGGCCATTATTTTTCCTTCGGTTCCGGTCAAAACACCGCGTTGAATGCCGTTTCCAGCCGGGCAAGGCTGGCGGGTACGTCCTTCAGCTTGTCGAGCCCGAACAGGCCCAGCCGGAAGCTTTTATAGTCCGCCCCTTCGTCCACCATCAGCGGCACCCCGGCCGCGATCTGATAGCCCAGCGCGGCGAATTTCCGGCCGGTCTGGATCTCGGGATCGTCGGTGAAGCTGACAACCACCCCCGGCGCGGTAAAGCCCTCGGCCGCGACGGATTGCACTCCGCGTGCGGCGAGCATCGCGCGCACGGCGTTGCCCTGTTCCCATTGCGCGGCGCGCAGCGCTTCATACCCGGCGGCCCTGGTTTCCAGCATGGCATCGCGGAACTGGATCAGCGCATCGGTCGGCATGGTGGCGTGATAGGCATGGCCGCCGTTGAGGTAGGCTTCCATGATCGTCAGCCACTTGCCCAGATCGATCGCGAAGCTGGTCGATTGCGCGGCGCGCGCCCGTGCCAGCGCTTCGCCGCCCAGCATGACCAGGCCCGCACAGGGCGAGGCCGACCAGCCCTTTTGCGGGGCGGAGATCAGCACGTCGACGCCCAGCGTCGCCATATCCACCCAGACACAGCCCGAAGCGACGCAATCGAGCACGAACAGCGCGCCAACTTCGTGCGCGGCATCGGCTACCGCCTTTACATAGGCATCGGGCAGGATGATCCCGCTGGCGGTTTCGACGTGCGGGGCAAAGACCACTTCGGGCCGCTGGCTGCGGATCACGGCAACCACTTCGTCCAGCGGCGCCGGGGCAAAGGGCGTCTGCGGCCCGGCATTGCCGACCCGTCGGGCCTTCAGCACCGTTTCGCTGGCCGGAATGCTGCCCGCCTCGAAGATCTGGCTCCAGCGGTAGGAGAAGAACCCGTTGCGGATCACCAGCACCCGCTTGCCCGTGGCAAACTGCCGCGCCACCGCCTCCATCGCGTAGGATCCGCCGCCCGGCACCACGACCGCGCGCTCTGCCCCGTAAACCTCGCACAGCCCGGCGTGAATCTCGCGCATGGCGGCCTGGAAACGCTGGCTCATGTGGTTGAGCGAACGGTCGGTGAAGACCACCGAGAATTCGAGCAGGCCGTCGGGGTCGATCGCGGGGTTGAGGCCGGGCATGGTCAGTCGATCCATCCTTTGAGTTCGCGCCGCACCAGCGCTTCGATCATGTCCATGCCCGCGGGCGAGACATTGAGGCAGGACAGCGCGGCAAAGTGCGTACCGCCGGCTTCCTCGAACTGTTCACGCCCGCGGATCGCCAGCTCTTCCAGCGTTTCGAGGCAATCGGCAGAAAAGCCCGGCGCGGCAATGGCGAGGCGCTTCGTCCCTTTGGCGCCTTCGGCGGCGAGCACGTCGTCGGTCGCCGGCTCCAGCCACTTGGCGCGGCCGAAGCGGGACTGGAAAGTCGTCTCGATCCGCAGGTCCGGGAATTCGCCCGCCAGCGCCTCGCCCAGCAGCCGCGCGGTCTTGCGGCACTGGCAGTGATAGGGATCGCCCAGGTGCAGGGTGCGTTCCGGCATCCCGTGGAACGACAGCAGCAGCACTTCCGGCACGAAATCGAGCGCTTTGAGCTGCCGCGCCGTATCGACCCGCAATGCCTCGATATGCAGCGGATCGTCGTAATAGGGCGGCAGGGTGCGGATCGCCGCCTGCCAGCGCATGGCGGACAGCTTGTCCCCCAGCGCATCCATCGCGGTGGCGGTGGTCGCGCCCGAATACTGCGGATAGAGCGGCGCAAACAGGATCCGGTTGCACCCGGCCGCTTTCAGCGCCTCGATCTCGTCCCCGATCGAGGGGTTGCCATAGCGCATCCCCCAGCGGACCAGTGCGACATCGCCCAGCCGGGCCTGCAAGGCTTCGGCCTGGGCCTTGGTGATGGCGGCCAGCGGCGATCCGTCCGGGGTCCAGACCTGGGCATAGGCATGGGCGCTCTTGCGCGGGCGGATGTTGAGGATGATCCCGTTGAGGATTGGCCACCACACCAGCCGGGGAATTTCCACCACGCGCGGGTCGGACAGGAATTCCTTCAGGTAACGCCGCACCGCGCCGGTGGTCGGCGCATCGGGGGTGCCAAGGTTGACCAGCAGCACGCCGAGGCGCGGCGCGGCAACCGGGGGATGACCGTTGGGCAGCATCACAGTCCGGCTCCCGTCAGCGGCAGGCTGCGCAGCCGTTCGCTGCCAGAGGAAGCCAGGGCATTGGCAATCGCCGGCGGCGCGCAGACCGCGCCAAGCTCACCCGGATCGAACGGGTCGGCGTCGCTATCGATGAATTCCACGTCAATCTCCGGGCAGTCGCTCAATTGGGGGAGCGCCAGTTGCCCCAGCCGCCCGGTCTGCGGCAACCCGTCCTTGAAGGAAGTCGCGCTGCCCCGCGCCAGGCCAAGGCCGAAGATCAGCCCGCCTTCGATCTGCTGGCGGGCGATGTCCACGTTCACGATCCGGCCGATGTCGGCCACGGCAGTCAGCTTGTCGACCCGGATCCCGCGCTCGTCGCGCCGGGCGCTGGCGACCACCGCGATCCGTCCTTCGCGCTCGCCCAGCTCCATCCGGAAACAGGCCAGGCCCTGCCCCGCACCGCCCCCGCCGCCGCTCCATTCGGCCAGCGTCGCGGCGCGTTGCAGGCAATTGGCCAGCTTCAGCTCGTGCCCCAGCATGGCCATCCGGTAGGACAATGGCTCGCGGCCCGAACGGGCGGCGAGCTCGTCCACGAAGGTTTCGATCAGGAAGGCCGCCAGCCCGTGCGAATTGCCGCGCAGCCGCCCGGTCGGCAGCGGAATGGCGCAGGGCACGTGTTCCACCATCAGGTGCGGGATCTTGTAGACCGGCTCCATCCCGCGCATCGCGATGGGATCGGCCGCGTCCTGCCGGTCCAGCGCCTCGCGCACAGAAGCGCCGTCAAACAGCCGCGCGCCGAATTCCCGCGCCGTGGCCGGCATCGCGATCCTGAGTTTCAGCGCGGTGAGCGAGCCGTCCGGCCCGGTCCGCGCGGCCAGCACGGCCCGCGCCGGGGTGCGTGGCGGCGCGGCAATGGCTTCCTGCCAGCGCGACCAGACCAGCTGGACCGGCTTGCCCACCTCGCGCGCGATCAGCGCCGCTTCGACCGCGTGGGCGCTTTCCAGCCGCGCATCGAAAGCACCCCCTGCGGGCATCGGATAGACCACCACCTGCTCCGTGCTCAGCCCCAGGGCCTCTGCCGCCGCAGCCCGCGCGGCCTGCGGGGCCTGACTGGCCAGCCACAATTCCAGCTTGCCGATCTCGAACCGGGCGGTGACCGTGGCGGTCTCCGCCCCGGCGTGGAGCGCGGGGGCGAATTCATAGCGGGCGACGTGTTCGAACTTTTCCGACAGCCACTCGTCGGGATCGCCAGACTCGGCAATCCGGGTGGACTTGCCGGTGCGCAGCGCCGCTTCCAGCGCGGCGGTGATCCTGCCACTGTCGGCCAGGTTGGCGTGGCGGAACTTCGGCGCGGCGACTTTCAGCGCGCGTTCGGCGGCCCACCAGTCGCTGGCCACGGCGGCCAGCCAGTCCCGCCCCTCGACCAGCCGGATCAGGCCGGGAACGCTCTTGGCGCGATCGGCATCGAAGCTGCCCAGCGAACAATCGCCGACCGGGGCATGGCGGATCGCGGCGAAGACCATGTCGGGCAGCCGCACGTCCCCGGCAAAAGTGAAGCTGCCGTCGACCTTGCTCGGCAGATCGAGCCGGGGGGCGCGCAAGGGCGCTCCGGCCGGAAATTCCGCCACGCGTTCCTGTGGCGGCTGGGCACGGGCGACTGGCGGATCGGGCGGGGCATAGCCCTGCGCATCGGCCACCAGTTCGGCAAAGGACAGGCGCTTGTCGGTGTGGACGATGAACCCGTTCTGGGCGTCGCACTCCTCCCAGGCCACGTCCCAGCGGTCTGCCGCGGCCTGGGCCAGCATGGCCCGCGCCGAAGCCGCCGCAATCCGCGCCGCCTGTTCATGCGCGGCGAGCGAAGTGCCTTCCGCCGTTGCAACAAAGGCATCCCCTTGTGCAAAGCGGCGCGCCAGCAGGCTGCCGGGGGTGTCAGCCAGACTGGAGCCGAGCGGCAGCCACAGCGGCGCCCAGTGCGCCGCCAGCGGGGCATTGCCATAGGCGCCGCTGACCGGGGCCGGTTCCACCGCCACCTGCCGCCAGTCCGCGCCCAGTTCATAGGCCACGATCTGCGGGATCAGGGTCGTCACGCCCTGCCCCATTTCGAGATCCGGCACGGCCACGCTGACCACCCCGTCCTTGCCGATCTTGAGCCAGGCATCGAAGGCATATTCGCCCGCGCCCGCGGTCAGCGGCGGGGCAAAGCTGCGCGGGGTCAGCGCCCAGGCGGCCACCAGCCCGCCGGTCACCCCCGCCCCGATCAGCACGCCGCGCCGCGAAATCCTCATGGGGGTTGTCTAGCGGATGGTTACTGGTTGTCGAGCCAGGTTGCCACGCGCCGGGCCAGCGCGGCGAAGGCCTCTGCCGCCGGGCCTTCGCCGGCGGCCGGCGGCGTGCCGGCATCGCTCGCCTCGCGGATCGCCAGTTGCAGCGGGATCCGGCCGAGGAAGGCCAGGCCCATTTGTGCCGCGGCCGCCTCTGCCCCGCCGCTGCCGAAGGGGTCCGAAACCTCGCCGCAATGCGGGCAGGCATAGCCGGCCATGTTCTCGACCAGGCCGATCACCGGGACCTGGCCCACTTCGAGCAGCTGGATCGCCCGCTTGGCATCGATCAGCGCCAGATCCTGCGGGGTGGAGACGATCACCGCCCCGGCCGGCTTGTGCCGCTGCAGCATGGTCAGCTGCACATCGCCGGTGCCGGGCGGCAGATCGACGATCAGGATTTCCGCCGCGCCCCAATCGGCATCGACCAGCTGACCCAGCGCGCCCGAGGCCATCGGCCCGCGCCAGGCGATTGCCTTGTCCGGCTCGATCAGCTGGCCCATCGACAGCATCGGCACGCCCCACTGGTTGGGCACCGGGATCAGCTTGTCGCTCCGCGCCTGGGGCTTGATCCCCTCGCTTCCGAGCAGGCGCGGCTGCGACGGGCCGTAGATATCGGCATCGACCAGCCCGACCTTGCGCCCCATCCGCGCCAGCGCCACGGCCAGGTTGGCTGACACGGTCGACTTGCCGACCCCGCCTTTGCCCGATCCGACCGCGATGATCTTGCGCTGCGGTTTGTCGGCGGTCATCGCCACGCGAACTTCCGTCACGCCGGGCTGGTTGCCCAGCGCGTCCTTCACCGCCTGCTCCAGCCGTTCCCGTTCCAGCGCGTCATAGCCGCTGGCATCGAGCACGGCGATCGCCACGCCATCATTGAGGCGCAGCGATTGCAGGCGCGCGGCGACTTGCGGCGGCAGGGCGGAAGCGAGGGCGGCGGCGGGATCGTCAGGCTGGGTCATGGGCCAAGGCCGAAACCCGTTTCGCAGCCTGCTGGCAAGGGAAAATGCGCGCGAGGCCCCTGTTAATTGCGCCGGGCAACCCTATAACGGTTCGCATGAGCGAGAGCGAAAGCCCGAAGCGGGGCAGAAGAAAGACCCCGGACAAACCGGCAGCGAGCGAGGCGCAAGCCCCCGAAACCGGTACGCAAGCGCCTGCCCCGGCGGCCGAGCCGAGCCCGCCGGCCGAACCGGAGCCGCCCCGCAACCCGTGGTTGCCACCGGCCGAGGACAGCCCCGGCCAGCGCCGTTCGGCCAGCATGGACGACCTGCTGCGCAGCCGCCGTCCGCTGCCGCGCGGGCCGGTGAAGCCGGGTTCCGGCGCGATCCTGGGCATTGCCATGGTCGGGGTGCTGTCGGCCTGGCTGCTCTCCACCTCGATCCACGTCCTGGCCCAGGGCGAACGCGGGGTGGTCACCACTTTCGGACGCTATGCCGGCACGATCGGGCCGGGCCTGACCCTGACTCTGCCCTGGCCGATCCAGGCCGTGACCCGGCGCGAGGTGGGCAAGGAGCTGGTCACCCTGCTGCCCGACAAGGAAGCCGAGACCCTGATGCTGACCCGTGACGGTGAACTGATCGACGTGCGCCTGCAGGTGCGCTGGCGGATCGGCGACCTTCGCCAGTTCACTTATGCCCTGCCCGATGGCGAAGCGGCGCTGCGTCGCCTGGCCGACAGCGCGATCCGCGGGGCCGTGGCCGAAATGACCTTCGACGATCTGCGCGGCGGCAAGCGTCAGGCCGAACTGCAGCAGCGCGTCGCCCAGCGGATGCAGCGAGTGCTGGATGCCTGGAAGGCCGGGATCACCGTCTCCGGGATCGAGGTGACCGCCGCCAATCCGCCCGCCCGGCTGGCCGATACCTTCAAGAAGATCGGCACCGCGAACGAGGAAGCGCGCAAGAATCACGAGGTTGCCCTGACCTATGCCGGGCAGCTCAAATACAATGCCGAGGCCAGGGCGCGGGCGTTCGACAAGGCCTATGAACTCTACCGGATCGCCCCGGATGTCACCCGCTCACGGATCTATTACGACACGATCGAAAAGGTGCTGCGCAACAATCCGGTGGTGATCGGCGGAACGGCCACGGGGGTCAGCCTGCCCCCGCCTCCGGCCGAGAAGGGAGGGAACTGACCATGGAGCAGTTCCTGCGCGAGTACCGCGTCGGCCTTTTCGTTCTGGCCCTGCTGGCCCTGCTGGGCGGGACCAGCGTGATCATCGTCGGCGAGGACCAGCAGGCCGTGATCAAGCGGATGGGCGAGCCGCACCGCGTGATCAACCGCTTTGCCCCCGGCGATGCCAGCGGCGCGGGAATCGCCGCCAAGATCCCGCTGGCCGAACAGGTGGTCTGGCTGCCGCGCGGACTGGTGCCGTTCAGTCACGCCGGCAAGCGCCTGCGCAGCGCGGACCAGCAGTGGCTGCTGGTCGATACCGACGTGACCTACCGGATCATCGATCCCGTCAGGCTGGTCGAGACGCTGGGTTCGGCCGACAAGGTGGAGGACCAGCTGAAAGTGCTGCTGCCAGCCCTGCTGGACAGCGAGCTGGGCCAGCGCACTGCCGGTGACATCGCCCGCCCCGGAGCCGGCGGCGCCAATGCCGCGCTGCTCCAGGCACTGGACGGCAAGACCCGCCAGTACGGCATCCAGATCATCGACCTGCGGATTGCCCGCGTCAGCCTGGACGAGGCCGGACTGCAGGCGACCTATGACCGGATGCGCGAGCGGCACGAGGCTGCGGTCTTCGCGATCCAGACCGCAAGCGCCGACGATGCCGCCCGGATCACGGCCGAAGCCGAAGCCGAAGCCGCCACCCGCCTGCAGCAGAGCGCCGCCAAAGATCCCGAATTCTACGCCTTTTTCGAGGCGATGCGCCGCTATGAGCAGATGTACGGCGATCCGGATCGCAAGAACACCACCACCATCGTCCTGCCGCCCGACAGCGGCTATCTGAAGCACTTCGGTGGAAAATAGCGCGTTCAATTCCCATTAAGGGGAAATCGGCGTGAATCCGCCGGTGTGCGGTTCGTTCCGCCAAGCCAAGAGGACCAGGCACGTGAAATACGCTTATGGAGTGACTTCGGCGCTGCTTCTGGGGGGCGCCGCGCTTTCCCTGATCACCGGCATCCCGGCCGGCGCGCAGGTTGCCCAGAACGAACAGGCCAGTGCCACCGCGCTGGTCCCGCGCCCCGGTGCGCCGGCCAGCTTTGCCGACCTGACCCAGCAATTGCAGCCCGCCGTGGTCAACATCGCGGTGCGCCAGCGGGTCGAGATCAAGGGCCCGCAGGCGGTCGGCCCGTTCGGCGCATTGCTGCCGGGCGGCGGTGCGCAGTCCAAGCTGGCCGAAGGCGTCGGCTCGGGCTTCATCATTTCGGCCGATGGCTACATCGTCACCAACAACCACGTGATCAGCCTGGACCGTGAAGGTCAGGCCGACGAGGTAACCGTGCGGCTGTCCGACGGCCGCCAGTTCAAGGCGCAGATCGTCGGCCGCGACACCGAATCCGACCTTGCCGTGCTGAAGATCGACGCGCCCGCGCCGCTGCCCTTCGTGAAGTTCGGCGAAAGCGCCAAGGCCCGCGCCGGGGACTGGATCATTGCCATCGGCAACCCATTCGGGCTGGGCGGCACGGTTACGTCCGGGATCATCAGCTCGGTCAGCCGCAACACCGGCACCGGGGCCTATGACCGCTACATCCAGACCGATGCCTCGATCAATTCGGGCAATTCCGGCGGGCCGATGTTCGACATGAACGGCAACGTGATCGGCATCAACAACTGGATCGTCGCTCCGGCCGGGGGCAACATCGGGATCGGCTTTGCCATTCCGTCCGACACTGCCCGTCCGATTGTCGAGCGGCTGAAGAACGGCCAGGCGATCGAGCGCGGCTATCTGGGCATTTCGATCCAGCCGATGAGCGACGAGATCGCGGATTCGCTGGGCCTGCCGCACGATCGCGGCGAACTGGTGCGGCTGGTCCAGCCGAACCAGCCGGCCGCCAACGCCGGGGTCCGGGTCGGCGACATCGTGCTGAAGGTGAACAATGTGCCGGTCACTCCGGACCGCACCCTTTCCGCCATCGTCTCCGACATCGCGCCGGGCACCCGCATCCCGCTCGAAGTGCTGCGCGGCGGCAAGACCACGACGCTCTATGCCGTCGTCGCCAAGCGGCCGAGCCAGCAGGAGCTGGCCCGCAGCCTGACACCGGAGGCCAAGCCTGATCCGTTCGCCGGCCCGCAGGGCCAGGGCGAAGGCCGGGCCGAAGCCGCGCTGGGCCTGCGGATGCTGACCGTGGACAGCGATATCGCCGCCCAGCTGGGTGTGCCGGGATCGACCCGCGGGGTGGTGATTGCCGGGGTCAATCCGGCCTCGGACGCCGCCAACCGCGGCCTGCAGCGCCGCGACATCGTGGTTTCCGCCAACATGACCGAGATCCGCAGTGTCGAGGACCTCGACAAGGTGGTGGGTGCCGCCAAGTCGGCGGGCCGCCCGACGGTGACCTTGCAGATCATGCGTCCGGGCCAGCAGGGGCTGGTCTATATCCCGGTGCGGATCGGCTGATCCGGCCTGCCCCTTCCCGCCGCGCGGGAGGGGGCAGGCCCCTTACTGTGGACTGCTGGCCGGGGTGCGTTGGCGCCCGGTCGCCTCGTTGAGGAAATCCTCGCCCGCGGCCGGCGGCGGCACGGGGACCAGCCCGCCCTTGTCCGCCGGGCCCTTCGGGGCCGGACTATCGCCCGGCTGCTGCGGGGCGATCAGGTTGCCCTGCTCGTCGACATAGTGGTAATCCTCGGGCGCGCCGCTCATCAGCACGTCCTCTTCCCCTTCCAGCTGCCAGGCTGGCAGAGTCGCGTCGGTCTCGAACCGCTCGACCGGACGCCCGGCCACGGCGACCTTCATGTAGGAGGCAAAGGCCCGCGCCGGGGCCGTGCCGCCCTGCAGGCCGGGAACCGGACGGTCATCGTCGCGGCCCATCCACACGCCGGTCGTGACCCCGCTGGAAAAACCGACGAACCAGCCGTCCTTGTTGGCCGTGGTGGTGCCGGTCTTGCCGGCGACCGGCCGCCCGATCTGTGCCGCCCGGCCAGTGCCGATGGCCACCGCCGATTGCAGCATGTCGGTGATGCCGGTGGTGACATAGGCCGGAACCAGGGTCGGCATGTCCTTCTTCTCGCGCTGGTACAGCACTTCGCCGTCGGTGGTGGCAACCTTGGTGATGCCGTACGGCTCCACCGCCTTGCCCTTGGCGGAAATGACCGCGAAGGACCGGGTGAGGTCGATCAGCCGCACTTCGTTGGTGCCCAGCACCATCGACGGCACGGTGGAGATCGGCGTGGTGATGCCGAACCGCTTGGCGATCCCCGCTACAGCCGAAAAGCCCACTTCCTGCCCCAGCTGCGCCGCAACCGTGTTGGTCGAATAGGTGAAGGCCGTGCGCACGTCGATCTTGCCGGCGAACTGCCCGTTGGAATTGCGCGGGCTCCAGCCCTGGATCGTCACCGGTTCGTCCACCACTTCGGCATTGGGGGTATAGCCCGCTTCCAGCGCGGCGAGGTAGACGAACAGCTTCCAGGCCGAACCCGGCTGGCGCACGGCATTGATCGCGCGGTTGTAATTGGTGGTGACATAATCGGTCCCGCCAACCAGCGCGAGCACGGCCCCGTCGCGGTCCATGCTGACCAGCGCGCCTTGCGCCCCGCCGGGCACGT
The DNA here is from genome assembly GCA_017302615.1 of Sphingomonadales bacterium. Classification (GTDB taxonomy): domain Bacteria; phylum Pseudomonadota; class Alphaproteobacteria; order Sphingomonadales; family Sphingomonadaceae; genus Novosphingobium. The sequence continues at coordinate 26,507 of JAFLDB010000006.1, forward strand.
TGCGCTGGATCGCGTCGGTCGCGGCGGCCTGCAGGCGGACGTCCAGCGTGGTCCAGACCTCGATCGGCTGGTCGGTCTCGCCAATCAACATGTCGAGCTGCGGCAGCGCCCAGTCGGTGAAATAGCGGACCGAGTTCTGCCCGGCCTCGCGCGCGAACTCGATCTTCTTGAGGTCGGTCTTGTCCGCCTCGGCGGCGCTGACCTTGCCGTTCTCGACCATCAGGCCCAGCACCACCGTGCCGCGGCTGACGGCCGCGTCGGCATCGGCGGTGGGGGCATAGTTGGACGGGGCCTTGACCAGCCCGGCGATGATCGCCGCCTCGGGCAGCGAAATCTCGGTCGCGGGGTGGCCGAAGAACTTGCGGCTGGCGGAATCGACGCCGTAAGCGCCGCCGCCGAAATAGACCTTGTTGAGGTACAGTTCCAGGATCTGGTCCTTGGAAAACTTCCATTCCAGCGCCAGCGCCAGCACCGCCTCGCGCAGCTTGCGGGCCAGGGTCTTGCTGTTGTTGAGGAACACCGTGCGGGCCAGCTGCTGGGTGATGGTGGACCCGCCCTGGGTGAACCGGCCCTCCTGAAAGCGGACCCAGAATGACCGGGCCAGGCCGATCGGGTCGATCCCCGGGTGGCTGTAGAACCGCCGGTCCTCGACCGAGAGCATCGCGTCCTTCATCACCTGCGGGATCTCGCGGTGGCCGACCCATTTGCCATAGCTGGGGCCAAGCGAGACCAGCTGGGTCCCGTCACGGGCGCGCACCACGATCATCTGCTCGTTCTGCTGCGACTTGATCTGTTCGAAGCTGGGCAGGTTCTGCGCGGTCAGGCCGACGGCGACCGCCAGGGCCAGTACCCCCAGCAGGGCCAGCGATCCTCCCCACACGAACAGGCGGCGAATGAACAGGCGCAGGCCGGTTGGCGCGGGCTTGGCGGGTTTACCCCCGCGCGGCGGCTGACTGCGGCGGATGTCGGTTCTGGCCATATGGCGCGAAAGTTCCCTGCCCGGGGCCCGATGCCCCGGAAACGCGCTTGGCCTTTAGGCCATTCGCATCGCAAGGTTAATGGGGGAAATGTGAAGATCGGGTGCAGAGCGCGCAGCACCGGAAATTAAGGATTGGCTGCCAGGATTGCCGCGAAGGGAGACCTGCCATGGCCCGTACCCGCCGGAAAGGCGCCTTGCGCTATCTGCTGCTGGCAATCATCCCGCAATCGCTGTCGCGCGGGTTCGAGGCGATGGGCGACCGCGCTGTGGCAGAGGCCGGGATCGGCAACGGGGCCGGCGCGCCGTACTATATCGCGGCCCTGCTGCTTACCGTGATCGCCGGGGCGCTGTTCCTGTTTGGCCTGAAACGGCTGTTCGACCGGCTGCGCGGCAAGGATCGCAGCGATGCCGACCCGTCCGGAGAAGACCGGCCAGAGCCGCGGCCCGGAGCATTCGCCGCGCCGCAGGACTTCGATCCCGATGCCGCGCTGCAGCGGTACATGGCCAAGCGCGCGGCGGATGAAACGCCCCGGCCGGCCACCCGGATCGAACCTGCCGCTGCCCCCCGCCCGGGCGGGTTCGGGCGCAAGGGGCTGTAGCTTCAGTTCAGGTGTTCGACCAGCAGGACCGCGCCGTCGCTGCCCGCGACCCGCATCTTCGTGCCGGGTTTGGCATCCGGCCCGCGGGCCAGCCATTCGCTGTCGCCCAGCTTGACCCGGCCCTGCCCGGTCTCGATCGCTTCGCTGACCACCACAACCTCACCCACCGAGCGCGCGCCGCGATCGTTCATTTTGGGATCGGCGGCCTCGACCGGGTGCTGGCGCAGCCAGCGCTTGCCGGAAAAGGCCAGCACCAGCGACAGGCCGGCGAACATCAGTACCTGCAACGGCACGCCGATCGGCAGGAACCAGGCGGCAAAGCCGGTCACCAGCGCCGCCAGCGCCATCCAGATCAGGAACACGCCGGGGATGACCATCTCCCCGATCGCGAGGACCAGCCCCAGCCCGAGCCAGAGCCAGTGCATCTCGATCCCTTCGAACAGGTTCATCGGCCGCTCCTTTCGGACAGGGCATCCTTGACCAGTTCGCCGATCCCGCCGACCGAGCCGATCAGCTGGGTCGCCTCGACCGGGAACAGGATGGTCTTGGCATTGGGCGACGTGGCAAAGGCGGCCACGGCATCGGTGTATTTCTGCGCCACGAAGTAGTTGAGCGCCTGGGTGCCCGATGCGGCGATCGATTCCGACACCATGGTGGTGGCCTTGGCTTCGGCCTCGGCCTCGCGCTCGCGGGCTTCGGCGTCGCGGAAGGCCGCTTCCTTGCGGCCTTCGGCTTGCAGAATCTGGCTCTGCTTTTCGCCTTCGGCGCGCAGGATCTCGGCGGCGCGCATGCCCTCGGCCTCAAGGATCTGGGCGCGCTTTTCACGCTCGGCCTTCATCTGGCGGGCCATCGCGTTGGAAATGTCGGCCGGCGGACGGATGTCCTTCACTTCCACGCGGGTCAGCTTGACCCCCCAGGGCGCGGTGGCGTGATCGACCACCGAAAGCAGCCGGGCGTTGATCTCGTCACGCTTGGACAGGCTTTCGTCGAGGTCCATCGAACCCATCACCGTGCGCAGGTTGGTGGTGGTCAGCTGCATGATCGCGACATAGAGGTTCGACACCTCGTAAGCGGCCTTGCCGGCATCGAGCACCTGGAAGAACACCACCGCGTCCACGCCGACCATGGCGTTGTCCTTGGTGATGATTTCTTGCCCCGGAATGTCCAGCACCTGTTCCATCATGTTCACCTTGTGACCGATCCGGTCGATGAACGGGATGATGATGTGAAGGCCCGGCTGGGCCGCCAGGGTGAACTTGCCGAGGCGTTCGATCGTGTAGACATAGCCCTGGCGGACCACCCGCACGCCCATCAGCAGGAAGATGAACACCAGCACGAGAATGAACAGCAGTACCTCGAACATCGCGCTCTCCATGAACTTTGAATTCCAGCATGTTAGCGCGCGCCGGAACGGGAGCAAGCGAAACCGGACAGGCGCCTTAAGCCGAACGTAACCATTCCCGGCTATGCGCAAGTGCATGATTCAGAACAATCCGAAGGACTGGTCGCAAGGCTTCTGGGGGTCGGAACATCCCGACACGGCCGCCCTCAGGGTCAAGAAGGACTATGTCGATGCCATGATCGCGCTGAAGCGCGAGAACATGGACCGGATCTACGCCTATCTCACCGGCCTGCTGGAAAAGGCCAAGGAAGAGCTGGGCCACGCCCGCGGCGGCAGCAGCGACCATCGCCGCTATGCCCTGCGCCAGCACGTCGACGAGATCGCCGCCTATCTGCGCGGCCAGGCGCTGGAAATCGAACTGCCGCCGACCTACGGCGAAAACGGCGGCGCGGCGCTGCGCGGGCATTACGTGCTGGAAGCCGTTCCGCAGTTCTTCGGCCAGGTCAAATGCGTGCTCGACCAGTGGTATGACAGCCACCTGATCGAGGTCTATGACGAGATGGTCGCGATGGTGAACCTGAAGCGCCCCGCCCCGCCACCATCGGCCCAGCGGCCGGCTGCGCCGCTGCCGGAGCGGTCAGCGCCGTCCGACCGGCCCTAGGTAGCCCGGCCCATAGACCGCCGCGCGGATATCGCGGTGCAAAGTCCCGTCGAAGGGCAGCTTCTGGGCCGCAAAGATCACCACCATGTTATTGGCGGGATCGACCCAGAACAGCATCGACGGCCAGCCATCCCAGAAAAATTCCCCCACCGTGCCCCGGTTCTCCTCCGCACTTTGCGGCGGTGCCTTGCGCACGGCGAAGTTGAAGCCGAACCCTATCGCGCCCTTGCCGGGCAGGAAGGAGCGCCGGGTGATGGCGGGATCAAGCTGGTCGGTCGTCATCAGGTCGACGGTCGCCGGCTGGAGGATCCGCACGCCGTCCAGGCTGCCGCGCCCCAGCAGCATCCGGGCGAAGCGCAGGTAATCGTCGACGGTCGAAACCAGCCCGGATCCACCCATGGTCAGCGGCTTGCCGGCAAAGTTGGGGGCCAGCCATTCGGCATCGGCCATCGGCACCAGCGCGCCGTCCCGTTCTTCATAGATCCGCGCCAGCCTGGCCCGCGAGGCTGCGGGCGGGGTCCAGTCGGTCTGGGTCATGCCCAGCGGGCGGAAGATCGCCTGCCGCACGTAATCGGCATAGGGCCGGCCTGACAGCCGCTCGACCAGCAGCGCCTGCACATCCACCGCCGCGCTGTACTCCCACTGGCTACCCGGGTCGTGCAGCAAGGGCACCCGCCCCTGCCGCTGGCCGAACTCGGTCAGGGTGTGATCCAGCGAGAGCGGGTCTTCGGCCAGCAGGATCCGCCCGAGACTGCCCGCCGCCTCGTGGTACGTGAACCCGGCGGTGTGGCGCAGGATATCGCGCACCAGGATCGGACGGGACGGCTGCCGCAGGATCGGCCGTCCGGCAGTATCGTCGCCGGCGTAGACCTGCACCCCGGCAAATTCCGGCAGGTGCAGTGCCAGCGGATCGTCGAGCCGGAACTTGCCCTGCTCCCACAGTTGCATCAGCGCGACCCCGGTGACCGGCTTGGTCATCGAGAAGATCTGCACCAGCGTATCGCGGGCAAAGGGGCGGCCCGCGCCGATATCGGCCATGCCGGCAGCGCGGAAATAGCGCTCGCGCCCGCCCTGCCAGATCAGCACCGATGCCCCGGCCAGCCGCCGGTCGGCGACAAAGCTCCGCAGGGTGCGGTCAATCCGCTGCGGCTCCAGGCGCAGCGGCTGGCTGGCCGGTTCCGGCAGCCGCGCGGCGATCGGCTGCGGCACGGCAGCGGCAAGCAGCGTCACCGCCAGCAACATGCCCTTCAAGCGGCGCACCACTCAGAGCTTGCCGAACAGCACCAGCATCCGCGCCCAGGCGCGCTCGGCCTCGGCCTTGTCGTAGACCGGAGCATCGAGCGTGCACCAGCCATGGTCGGCGTTGTAGACTTCCACCTCGGCCGGGCGCCCCGCGGCCCTGGCGGCTTCGCGGAAGATGTCCTTGTCGGCCGGCGCGCGGGCATCGTCGTTGCGGGCCACCGCGATCAGGTAGCTGGCCTTCGTTTCGGCCAGCAGGCGGTGCGGGCTGTCCGGCTTGTCGGTCACCAGGCCGCCGCCGTGGAACGATGCCGCGGCCTTGACCCGGTCCGGCACGGCCCAGGCGGTGCGGATCGTGAACGGCCCGCCCATGCAATAGCCGCTGCTGCCGATCCCGCGCTTGCGGTTCACTTCGCGCCGCTTGTCGAGCCAGGCGACGAAGGCCTTCGCATCGCGGACGATCCCTTCGGCCGACAGCGCCGCGATCATCGGCTTCAGCTTTTCCTGCCCTGCCGGGGTGCGCCATTCCGAGATCGAGTCCATGATCGGAGCCTTGGCGCTGCGATAATACTGGTTGACCACAAGCACCGCATAGCCGCTCGCCGCCAGCCGCTTCGCCATCTGGCGGTAGGCATCGCGCACCCCGGCAATGTCCGGCCACAGGATCACGGCGGGATGCTTGCCCCGGGCCGGGCGGATGAACAGCGCGTCGGCGGTGCCATCGGGCGTGGGAATGGCAACGGTATCTTCCACCACCGTCACTTCCTTGGCCGACACCGGCAGCGCGGCGGCAGCGGCCAGCACACCGGCGGCCCCGACGGCGGCAAATTCGCGGCGGCTGACCCCGCGCGCGGCCAGGGCCTGTTCTTCCTCGTGGGCGGTCAGATCATCGCACATCGGCAGCTCTCCTCTGGCTGCCAGACTAGCCGCCCCCGCGCCCGCGTCCAGTACCCATCGGGGCAGGATCGCGCCCCGCGGAATGGGCGCTGCGCGCATTTAGGGTATTGACCCTAATGCCAAGGCGGCGCAATCGATCTGCAAAACAATCAGGAGAGGGGATTCTATGCGTTGGAAAGCGCTGGCCTTGGCCATGCTGTTGCCGCTGGCTGCCTGCAAGCAGCAGCCGAGTTCGGAATTGCCGGGAGCGGTGAACGCCGAACGGATCATCAAAGCCGATCCGAACGAGTGGCTGTCTTACGGCCGCACCTATGACGAGCAGCGCTATTCCCCGCTCGACCAGATCAACCAGGACACCGTCAAGGACCTGGGCCTGGCCTGGTATGCCGATCTCGATACCTCGCGCGGGCAGGAAGCGACCCCGCTGGCAATCGACGGCAAGATCTACATCACCACCGCCTGGTCCAAGGCCAAGGCCTATGACGCGCTGACCGGCAAGCTGGAATGGGAATACGATCCCAAGGTTCCGGGTGAGCGCGCGGTCGCGGCCTGCTGCGATGTGGTCAACCGCGGCATGGCCGCCTGGGGTGACAAGCTGTTCCTGGGCACGCTGGATGGCCGGCTGGTCGCGCTTGATCGCAAGACCGGCAAGGAAGTCTGGAGCAAGGTCACGCTCGACCAGTCCAAGCCCTATACCATCACCGGCGCACCGCGCGTGATCAACGGCATGGTGATCATCGGCAATGGCGGCGCCGAAATGGGCGTGCGCGGGTTTCTGACCGCCTATGATGCCGAAAACGGCAAGGAACTGTGGCGGTTCTATTCGGTCCCGGACGAGCCGGGCAAGAACGAGGCCGAGCACCTCAAGAAAGCCGAATCCACCTGGGAAGGCGAATACTGGAAGCTCGGCGGCGGCGGCACCATGTGGGATGCCATGGCCTATGACCCGGAGCTGGACCTGCTCTATGTCGGGGTTGGCAACGGCTCGCCCTGGAACCAGCACTTCCGCTCCAACGGCAAGGGGGACAACCTCTACCTCTCCTCGATCGTGGCGCTGCGGCCCAAGACCGGCGAATATGTCTGGCACTTCCAGACCACGCCGGGCGAAACGTGGGATTACACCGCCACCCAGCACATCATGCTGGCCGATCTCGATATCGATGGCCAGAAGCGCAAGGTGCTGATGCAGGCGCCGAAGAACGGCTTCTTCTTCGTGCTGGACCGGACCGACGGCAAGCTGATCAGCGCCAACAACTTCGTGCCGGTCAACTGGGCGACGGGCTTTGACGTGAAGACCGGCCGCCCGATCGAGAACCCGGAATCGCGCTATTACAAGACCGGCAAGATGTTCCTCGGATCGCCCGGTCCGATCGGGGCGCACAACTGGCACCCGATGGCCTATGATCCCAAGCAAGGGCTGGTCTTCATCCCGGCGATCAATTCGGCCTTCCCGTTCATCCACAAGCCGGACTGGAAGCCCAACAAGCACGGCTTCAACGTCGGGCTGGATCTGGCCTCGGGGGCAATGCCGGCCGATGCCAAGTTGCGCGCCGAGGCGATTGCCGCCACCACCGGAGAGCTGATCGCCTGGGATCCGGTGGCCCAGAAGGCCCGCTGGAAGGTGCAGTTCAAGGGCGCGTGGAACGGCGGCATGCTGGCCACCGGCGGTAACCTGCTGTTCCAGGGCAATATGACCGGCGAATTCGCTGCCTACGATACCGCCAGCGGCAAAAAGCTGTGGTCGTTCGATGCCCAGACCGGGGTCGTGGCTCCGGCCTCGACCTTTACCGTGGGCGGGCAGCAGTACGTCGCGGTCCTGGCAGGCTGGGGCGGCGCATGGCCGCTGGCCGGCGGCCTGGTCGGCGAACCGCACGGGCCGGTGAAGAACGTCTCGCGCCTGCTGGTCTTCAAGATCGGCGGCAAGACCGCGCTGCCGCCGCTCGACAAGTCGCGCCCGCCGCTTGATCCGCCGGCCAAGTCCGGCACGCCCGCGCAGATTGCCGAAGGGGCGGCTAACTTTGGCCAGTTCTGCGGCGTCTGCCATGGCGATGCGGCGATCGGCTCCGGTCTGACCCGCGACTTGCGCCGGGCCGGATCGCTGGGCGATGCCAAGATGTGGAACCAGATCGTAATCGGCGGGGCGCTGACCCAGAACGGCATGATCAGCTGGAAGGAAGAGCTGAACGATGCCCAAGCCGAAAACATCCGGCTCTACGTGATCAACCGCGCGCACGAGGACAAGGCGCTCGGGATGGATTGATCCGGCACTGGATGGCTTGATCTGAAGGGGGCGGAGCCGCAGGGTTCCGCCCCTTTTTCTTGGATCGCCCTCTTTGCAGACGGGCGCGCTTGGGCCATGAGGACAAACAGAAAACAGGTGGGGGGAAGCATGGCCGATAACCGGGGATCGCCGATTGACTGGAGCCGCCTGCCCCATGGCGGCGACCTGTTCGGCGAACTGCACCTGGCCGAAAGCGCGCCGCCCCCGGCCAAGCGTCCGCCGATGTTCCCCGGCCTGGCGCTGTGCGGTGTGGCGGCGGCGGCGGCGGCCTGGCTTTCCGACCATTACGGCTTTCCGATCATCCTGCTGGGCCTGCTGGTCGGCCTCGCGCTCAATTTCGTTTCGCAGGATCCGCGCACCCATGCCGGGCTGGACTTTGCCTCGCGCACCTGCCTGCGCTGGGGGATCGTGGTGCTGGGCCTGCAGGTCACCTTCGCCCAGATCGGCGCGGTCGGCGTGCTGCCGTTTTTGGCGCTGGGCGTGATCATGGCAGTGACCCTCGGCGCCGGGCTGCTCGGCGCGCGGCTGGCCGGACAATCGCGCTATGCCGGGACCCTGGCCGGCGGATCGACCGCGATCTGCGGGGCCAGCGCCGCGCTGGCGCTGTACGGCGTGATCGGCAAGGAGCGGCTCAGCCAGGCGCAGTTCGCGCTCACTCTGGTGGGCGTCTCGCTGGCCAGCGCGCTGGCGATGACAGTCTATCCGGTGATCGCCACGCAGCTCCAGCTCAGCGATGCCCAGGCCGGATTCCTGATCGGCGCTTCGATCCACGATGTCGCCCAGGCGATCGGCGGCGGCTATGCCGTGTCCGATGCGGCCGGCGCGCAGGCGACCATCGTCAAGCTGGCCCGCGTCGCCCTGCTCGCGCCGCTGGTGGCGCTGACCAGCCTCGCGCTCGGTCCGGCCGGCGATGCCGCGGATCAGCCGGTCTGGCGGCGGTTGGCGCTGCCGTGGTTCATCCTCGCCTTCCTTGGCGTGGTCGCGCTCAACAGCCTGATCCCGGTGCCGGAACAGGTGGCCGGATGGGGGCTAACGCTGTCCAAATCGCTGCTGCTGCTGGCCGTGACGGCTACCGCCATGCGCAGCCGGATGGACCTGCTGCTGGAGGCCGGCTGGCGCGCACTGGTGCCGGTGCTGGCGGCCACCCTGGCCAGCTTCGCCGCCGCGCTGACTTTCGCCTACATCCTGCTCTAGGGTCCTGACCCTAGATCACGAAGTCCAGCACCGCCGGTAGCGGCTTGCGGCGCCGGTTGGCGACCATGGTGTCATGCAGCTGCGCGATCTGCGCGCTGCCGGTCCGCACGAACAGGAACGGCAGCAGGCCGTGAAGCAGGCAGGCAAAGCCGCCCAGGATCATCCGGATTCCGAAGCCGCTCGCCATCACCAGATGCTCGCCATAGCTTTCGCCGACGCTGGCGGGATGTTCGGTGAAGGGCTTCAGCAGGCTCATGCGGGTATCTCCGGTTTGAGCCGCAACAATGCCGCAGCGCGATTGCGATTTCATCACCGTTTTTCTGGTATTCTCGTGCTAATATGCATATTCTGTCCCAATGACAGAGCAATCATTGCAACTTGATACCATAGACTGGGCGATCCTTGGGGTCTTGCAGGGCGATGCCTCGCTGCCGGTGCACGAAGTGGGCGATCGGGTCGGCTTGTCCGCCAATGCCTGCTGGCGGCGGATCCGGCGGCTGGAGGACAGCGGGATCATCGCCCGGCGGGTGGCGCTGCTCGATGCGGAGAAGCTGGGCCTCGCCACCACGGTGTTCGTCGCGATCAAGACCAACCGCCATGATCCGGCCTGGCTGGAAGCCTTCGCCAGCGGGATCGAAGCCATTCCGGAGATCGGCGAGTGTCACCGCATGGCCGGCGATGTCGATTACCTGCTCAAGATCGTGGTCCGCGACATTGCCCATTATGACCGGATCTACCGCAAGCTGATCGCCGCCGTACCGGATCTGGCCGATGTCAGTTCCAGCTTCTCGATGGAGAAGATGAAGGCAACGACCGCTCTGCCCCGCCCTGCCTGACCGCTACTTCCGCAGCAGCCAGCCGAAGATCTCGGGCAGGCGGCGGGCCCAGGCATTTTCCTCGTGCTCGGCCCCTTCATAGGTGGTGCCTTGCCAGTCGCGCCCGCGCTTCCACCCCTTGGCCGTGATCCCGGCTTCGACTGCGGCCTGATAGGGCGGATAGAACGCATCGAGCGTGCCGGTACCGATATCCAGCCACAGCCGCCGCCCATCCGGCCGGCCCAGCCGGTCAACCAGCCAGCGCTGGTGCAGCGCCAGACGCTCCGGATCGGCGCCCTCGCCCGGTTGCGGCATGACCAGCGGCCAATGGGTGGAGACGCAGGCGGCGCGGCCATAGATGTCGGGCCGCATGACGAAGGCATAGCAGCTCATCAATCCGCCCATGCTCGATCCGGCAATCGCCGTGTCGCGCGGCCCTGGGCGGGTGCGATAGCTGCGGTCGATCTGCTGCTTGAGCGGCCCGGCCAGCCAGTTAAGGTAGGCTTCGGAAATGACCGGACCACCCGCAATCGCCTCCATCCGCCCGCGCAGGGCGGGCGAGGCGCCGTCATAGGCGGGTTTCGGCAGATACTGGCGATAGCGGTCATTCCCCGGTGCCCAGATCCCGACGATGATGTGCGGTTCCACCCGGCCAGTCGCCATGGCCGCCAGCATCGCCTGGTCGGCCGCCCAGATCTTGTTGAAGTTGGAATTCTTCAGCTCGAACAGGTTGTGGCCGTCGTGCATGTAAAGCACCGGATAGCGCCGCTTGCCCGCGTCATAGCGGGGCGGCAGCCAGATCGTCAGGCGCTGGTCGGGCAGGCCCGGAACCGCAATCCGCTCGACCTCGACCAAGCGGCCCCGGTCCTGCGCCAGCGCCGGACCGGCCAGCAGGCCCAGCACCAGTGCCAGCAGCGCCAACAGGGACTGCCGCACAGGCATCACTTGCCCGGCTGTAACCGCATCGCCGCGCCGCCGCCAGGGGCCAGCCACAGCGTCATGGTATCGCCCTTCTTCACCTTGCGGGTTTCATAGGCGATGTTGTGGCGCGCATCGGTCTTGTAGGTTGCGCCGGGGCCGTCCTTGAAGATCGTCGCTATGTAGGTCTTGCCCGGATCGAGGAAATCGAAGGTGAAAGTCACCGTGTGCTCTTCCGCGCCGCCGACCCCGCCGACGTACCAATCCTCGCTGCGCCGGTCCTTGCGGGCGAAGATCGCATACTCGCCGACCGATCCGGCCAGCAGGCGGCTGTCGCTCCAATCGGTCGGAACCTGGCTGATGAAGGCCAGCTCGCGCGGGTGCTTTTCCAGTTCCTCGGGGAAATCCGCGGCCATCTGGATCGGCGAATAGATCGCCAGGTACAGGCCGAGCTGCTTGGCCAGGGTAGAGGCCAGCGGCACACCTTCCGCACCTTTCAGGCTGAGCACCCCGGGGGTGAAATCCATCGGGCCGGACAGCATCCGGGTATAGACCAGCGTCGCCTCGTGCTCGGGCGGATTGGCGAAGGCGCCCCAGGCATTGTATTCCATGCCCCGCGCCCCTTCCCGCGCCACCCAGTTGGGATAGGTGCGGCGAAGCCCGGTGTCCTTGACCGGCTCATGCGGGTTGACCGAGACCTTGTACTTGGCGGCCGTCTCCACGACCTTCAGATGGTGCTGCACCTGGCGCTGGCCATCGTGCCATTCCATCCGCACTTCGCCCGGCTTGTCACCCGGCGCGATGATCCCGCCTGCATCGGCGACATAGCCGGTCTTGACCCAGTCGATCCCCAGCGCGGCGTCGGTGCGGAAGGCATCGTCAAGCTGGCGTTCGTAAACGTCGATGTTGCCGCCGGTTTCGTGGTGGCCCACGATCCGCACGCCCTTCTTGCGGGCATAGTCGGCCACTTCCTTGCGGTCGAAATCGGGCGCGGCCTTGGTAAAGCTGAACTCGAAGCCCCGGCTGAACCAGTCGGCATTCCAGCCCTCGTTCCAGCCTTCCACCAGCACGCCGCGGAAATTGTGCTTCTTGGCAAAGTCGATCGTCGCCTTGGTCCGCTCTGTCGTTGCGCCGTGGTTCGGCCCGGTCGCCCAGGTCCAGCGGCCGGAGATCATCCCCCACCAGATTCCGACATAGCGGCCCGGCTGCACCCAGCTGACATCGCCCAGCTTGTTGGGTTCGTTGAGGTTCAGTTCCAGATCGCTTTCGACCAGCCCCCTGGCATCGTCCGTCACCCGGATCGTGCGCCACGGCGTGTTCATCGGCAGCGCGCGGGTGACGCGCGGCCCGCGCGAGGAGGGTGAAAGGTGCGTGCGGAAATTCTGCCCGCTGGCGCGGCGCAGCCAATAGCCCGCATAGTCGACCAGGGCAGCTTCGTGGAAGGCCAGGTGGGTGCCGTCCTCCAGCCGCATGGTGATCGGCGTGTGGGCGATCGACACCGCGTCGATCGGGGTCTTCTGATAGATCTGTTCGTACCGGTTCCAGTCCCCGCCGGGGATCCACCAGGCCGTACCCTTGGGGGCGATGTTGAACTGGGTCAGTTCGTCGGCGATGTTCATCTGCTTAAGCGCCGGCTGCTCCGGCACTTCATAGCGGAACCCGATCCCGTCGTTGAACACCCGCACCCGCACGTTCATCAGCCGTCCGCCGCGATCGTCGGCCTGGCGATAGCGGATCAGCAGCTCGTTATAGTGATCGCGGACATAGCGCCGCTCGCCCCAGGGCAGTTCCCAGGTGTTGTCGCCCTTCCCCGTCTCGCTGCCGACCACGGTAAAGCCACGGTCCATCGCCAGCCCGTCGGTCAGCAGGAAGCCGAGCCGCGAGGGCGAGATCAGCAGCTGGCCCTTGCGGCTGAGCGACCAGGTGGGATGGCCTTCCCCGCTATTGGTGCCGATGGTGAGCACCAGATGGCCATCGGGCGATGCGACAGTGGAGGCGCTGGCGATCTGCTGGGCCGCAGCCGGCACGGCCAGCAGCGTGGCCGCAAGGGCGCCAAGGATGGACAGCAAACGCATCAGGGAGTCTCCTCGATCAGCATGGCCCCGAACGGCGGCAAGCCTTCCGGCCCGGCTCCGTTGACACTGGCCAGCATACGACCGGCCGGGGCCGGCAGGGCCGCTGCGGCAACCGTGTCAGGGGTGAAATTGAACAGGCACAGCAGGCTCTGGCCCTGGAAAGTGCGGCGCACGGCCAGCACCGCATCGTCCGCCAGCAGCACATCGTAACTGCCCCAGCGCAGCGCCGGCTGGCCGCGGCGCAAGGCCAACAATTGCCGGGTCAGGTTGAGCAGCGATGCCGGATCGGCTTCCTGCCGGTCGACCGCGCGGGCCAGGTTCTCCTCGCCCGGCGGCAGCCACGGCGCGTTCTGGCTGAAGCCGCCATGTTCGTCCTGCGCGGTCCACGGCAGGGGCGTGCGGGCCCCGTCGCGCGACAGGGTCAGCGGCCAGTTGGCAATCGCTTCGGGGTCCTGCAGCTGCTCGAACGGGATCTCGACCTGGGTCAGGCCCAGTTCCTCGCCCTGGTAGACGATCGGATTGCCGCGCAGCGTGATCAACAGCATGGCCTTCATCCGGGCGAAAGCGTCACGCTGATCCGGCGCACACCAGCGCGACAGGGCGCGCGGGGCATCGTGGTTTTCGAACGCCCAGCTCGGCCAGCCGGTGCCGGGGGCATCGGGCCAGCTGGCCTGGGCCTGGGCGACCAGCCTGGGGGTCAGCCGCTCGGCATAGAGGAAATCGAACCCGTAGGCGCTGTTCAGCCGGGCATCGCCAGAGGTGAAGGTGTGCATTTCCGCCAGCGCCCGCGCCCCGCCGACCTCGGCCATGGTGAAGACCGCGCCGTAATGATCGCACAGGCTGCGGATCCGCTCGATGAACGCGGGAATAGCGGCGTGCGACTGGTTGTAGAGGTGCTGCTGGAAATCGAACGGACGGGTGCGGACCTTGCCGTCATCCGGCGCGGGCGGATTGTCGGTCAGCGCCGGATCATGCATCGCGAAGTTCAGCGCATCGAGCCGGAAACCATCCACCCCGCGGTCCAGCCAGAACCGCGCCGCGTCCAGCAGCGCGTCCTGCACTTCGCGCAGGTGGCCGTTCAGCTGCGGCTGGCCGGGCAGGAAATTGTGCAGATAATACTGCCCGCGCCGCGCATCCCAGGTCCAGGCCGGACCGCCGAACACCGACTGCCAGTTGCTGGGCGGAGAGCCATCGGCCTTGGCATCGGCCCAGACGTACCAGTCAGCGCGCGGGCCCGTGTGGCTGGCCCGGCTTTCGGCGAACCACGGATGCTCGTCAGAGGTGTGGGCATAGACCTGGTCAATCAGGACCTTGAGGCCCAGGTCATGGGCGCGGGCGACCAGCGCGTCGAAATCGGCCAGGGTGCCGAAGATCGGATCGACCCCGCAATAGTCGGCCACGTCATAGCCGAAGTCCTTCATCGGCGAGGTGAAGAACGGCGAGATCCAGATCGCGTCCACCCCCAGCGCGGCGATGTAATCCAGCCGCCGGGTCACCCCGGCGAGATCGCCGATCCCGTCGCCGTTGGAATCCTGGAAGCTGCGCGGATAGACCTGATAGATCGCCGCCCCGCGCCACCAGGGCTGGGTTTCGGCTTGGGCCTGGGCCGCTTCGATCTTGGCAAGACGGTTCATGGGATCGGGGTGCTGCAATTCAGTTCTTGGCCGCGCAGACGGCAAAGCCGAAAGCGGGCAGGGTTACGGCAAGGCTGCCGGGAGCGGCGGCGCGCGGCGAGCACTGGCCCGCCAGTGTGGCAAAGCCGCGACTTTGCGGATCGACCGCGACATGGGCCGAAATGGGCGCTGCGGCGGTATTGAACAGCAGCACCACTTCCTGCCCGGTCTTGGGATCGAACCGCGAAATCGCGAGCAGCCCCGGCTTGTCGGAAAAGGCGCGGATCTTCTGCAGTCCGCCCATCAGCGCCGGAGTGGCGCGGCGCACGGCGGCCAGTTCGGCAATCAGCCGGTAGAGCGGGTGGCGGGTATCGAAATTGGCATCGGCAGTGGTCGCATCGGTGCCGATCAGATCGTTGTCGTTATAGACCGCGACCTTTGAAGGGAACATGTCCTCGCGCGCCAGCTGGTCATTGCCGTCGGAAACGAAGCCCTGCTCGTCGCCCGAATAGATCGTCGGCACCCCGCGCAGGGTCAGCATCATCGCGTGGCCCAGCATCACCCGGGCCAGCAGTTCCTCGTCCGATGCCTTGGGATTGGCCTCTTTCACGAACATCGAGAAACGCCCGAAATCGTGGTTGCCCAGGAAGGTGGGAGAGATCAGCGCGGCCTTCTCTCCGCCCTTGTAAAGCGGATCGTCCTCGAACACGCGGGCCAGCACATCGGTGCCGGCCTTGCCCGAAACGACCCGCTGGGCGGCGGCGGCAAAGGCCATGTCGAGCGTCGAGGGCAGCCCCGCAATATGGGTCCAGCGGGCCAGCAGCGCGGCATCGGGATCGCCGGTCGCGACTTCGCCAAAGATGTGGAAGTTGGGAATGCCGCGCGCCTTGGCCTTGGCCAGCATGGCGGGCACGAAGACCTGCCAGAATTCCGGATTGACGTGCTTGGCCGTATCGATCCGGAAGCCGTCTATCCCGAACCGGTCGATCCAGCTGCCATAGATCTCGATCATGCCCGAAACCACGCGCGGATGCTCGGTGGCCAGATCGTCCAGCCCGACGAAATCGCCGTAGAGCGAGCTTTCCCCGGTCCAGTTCGAATTGCCGCGGTTGTGGTAATAGATCGGATCGTTGAGCCAGGCCGGTTTCTTCACCGCCTTTTCCGCCTCGGGCACGAACGGCGTATAGGCGAAGGACGGATCGCGCAGCCGCGCCCAGTTGGACGCATGGGGCACGTGATCGCCCAGGAAGCCCGGATTGATCGATTCCCCGTTCACCCCGCCGCGGCGCGAGAAGGGATAGTCGGCCTTGCTGCGATAGGCATAGTCGCCGCCTTCGCGGTACTGGATCACGTCGGCGGTGTGGTTGGCGATGATGTCCATATAGACCTTCATCCCCCGCGCATGGGCGGCATCGACAAAGGCCTTGAACTCCGCCTCGGTCCCGAAATGCGGATCGATGGTGGTGAAATCGGTCACCCAATAGCCGTGATAGCCTGCGCTTTCATCGCCCTTCGGCCCCTGGACCGGCTTGTTCTTGAACACCGGGGCAAACCAGATCGCGGTCACGCCCATGCCCTGGATATAGTCGAGCTTGCGGGTCAGCCCCTTGAGGTCGCCGCCGTGATAGAAGCCCTTGTGGGCGGGATCGAATCCGTGGTCGAGCCGGTCGCCGGCAATCCCGCCGCGATCGTTGGAGGGATCGCCATTGTCGAACCGGTCGGGCAGGACGAAGTAGATCACTTCCTGATCCGGCGTGCGGGCGCGGAAATCGCTTTTGACCGCGCGCGAAGACTGCGCCGGCAGCGGCAGGATCAGCGCGGCGGCCAGCGCCAGGGCGAGGGTCTTTTTCACGCGGCCTTCTCCTTGGCTGCCGCGCCGCACAGGGCAGCGACGCAATCGATGTGCATGGGCATCGGCCGCACCGTTTCGATGCAGGCCTTTTCGACCGCGCCAAGGAAAGCGGCAAGCTCTTCCTGGGGATAGCGATCGGCAATCGGGTTCCAGCTGCCCGCCACCAGACCCTGCCCGACCAGCACCTGCAGCCAGGCGACTTCGGTAAACAGCTCGTCGGTGGCCGGCTGGATCTGGTTGGCGGCGCGGAATTCGGCGATCCGCTGGGCCAGCGTTTCGGGCAGTTCCAGAGCCCGCATCCGGTCCCAGAACGGCTGGCCGGTACGCTGGTTGGCCCAGTAGTGCAGGATCAGGAAATCGCGGATCGTCTCGAACTCGGCAGCGGAGCGGCGGTTGAAGCCTTCCACCACGGCGGGCTCGATGTGCTTGCCGGGCAGCACGGTCAAAAGCCGGGTGATGGTCGACTGGATCAGGTGGATCGAGGTCGATTCCAGCGGCTCCAGGAACCCGCTGGACAGCCCCACCGCCAGCACGTTGCGGTTCCAGATCCGCTTGCGGCGGCCGGTGACGAAGGGGATCGCGCGCGGATCGGCGAGCGGCTTGCCATCGAGGTTGGCCAGCAGCACGGCGCTGGCCTCGTCCTCGCTCATGTATTCGCTGCAGAACACGTGGCCGTTGCCGATCCGGTGCTGCAGCGGGATCCGCCACTGCCACCCGGCGGCGCGCGCGGTGGAGCGGGTGTAGGGGGTGAAATTGCCCGAGGGCTCGCACGGCACGGCGACCGCCCGGTCGCACGGCAGCCAGTGGCGCCAGTCCTCGTATCCGGTCTTCAGCTCCTGTTCGATCAGCAGGCCCTTGAAGCCGGAACAGTCGATGAAGAAGTCGCCGGCAATCGCGCGGCCATCATTGGTCATGACAGCAGCGATATCGCCGCTGTCCGTCCGGCTGGCCCCGGCCAGCGTCGCCTCGATCCGCTCCACACCGCGCTTCTCGGCATAGTCGCGCAGGAACGCGGCATAGAGCCCGGCGTCGAAGTGATAGGCATAGGGCACTTCGGGAATGCCCGGCCCGCGCGCGTCGATCGCCATCCGCCCGGTCCGGGCAGCGAGCTCGTTGGCAGAATAGTGCGCCAGCGGCTTGGCGATCCCCAGCGCCCGCCCCCGCGCCCAGAAGTGACGGAACGGCAGCACGCCCAGCTGGCGGCCGACCGTGCCGAAAGCGTGCATGTAGCTGTGCCCGTCCTCCAGCCAGCCGGCAAATTCAATGCCCAGCTTGAACGAACCCTTGGTGGCGGCCAGGAACGCGCCTTCGTCGATTTCCAGCGCGTCGTTGAACAGGCGGATGGCGGGAATCGTCGCCTCGCCGACGCCGACGGTGCCGATCGTCTCGCTTTCCACCAGCGTGATCGCGTAGCCCGGCGGGGCGAAGCGGGCGAGCATGGCGGCACTCATCCACCCGGCGGTACCGCCGCCGACGATCACGATGCGCATTACGGATTGTTCGTCAGTCATCGCTTGTCCCCTTGCCCGGTGGAACGTGCAGCAGAGCGCCGTTCGGGGTCGAGTTCAAGTCGGTCGGCGGCGTGCGGAGCGGAAGCTTTCGCTACCGTCCCGCACGCCTGCCCCCCCATGACCGCTTAGAACTTATAGGTGAACCCGGCCAGGAACCGGCGGCCATAGGCCTGGTAATCGATCACCTGACGCGGATCGCCCGGGTTGTAGGTGACGAAGGGCTCATCGCTGAGGTTCTGACCCTGGACATAGATCGACAGGCCGTGGAGCGGGCTGCCTTCCTGGAAGTCATAGCCGATCTGCGCGTCGAAGATCGTTTCCGGAGCCGCGCGGCGCCGCACGCGGTTGGCCGCAAAGCCGGAGACTTCGCCGACGAAGGTAGAGCGATAACGCATCGACCCGCGCAGGTTGAAGCCGCCCTTTTCGAAGAACAGGGTGCCGTTGACGACCCACTTCGAATAGCCCGGCAGGTCTTCCGCCGCGCCGCCCGGGTTGGGCTTGATCTTGGTTTCGGTATAGCTGGCACCGCCGGTCAGGCCGAAGCCGTCAAGCGCGGGAACCACTTCGCCGAACGGCAGGGTGGCTGCCACTTCGACCCCGTAGAGCGAGCCGCCGGTACCGTTGATCGGAATGTTGAGCACGGCATTGGGCGCAATCGTGATGCCCGCCCCCGGCGAAGCCAGCGCCAGGCTGGAAGTCGGGATTACAACGTCCTGGTTGTAGATGTAGCTCTTCAGATCCTTGTAGAAGAACTGCACGCCCAGGAAGCCCTTGGTGCCGAAGTACTTTTCAAAGGTCAGGTCGACCGCGTTGGCGCGCCACGGACGCAGGTCCGGGTTGCCCGATCCGCCGGTGACCGCCACGCTGGTCGGCCCGGTAAAGCTGTAACCGAAGCTGGCCGAAGCGCGCATGTCGTCCAGCCGCGGCCGGATGATTTCACGCGCCGCAGCAAAGCGGACCACGAAATCGCTTTCGAAACGCAGCGACAGGTTGAGGCTGGGCAGCACGTCGACATAGTCGGTGCTGGCGGTGCGCACCGCAGTGCCGATGTTGGGCGAACCGTTGGGGTTGGTCCCCAGGTACACCGCGCTGGCCCCGGTCGAGGTCTGATCGGTGACGATCACCTGCACGCCGAAGTTGCCGGTCAGCTTCGCCGAACCCAGATCGGCGTCGATGTTGGCCTGCACGTACCCGGTCATCAGGCTTTCCTCGACCGAGTAGCTCTTCACCACCACGTCGCCGTAGGGGTTGGGCACCAGCTTGTAGACGCCACCCTCGATCAGCGCGATCGGATCGTAGCTGATCATCGGACCAAGGCCGAGGAACGCCAGGTTGGTGGTGCCGAGTCGGTACTGGGTCGGCACAGCCACGCTGACGGTGCCGGTGGTGTTGGCGGTCAGGCCGATGAAGTATTCGTCCGGAACCAGCGACTTGGTGCGCTTGGTGTAGTTCATGCCCAGCTGGACGCTCTTCACCGGGCCGTCGAAGTTGCGCTTCACTTCGCCGCGGAACTGGTAGAGCTTATCCTCGACGATGCGGTCGTTGTAGTAACCGTCCTGGCCGCCATCGATGCGGGTGCCGTTGGTGGCGATCTGGGTGCCGCCCCAGCCCTGCGGGCTGGTCAGCAGGATATTGTTGTAATCGCCATAGTTCAGCGTCGGGCGGAACACGGTGCCAGTGGTGCCGGACGTGAAGCCCAGCGTATCGGTGGCGCCCACGCCGCCGCGGCCGGTGCCGGCATAGGTTTCCAGCGCCAGTTCGTTGCGGTCGGTGCCCGAATAGCTGATGTCGAGCATGGCATCCCAGCCATCGTCGCCCTTGTAATCCAGATTCCAGCCGAACGAGTACAGCTTGGCCTTGCGCTGGAAGGCATCGTTGCGGACCACGCCCTTGACGCCGTTGTAGGTGCCGGCGGTGACGAAGCCGCCGCTGGCGGTATAGCCCGGAGCCAGCGTCGCGCTCGACCACCACAGCGGCAGTTCGATGCCGCGCTTGATGTTGTTGTCTTCAAAGTCCGAATAGAACGCATCGAAGGTGCTGGTCAGGTTCGGCGTCGCCTTGATTTCCAGCGTGCCGTTCAGGCCGAGGCGGGTCAGCTGCGAAGAGGTGACATAGCTCTTCGAGCCGCCGATGATGGCATTGCCGGCCGGGCCGCCCGGATAACCCCAGGCGTTGAATTCCTTGGTCTGGTACCATTCGTTGACATAGCTGGCGCCCAGCACGATCCCGATGGTGTCATCCTTGAGCTGCGTGACGAACAGGCCATTGACGCGGAAACCCTTGTCGTTCGACCCGGCGTTGAGCTTGCCGTTGTCAGCCAGGGTGCCGCGCGCACCGACCGAGAAGATGGTCTTGCCGGCAGCCAGCGGACGGATCGTGCGCAGATCGACCGTGCCCGACAGGCCTTGCCCGACCAGGCTGGCGGTGGGCGACTTGTAGACATTGACCTGGCTGATCATTTCCGAGGGATACTGATCGTATTCGACCGCGCGGTTATCACCGGTCGAGGTCTGTTCGCGGCCATTGAGCAGCGTGGTCGAGAAGTCCGGGGCAAAGCCGCGGATGGTGATCGAGTTCGAGCGGCCCGACAGGCGCTGCGAGGTCAGGCCCGGCAGGCGGGCGATCGATTCCGCGATCGAGGCATCGGGCAGCTTGCCGATGTCTTCGGCCGAGACCGATTCGACGATCTGGTCGGAGCTCTTCTTCTTGTTGACCGCGTTTTCCAGGCTGGCGCGGAAACCGGTGACGATGATTTCGTCAGCCGCGCCGTCGGCAGCCGGAGCGTCCTGCGCCATGGCCGCCGAAGGCAGCGCGATGGCCGAGATGGCGATGGCGAGGGCGGAAACCCCACGGCCACCCATGAACTTGGTGCGAAGCGTCACGATGTACTCTCCCTAGAACCTCGCCGGAAAGCTTGGGCCCCGGCGGCCAGACCCCTGTGGCGCAGGAAGGCTTTTGCGCCTTCTCCCCCTGCATCGGCTGTCACGAATAGGGCCGCGCCATGGCAATCCGGAAGAAGGCATACGTATACCAATTTATGCATGGGCCCGATTGTGGCGCGGCGAGCACGGTTGTGGCGCGGTCCTGGTGGCTTCCCCTTGGCATGGATTGCGGGTGCGGAAACAAAGCCCTAGGCTGCCCCGCAACGGGAGAGAGGGATGGGCCGCAAGCGTTCCACCAAGCCGACCAGTTTCGACATCGCCTATCTGGCGGGGGTTTCGCAGCCGACCGTCAGCCGCGCGCTGCGCGGATCGAAATCGGTCAGCCTCGCCACCCGTCAGCGGATCGAGCAGATCGCCCGCGAACTGAACTATTCGGTCGACAAAAACGCCTCCTCGCTCCGCTCGCAGCGCGCCAATACCATCGCCCTGCTGTTCTTCGAGGATCCGACCCCGGACGGGGCCAACATCAACCCGTTCTTCCTCGCCATGCTGGGCGCGATCACCCGGGCCAGCGCCAATCGCGGGCTGGACCTGCTGATCTCGTTCCAGAAGATGGAGGACGATTGGCACGTCCGCTATCAGGACAGCCACCGCGCCGACGGACTGATCCTGCTGGGCTATGGGGACTACACGCTCTACGAAAAGCGCCTCAACCAGCTGGTGGCAAGCGACACCCATTTTGTCCGCTGGGGCTCGGTCGGCGATGACAACATCGGCGCCACGGTCGGCTCGGACAATTTCGGGGCCGGGCGGCAGGCAGGCGAGCATCTGCTTTCGCTGGGGCGGCGGCGGATCGCCTTTCTGGGCCAGGCGGACGAGCATTATCCCGAATTCGCCGAACGCTATCGCGGCCTTTGCGCCGCCCTGGCCGAGGCCGGGGAAGCGCCCGATCCGGCGCTGCAGGCCGATGCCCTGTCGAGCGAGGAGGATGGCCGCGGCGCGGTGGCGCGGCTGCTGGAAAGCGGCGCCCGGTTCGATGCGGTGTTCGCCGCCAGCGACCTGATCGCGATCGGCGC
Source organism: Sphingomonadales bacterium (assembly GCA_017302615.1). Classification (GTDB taxonomy): domain Bacteria; phylum Pseudomonadota; class Alphaproteobacteria; order Sphingomonadales; family Sphingomonadaceae; genus Novosphingobium. The sequence continues at coordinate 48,441 of JAFLDB010000006.1, forward strand.
GCTGCAAGCGCTGGGCGAGGCCGGTATGGCCGTGCCGCAGGACATCGCGGTGATGGGCTTCGACAACATCCCCGCCGCCAGCCTGACCAACCCGCCGCTGACCACGCTGGTCCAGGACCTCAAGACCGGGGGCGAGCTGCTGGTCGAAACCCTGATCGCCCAGATCGAAGGGCGCAGCGTGCCTGCGCCGACCATCCCGGCCCGGCTGGTGGTGCGCCGGAGCACGACCGGCTAGGTATTCGTATGCGTGTTGTCGCGCCGCGCCGGGCGTGCAAGTCAGGGCTCCAATAAGGGGAGAGCCATGCAGATCACCGAGAAGCCGCGCCAGAACTGGGCGGGCCTGGCCAATATCAGCTTTGGTTTTTTCGGCATCCAGATCGGCTTCGCGCTGCAGAACGCGAACATGAGCCGGGTGTTCCAGTCGCTCGGTTCCAGCCTCGATGATCTGCCCGCGCTGTGGGTCGCCGCTCCGCTGACCGGCCTGCTGGTCCAGCCGATCATCGGCCACCTCAGCGACAAGACCTGGCTTGGCCGACTGGGGCGGCGGCGGCCCTATTTCGTGCTGGGCGCGGTGATGGCGGCGCTTTCGCTGTTCCTGATGCCGCTCAGCCCGGTGCTGATGATGGCCGCCGTGCTGCTGTGGACGCTCGATGCCAGCCTCAACGTCTCGATGGAGCCGTTCCGCGCCTTTGTCGGCGACATGCTGAGGAAGGACCAGCACACCGCGGGCTATGCCGTGCAGACCGCCTTCATCGGCGCGGGCGCGGTGGCGGGATCGCTGTTTCCCTATCTGCTCGAACACTGGGGCGTATCGAACGAGGCCCCGGCGGGAATGATCCCCGACACGGTCCGCTACAGCTTCTGGGCCGGCGGCGCGGCGCTGTTCGCGGCGGTGATGTGGACGGTGGTGACGACCAAGGAATATTCGCCGGAGGAAATGGCCTCGTTCGGCGAAGCGAGCGCCGAAGCCGCCACGGCTGCGGACAATCTGGCCGGGCGGACCAGCGCCGCGCCCTTTGCCTGGATCATGGCCGGGGTCGCCGCCATGCTGGCGACTTACGAGCTGGGGCTGGAAAAGGAGGTCTACCTGCTGGCCGGTCTGCTGATGGGCTACGGCCTGATCAGCCACGTGGCGATCCGTCTGGCCCGCGCGGGCAGGTCGGCCGGAATGCTGACCGCCATCGTCGGGGACTTTTCCGGCATGCCGGAGATCATGAAACGGTTGGCGCTGGTCCAGTTCTTCAGCTGGTCGGCGCTGTTCATCATGTGGATCAACACCACCCCGATCGTCGCCAAGGACTTCTTCGGGGCGAGCGATCCGGCCAGCGCCGCCTATCAGCAGGCCGGCAACTGGGTGGGCGTGCTGTTCTCGGTCTACAACGGGGTGGCGGCGGTGGCCGCGCTGACCCTGCTGCCGTTCCTCTCGCGCCGGTTCGGCAAGGCCAGGACCCACATCTTCGGCCTGCTGTGCGGCGCGGCGGGCTATGCCAGCTTCTTCGTGATCAAGGACCCGACCTGGCTGATCCTGAGCGAGATCGGCGTCGGCATCGCTTGGGCCTCGATCCTCGCCATGCCCTATGCGATCCTGGCAAGCAGCCTGCCGCAGGCCAAGCTGGGCATCTACATGGGGCTGTTCAACGTCTTCGTGGTGGTGCCGCAGCTGCTGGTCGCCACCGTGATGGGTTCGATCATGAAGCGCTATTTCCCGGGCGAGCCGATCTGGACCATGGCCTTCGCCGCGGCAACGCTGGTGCTGGCGGCACTGGCGATGACCCGGGTCAAGGTGCCGGGGGAATAGGGCCCAGAGTCAGGCCCTAGCCCTCTCCCCGCTCCGCCGGATCCTCGTGCAGCCAGGCCGCGTGGCGCGGGGCGCGCTTCGTGACGGCCCATTCGTTGAGCATGGCAGGCGCCACCGCGCGCAGCTCCGCATACTGGTCCGGCGTGCCGATGTTGCAGGCCAGTTCCAGCCGGTGGCCGTTGGGATCGAAGAAATAGATCGAGCGGAAGATACCGTGATAGGTCGGCCCCAGCACCTCGATGCCCTGGGCTTCGATATGGGACTTGGCGGCGAGCAGCGCGTCAAGGTCCTCGACCTCGAAAGCCAGGTGCTGGACCCAGGCCGGGGTATTGGGATCCTTGCCCATTTCCGGCTGCTGCGGCAGCTCGAAGAACGCCAGCACATTGCCGCCCCCGCAATCGAGGAAAACGTGCATGTAGGGATCGTCCTCGCCGGTCGAGGGGACTTTGTCCTCGGCAAAGGCGGTGGTGTAGGTCATGCCGAGGACGCGGCCATACCATTCCACCGTCTCCTTCGCGTCACGGCAGCGATAGGCGACGTGGTGGATGCGCTTGAGGACCGGGGCCGTGCTCATTGTGCGGTCTCCTTCACGCCCAGTGCGCCGCGGCGCAGCTGGTCGCGCTCCATGCTTTCGAACAGGGCGGTGAAATTGCCCTCGCCGAAGCCTTCGTCCTTCTTGCGCTGGATGAATTCGAAGAACACCGGCCCGATCATCGTTTCGGAGAAGATCTGCAGCAGCAGGCGCGGATCGCCTTCCGTGGTCGATCCATCCAGCAGGATGCCGCGCTTCTGCAGTTCCGCCACCGGCTCACCGTGGCCGGGCAGCCGCTCGTCCAGCATCTCGTAATAGGTCGCGGGCGGCGCGGTCATGAACGGGGTGCCGATTGCCTTGAGGTGATCCCACCCGCCCAAGAGGTCATCGCAGGCAAAGGCGATGTGCTGGATCCCCTCGCCGTTGTACTGGCGCAGGAATTCCTCGATCTGCCCGCCGCCGGCCTGGCCTTCCTCGTTGAGCGGGATGCGGATCTTGCCGTCGGGCGCGGTCATGGCGCGGCTGGTCAGGCCGGTATATTCGCCCTTGATGTCGAAATAGCGGATCTCGCGGAAGCCGAAGACGCGCTCGTAAAAGCCGCCCCAGTGGGCCATGCGTCCGCCATAGACGTTGTGGGTCAGGTGGTCGATGGTGTGGAAACCCGCTCCCACCGGATGCCGGTCGACGCCCGGCTCATACAGGAAATCGATGTCGTAGATCGTCAGGTCGCTGCCGCTCTGGTGGCCGTGATAGCGATCGACCAGATAGATGATCGAACCGCCGATCCCCCGGATCGCGGGCAGGCGCAGTTCCATCGGCCCGGTGCGGACCTCAACCGGCTCAGCCCCGCGCTCGATCGCCAGTTCATAGGCCTTTTTCGCATCGCGCACCCGCCAGCCCATGCCGCAGGCCGACGCGCCGTGTTCCGCCGCGAAATAGGCCGCCGGGCTGCGCGGTTCGTAATTGGCGATCAGGTTGATCCCGCCCTGGCGCCACAGCTCGACATCCTTGGAACGGTGCCGCGCGATCCGGGTAAAGCCCATGGCCTGGAACACCGGTTCCAGCACGCCCTTTTCCGGCGCGCAGAACTCGACGAATTCGAAGCCATCAAGGCCCAGCGGATTGTCGAACAGGTCGGCCATGGAACAGGTACTCCCGGGGAATGTGTCGCGCACGATTGGTTGCAATTGCAACTATTGTCACGCAGACCGGGAGTCAAGGCTGCCCGATGGTTCAGGCAGCCGGTCAGGGGCGCGGCGGCAGGCTTTGGTAATGCGCGAACAGCTGGACGAAGTGGCCGCGCATGGTCTGGACCGGGCTGCCGGTGCGCGGCCAGCCGGTTTCGGCCATGGCGAGGATCGCATCAGCCAGGGCTTCTGGATCGGTCGCGGCATAGCGCAATCCGGCGCCATCGGCGGCATGGTCGGCCGCCCCGCCCCGGTCCGGCACGATCACCGGCACGCCGCTGGCCCGCGCTTCGGCGGCCGACAGGCAGAAGGTCTCCGCCTCGCAGCCATGGACCAGCGCGTCGGCGCTGGCCAGGATCGCCGCAAAGCGGGCACGGTTGCGCTCCGGCTTCAGCAAGCGGATGTGCGGGTTGCCGCCGATGCTTTTCAGGATCTTGCGCTCCTGCCCGCCCCCGCCCAGGATCACCAGGCCCAGCGGCCGTTCGTGCCCGGCGGCGGTCACTGCCTCGATCACCATTGGCCAGCGCTTTTCCGCCGACAGCCGCCCCACCCCGATCAGCAGGCCGGCATCCTCGGGCAGGTCGCACAGCTCAAGCAGTTGCCGCCGCAGCGCGGGATCGCGGTGGGCCGGGCTGAACACGCCTTCTTCCACCCCCATCGGGATCAGCGCGGTATTGGCAACCCCGCCTTCTTCCAGGCGGGCCCGCAGTTCGCCGCTGGCGCAGACCACGGTGTCGAACTCGCGCCCCATCCGCCGCAGGTGCTGCCAGAACGGTTCGAACCGCCGGTCGATCGTCTCGCGGCTGAAGATCGGCTCCAGCACGCGGTAGGCATAGGCGGACAGCGGATCGGCGTGCATGAACAGCGATCGCGGCGCCTTGCCGGGCCAGCGCGCGACCATTGCCGGGCTGCGCCAGGGGGAACTGGCCTCGACGAAATCCGGTTCCAGCGAATCCAGCGCGTCGTGCAGCGCGTCCTCGTCGTCGAAGTACCAATAGTTGCGATCGAGCGGGAAGCGCGGGGACGGGATCGTGACGATCCGCGCCTCGGGCCCGCGCTCGATCACTTCATAGCGGTCCCCCGGGGCCAGGATGACAATCTCGTGCCCCAGTTGCGGCCCCAGCCGCAGCTTCTGCTCGACATAGGTTTTCACCCCGCCGCCGTGGGGGGTGTAGAACGCGCAGACATCGACAATGCGCACCGGCGCGCCCTGCCGCTATTTCTGCTTGATCGGCCCGACGCCCAGCCCGGACTTGTAGTTCATCACCACCTTGATCCGGGTAACGCCTCCGCTGGTCACCACCACGCGGGATTTCGCGGCCTTGGGCTTGGACCAGCCGAGCTTGGGATTGCCGGAAAAGCCGATGCCGTCGATCTTCCAGCCGAACTTGCGGTTGGTATCGCGGTCATGCAGCAGCGAGACCGAATAGGACCCCGGCCCCGGAATGCGCACGCACAGCACGGCAGGGCCGCTATCGGGGGTAGGCACCTCGACCCGGCGGAACACCTTGCCGGCGGCCACCAGCACGTTGTCATCCGCCAGGAAATCCTTGTCGTTCGACGGATAGACTTCCAGCTTGAGATTGCCGGTGCGGTCCTTCAGGCCGACCGCCTCGACCAGCAACGCCGGGCCGCTTTCGCCCGGGCGGCAGCGGCCTTCGGCCTTGCCCAGATCGGGGGTGGAACGCAGCGCCGGGCCGTTCGCGACCAGCAGCGGCGCGGCCACAAGCAGGGTCAGGGACAGGTACACAGCCTTCATTTCACTTTCTCCGCATCGATCAGGTCAAGCAGCGCAAACAGCGCGCCGACCGCCAGGTGGGTTACCAGCAACAGGACCGCCATCAAGGTCATCAGCCCCGCAATCTCGACATCGTGGCCCAGCAGGAACACCGCGATCCCGGCAAAGACCACGTCCTTGTTGGGCAGCAGCGGCAGGCGCGAAACCAGCATCCGCAGCGTAGCCATGACAATCCACAGCGTCACCTCCACCTGCGGCAGGACCTGGTGCCACATCACCGCCGAAAAGATCACCACCGCCGCAATCCGCAGCAGATGAACCACGGAGACAAACCACAGGTCGGTTTTCGGCAGGCTGAACAGCTTCTTGCGAAACAGCAGGATCGCGAAGGACGTGACCAGCACCACGCCCAGCGAGATGAACACCGTGCGCCCTTCCAGCCCGAGCATGCCCGAGGAGATCAGCGGCCAGGCCCAGACCAGCATGGCCAGGGTGGCAAAGTTGCCGACCAGTGCGGACAGGATCGTCACGTCCTTGATCGCCCCGAAGGGTGCGGTCACGAACTTCAGCCGGCTGCGCGCCCAGGCATAGAACTGTGCCTCACCCAGGTAGCCGAGCAGGATTTCGTTGGAGACCAGCTTGCGCAGCAGCGCGCCGATGCCCGATGCCGGCATGCCCCACAGCCGCCGGTAGATCACCCATTCGCTGGCCGGCCCGGCCAGGTAATAGCAGGCAAAGGCCAGCCAGAACCCGATCGCGGTGGGGATCATGCCCTGGACCTTGTCCAGCGACAGGTCCCGGAACTGGAACACCACGACCACCAGCATGGCCAGCGAAACCAGCATCGAGAACAGCCCGGCAAGGCGGTTGCGGGTCTGCGGCTCGACCACTTCGAGCGGCACCTCGATCCGGGGGGGTGCGGTGGGCGCGGAAGGCCCGGAAGCGGCGCTGTCTTCTGCCATCACTCGCTGTCTCGAAGCCTCGTCTTGTGCCGCGCGCCAGTGGCGCCGGGGCGCTGAACGCCTCCTGAACCTGCCGGCGCCCCGTTACTCCCTGATGGCAAGCTTTGCAAAGAGTTCGCGGTAGCGCCCGGCCGCTTGCGATATCCGGAACGGCGCGGCCGCGGCCCGGGCGGCGGCGGGATCGAACGGCATGGCCAGCACATCGCGCATGGCACTGGCAAAGCCGGCCTCGTCGCCGACATCGACCAGCGGGCCGAACGCGCCATCGCGCAGCAGCCCGGGCATGGAGACCGAGCAGCGGGTGGCGACCAGCGGCAGCCCGGCGGCCAGCGCCTCGATCACCACGGCGGGGACGCCCTCGTAATCAGAGGAAAGGACAAAGGCCGAAGCCTCGGCCAGGTAGGGAAGCGGATCGGCGACATGGCCGGGCAGGCTGAGCCGGTCGGCAATGCCAAGCTCGCGCGCCAGCCGTTCCAGCCTTGGCCGTTCCGCCCCTTCGCCCAGGATCGTCAGCCGCGCGGCGGGATCGTCCAGCCGGGCAAAGGCGCGCAGCAGCAGCGGAAAGTTCTTCTGCCCGGCCAGCCGCCCGACCGCGATGTAATGCGGCGCGCGCGGCGCAGGGGTGCGCGGCAGGGCGGACAGCGCGGCGAACTGGTCTTCGGCCAGCGAGGGATCCTCGATGATCGTGATCTTCTCGTCCGGCACCCGCATCAGCTCGGCAATCTCGGCCCGCATCGGCTGGGCCATGCCGACGAAGTGATCGAGCCTGCGCCCCTGCAGGCGCAACCACCAGTGATAGGCCGCGCGGTAAGGGGCGATCATGTCCTTGCGGTAAAGGTCGTTCGACAGCTTGATCGCGACCGGCGGACAGCGTCGCCCCAGCAGCAGCTTCATCGCCACGGCGACGATGGCATAGGTGTTGCCCGAGGCCCAGACCACGTCGGTGGGAGTGCGCGCCAGATAGCGGCGCAGCACCCGGATCATCCACAGCGTCTCGAACGCGGCGGTCGGCACCGGTTCGGGCATGGTGTGATAGTTGAGCAGCGGTGAAGTGCCCTTCATCGCACCCTCGTCCCGCCCCAGAACGACGGTTATGTCCATGCCGTCTGCCTGCCAGGCCGCGCAGAGATTGAGCGCGACGCGCTCGACCCCGCCCGGCTCGAACGAGTGGATCGGAACGGCCAGTTTCACGCGGACAGCAGGTCCGCATAGCGCCCCGCCGGACGGCGCGCGGCAAAGGCGGAAAAGGTCTGCCCGATGCTGTAGATCAGGGCCGGCACGCGGGTATCCCCGGGATGCACGGCAATGCGCATAACCCTTTGCGGATGCAGGAGATTCCGCGCCAGAGAAGCTACCAGCCGGGAGGACAGCTGGCGCGGGACCGAGCGGCTCGCCCAGGTGATCACCGGGCCCTTGGCCAGCACTTTGCCGGTTTCAGGCTGCCACACTTTCATGTGGTCTTCGGCCAGGGCAAAACCGTTGTCTTTGAGCGCCTCAAGCGCCCCATCCCCATAGAGCCAGGCCGGGGCGATGAACCCGGCGGCGCTCCGCCCGATCGCATCCTCCACCAGCTTGCGCCCGTCAGCCATCCGGCGGCTGGCTTCCGCGCGGGAAAGCCCCAGAAACTCGCCCTCTCCGGCGGTCATGTGCTTGGCCTTGAAGGCGGCGGCGCCGGTGTGTTCCGCCAGGTCCTTGTGGAACCAGCCGTGGACGAACATTTCCACGCCCTGGTCGGCCCAGTCCCGCAAGCGGCGCTGAAATGCGCGGTTTTCCGCCAGTGGCGCTTCGCCCCAGTGGTCCGGCACGACCAGCATGGCGAACTTTGGCCCGCCGAGGATCTCCGCCAGCTGCCCGGCCAGCTGATCGACCTCACGCTCGAAACGCGGGCCGACATCGTGGATCGAGGCGAGCAGCAGCTTGGACATCGGCCTGCCCTTACCCGCAGCGGGGCCGGCGGGAAAGGGTCAGATCACCGGCATCTGCTGGCTGGCGCAGTGGAAACTGCCCCCGCCGGCCAGCACGGCATCGGCCAGGATGCCCACCACTTCGCGGTCCGGAAACAGCTCAGCAATCGCGGCAACGCCCTCGGCATCGTGGGCCGTGCCATAGGTCGGCACTACCACCAGGTGTGAAGTCACCGCGAAATTCATGTAGCTGGCCGGCTCGATCCGCCCACCCGTTTCGACCCGCCCCGGCGAGGGAACTTCGCGCACCGTGACGCCGAACGCTTCGGCCCGGGCCTTGGCATCGGCAAAGATCTCCGCATTCGGATCGTTGGCGCCGGTCGCGCGCGGCAGAGCCAGCACGCCCGGCGCGACAAACCGCGCAAGGTTGTCGACATGGCCGTCGGTATGATCGTTGATCAGGCCGTCACCCAGCCACAGCACCCGGTCAAAGCCCAGGTCGCGCGCCAGCCGGCCCTCGATGCCCGAACGGGTCAGCTGGGGGTTGCGGTTGGGGTTGAGCAGGCACTGCTCGGTCGTCACCACCAGGCCCGTTCCGTCGCAATCGAGCGCGCCGCCTTCCAGCACCCAGTCCGCCGTGGCGACGGGGAGCCCCGCACTGTCCGCCAGTTCCGCGCCGATTTCCTGGTCGCCGTCCATCAGGTACTTGCCGCCCCAGCCGTTGAAGCCGAAGCGCTTGGCCACGGCGCGCCCTTCGCGCTCCACCACCAGCGGCCCGGTATCGCGCAGCCAGACATCGCCATAGCGGCGCACTTCCAGCTTCACCGCCGCCGAGCACAGCTGCGCGGCGCGGGCGCGGTTGGCCTCGTCGCGCACGATCAGCCGCACTTCCTGCCCGCTGTCGGCAACGGCGCTGGCAAAGGCCGCGATCTGCTCCTGCGCCCGGCCCAGAAAGCCCGGCCACTCCTCCGCATCGTGCGGAAAACCGACCCACAGCCAGGCCTGCGGATGCCACTCGGGCGGCATCCGCACAGTCGCTCCGGTCATGCCCTTACTTCCCGCCCGCGCGGCTCTTGTCGCGGATCATGCGGAATTCGTCGGTCTTGTACCAGTTGGGCCATTCCTTGCTCATCGCCAAGCTGCGGCCGAGGCGGTAATAGAGCGTCACGTCCTGGACCATGCCCGACCAGTCCCACATCGCACTCCATTCATCGCTCGGGCGATGATAGTGCATGTTGTTGTACTCTTCAGCCTGGGCTTCGGCCGCAGCCTTGCCGCCATGGACCCAGTCCGACCCGCGGCCAAGGTAGAACATCGGCACGCCCTGCTTGGCAAAGCTGAAGTGGTCGGAGCGGTAGTAATAGCCGCGCTCGGAATGGTCTTCCGGCGTTTCATAGAGGCCCATCGCCTGCATCGCCGCGCGCAGATAGCGGGTGAGTTCCGACTTGTCCCCGCCGGTCACCTGCACGTCCCTGGCCACGCTGCCCGGGGAAAGCGCGTCCATGTTCACCCCGCCAACGGTCTTGGCCAGCGGATAGATCGGGTTTTCTGCATAGTACTTGGAGCCGAGCAGGCCCGATTCCTCCAGAGTGACGGCCAGGAACACCTGGCTGCGATCGGCAGGCCCTGCCTTGCGGTTGGCTTCGGCGATGGCGACCAGACCGGCGACGCCAGTGGCATTGTCGATCGCGCCATTGCAGATGTCGTCGCCCGTCTCGTCCGGAGTGCAGCGGCCCAGGTGATCCCAGTGCGCGGTATAGAGCACGTATTCGTCCGGGCGTTTCTTGCCCGGGATGATGCCGATCACGTTGCGGCTCATCGCGGTGCGGATGGTATTGTCAAAACCGAAGCTGGCCTTGGCCTCCAGCGGCACGGGCTTGAAGCCCTTCTGCTTGGCCGCCTTGCTCAGCCCGTCGAGGTCCTGCCCCGAAGCCTTGAGGATCTTCGTGACGACATCCTTCTGAACCCAGCCGTTGGCCTGGGTGTTGCTCATCCCCTTGTCCGGGGTCTGGATGTAGAGCTGCGGGCCGGTCCAGCTGGAATTGACCACGTTCCAGCCATAGGCGGCCGGATAGGTATCGTGGACGATCAGCGCGCCCGCCGCGCCCTGCCGGGCGGCTTCCTCGAACTTGTAGGTCCAGCGGCCGTAATAGGTCATCCGCTTGCCCTTGAAGAGGCCGCTTTCGTCCTTCATTTCATAGTCGGGATCATTGACCAGAATGACCGCGATCTTGCCCTTCATGTCGACCCCGGCATAGTCGTTCCAGCCGAGTTCCGGGGCATTGATGCCATAGCCGACAAAGACCAGCGGCGCGTCCTTCAGCTCGGTCTTCGGCACCGCGCGATAGGATCCGGCCACCCAGTCCTTGCCGAATTCGAACGCCATCGCCTGCCCGCCGACCGTGACCGCCATCGGGGTGACGTTCTGTGCGGCGATTTCCACCGTCGGCACGTCCTGGGTCCAGCTGCCGTTGTTGCCCGGCAGCAGGCCTGCGTCCTTGTAACGCTTGATGATATAGGCAACGGTCTTGTCCTCGCCCGGGGTGGCCGGACCGCGCCCTTCGTAAGCGTCGGACGACAGCTCGCGGGTGATGGTATTGAGCGTATCGGCCTGGATCACCGGCGCGGTCACCTTGGGCACCGGCATGGCGCCGGCCTTTGGCGAGCGGGCCGAAACCCCGGCGGCCAGCGCCACGGCCGAGCCGAGCGCAATGGCGGAAACAAGCGTGGTGCGGGTAAACTTCATCGGGGATGGTCCCATTTCTTGGCAAAGGAGGATTGGCCGCTGTCTGGCAAAGCCCCTGCCGCCATGCAAGCACCGATCCGACGAACGACTTGATCAACCCAGCGCAACACGGCATCGCCGCAGCCGATGAGTGCCGACTGGACCAACGCCCTTTCCCGCGCCCGCGCCCACGCGCCGTTCCTGGCCCGCGGGCTTGACCGGCTGCCGGCCCTGGAAGCCCTGCTGGCCGAAGGGCGCGGCGAGGATGCCCTGGCCTTCGCCCGCGCGGCCGGAGCCGATGCACCCGATACCGGCGCGGCGCTGCGGCGGGAAAAGCTGGCCCTGGCTGTCGCGCTGGCCATCGGCGATCTGGCCGGTGCCTTCCCGCTGGCCCGCGTGGTCGGGGAACTGTCCGACTTTGCCGACCGTTCGCTTGATACCGCCATCGCCGCCGCGATCCGCACCCGGGTGCCGGATGCCGAGCCGGCCGGGTTCATTGCGCTTGCGCTGGGCAAGCATGGCGCGCGGGAACTGAACTATTCATCGGATATCGATCCGATCCTGCTCTATGATCCGGCGAGCCTGCCCCGGCGCGAACGCGACGAGCCGGGCGAGGCGGCGCAGCGGGTGGCGCGCACGCTGATGCAGCTGATGAGCCATGTCGACCACGAGGGCTATGTCTTCCGGGTCGATCTGCGGCTGCGCCCCGCCAGCGAGGTCAGTCCGCTGGCGATCCCCTATGAAGCCGCGCTGACCCATTACGAAAGCTCGGCCCTGGCGTGGGAGCGCGCCGCCTTCATCCGCGCCCGCGCCTGCGCCGGGGACATTGCTGCCGGCGAAAGCTTCCTCGCCGCGATCCGCCCGTTCGTGTGGCGCCGCAGCCTGGATTTCGGCGCGATTGCCGAGATCGGGCGGCTGACCCAGCGGATCCGCGCCAACCACACCGGCCCGGTCCGCCCTGGCCCCGGCTTCAACCTGAAGCAGGGGCGCGGCGGGATCCGCGAGGTCGAGTTCTTCGCCCAGACCCACCAGCTGATCCACGGCGGACGCAATCCGGCGCTGCGGCTGCGCGGCACCCGCGCCAGCCTTGATGCGCTGGCTGAAGCCGGCCTGATCGGTGCCGAGGACGCCCTGGTCCTGGGCGATAGCTATGACCGGCTGCGCACGCTGGAGCACCGGCTGCAGATGGTGGCTGACCAGCAGACCCATTCGCTGCCCACCGATCCGGCCGCGCTCGACAATGTTGCCCGGCTGGAAGGCCTGCCCGATGGTGCGGCCCTGATCGCCGAACTGGAAGCGATTACCGAGCAGGTCGGTACGCGCTATGACCGGCTGATCGCCCAGTATGCCGAGGAAGGCGTGGCCGCCCCGCGTGCCACCGGCGGCGCGGCGCTGACCGAACAGATTGCGGGACTGGGCTTTGCCGATCCGCAAGGGCTTTCCACCCGGATCGAGGGCTGGCGTTCCGGCAAGCTGCGGGCGCTGCGCAGCGATGCCGCGCGCGAGGCCTTCGATGCCATGCTGGCCCCGCTGCTGGCGGCCTTTGCCAAGGCGCCGGAGCCGGAGCGGGCGCTGCTGCGATGGGAGCAGTTGCTCACCAATCTGCCCAGCGCGGTCAACCTGTTCCGCCTGCTGGAAGCGCGCCCGGCGCTGGCCGAATTGCTGGCCCGCATTCTCGGCCTGGCGCCGCCGCTGGCTGATGCGCTGGCGCGGCGGGCCGATCTGCTCGATCCGCTGATCGACGCCTCGGCCTTCGATCTGCCCGGAACGGTCGAGGATCTCATCGCCCGGCTGAGCGCCGGAGAAGCGGACGACGATTACGAGCGCCTGCTCGACCGGGTCCGGCGCCGGGTGGGCGAGCTGCGCTTCAAGTTGGGGGTCCAGCTGATTGAAGGCAGCCGCGATCCGATGGAGATCGGCCAGGCGCTGTGCCGGGTTGCCGAAGCCGCGCTGACCGTGCTGACCCGCGCCGCTACCGCCGAGTTCGAGCGGGTGCATGGCAAGGTTCCGGGCGGCGAGCTGGTGATCATGGGCTATGGCCGGCTGGGCGGCGGGGCGCTGACCCATGCATCGGACCTCGATCTGGTGTTCCTGTTCACCGGCGATCACGGCACCGAGAGCGATGGCGCGCGGCCGCTGGGCGCAACGCTCTATTTCAACCGCCTGGCCCAGCGGGTGATCGCCGCGCTCTCGGTCCCGACGGCGGAGGGCGCGCTCTATGAAGTCGATACCCGGCTGCGCCCGTCCGGTGCGCAGGGGCCGATCGCGGTCAGTCTGGATGCCTTTGCCCGCTATCAGCGGGAAAGCGCCTGGACCTGGGAACACATGGCGCTCGCCCGCGCGCGGGTGCTGCACGGGCCCGATGAAGGCCGGAGCGAACTGGAAGCGATCATCCGCGCAGTGCTGGAACTGGACCGCGATCCAGCCAAGCTGCGCGCCGACGTGCTGGAAATGCGCGGCACCATGGCGGCTCACAAGCCGGCCAAGGGCCCGCTCGACATCAAGCTGGCGCGCGGCGGGCTGGTCGATATCGAATTCATCGTCCACTATCTGCAACTGCGCGATCACTGCGCGCTGGTGCCATCGATTGCCGGTGCGGTGGCCGCGCTGGTCGAAGCCGGCCAGCTCGATCCCGCCATGGCCCGGGCCCATGCTGTGCTCGGCCGGTTCCTGATCGCGGCGCGGCTGCTCCTGCCCGAAGGGGAAGAACCGCCCGCATCGGCCCGCGCCGTGCTTGCCAGCGCCTGCGAATGCGCGGATTGGGAATGCCTGACCGATAAACTGACCGAATCGCGCCGCATCGTGGCTGCCGCCTGGTTCGCGACTTTCGGTGAAGCCCTGGAGATTGACTGATGAGCATTGCCCCCGGTGACAGCCTGCCCGACATCGCCCTGACCGCCCCCGATGGCAGCCCGGTGCGCCCGTCGGACTTTGCCGGCAAGAAGCTGGTGCTGTTCTTCTATCCCAAGGACGATACCCCCGGCTGCACGACCGAGAACCTCGATTTCTCGGCCCTTTCGGGTGACTTTGCCGCAGCCGGCACAGCCCTCCTCGGGGTCAGCAAGGACCCGCCGAAAAAGCACCTGAAGTTCATCGAAAAGCACGGCCTGACTGCGCCGCTCGCCTCCGATCCCGAAGAAGGCGGCCTGTCCGACGCGCTCGGGTTCTGGACCGAAAAGTCGATGTATGGCCGCTCCTACATGGGCATGGTCCGCTCGACCGTGCTGGTCGGCGCGGACGGCAAGGTGGCGCAGGTGTGGAGCCCGGTGAAGGTCAAGGGCCACGCCGCCGAGGTGCTGGAAGCCACCAAGGCCCTGTGATCCGCCCGGCATGACCACGCTTGCCGCCGAAATCCGCGCCGCCCTGCTGGAACGCGATCCGCGCGCCAAGGTGATGCGGACCCGCCAGCTGGTCCGCGCCTGGCGAAAGGGCAAGCTGCCGTTCGTGTTCGATCAGGCCATGCCGGACGAGCCCGGCCGCCCGGACGCGCCCGAACTGCTGCCGCCCAACCGCATGCCCAAGCGCGGCAAGGGCGGTTCGGAGCGCGGGCGGATCGCGCTGTGGCATTCGCTGGCCCACATCGAATTCGTCGCGATCGACCTGGCGCTCGACATGGCCGGGCGGTTCGGGGCGGACATGGGCGAAGGGTTCGTTTCCGATTTCCTGACCGTCGCGGCCGACGAGGCGATGCATTTCGCCCTGCTGGAACGGCATCTGGCGACGCTTGGCAGCCATTATGGTGCGCTGCCCGCGCACAGCGGGCTGTGGGATGCGGCCAGCGAGACGTCCCACGATGTCGCTGCCCGGCTGGCCGTGGTGCCGATGGTGCTCGAAGCGCGCGGTCTGGACGTGACCCCGGCAACGCTGGAACGGGTTCGTGCCGCCGGTGATACGCGCGGCGCAAAGATCCTGAGTCGCATCCTTGACGACGAAATCGCCCACGTCCGATTCGGTTCAACGCATTTCATCGCCGTCGCCAGGGCGCGCGGCGAGAATCCCGAATCCCTTTGGAAAAGCTTGGTTGCGCGCCACTTTCGCGGGGCCGTTAAGCCGCCGTTCAACGACTCGGCGCGCCGACAAGCCGGTTTACCGCCTTCTTTCTATGCCGGGGTTGTCTAGGTCGCCCGGCCCCGTCTAGGCCCCAACTCGAGACGGCGGGGGGCTATTCCGACCATCTCTTCAAGGTTCGCACACCCCGGCAAACGGGGCGCAAGACAAGGTAGTTTGAGTGGTCGCCTTTTCGTTTTTTGCCAAGGTTCGCAGCATCGCCGGCATGGTCGCCGCGATTGCGGGGCTGAGCCTGGCCAATCCTGCTCTTGCCAACAGCTCGGCCAATGCCGACGTGAACGCGCCGATCCGCGCCGCCCAGGCCGCCAAGGCGCCGCAGGGCGGAGATGACGAGTTCCGCCGCCTGTTCACCGGCTGGAAGACCATGGACAACGGCCAGCTCGCGATTGCCCCCGCCGCGACCACTGCCCCGATCCCTGCCGCTCCGGGCTTCGTCACGCCGAACCTGGCCGTCGGCACCACCGCTTTCGCGCCGCGCAAGGTCTCGATCCCGTCGCGCAACCCGCTCAACAATGCGGCGCTGACGTCGAACTTCGGCATGCGCACCCATCCGGTCCTCGGTGGCCGCCGTGCGCACAAGGGCATCGACCTTGCCGCGCCGACCGGGACCCCGGTCTATGCTTCGGCCGATGGCGTGATCAGCAAGGCCGAATGGTTCTCCAGCTACGGCCTGTACATCGCGATCGAGCATGGCGGTGAAATCCAGACCCGTTACGGTCACCTCTCGCGCCTCAACGTTGCCGCCGGTCAGCCGGTCAAGAAGGGCGACCTGATCGGTTACGTCGGTTCGACCGGCCGTTCGACCGGCCCGCACCTGCACTATGAAGTCCGCATCGCCGGCACCGCTGTGAACCCGGTTCCCTACATGAACGGGATCGGCGAACTGGCCACCAGCGACGTGGCCATGGGCGGCGGCGAAGAAGACTGAGAGATTTACGTCCGGTACCGGGCGCAGAATCCCGGGCCGGTTTGGCTTCCGGGAGGATGCTGGGAAGAAGGCGGCCGCGAGCCGCCTTTTTCTTTTTTGCCGGGTACGCTGATCGCATCCGCGATCAGCTTGGCCTGGCCGGCCCGCTCCCCCGGCCCAACCACCCGTTAAAGGTTACCCTGTGGGTGGTTGGGCCGGGGGAGCGGGCCGGCCAGGCCAGGAAAAGCCGAACGGCTTTTCCGCACCGCCGTGAGGCGGACAATGACTCCCCCCTTGCGCCATTTAATCGGGCGGTTAAAACTCTTTCCCAAGCGGCGTTGACCGCAACAGGAGAGTGATTCCCATGCACCCGTCGATCCATGCCAAGACCCAGCCCGAACGCCCCGCCATCATCATGGCCGGTAGCGGCGAAACGATCACCTTTGCGGAGCTGGACCGCCGTTCCAACCAGGTCGCCCAGTTGCTGCGCAGCCGTGGGATCAAGGTCGGCGATACGGTGGCCCTGTGCATGGAAAACCACCCGTGGTTCTTCTGCCTGACCTGGGGTTTCCAGCGTTCGGGCGTGCATTACGTCGGCATTTCCAGCCGCCTGACCCCCCCCGAAATCGCCTATATCCTGGAAGACAGCGGCGCCAAGATCCTGTTCGGTTCGGCCTATCTGGCCCCGACCCTGGACGAAGTGGCCAAGCTGGCCCCGCAGGTTGAGCAGCTGCGGCTCGACACCCCGGGTCCGCTCTCGGCCGAGGATGCCCTGGCCGCCATGCCCGACACCCCGATTGCCGACGAGCGCGCCGGCGTCGACATGCTCTATTCCAGCGGCACCACCGGCCGGCCCAAGGGCGTGAAGATCCCGCTGCCGGAGGATCCGGACATTGCCCAGGCCAATGCCCTGGTCGGCCTGACCATGATGGCTTTCGGGATCAAGCCGGATTCGGTCTATCTCTCCCCCGCCCCGCTCTATCACGCCGCGCCGCTGCGCTGGTCGATGACCATCCAGAAGCTGGGCGGCACCGTGGTGGTGATGGAAAAGTTCGATCCCGAGAACGCGCTGGCCGCAATCGAGAAGTACAAGATCACCGACAGCCAGTTCGTGCCGACCCATTTCGTGCGGATGCTCAAGCTGCCCGAAGATGTCCGGGCAAAGTACGATGTCTCGACCCTGAAGTGTGCGATCCACGCCGCCGCGCCCTGCCCGGTGCCGGTCAAGCAGGCGATGATCGACTGGTGGGGTCCGGTGATCTACGAGTACTACGCCGGGACCGAAGGCAACGGCTTTACCTTCGTCACCAGCCCGGAGTGGCTGCAAAAGCCCGGCACGGTCGGCAAGGCGCTGACCGGGATCATCCGGGTCTGCGACGAGAATGGCGATGAAGTGCCGCGCGGTACCGAAGGACAGATCTTCTTCGAACCGACCGAAGGCATGGTCCCGTTCGAATACCACAACGATCCCGACAAGACCCGCGATGCCCGCAACAAGCACGGCTGGACCAGCCTGGGCGACGTCGGTTACCAGGACGAGGACGGCTATCTGTTCCTGACCGACCGCAAGAGCTTCATGATCATTTCGGGCGGGGTCAACATCTACCCGCAAGAGATCGAGAACCTGCTGGTCACCCACCCCAAGGTGGCCGACGCTGCGGTGATCGGCGCGCCCGATCCCGATTTCGGCGAGCGGGTGGTGGCGGTGGTCCAGCCGCTGAACATGGCCGAGGCCGGCCCGGCGCTGGCCGAGGAGCTGACCGAGTTCCTCGCACCGCAACTTAGCCGCGTGAAAATGCCGCGCCAGATCGACTTCCGCGAGCAGCTGCCGCGCGAACTGACCGGCAAGCTTTACAAGCGGCTGCTGCGCGATGAGTACAAGGAAGCCTACGAAAAGGCCCAGGCGGGCGGCTGAGCCGCTCGCCCCGACAACGATAACATCCCCGGGAGAACCTGAACGATGAGCGGACCTGTTGCTTCGCCCGAAGATGCCATGGCGGTGATCGATCCCAAATCCTATGCGGACTGGGACAAGGCGCTCGACGTGTTTGACCGGCTGCGGGCCGAAACCCCGGTGGTGCGGATCGAAAGTCCGACCGGGGACCATGACCCGTTCTGGCTGCTCACCCGCTATGAGGATGCGATGCGGGTGTCGAAGGACAACGCCCGCTTCCTCAACGCCCCGCGCGCCACCGTGTTCACCAACAAGGCCGGCGAGGCCCTGGCCCGCGAGGTAACCCGCCAGCAGGGCGAGGAAAGCCCCAACCTGGTTTCCTCGCTGGTCGTGCTCGATGCGCCCAAGCATCCCAAGCTGCGCCGCCTGACGCAGGAATGGTTCATGCCCAAGAACCTGCGCACGATCGAGGCGCAGATCCGCGATCTGGCCGCCAAGACCGCCGACCGGCTGGTCGCCGCCGGGCCGGAGTGCGATTTCGTGCCGCTCGTCGCCGCGCCCTATCCGCTCCATGTCGTCATGCAGATCCTCGGCGTTCCGGAAGAGGATGAACCCAAGATGCTGTTCCTGACCCAGCAGATGTTCGGCGGGCAGGACGAAGACCTCAACAAGAGCGGCATGGCCGAGCTGACGCCGGAAATGATCAGCCAGATCGTGTTCGGCGCTGTCGCCGAGTTCGAGACCTATTTCGAGGGCCTGGCCGCCCAGCGCCGCGCCAATCCGACCAGCGATGTCGCCACGATCCTGGCCACGGCGGAAATCGACGGCGAGCCGATCAGCGCCCGCGACCGGGCCGGGTACTACATTATCGTCGCCGCCGCCGGGCATGATACCACCAGCGCCAGCACCGCCGGGGCCATGCTTGCCCTGGCCAGGGATCCGGAGCAGTTCGCCCGGGTCAAGGCCGATCGCAGCCTGGTGCCCGGCATTGTCGAGGAAGCGATCCGCTGGACCAGCCCGGTCCAGCACTTCATGCGCACCGCGACCGAGGATACGCAGTTCGGCGATGTCACGATCAAGGCCGGGGACTGGCTGATGATCAACTATGTCGCCGCCAACCACGATCCCGAGCAGTTCCCGGATCCGCGCCGGTTCGATGCCACGCGCGAAGGCAACCGCCACATCGCCTTCGGTGCCGGCGCGCACCAGTGCCTGGGGCTGCACCTCGCCCGGCTGGAAATGCGGCTGCTGTTCGAGGCACTGCTCGACCGGATCGACAGCGTCGAACTGGCCGGCGAGCCGAAGCGCGCCAAGAGCACCTTCGTCGGCGGGCTGAAAACCCTGCCGCTGCGGATCAAGGCGGCCTAGGCAGCCTTCAGTTCGGGTAGGTCCGCGTCCTCGGCACGGACCGGAAGGTCCACGACGGTCGCGGCCTGCGCCGGGGTTTCACCCCAACCGGCGGGGATGCCGGGAACGCTGGCGAGCCAGGCGATCCAGTCGAACTTGGGCTGTGCGTTGTCCATGGCGCGATTCGTGCACCCGCGATGTTGCGGTGTTGTGACCGTGTTGCGGGACTGTTACAGTCGCTTGCGCCGCAGGATATCGATCTGCACCCGGCTGATCTCGCCCAGGTGGACTTCGCGCACCGTACCGGCCCCGTCGAGCAGCAGCGTGGTCGGCAAGGCGCGGCTGCCGGTCAGCGCGGTCAGGGTGCTGTCGGCGTCGAGCGCGAAGGGCGCGGACGAGAGCCCCTCGCTGGCGAGATAGCGCTGCACCGTCTCGGATGTTTCGCCCTGATTGACCAGCACGATCGGCATGGCCCCGCCCTCGCCCGCCGCGCGGACCAGCATCGGGGTTTCGCGGCGGCAGGGCGGGCACCAGGTAGCCCAGAGGTTGAGGATCACCGGCCGCCCGCGATAGTCCGACAGGCGCAGCACAGTGCCGTCCAGCCGCTGCACGGCCAGCGTCTGGGGCAGGCGCAGGTCCGGGCCGTCGGCTCTGCTGGCCAGAAAGCCCGCCCAACCCAGCGCCAGCAGGCCAATGACCGCCGCGGCCTCAAGCATGGCGCGCGAGCGGCCCAGCCGCGCCCCCAGCACGGCCAGGGCAGCGACGATGCCGCTCGGCCAGTGCCAGCCACCGGTCCAGACCCGCAAGACTTCGATGGGGTCCAGCGCGAAGCTCTGCCAATGCTGCGCCACATAGCCCAGCCGCGCGACGATCAGTCCGGCGGCCAGCGCCCACCAGCCAAGGCTGGCCCCGCCCCGGCCGTGCCGGCGCTGGATCCAGTCGATCGCCCACAGGAACGCCAGCACCCCGCCCAGCGCAGCCACCCGGTCGAGCGCCAGCACCAGCGGGCCGATTGCCACGACATCGCCGGGGTTCACAGCCGCGCCTCCGCGGCGCGCCATTCGCCGGGGGCAAGACCGTCCAGCGTCCAGTCTCCCACCGCCCAGCGGACCAGCCGCAGGGTGGGATGGCCGACCGCGGCGGTCATCCGGCGGACCTGGCGGTTGCGCCCTTCGCTGATGGTCAGGCGGATCCAGCAATCCGGCACCGATTTCCTGAACCGCACCGGCGGATCGCGCGGCCATAGCTGCGGATCGGCGATGCGCTCCGCCTTGGCGGGGCGGGTCAGGCCGTCGTTCAGCCGCACACCCCGGCGCAGCTGCGCCAGCGCGGCATCATCGATCTCGCCTTCCACCTGGACCAGATAGGTCTTGGGAAGCTTGAAGCGCGGATCGGCAATCCGCGCCTGCAAACGCCCGTCATCGGTCAGCAGCAGCAGGCCTTCGCTGTCCCGGTCGAGCCGTCCGGCGGGGTAGACCCCCGGCACCTTGATGAAGTCCGACAGCGTCGCCCGGGCCGATCCGGCAGTGCCGGAATCGGTAAACTGCGACAGAACGTTCATCGGCTTGTTGAACAGGATCAGCGCCATGCCCCCGGCTTAGGCGAGGCCGCGCGGGCGCGAAAGCGGGGATTGTGCCTGACCTGTCCAAACGGGGACTTCACCCGTGCACTACCGCTGCTAAGGATCAGGACAAAGAGACAAGGAACCACCGATCATGCGCAAGCTTCCCGCCGCCCTTTCGGCTATCGCCATTGCCTTCAGCCTGACCGGGCTGGCCGCCTTCAGCCAGGCGCCGGCCACCCCGACAGCCGCCGTGCCGGCCAGCGAGGATGCGCGGCTGACCGAGTTCCTCGATGCTGAGTTTGCCGAGCTGGTGAAGCGCCAACCGCAGCTGGCGACGCGGCTGGGGATCAAGGACGGCGGCGATCGCTGGAACGATATCGGCGATGCCGCCGCAGCCGAGCTGGTCGCCTGGCGCAAGGCCAGCGCGGCGCGGATGAAAGCGCGGTTCGACCGGGCGAAGCTCTCCCCCGAAGGTCAGGTCAACTTCGATATCTGGGCGCTGGAGGCCGAGCGGGCCGAACTGTCGCACGCCAACCGGCTCTATCGCCCGCCGTTCTATTCGCGGCTCTATTCGGTCCACAGCCAGCTGCCTGACTTCCTGATCAACACCCACAGCGTCGAGGATGTGGCCGACCTCAGGAACTACATCGCCCGGCTGCGCGGGATGCCGGCAGTGCTGGACGTGGCGATTGCTCGCACGCGCGCCAGCGAGGCCGCCGGGATCCGGGTGCCGAAGTTCCAGGTCGAAACGATCATTTCCAGCAGCGAGAAGCTGACCAGCGGGGCGCCGTTCGGCCCCGGCGCGGATGCAGCGCTGTGGGCCGATGTGCAGGCCAAGGCCGGCGCGCTAGTCAAGGCCGGCAAGCTCAGCCAGAGCGAGGCCGATGCCCTGCTGCGCGATGCCGAGGCCGCGATCCTTGATCTCAAGCCCGCCTATGGCCGGGTGATCGCCTGGGCCAAGGAAAGTCTGCCGACCGCGCCCAGCGGCAAGGTCGGCGCGGTCACCCTGCCGGGGGGCCTCGCCTATTACGCCAACGAGCTGAAGCTCAACACCACGACCGACCTCACGGCCGACCAGATCCACGCGATCGGCCTGTCGGAAGTGGCGCGGATCGAGGCCGAGCAGGATGCCCTGGCCCGCCAGGCCGGGTTCAAGGACCGCCACGCTTTCTACGCCGAGCGGGCGCGGCTCTATCCGCCGGTCCCCTACAATGACAAACTGCGCAAGGAATACCTCGACACCGCCAACGCCTTCGTCGCGCGGACCCGCACGCTGCTCGGCCCGTGGTTCGGCACCCTGCCGGCCTACGGAATCGAAGTGGTGCGCGAGCCGGCCTTTTCCGAAGTGCCGGGCGGCGCGGCCCATGCCTCTGCCCCCAGCCCCGATGGCAAGCGCCCGGCGCGGACCTATGTCCACCTGGTCGGCATGCGGCCCGATCCGGCGGCGATGTACACCCTGATGTGCCACGAAGCCGTCCCCGGCCACAACATGCAGGGCGATATCCAGGTCCGCCAGCAGGGCGGGCCGAAGTTCCGCGCGGTGACCGGCTATGTCGCATTCGGTGAAGGCTGGGCGCTTTATGCCGAGGCGCTGTGCAAGGAAATGGGCGCCTTCCCCGACATTGCCGCCGATTTCATGCGGCTGGATGCCGAACTGTTCCGCGCCGCGCGGCTGGTGGTCGATACCGGGCTCCACGCCAAGGGCTGGACCGAGGAAGAAGCGGTCACCTACATGCACAAGACCGGCCGCCAGCCGATCGAGCGCTCCCGCTCCGAGATCCGCCGCTACATCACCTTGCCGGGCCAGGCGACCGGTTACAAGATCGGCATGATCAAGATCGTAGAACTGCGCCGCAAGGCCGAGCGCGAGCTGGGCGCGAAGTTCGACATCAAGGGCTTCCACGATCTGCTGATCGCGTCCGGATCGCAGCCGCTGTCGATCCTGGAGCGGCGGGTCGACGAGTGGATCGCCAAGCGGAAGGGGTAAGGCTAAACCCCCAGCAGCCGCGTCGCCAGTGCCCGCACCTCGTCCGCCATGTCGTCGCGCTCCAGCGCGAGGGCCAGGGTGGCTTCGACAAAGCCGGTCTTGCTGCCGCAGTCGAACCGGCGGCCGGCAAAGGTCACGGCGTGGAACGGCTGCTGGCCGATCATCCGGGCCATCGCGTCGGTCAGCTGGATTTCCCCGCCGGCACCCTTTTCCTGCCCTTCGAGCACCCGCATCACTTCGGGCTGAAGGATGTAGCGGCCGGAAATGATCAGGTTGCTGGGCGCATCCTCGCGCTTGGGCTTTTCAACCAGTCCGGTCACTTCGGTGACGTGGTCCGAGACCTTGGCCCCCGGTGCGATCACGCCATAGGAGGAGACTTCCTCTTCCGGCACTTCCAGCACCGAGATCAGGTTGCCGCCATGTTCGTTATAGGCCTCGACCATCTGCTTCATGCAGCCGGTCGAACCCTTGTGCGCGATCATCAGTTCATCCGGCAGGAAGATCGCGAAAGGCTCATCCCCCACGATCGCGCGGGCGCACCAGATCGCGTGTCCCAGGCCCATCGGCACCTGCTGGCGCACGGTTACCAGGTTGCCGGGCTGGATCCGGGTCGGCTCCAGCACGTCCAGTGTCTTGGCCCGGTCCTTCATGGTGGTTTCCAGCTCGAACGCCATGTCGAAATGTTCGACAATCGCGGTCTTGCCCCGGCCGGTCACGAAGATCAGCTGCTCGATCCCCGCCTCGCGCGCTTCATCGACCGCGTACTGGATCAGCGGCCGGTCGATGATCGGCAGCATTTCCTTGGGGATTGCCTTGGTGGCGGGGAGAAAACGGGTGCCAAGTCCGGCGACGGGAAACACCGCCTTCTTGATCGGCTTGCGGGGAGGTTGATCGGTCATGTCGCCCTTTAGACAGGATCGTGTTGCAGGCGTGTTAAAGCGGTTTCCACTGCGTTGCGCAACGCCCGGTTGCTGCAATTGCAAATCGCGCTAAACCGCTGCCATGGACAAGATCATCATCCAGGGCGGCAAGCCCCTTTCCGGCACCATCACGATTTCCGGCGCGAAGAATTCGGCTTTGACGCTGGTCCCTTGCGCGCTGCTGACCGACGAGCCGCTGACCCTGCGCAACCTGCCGCGACTGGCCGACATCGACGGGTTCCAGCACCTGATGAACCAGTTCGGTGTGTCGACCTCCATCGCCGGCAGCCGGCCGGAGGATTTCGGCCGGGTGATGACATTCGAAGCACCGCGCATCACCAACACGGTCGCGCCCTATGAACTGGTCCGCAAGATGCGCGCTTCGATCCTGGTGCTCGGCCCGATGCTGGCCCGGATGGGCGAGGCGACCGTTTCGCTGCCCGGCGGCTGCGCGATCGGCAACCGCCCGATCGACCTGCACCTGAAAGCGCTGGAAGCGATGGGCGCGACGATCGAACTGGCCGCCGGTTACGTCAAGGCGATTGCCCCCGATGGCGGCCTGCCGGGCGGGCGCTATTCCTTCCCGGTCGTCTCGGTCGGCGCGACCGAGAACGCGGTGATGGCCGCCGTGCTGTGCACCGGCAAGACCGTGCTGCACAACGCCGCGCGCGAGCCGGAAATCGTCGACCTGTGCAAGCTGCTGGTGGCGATGGGCGCCCAGATCGAGGGGATCGGCACCAGCGATCTGACCATCCACGGCGTGCCGCGCCTGCACGGGGCGACTTACCGCGTGATGTCTGACCGGATCGAGGCCGGATCCTATGCCTGCGCCGCTGCGATCACCGGGGGCGAGGTGTTCCTGAAGCACGCCGTGGCCGACGAAATGGACGCCACCATCCAGGCGCTGCGCGATGCCGGTGTGCAGGTGGAGCCCAAGTCGGACGGGATTCGCGTATGGCGCGACGGACCGATGAAGGCGGTCACGCTGGCCACGGCCCCTTACCCCGGCTTTGCCACCGACATGCAGGCCCAGCTGATGGCCATGCTGTGCCTGGCCGAAGGCAGCTCGGTGCTGACCGAGACGATCTTCGAAAACCGCTACATGCACGTGCCCGAACTCAACCGGATGGGCGCGCATATCGAGACCAAGGGCCGCACCGCCGTGGTCCACGGGGTGCAGAAGCTGACCGGGGCCGAAGTGATGGCCACGGATCTCCGCGCCTCGATGAGCCTGGTCATCGCCGGGCTGGCCGCCGAAGGCGAAACCCAGGTCCACCGCCTCTACCACCTCGACCGCGGTTACGAGCGGCTGGAAGAAAAACTGGCCCTGGTCGGCGCGCAGATCGAGCGGGTCGGCGGGGATTGATCCCCGCCGCGGACGGCGTTAATTCGGCAGGTACCGGGGCAAAGCAACCTCCCGGTCAGGCGTTCAGCGCCCAAGCGTTGCCTTGACGGCCCGCTTTCCGGCGGGCGCTGAGGCATGGAGTTTGGCGTGACCGCATCCCCCCCGACCTTTTCCGATCTTGTCCGCACCTTTGCCCGGATCGGCTGCCTGAGTTTTGGCGGCCCGGCCGGGCAGATCGCATTGATGCACCGCGAAGTGGTGGAAGAGCGCCAGTGGGTAAGCGAGGAGAACTATCTCCACGCGCTCAATTTCTGCCACTTCCTGCCGGGGCCCGAGGCGCAGCAGCTCGCCACCTGGATCGGCTGGAAGCTGCACGGCTGGTGCGGCGGGCTGGCGGCCGGGCTGCTGTTCGTGGTGCCCGGCACGGCTGTCATTCTTGCACTGTCGGTGCTCTATGCCGTCGCGGCCGATCTGCACTGGTTCGCGGCGCTGTTCCTGGGGATCAAGGCGGCGGTGCTGGCCATCGTGCTGCAGGCGCTGATCCGGATTGCCGGGCGGGCGCTGAGCACGCGGTTCAAACAGGTGCTGGCGCTGGCGGCTTTCGTCGCTCTGGCGCTGCTGGCGCTACCCTTCCCGCTGGTGGTGCTGGGCGCGGGCGCGCTGGGCTTTGCCGTGGCGGCGCTGCGGCCGGACTGGCTTGGCATCAAACCCGGCGGCCCGGCCCCGGCCCTGCCGCCGCGCCCATGGGCGGCCAGCCTATGCTCCGTGCTGCTGTGGGGCACTGTCTGGGCCGCGCCGCTGGTGCTGGTGCTGCTCACGCTGGGGCGCGATCACGTGCTGTGGCAGATCGGGGCGTTCTTCTCGCAGCTGGCGGTCGTCACCTTTGGCGGGGCCTATGCGGTGCTGGCCTATATGGCGCAGGAGGCGGTTGGCACTTTCGGCTGGCTATCGACCGG
Source organism: Sphingomonadales bacterium (assembly GCA_017302615.1). Lineage (GTDB taxonomy): Bacteria > Pseudomonadota > Alphaproteobacteria > Sphingomonadales > Sphingomonadaceae > Novosphingobium. The sequence goes on from JAFLDB010000006.1 coordinate 74,275, forward strand.
GGAAATGGCCGACGGGCTGGGCCTGGCCGAAACCACCCCGGGGCCGTTGATCCTGGTCACGCAATTCGTCGGCTATCTTGCCGCGTTCCGCGCGCCGGAACCGTTCAGCCCGCTGGTGGCGGGCCTGCTGGGGGCCATGCTGACCACCTGGGTCACCTTTGCCCCGTGCTTCCTGTGGATCTTCACTTTCGCCCCGTGGATCGAGCGGCTGGAGCAGGCGGTTAAGCTGAAAGGCGCGCTGGCAGCGGTAACGGCGGCGGTGGTCGGCGTGATCGGCAGCCTGGCGCTGTGGTTTGCCGGGCACCTGCTGTTTGCGCGGTTCGGCTCGGGCCGTCCGGCCGACCTGCCGTTCGATCTGCCGGTATGGGCGAGCTTCGATTGGCGCGCGGCTCTGCTGGCATTGCTCAGCGCGGGCCTGCTGTTCGGCCTCAAATGGGGGGTGGTCCGGGTGCTGGCCGTGGCCGCGCTAGGGGGCCTTGCTCTCGCCCAGTTCTGAAACCAGCCAGGCGACCAGCCAGATCCGCACTGCACCAGCCAGGCCCGGCGGCACATCGGCGCGGATCCGCTCGGCATCGATCCGCGCCACCAGCGCATTGATCGGCACGCCCTCAGCGCTGGCCGCCTGCTTGAGCAGTTCCCAGAACAGCGGCTCCAGGCTGATCGAGGTCTTGTGCCCGGCAATCTCGACCGAGCGCTTGACCGGCGGGTGGAACGGAGTGGTCATGGGCTGCGGGATACGAAAAATTCGGGGTGTTCGGCAATGGCGCGGGAAACTAAACCACGGCCATGTCCGACGGCTATCAGGCGCTGACCGCCAAAGAGAAGGAAGCCCTGCGGCTGCTGCTCAATGGCCATGATGCCAAGAGCATGGCCCGGTTGCTGGGCCTGTCGGTCCACACGGTGAACGAACGGCTGCGCGATGCGCGGCGCAAGCTGGGCGTGACCAGCAGCCGCGAGGCCGCCCGGTTGCTGCGCGAGCGCGAGGGCCAGACCCCCGAATTGTTGGGGGACAAGGGTTTCGGGGATGCCGCGGCGGCCGGTTCGGCGCAGGTCTTCCAACAGCCAGCTCAAGGCATCGGCAGCACGCGCCGCGCCGGCTGGATTGTTGGAGGATTGCTCATGTCCCTTGGCCTTGCCCTGTTCGCCCTGTCGGCCCTGTCCGGCCCCGGCCAGTCCGTGACGACGCCGGCTGTTCCCGCGCCGGCGGTCGCCCCGACCCCGGCCAGCGAGGCCGCCGCGATCGACGCGGCCCGCAAGTTCCTTGTCCTGCTCGACCGCGATGACTGGACCGCAAGCTGGCAGGCGACCCACAAGTCGTTCCAGCTGCTCAACACGGTCGAATGGTGGACCCGGACCTCGCAGCAGGTTCGCGGCGAGGTCGGCACCGCGCAGGAGCGCGAACTGGCCACCGTCACCTTCGCGCCCGCCCCGCCGGGGGGCTATTGGACGATCACGTTCAAGGCCCGTTACAGCAAGAAGGGCAGCGCCACCGAGACCCTATCGCTCGCCTGGCAGGACGGTGCGTGGAAAGTCGCTGGAGTGATGATCGAGTGACGCTTGAGTGGTGCCGGGGTGATAGTGGTGTCACCCCGGTCTACCGCTTCAGTACATGTGCTGACCGCCGTTGATGCTCATGGTCGAGCCGGTGATGAAACCGCCGTTCTCCGAAGTCAGGAAGGCCACCCCGCGGGCGATTTCCTCGGCATGGCCCAGGCGGCCGACCGGGATCTTGGCGACGATCTTTTCCAGCACCGGGGCCGGCACCGCGGCGACCATGTCGGTATCGATATAGCCCGGCGCGATGGCATTGACGGTCACCCCGTACTTTGCCCCTTCCTGGGCCAGGGCCTTGGTAAAGCCGTGGATTCCGGACTTGGCGGCGGCGTAGTTGACCTGCCCGTACTGCCCCGCCTGGCCGTTGATCGAGCCGATGTTGACGATCCGCCCCCAGCCCCGCTCGCGCATGCCGGGGAAAGTCGCCTTGGCCATGTTGAAACAGCCGCCCAGGTTGATCCGCATCACCTCGTTCCAGTCATCGAAGCTCATCTTGTGGAGCACCCCGTCGCGGGTGATCCCGGCGTTGTTGATGACGATGTCGACCGGTCCGAATTCCGCAGCAATATCATTGCAGTTGTGGATGCAGGCCTCGTGATCGCCCACGTCCCAGCGGATCGCCGGGATGCCGGTGCGGGCCGTGAAGGCCTTGGCCTTTTCCTCGTTCCCGGCATAGTTGGCGATGACCGTGTGACCCTGCTTGTGCAGGCGCAGGCAGATCGCCTCACCGATACCCCTGGTTCCGCCGGTTACGATTGCCACGCGCGCCATGTGCTTCCTTTCCCCATTGCGGTCGATTCCGCTAGGGCAAGCTTATGGTCAGCCGCCCCCTCGGGCAAGCTGGCTGCATAGCTATTAGCACTGACTTTGGTCTTAGAAGCGGAACTGGGTTCCGACGTAAACGGCCTGGCTGTCCTGCTTGCCATCCGTCAGCGGCAGCAGGCGGTCACGGTCCGACGTGACCCGCACCCCGGCGGTCAGATCGAGGTTGCGGGTAACGCGATAAGACCCGCCCACGCCCACGGTCTGGTCGCTCTGTTCAAAGGTTCGCGGGCTGCGCCCGGTCTTCTCGTGCTCGTCCAGCTCGATCCGCGGGGCGAAGCGCGATGGCTTTCCGGCCGAGCCTTGCTTGGGCTGATAGGCGGCCAGATCGGGCATTTCCGTCTGCCGGGTCTGCGGCAGCGAGGGCGCGGTGTTGTGCGCAAAACTGCGATAGCCACGCGCCGAACCAAGGCTGTAGGCAGTCGGCGCGATGCCCAGTCCGCCAGGCTGGCCCTGACCGGCTTCGGCTGCAACCGGGCGGCGCATCGCGGCAAGGCCCGCACCATCCAGCCGCACGGCCACTGTCACCGAACCATCAGGACGGCTGGGGGTTGCCGCGGGGGTAAAGCGGAAGGTCCGGTCCTTGGACAAGGCCCGGACCGTGATCGAGCGGGCCAGCCGCGGATCAACCGCGGCGGGCTGAAACCCGCCATCGACCAGCGCGGGCGCAGCGGCGGGCGATTCGACCCGGTTGGCAAATGCCAGCACGGCCGAAGGCAGGGCCAGAATGCCGACTGCGGCGAACAGCAGCCCGGAACCGGCGCTGCCGCCGCCCTTGCGTTGCTGCTGCTGGCTGATGCCGGCCATTCGCTTTGCCCTTTCATGGCGACAACGATGTCGCCGCGCTCGCCCGATAATCGCCTATTTGGCTTCGGACTCCAAGCGCCAAATTGCGCAACCAGCGCTTAACTGCCGGTGAACATCGCACTGCGCCACGGCCCATTCAGGCCGGGTTCACGGCCCCGGCCGGTTATAGCGCGGCACAGCGGGCTTGCCGCGCGGGCCGCCTAAGCTATAGAGGCTGCGCACCAGCACGCTGGCTGGACCATTGGCTTACAGGACCCGGATCGACACATGATTGGCAGCACTTCCCCCAAAGCGAGCATCCTGGGCCAGACCGCCCGCGCCGGGCTGATTGCCCTCGCCGCGTTGTCGGTGGCTGCCTGTGGCGGGGGCAAGGACCGTCCCAAAGCCGATCTCGCCGCTGCAAAGATCACCACGATCGGCGTCAATTCCTACCTGTGGCGCGCCAGCCTTGAGGCGCTGAGCTTCATGCCGCTGCTGCAGACCGACAGCAATGGCGGGGTCATCGTGACCGACTGGTACGCCAACCCCAACAACCCGAACGAGCGGATGAAGGTGACTGTCACGATCCTCGACCAGGATCTGCGCGCCGATGCGCTGCGGGTTGCCGCCAGCCGTCAGACCCTGACCAACGGGGTGTGGGTCGATGCGCCGGTGGCCGCCGCCACCGTGCAGAAGCTGGAAGACGTGATCCTGACCCGCGCCCGCGACCTGCGCCGCCAGGCCTCCGCCGGGAATTAAGAGGAGCGAGGTCCCGCCTGCGGTCCCCGCTTGCGCGGGACCGGCGAGGCGTTAGAGGGACCTCATGACCACCGACCGTTTCGATCCGGCCAGCGCCGATCCGCGCTGGCAAGCCGCATGGGATGAGGCGCAGAGCTTCAAGGCCGACGATTCGTCGCCCAAGCCGCGCAGCTATGTCCTTGAGATGTTCCCCTATCCCTCGGGGCGCATCCACATCGGCCACGTCCGCAACTACACGATGGGCGACGTGCTGGCGCGTTACAAGAAGATGCGGGGCTTTGAAGTGCTGCATCCGATGGGCTGGGATGCCTTTGGCATGCCCGCCGAGAACGCGGCCATGGAAAAGGGTGTCCACCCCGGCGGCTGGACCCGCGACAATATCGCCAACATGAAGGCCCAGCTCAAACGGCTCGGCTTCGCGCTCGACTGGAGCCGTGAACTGGCGACCTGCGAGCCGGACTATTACGGCCACGAACAGGCGCTGTTCCTCGAACTCTACGAAGCGGGGCTGGTCTATCGCAAGGAAAGCGCGGTCAACTGGGACCCGGTCGACATGACCGTGCTGGCCAACGAACAGGTAATCGACGGACGCGGCTGGCGTTCGGGCGCGCTGGTCGAAAAGCGCAAGCTTTCGCAGTGGTTCCTCAAGATCACGCAATTTGCCGACGATCTGCTGAGCGGCTTGGGCGACCTCAAGGACTGGCCGGAAAAGGTCCGGCTGATGCAGGAAAACTGGATCGGCAAGAGCCAGGGCCTGCAGTTCAGGTTCTGGAACGCCGACCGCAGCACCGAAGTGGAAGTCTTTACCACCCGGCCTGACACGATCTTCGGGGCCAGCTTCGTTGCCATCGCCGCCGACCACCCGATTGCCCAGGCGCTGGCCGAAAGCGATCCGGCCGTGGCGGCATTCGTGGCTGAATGCCGCAAGGGCGGCACCACCGCGGCCGAAATCGAAACCCAGGAAAAGCTGGGCCACGATACCGGCATCCGGCTGAAGCACCCGTTTGACGACGGCATCGACCTGCCGCTCTACATCGCCAATTTCGTGCTGATGGATTACGGCACAGGTGCGGTGTTCGGCTGCCCGGCGCATGACCAGCGCGACCTCGACTTTGCCCGCAAGTACGGCCTGCCGGTCACCCGCGTGGTCGCCGATGGCGATCTGACCGATCCGGTCTTCGCCGGCGATGAAGCCTATACCGGCCCCGGCGCGCTGGTGAATTCCCGCTTCCTTGACGGGCTGGACGTGGAAACCGCCAAGGCCGAGGTGATCGCCCGCGCCGAAGCCGGCAACTGGGGCCACGGCACCACCGTATGGCGGCTGCGCGACTGGGGCGTTTCGCGCCAGCGCTATTGGGGCACGCCGATCCCGTTCATCCACTGCGATGCTTGTGGCGTCGTTCCGGTGCCCAAGGACCAGTTGCCGGTCGTGCTGCCCGAAGACGTCAGCTTCGACGTGCCAGGCAATCCGTTGTTGCGCCACCCGACCTGGAAGCATGTCGATTGCCCCAAGTGCGGCAAGGCGGCGGTGCGGGAAACCGACACGCTCGACACCTTCGTCGATTCCTCTTGGTATTTCCTGCGCTTTGCCAGCCAGCCGGCGGACAAGCCGTTCGATCCGGATGTGATCAAGCAGTGGCTGCCGGTGGAGCAGTACATCGGCGGGATCGAACACGCGATCCTGCACCTGCTCTATGCCCGGTTCTGGACCCGCGCGCTGGCCCACATCGACCTGATCGACGTGAAGGAACCCTTTGCCAGCCTGTTCACGCAAGGCATGGTGACGCACGAGACCTATTCGCGCGAAACCGATGGCCGGCCGGTCTATTTCAGCCCGGATGAAGTGCAGCGCAGCGGCGACGGCGCGACGCTCAAGGCCGATGGCCAGCCGGTTGAGATCGGCAAGGTCATCAAGATGTCGAAGAGCAAGAAGAATGTCGTCGATCCGGACGACATCATTGCCCAGTACGGGGCTGACGCAGTGCGCTGGTTCATGCTGTCGGACAGCCCGCCTGAGCGCGACCTGCCCTGGTCCGAAGCCGGGATCGAAGGCTGCGCCCGGTTCGTCCAGCGGCTGTGGCGGCTGTTCGGACAGGTCGGACTGGGTGGCGCCGGGGCCGATGCCGAACAGGACATCGCGCTGGAGCGCAAGCTGCACCAGACCATCGCCGCCGTAGCGAACGATATCGAATCGCTCTCGTTCAACAAGGCCGTGGCCCGGATCTATGAACTGACCGGCGCGATCGAAAAGGCCGCGCCCTCGGCCAGCCGCTCGGATGCGATCCGCAAGCTGATCCTGCTCGTCGCGCCGATGATGCCGCATCTGGCCGAGGAAGCCTGGTCCCAGTTCCGATTGGGCCTGGTCGCCCAGGCTGACTGGCCGCCGGTCGATCCGGCCTTGCTGGTTGAAGACGAAGTGACCATTGCCATCCAGGTGCTGGGCAAGCTGCGCGATACCATCACGGTGGCCAAGGGCCTGCCGCGCGAAGAGCTTGAGGCGCTTGCGCTGGCCAGCGAGAAGGTCCAGCGTGCGCTGGATGGCAAGCCGCTGAAGAAGGTGATCGTGGTGCCCGACCGTCTGGTAAACCTGGTGGCATGATGCGCCTGCTGGTTCTGGCCTTTGCCCTGATGCTGTCCGCCTGCGGGCTCAAGCCGATGTATGCCGGCGGCGCCAGCGGCACGGTGGCGCGGGGTCTGGCCGGGATCGAGGTTTCGCCGATCGAGGGCAAGGCCGGCTGGCTGATGCGCAACGCCCTGATCGACCGGCTGGGGGCCAGCCACGCGGTCAATGGCAAGGCCCGCTACCGGCTCGACGTGCGGCTTGATGACAAGCTCGAGGGGCTGGGCCTGCTGTCCGACGATACCATCGCCCGCGAACGCCGCACCCTGCGTGCGCGCTATCAGCTGGTCGATCTGGCCACGGGAGAGATCGTGCTGGATGCCACCGCCGGGTCCGATGCCGGGATCGACGTGGTCAGCAGCGAATATGCCACCATCGCGGCCGAGAATACCGCGTTGGAAAACCTGACCAAGCAGGTTGCCGACCGGATCGTCACCCGGCTGGCGCTGGCCCTGCGCAACGCCAAGTGAAGGCGAGCCAGAAGGACTTCAAGAGCCTGGCCCCGCGCGCCGCGCGCGAGGCGCGGGTGTTCTTCTTCTGCGGCCCGGACGAGGCCGGAGCCAGCGACGCCGCCCACACCATCGCCGGACTGCTCGACGATCCGGGCGAACGGATCGAACTGTCAGGCGCAGAGCTGAAACGCGACCCCGTCCGACTGGGCGACGAAGCGCGCTCCACCTCGCTGTTCGGCGACAAGCGCCATATCTGGGTCCGGGCCAGCGGGGACGAAGCCCACGACGCGGTTGCCAACCTGATCGGCGGCGATGTCGAAGGCTGCCCGGTGCTGATCGTCGCCACCGGGGCGAGCGACAAGTCACGAACCGCGAAACTGCTGGCCGCGCGCCCTGACGCACTGGTCGCCATGTTCTATCCCCCGGATCTGCGCAGCGTGACCGAGACGGTGCGGCAGATGGCCGGTCCTGCCGGCCTGCGGCTGGGCGGCGACCTTGCCGAACGGATCGCACGGGCGGCGGCGCTCGACACCCGCCTGGCTCAGTCCGAACTGACCAAGCTGGCGCTCTATCTCGATGCCAGCCCTGAAAGCCCGCGCACTGCCGATATCGCCGCTCTTGAGGCAATCGGTGCGCGGACGGAGGACGACGGCTTCGCCACGCTCGTCAGCGCGGTCTTGTCGGGTGAAACCGGGCGGGTGGGAGCGGAACTGCGCCGCATGCGCGAACTGGGGCTTAGCCCGGTGGGCGTCCTGCTGGCCTTTGAACGCCGCGCCGCCCAGCTGGCCCAGCTGGCCGGGCGGCTCGGCCGGCGCAGTGACATCCAGGCGTTCCTGAAGGAAGAGACCGCAGCCCGCCGGGTATTCTGGAAGGACGAGCGCGAACTCAATGAGCAGTTGCGGCGCTGGCGTGGACGGCGACTGGCAAGGCTGGTCGAACGGCTGATGGAACTGCATCGGTCGCTGCTGGCCAACAGCCAGAACGCCGAACTGCTGCTGGCCCGCGGCCTGACCGACATCGCCCGGGCCGCCGCCCAGCGGTAGTATCAGCCCGATCAATCGCTTACCCTGACATTTGCGGGTTGTGCATTGCGGCATTCTTGGCCAACATGGTGCCCGGTCGCGCTCCCTGCCTCCCTGGGTGACTTGCTGCATCGATCATGGCCAGCCAAACTGCGCATTCCACCGGCCCCGTAGCCGGCCATCCGGCAGCATCCGGACCAACCGCCTCGCTCGAGCGACGGCGGCTGCAATGCTATCTCGCTCTCATACTGGCGGATTTGGTGGCTCTGTTCGCAGGCTTCCTGCTGATCGGCTATCTTTATCTGGGGCGCGACGGAATCGCCCAGGCCGGTGTGCTGGCGCAATTGCTGCTGCCGGTGTTCCTGACCGTTGCCCTTTATAACGGGTCCTACTCGCTCAGCGCCCTCATGAGCACCCGCAATGGCGGCGTGAGGGCTCTGGCTGCGCTCGGAATTTCGGCGGCCGCCGTCGTCTTCATTGCCTTTTACACCAAGTCGAGTGGGGAGTTCTCGCGCCTCGTCTTCACCGCAGGGGTATTCGCCTCGGCCCTGATCCTCGGCTGGATGCGCTTGCAGATGCGGGCCTTCGTTCGCTGGCGCTGCGGCGAGAATGTGGTTTCGGAAGTGGTCATCGACGATGGGGGGCCTTTGCTCGACCTGCCCGGTGCGCGCCATTTCGATGCCGCCACCCTGGGCCTGTCACCCAGCCTGACCGATCCTCAGGCCCTCCACCGCATTGGCAGCGTCCTGGCTTCGGCCGACCGGGTGATCATCTCCTGTCCGCCCGAGCGCCGCGCGGCCTGGGCGATCATCCTCAAGGGTGCCAGCATCGAAGGGGAGCTGGTCGACCAGGCAGTGTCCGATCTTGGCGCACTGGGCGCGCGGATCGGCTATGGTCAGGGTTTACTGAAGGTTTCCGTCGGCCCCTTGGGCCTTCGCGCGCGGGTGATGAAGCGGCTGTTCGACATCGCCGTGGCCGGGGCGGCGGCAATAGTATTGATGCCGTTGTTCCTGATCGTCACCCTTGCCATCCTGATCGAGGATGGCAGCCCGGTGCTGTTCGTCCAGCGGCGGGTCGGTCGCGGCAACCGCTTCTTCGACATGTATAAATTCCGCTCGATGTCTGATGCCCTGAGCGACAGCGACGGCAAGGTTTCGGCCAGCAGGGAAGACAAGCGGATCACCCGTGTCGGCGCGGTGATCCGCCGGACCAGCATCGATGAGCTGCCCCAGATCTTCAATGTGCTGAAGGGCGACATGTCGAATTTGCCGAGGAGTTCATCCAGGCCACGCTGCAGCAGCGCTATGACAGTTCATCCTACGCCCGCGAATTCGTTGGCAATCAGCTGCAGGAAGCCAAGGGCAAGCTTGAACAGTCGGAACGTGACCTCAACACCTACGCCCGTTCGGCCGGTCTGATCCGGACCCGCGATGCCGGTGCCCCGCCTGAAGCGGGCAGTGGCGCAGGCAGCGGCGCCTCGAGCATCACCACCGCCAGCCTGCTGCAGCTCAATGCCGAAGCTTCGCAGGCCCAATCGCGCCGCATTGCGGCAGAAGCCAAGCTCAAGTCGATCAATTCCAAGTCGCTGCTGGCCGATCGCGACGCCTTGCAGAACCCGGCCGTGCAGAACCTGTTCACCGAACGGGCCCGGATCGAGGCGAAGCTCGAAGACGAGCTGACCCGCCACCTGGATGGGCATCCCAACGTCCGCCAGTTGCGCGCCCAGCTCAAGTCGATCGACGATCAGCTGATGATGGCCGCCCAGAACGTCCGCAGCGCGGCCCGGGCAGAATATGAAGCGGCCCTTGCCACCGAGCGGCAGCTCAAGGCCCAGGTCGATGCTCTCAAGGCTGCGACGCTGAACGAGCAGGACCAGTCGGTGCAGTACAACCTGCTGGCGCGCGAGGCGGACACCAACCGCGCGCTCTATGACGGGCTGCTGCAACGCTACAAGGAACTCAACGCTTCGGCCGGGATCTCGACCAGCAACATCTCGATTGTCGACCGGGCCGATCCGCCGATGGCTCCGTCCTCGCCGAACCTGATGAAGAACCTGGCCTATGCCCTGCTGGCCGGGCTTGGCATTGCCGCGCTGGTCACTTTCCTGCGTAGCCAGTTCGACGATACCGTCCGGGTCCCCGAAGACGTCGAGCACAAGCTGGAACTGCCGCTGCTTGGCGTCATTCCCAAGGCGCGCGAGGGCGATCCAGATGTCGAGTTGGCCGATCCGAAATCACCGGTTTCGGAAGGCTACAACTCGCTGCGCGGGGCGCTGCTCTACTCGACCAGCCATGGTCTGCCGCGCTCGATGCTGGTCACGAGCTCGCAGCCGTCGGAAGGCAAGACCACCTCGTCCTTCGCAATCGCCCAGGGTCTGGCGCGCATGGGCCGCAAGGTCCTGCTGGTCGACGTCGACCTGCGCCGCCCCTCAATTCATCGCCGCCTGTCGCTGGACAACGAGCAGGGCATGACCACACTGCTGACCTCGCAGGCTTCGATCGAAAGCGTGGTCAAGGATTCGGGCCATCCCGGGCTGACCGTGATCACGTCCGGCCCGATCCCGCCAAGCCCGACCGAGCTGATCGCCTCGACCCGGATGGAAGAACTGATCGAGGAGCTGACTGCCCGTTACGATGTCGTGGTGTTCGACTGTCCGCCGATCCTCGGTCTGGCCGACGCACCGCTGATGTCGGCGCTGGTCGACGGCGTGGTGTTCATCATCGAATCCGAACGCGCGCGTCGCGGCTCGCTCAAGGCCTCGCTGCGGCGCCTGCGCACCATGCGCCCGATGCTGCTGGGTGCGGTGCTGACCATGTTCGATCCGAGCAAGGCCGGCCACCGCTATTCGGAGTACTACGGCTACGAGTATTACACCTACTCGCCGTCGTCCGAGAAGAAGGACTGAGGCATGGCGCGGCTCCGCCCCTCCAGTGTGGCCATGCTGGGCGGAGTGGCGCTGTTTGCCGCACTGGCGCTGGGCAACGGCCTGGACCGGCTGTCGGCGACCCGGCCCGGGGCAGCGCAATGGGTTCCCGGTCCGCTTCGCGCCGAGGCCTGGCGGGCCGAGGCAGCGCGGCTGCTTGGTGCGGGCGACGGAGCTGGCGCGACCGAAATGGCCACGCAGGCCGTGCGCGCCGATCCGATCGACCCGCGTTCCACGGCACTGCTCGGCGCGGGCCAACTGACCGATCGCAAGGCCGTACCGGCCGACCGATCGTTCCGGGTCGCCGCCCGGTTTGGCTGGCGCGATCCGCTGACCCAGATCTATTTCATGAATGCAGGCCTGGCTGGTGGACAGCCGCGGCTTGCCGCCCTGCGGCTGGATGCCGTGCTACGTCAGGCCCCGTTCCTGCCGGTCCGCGACATGCTGTTTGCCGAGTTCGAAGCTACGCCCGAGCGGCGCGCGGCTCTGGCCGAGCGGCTGGCCATGAAGCCGTCATGGACCGAATCCTACCTGATCCGCAGTGGCGACCTTCCGCTTCCCACGCTTCAGGCCCGCGCGGCAATCGTGGCGTCGATGAAGGGGCCAGATTGGAATTGCGACACGGTTGAACCGCTGGTCACCAAGCTGATCGGCAAGGGCGGAATCGGTGATGCCAAGCAGCTCTGGCTGGCCCAGTGTTCCTATGCCTCGCCCGGAATTGCCGATCCGCGCTTCACCCGCTTGCGCCGCAACGCCAATCCGGTCGCTTTCGAATGGAACCTGGCGGACAGCGGCGATGTTGCCCTTACCCCGGGGACCAGCGAAGGTGGTTTGCTGGCCCGGGTTTCCGGTCCGACCAGCTTGCCGATTGCCTGGCAGATGATCACGCCCGCGCCAGGCCGCTACCGCGTATCGTGGACCGCGCAGACCGCATCCGGCGGCGCCGCCAAGGGCGCGGGCCTGTCGCTCAGCTGCCAGCGCAATGACCGGCAGGCCCTGACCGCCAACGATCTTGGCAAAGGCCGGTTTGAGGCCTTCGTCACAGTCGATGGCACCTGCCCGGGGCGTTACCTGACCTTGTGGCTGGCGCCGGGGAATGAGGACGTGCGGTTCGACAGCCTGGCCATCTCGCCGCTCTGACCCACTCTCCCCGGCTGCCTTACTGATACAGCGCCTTGCGCGGCCCGAGATAGCCAAACAGGTAAGCGGCCACCTTGCGCATCTGGATTTCTTCCGCCCCTTCAGTGATCCGGTAACGGCGGTGGTGGCGGTAGATGTGCTCGAACGGCTTGTGGCGTGAATAGCCGATCCCGCCATGGACCTGCATCGCCCGGTCGGCAGCCTCGCAGACCAGCCGGTTGGCGTAGTAATTGCACATCGAGATCTTGTCCGAGAGCCGGTGCTCGATCTCCTTGTGCTCCATCTGGTCCATTTCCCAGGCGGTCTTGTAGATCAGCGTGCGCAGCATCTCACACTGGGTGGCCAGTTCGACGAGCGGGAACTGGATACCCTGGTTGCGGGACAACTCCTGCCCGAAAGGCTTGCGTTCGCGCGCATAGCGGACCGATTCCTCGACGCAGAAGGTCGCCGCGCCAAGCGAACTGGCGGCCTGGCGGATGCGGTTCTGGTGGACGAACGACTGGGCAATCGAAAGCCCGCCATCGACCGGGCCCAGGATCGCGCTGTCCGGCACCCAGACATTGGTGAAGCTGACGCGCGGGTGGTCGGTCGGCATGTTGAAGGTCCAGAGGTATTCCTCGATCACCAGGCCCTCGGTGGGATTGGGCACCAGGAAGCAGGTGATCCCCTTGGCATCGCCGTCCTTGCCGCTGGTCCGCGCGAAGGTGGCGCAGTGCGTCGCCACGTGCATGCCGGTGGTCCACATCTTTTCGCCGTCGATCCGCCAGCCCGGCACTCCGTCGCGGGTTTCGCGCACGGCCCTGGTCTCCATGTGGGTGGCATCGGAACCGTGATGCGGTTCGGTCAGGCCGAAAGCCGTGCGGCGTTCGCGGGCAAAGCCGCCCAGGATAAACTCCTTCTGTTGCTCTTCCGTCCCGAAGTGTTCGAACATTGCCACGAAGGGAAAGTTGCCGACGATCGAGTGCTCGTTCTGCAGATCGTTGTGCAGGCCCAGCCCTTTGGCGGCAAAGCGGTCACGGATCACCGCCATCCACAGGTTGGAGCCATCCTTGCCGCCATACTTCTTCGGCGCCGAGAACCGCCAGTGCCCTGCTGCATCGGCACGCTTGCTGGCTTCGACCAGCAGCTTTTCCCACTCATGGCGGGGCAGACCACCATTCTCGAAGTCGGTCCGCGCCCATTCGCGCCGGTGATCGAAGAAGCGGATGTTGTCGTCCTGCTCCTCCAGCGGCTTGATCTCCTTGGCGATGAAGTCGTCCAGTTCGGCCAGATAGGCGACCAGGTCCTCCGGCAGGGCAAAATCCATCTCAGTTTCCTTCCCATTGCGCCCGCGCTACGGCGAGGGCTGAATATTTCGGCATGTCGGCTGAAAGCTTGGCGAGGGCCATGCGGCGCAACCGGGCAAGCAGGCCGGGAGTGGCCAGATCGGCCCGGCCGGCCAGCAGATCGGCGGCCAAGGTGGCATCGGTGGCCACCGGGCGCTGCTCGATCTCGCGCGCGACGATGCCCAGCGCATTGCGCGCCACCGCCAGGTCGAACTTGCCGCGCCCGGAAACCAGCGGCTTGATATCGCTGTTCAGCCATTCGGAAATGGCGGTCAGGATCTCCGCTCCGCTCGGCTCGCCAGTGGTCGGTGCCAACGGCTCCTGCGTCGGAGGGAGCGGACGTTTGCGCTCCTCTTCCGGCGCCAGATCTTCCAGCAGCAGCAGAAGATCGAGTTCCTGCTCGGCCGTCCGGCGCGCCACGACGACACGCTCTACCGAGCGGTCATGACCGGCCCGCCAGAACCCGCCCATCTGCAGGCAGCCCAGCGCCCACCAGAAGGTGCGGTAGATCGTCCAGAACCGGAACCGGGCAGGGTCGAAGCGCTCCCCCCCTGCCTCCTCATAAGCGGCGGCCAGTTCCTCCACCGTGGTCAGGCCATAGCCGGGCCGGTCGGGCCGGGAGAAACGCCAGACGGTCATGCAGCCGAAGGCCAGATCCTCATGCCAGTCACCCAGGTGCGCCAGTTCCCAGTCGAGCACCCCGGTCAGCCGCCCCTGCTCGAACATCAGGTTGCCAAGGCGAAAATCGCCGTGGACCAGCCGCGGCGGGACCGGCGGCGGAATATTTGCTTCCAGCCAGCGCAGCGCGAGGGCCAGGATCGGCCGGTCGCCGCCGTAATCGAGAAAACGCCGACGCAGTTCGCCCAGCGCTTCGGCCGTGTCCATCACTGGCACGGGCACACCGGTGCAATCGGTGCGATGGGTCGCCACCAGTTCGCGGGCGATGTCGCGGATTGCAAGCTGCGGATCGGCCTCGGCGAGGAAAGCGTTCGGATCGGGCGAGCCGGAAATCGCGCGCATCACATAGCCCGATCCGATCCCATCATCCGGCTCCAGCTCGACCAGCACTTCAGGCGCCATCACCCCGGCGGCGCGGGCGGCGCGGATCAGGGCGGCTTCCCCGGCATGGTCCATTGGCCGACCAGCCATCATCTCCAGCGACGGCGCGCGGCGCAGCACGCAAATCTCATCCCCGGCGGCAAAGCGCCAGCTTTCCATGTTGGCACCGCCCGACAGCCGTTCCAGCCCCTGCGGTGCAGGCAAGCCGGCACGCGCCAGGGCGCGCGCCAGGCCATCGGCCAGGGGGGCGGCGCTTTCAGGATGGGACACGCCTGCGGCTCCTCTCGCTTGTCGTTTGCCGCAGGGTTAATCGCGCGATTAAACGAGTCAAGCAGGCATGGCCGAAGCGCCAACGAAAAGGGGCGCGAAGGTTGCCCCTCGCGCCCCGATCCGTGTGTGCCGAAAGGCCCGGAAGATTACATCTTCTTGGCGGCTTCCTCAGCAGCGGCAGCGGCTTCAGCAGCAGCGCCTTCGGCAGCGGCGCCGGCTTCCTTGGCAGCGCCTTCAGCCTTGTCGGCGGCTTCCGAAACGGTGGCGGCAGCGTCGGTGGCGACAGCAGCAGCGTCCGAAGCGGCGTCGGTGGCGGCTTCAACGGCTTCCGAAGCGGTAGCAGCCGGATCAGCAGCTTCCTGCGAGCAAGCCGAAACGGCGAGAGCGGCGACAGCGGCGAGAACGATCTTGCGCATGATTTCAATTCCTTGACAGTAGTGGACCACGCCCGATCCCCCTTGCCCGAAGGCGCCCTGGACCGACCGGAAAGACTACCTTTACGGTAGACTTCGACCGCGCATTTAGTGGCCTTGCAACCGCGATGCAAGCGATTGTCGATAGGCCGATTCCAAGTGGCGCAAATCCGCCATTTGTCACGCCCGGTCAGCAGGTTCCGGGTCGAACCGAGAGATGCGCAAGACGAAATTCACCATGTGATTCGCGCCTTACCCTGCGACGCCGGCCCTGCTAGGCAGTCCCCATGGAAGCCAAGCAGCATCTCTATCTGGTCGACGGATCGTCCTATATCTTCCGCGCCTATCACCGCCTGCCACCGCTGACCAATCCGGCCGGGGTGCCGGTCGGCGCGGTCTATGGTTATACCACCATGCTGTGGAAGCTGGCCGACGATCTGAACAAGGCGGACGGCCCGACCCACATGGCGGTGATCCTCGACGCTAGCGGCAAGAGCTTCCGCAATGACATCTTCCCCGATTACAAGGCCAACCGCCCGCCCCCGCCGGAAGACCTGAAGCCCCAGTTCCCGCTGGTACGTGACGCGACCCGCGCCTTCAGCCTGCCGTGTATCGTGGAACAGGGTCTCGAAGCCGACGACCTGATCGCCTCCTATGCCCGCGCCGCCTGCGAACGCGGCTGGGACGTGACGATCGTTTCGTCCGACAAGGATCTGATGCAACTGGTCGGTCCCTGCGGCGGCGGGCATATCGACATGCTCGACACCATGAAGAACGTCCGGATCGACATTCCCGAGGTCGAGGAAAAGTTCGGCGTGGTGCCGGATCTGGTCGGTGACGTTCTGGCGCTGATGGGCGATGCGGTGGACAATATCCCGGGCATTCGGGGGATCGGACCCAAGACCGCGACCAAGTTGATCCAGGAGCACGGCAGCCTGGAAGCCGCACTTGCCGCAGCAGAGGGCATGAAGCCGTCCAAGCTGCGCGACAATCTGATCGAGCATGCCGAGATGGCCCGCCTGTCGCGCGTGCTCGTCGCACTGAAGGAAGACTGCCCCCTGCCCCAGGCGCTTGACGACCTGAAGCTGGGCACGATCCCGCCCGATCCGCTGGCGGCTTTCCTTGAGGAACACGGGTTCAATTCGCTGCTCAAGCGGCTCGGCGATGGACGTGGCAGTCCCGAACGCAAGGTGCAGCTGCACCCGGCCAAGCCAGTCACCGCCGGGACCGGACCGGTGCAGGGCGGCAGCCGCCAGCCGCTGCCGGATCTGCCTGCGATCGACCGCAGCCTTTACACCTGCGTGCAGGACGAAGCCGTGCTGGCCGACTGGATCGACCGCGCGATGGCCGCGCGGCTGGTCGCTTTCGACACCGAGACCAGCGCGCTGGATGCGATCTCGGCCGATCTGGTCGGCGTCAGCCTTGCACTCGGCCCGGGACAGGCCTGCTACATCCCGCTGGGCCATGGCGGGACCGACATGTTTGCCGAACGGCCACGCCAGATCGACCGCGCGCGGGCGCTCGCCATGCTGAAGCCGCTGCTGGAAAGCGATGCGGTGCTGAAGGTTGGGCAGAACGCCAAGTACGATCTCAACGTCCTGGCCCGCCACGGGATCGACGTTGCCCCGCTGGACGATACCATGGTGCTGAGCTTCGACCTCGATGCCGGGCGCAGCAGCGACGGTATCGGGGGCGGCCACGGCATGGACGAGCTGGCCATGCGCCACCTTGGCCACACCTGCATCGCTTTCAAGGATGTCTGCGGCACCGGCAAGAAAGCGATCTCCTTTGCCGAGGTGCCGCTGGACCGCGCGACCGAATATGCCGCCGAGGATGCCGAGGTAACCTGGCGGCTCCACCGCCTGCTGAAACATCGCCTGCCGGATGAGGGCGCAACGCGAGTCTATGAACGGGTCGACCGCCCGCTGGTGCCGGTGGTGGCGCAGATGGAGCGCCACGGCATCAAGGTCGACCGTGAGCGTCTGGCCGGTCTGTCCGCCACGTTTGCCGAGGAAATTGCCAAGCTGGAGGGCGAGATTCATGCCCTGGCCGGGCAGCCCTTCACCATCGGCAGTCCCAAACAGCTGGGCGAAATCCTGTTCGACAAACTGGGCTTCAAGGGCGGAAAGAAGGGCAAGACCGGGCAGTATTCCACCGACCAGTCGGTGCTGGAAGGGCTGGCCGGTGAAGGCGCGGCTATTGCCACCAAGGTGCTGGAATGGCGCCAGCTGTCCAAGCTGCGCAGCACCTACACCGAAGCTTTGCAGGAAGCGATCAATCCGCAGACCGGCCGGGTTCATACCTCCTACTCGCTGGTCGGCGCTCAGACCGGGCGGCTCAGTTCGACCGAACCCAATCTGCAAAACATTCCGATCCGCACCGAAATCGGCCGCCAGATCCGCGACGCCTTTGTGGCGGAGCCCGGCAACGTGATCCTGGCGGCCGACTACAGCCAGATCGAACTGCGCCTCGCCGCACACATGGCCGACGTGCCGGAGCTGAAGGAAGCCTTCGCCGCCGGCGAGGACATCCACGCCCGCACCGCGCAGGAGATGTTCGGCGAGGTCAACCGCGACACCCGCGGCCGGGCCAAGACGGTCAACTTCGCGATCCTCTATGGCATCAGCCGCTGGGGCCTGGCGGGACGGCTGGGGGTCACCCCGGAAGAGGCCCAGGCCACGATCGACCTCTATTTCCAGCGCTTCCCCGGCATCCAGCGCTACATCCACGAAACCCTGGCTAGCGTGCGCGAGAAGGGCTTCTCCGAAACGCTGTTCGGGCGGAAATGCTGGTTCCCGCGGATCACCTCGTCCAACCAGAACGAGCGCGCGGGATCGGAACGCGCCGCGATCAACGCGCCGATCCAGGGCACGTCAGCCGACATCATCAAGCGCGCGATGGTGCGGATGATGCCCGCGCTGGCGGCGGCCGGCCTTGGCCAAGTAAAAATGCTGCTGCAGGTCCACGACGAACTGGTGTTCGAACTGCCGGAGAGTGATGTGGCAGCGGCCAGCGAAGTGATCCGCAGCGTGATGGCCGGCGCGGCGGAACCGGCCGTGCAGCTCAGCGTGCCGCTCGGCGTGGAGATCGGCACCGGCCCCAGCTGGGGCGCGGCGCACTGATCTCCTAACCGTGCTTCTTGTCGCGGGTCGATTCCACCATGCCCGGGGCGATGAAGCCGATCGGGTTGAGATTGACCGCCGCCGCGCGCTTTTTCAGCTCGCCGCGCATCTTGAGGTACTCGGCCTCCATTTCCGGCGAGACAGTGGCGCGCGAATCCGCCAGCGCCTTGCGGAAATCGTCAGCCGAAACGGTCTTGACCTTGGCCCCGTGGGCGCGGATCGCGTTCATCCCCGCGCGGCGGGTCAGGTCTTCCAGATCGGCGCCGGTAAACCGCTCCGCCTCGCGCGCTATTCCGCCAAGATCGACGTCCTTGGCCAGCGGCATGTCCCGCGTGTGGATCTTCAGGATATGCTCGCGGCCCGCAGCATCGGGCGTGCCGACATAGACCAGTTCGTCCAGCCGGCCCGGACGCAGCAGCGCCGGATCGACGAGGTTCGGCCGGTTGGTCGCACCAATCACCACCACGGATGACAACTCTTCCATCCCGTCCATTTCGGCCAGGATCGTGTTGACCACCCGCGCGGTCACCTGCGGCTCATTCGCGCCGCTGCCACGCGCCGGGACCAGGCTGTCGATCTCGTCGATGAACACCACGCAGGGGGCAACCTGCCGGGCGCGGGCAAACAGCCGGCTGATCTGCTGTTCGCTCTCGCCGTACCATTTGGACAGGAGGTCGCTCGACTTGATCGAGATGAAATTCGCCTCGCTCTCCTTGGCAACCGCCTTGGCCAGCAGGGTCTTGCCCGTGCCGGGCGGGCCATAGAGCAGAAAGCCCTTGGCCGGCCGGATGCCGAGCCGCCGGAACGCCTCGGGGTTCCTCAGCGGCAGTTCGATCCCTTCCTTCAGCTTGTCCTGCGCCTCGTCCGCACCGCCGATATCGGCCCAGCCCAGATTCGGCACCTGGACCATCACTTCGCGCATGGCCGATGGCTGGACGCGCTTCAGAGCAGAGAGGAAGTCGTCACGGGTGACGGTCAGTTGCTCCAGCACTTCGGGCGGGATCGTCCGGGCTTCCAGGTCCAGCTGCGGCATGATCCGGCGCACCGCGTCCATTGCCGCCTCGCGCGCCAGCGCGCCAAGGTCGGCACCGACGAAGCCGTGGGTAGTGCGGGCCAGCTCGTCCAGATGGACTCCTTCGGCCAGCGGCATGCCACGGGTGTGGATCCCCAGGATCTCGCGCCGGCCACTTTCATCCGGCACGCCGACCACGATCTCGCGGTCGAACCGGCCGGGGCGGCGCAGCGCTTCGTCGATCGCGTCGGGCCGGTTGGTGGCGGCAATCACCACGATGTTGGACTTGGTGTTCAATCCGTCCATCAAGGTCAGCAACTGGGCGACCAGCCGCTTTTCCGCCTCACCCGGCGAGCCGGACCGCTTGGGCGCAATTGAATCGATCTCGTCGATGAAGACGATCGACGGCGCCGCCTTGGCTGCTTCCTCGAACACCTCGCGCAGGCGCCGCTCGCTCTCGCCATAGGCGCTACCCATGATTTCCGGGCCGTTGATCGTGAAAAAGCTCGCATCGCTTTCGTTCGCCACGGCCTTGGCCAGCCGCGTCTTGCCGGTGCCCGGCGGGCCGTGCAGCAGGACGCCCTTGGGCGGATCGACCCCGAGGCGGGTGAACAGTTCGGGATAGCGCAGCGGCAGTTCCACCATTTCGCGCAGCTGCCGGATCGTATCGCCCATCCCGCCGACGTCGTCATAGTTGACCTCGCCTCGGCCAGCGCGGGCTTCCTCGAATTCCTCGCGCAGTTCGACTTCGGTGTTCTCATCGATGTGGACAATGCCCTTCGGCACGGTCGAAACGACGGTCAGACGGATCTGGGTCAGGGCGAAGGCCGGGGCATTGAACATCCGGGCCACTTCGGGCGGCATGTCGCGGACCTGTTGCTGGCCGGTGGTGGCAACGACGTCCCCGGCGACCAGCGCGCGGCCGAAGAAGTTGCGCTTCAGTGCCTGGCCCGGTCCTTGAAGGCGCATCTCGCGCTGGGCCGGGGCAAAAATCACACGGGTGGCGGGCTTGCTTTCGGCCTTGCGGACCTGAACGTGATCACCCGATCCCGCCTCGGCATTGCCGCGTTGCAGGCCGTCGAGGCGAATTACCTCCAGCCCCTCGTCCTCGGCATAGGCGGCCTGGACCCGGGCGGCGGTGGTGCGCTTGCCCTCGATCTCGATCACATCGCCTTCGGTGACACCAAGAGCCGAAAAGGCCGAGCGCGGCAGCCGGGCAAAGCCGTTGCCGCTTTCTTCCTGCCGCGCCGCGGCGACCTGAAGCTTGACGGATGCGGGAGAAGTTTCGGCCATTTGCGTTCCAGACTGCTTGCGTTGAATGCAAAGCTAGGAACGGTCTGCGGCAATTGCAAACTGCGCCGGTGAAAGACAAAAAAATGGCCGGGTCGTTGCCGACCCGGCCTTTGGAAGTTTTGGGAGAGGATGCCTGAAAGGCAGGCTCTAAGTGGGCCAACCCCGGGTTTTGTGCAAGTGCGAAAAGCGCATGACTGGTTGCGTAATTTGCAACATCTGTTCAGTTGTACGCAAGATGGGCGCGAATCCGGGCTTTCCCGACCCGAAGAAGGCTGAGTCCATCCCTTTCGGACAGGTGCAGACGCAGCAAATGCCGCAGTGCAACATGACACTGCGGCATTTGCGAAAGGCCCGTGGCCGGAATCTATTCTTAGTGTGCCATCAGCAATGGCGGGGCTGCCTGGTCTTCAAGGAAGTACCGCGAGACCCCGCCGAACAGGAATTCGCGCACCCGGCTGTGACCGAATGCACCCATCACCAGCAGATCCGCCCCGAGCCGGGCTGCGGCAACCGCCAGCGTCTCTTCAACCGAGCCCTGCTTGTCCAGCTCGTGCAGTTCGGCCTTGACGTCGTGCCGCGCCAGATAACGCAGCGCGTCGGTCGGTGGGAAGCCTTCGGCCTTTTCGGTCAGGACAGTCAGTACATGGACATCGCCGCAATCCCGCAGCAGCGGAGCCGCGCCGCGCAGAGCTGCCGCGGCCTCGTCGCTGCCATCCCAGGCCACGCAGGCCTTGGCCAGCGGAAAGCGCAAGACCTGCTGCTGCGACAGGACCAGCACCGGGCATCCGGCCTCTACCGCAAGGTCCCCGGCATAGCCGCAATCGCGCGAAACAATGGCAATGTCGGCCAGCCGCGCGCCGGCGATCATCGCCTCCAGCGGCTGGGTTTCGAACTGCACCACATCGAACGGCACATCGTCGGCCGCCAGCCGTCCGGCAAAGGCCTCTGCCAGGGCATCGTCATCGGCCAGGGCCGCATCCAGCGCCTCGCGCGCGACGTATGTACCGCCATAGGGATCAACCGTGACATAGCGGTCGATCGGAGTGTCGATTGCCAAGGTGACGTGGCCTTCCACTGCACGAGCAAGGAACATTGCCGTATCGAGCCGTGCCGTCATTCCCTTGTCGCGACCGGCCTGAACCAGAATCGAACGCATGGTGCCTCTCCTTTCGATGACTTCATCGTGCCACCTTGCCGCGCCCCACTCCATGACTTGCGTCAAATGCGCGGGTGCGTCAGGGCTGGACCATAACACAGGAGGATGCCTTGACGGATTCGCGTTTCGAAGCGGTCATTTTCGATTTCGGCGGCGTGATCACCGCCTCGCCGTTCGAGGCGTTCAACCGGCTGGAGGCGGAGCGCGGTCTGCCGCGGGACTTCATCCGCACCGTCAATGCCACCAATCCCGATCACAACGCCTGGGCCCTGTTCGAACGGGCCGAGATCGATGCCGCCCGGTTCGACGCGCTGTTCGCGGCCGAAGCCGAGGCGCTCGGCCATGCGCTGGACGGGGCATCGGTGCTGGCAGTCCTGTCGGGCTCGATTCGCCCGGCAATGGTCGGCGCGCTCGATCTGCTGGCAGCCGAGGGCTATCGCCTCGCCTGCATTACCAACAATGTCCCGGCCGGTCACGGCGCCGGCATGGCCCGCAGCGGTGATGCCAAGGACGCCTATGAGCAGGTTTTCGCCCGGTTCGAGCATGTCATCGAAAGCAGCAAGGCCGGGGTGCGCAAGCCCGATCCGCGGATCTACCTGATGATGTGCGAGAAGCTGGGGCTGGAGCCGGCCGCGTGCATCTACCTCGACGATCTGGGCATCAACTGCAAACCCGCCGCGCAGCTGGGCATGCATGCGATCAAGGTGACCAGTGGCGAACAGGCACTGGCCGACCTGTCCGCCGTGCTTGGGCTTGCGCTTCCTGCATAAGCCGTTGCGTTCCGCGCAAGCGGAAAGGCGTTAGTTGCAATTGCCACTGCCCTGCGCTTCACATAGCCGCTACGGCATTGTGACCGGGGAGTAGCGATGAACAAGATCTATCCCGATGCCGCCAGCGCCCTTGACGGGTTGCTCAAGGACGGCCTCCTGATTGCCAGCGGCGGCTTTGGCCTGTGCGGCATTCCCGAACGCCTGCTCGATGCCGTGCGCGACAGCGGCGTGAAGGACCTGACCTTCGTATCCAACAACGCCGGGATCGACGGCGAAGGCATCGGCAAGCTGCTGCGCACGCGGCAGGTGAAGAAGATGATCTCGTCCTACGTGGGCGAGAACAAGGAGTTCGAGCGGCAGTACCTGTCGGGCGAGCTGGAAGTCGAATTCTGCCCCCAGGGCACCCTGGCCGAGCGGATGCGGGCTGGCGGCGCAGGCATTCCCGGCTTCTATACCAAGACCGGGGTCGGCACGCTGGTGGCCGAAGGCAAGGAGAGCAAGCTCTTCAATGGCGAGGAGTACATCCTCGAAGCCGGGATCTTTGCCGACCTCGCGCTGGTCAAGGGGTGGAAAGCCGACACCACCGGCAACGTCGTGTTCCGCAAGACCGCGCGCAATTTCAACGTGCCCGCGGCGCAGTGCGGCAAGGTCTGCGTGGTCGAAGTGGAAGAGATCGTCCAGCCGGGCGAACTCGATCCCGATGCGATCCACCTGCCCGGGGTCTATGTCCAGCGGCTGATCAACGGCAGCCCCTATGACAAGAAGATCGAGTTCCGCACCACTCGCAGCACGGATGTAGGCTGATGACCAAGCACGACAACATCGCCCAGGGCTGGAGCCGCGACCAGATGGCCGCCCGCGCCGCGCAGGAACTGCGCGACGGTTACTACGTCAACCTCGGCATCGGCATCCCGACGCTGGTGGCCAACCACGTGCCCGCCGGGATCACCGTGACGCTCCAGTCGGAGAACGGGATGCTGGGCATCGGCCCCTTCCCGACCGAGGACGAGGTCGACGCCGACCTGATCAACGCCGGCAAGCAGACCATCAGCGAACTGCCGCATTCGGCCTATTTCGACAGTGCCGCCAGCTTTGCCATGATCCGTGGCGGCAAGATCGACCTGACTGTGCTGGGCGGGATGGAAGTGTCCGAAAACGGGGACATCGCCAACTGGATGGTACCCGGCAAGATGATCAAGGGCATGGGCGGCGCGATGGACCTGGTCGCCGGGGTCAAGAAGATCATCGTGGTGATGGAACACTGCGCCAAGGACGGCAGCCCCAAGTTCATCCCGGCCTGCACTCTGCCGCTGACGGGCCGCAACGTGGTCGACATGGTCATCACGGACCTTGCGGTTTTCCAAAGGCCGGACCACACTTCGCCCTTCAGGCTGATCGAGCTGGCTCCGGGCGTCACCGCAGAGGACGTCAAGGCACGGACGACGGCCCATTACATAACCTAGAGAGGGACTGAGGCCATATGACGATCCGTGTGCACCACCTGAAGATATCGCGCTCCACACGGATCATCTGGCTGATGGAAGAGCTGGGCCTGCCATACGAGCTGGTCCAGCACACCCGCGGCGAGGACTTCCGCTCGCCGCCTTCGCTCTATGACGTCCACCCGCTGGGCAAGGCTCCGGCGGTGGAAGTGGACGGCCGGACCATGGTCGAAAGTTCGGCCATCATCGAATACATTGTCGACCGGTTCGGCGGCGGCAAGCTGCTTCCGCCGGACAGCGGCCGCGCCGAGTATCTTGAATGGCTGCACTTTGCCGAAGGCACGCTGGGCATGCCGATGCTGATGCGGCTGCTTGGCCCGCGGCTGGGTCTGCCCGATGGCGCACTCGGCTGGATGGATGCCGAACTGACCAAGCAGCTCGACTGGGTCGAAAGCCAGCTGGAAGGCAAGGAGTTCCTGTGCGGCGATACCTTCACCGGGGCGGACATCAACCTTGAGTACCTGCTGGAACACGCTGAAACGCTGGGCCAGGTCGCTCCGCGTCCCAATCTGTCGCGCTATCTTGCTGCCCTGAAGGCCCGGCCCGCCTATGTGAAGGCGATCGAACTGGGCGGCCCGATCACCCTGCCGCGGAGCTGATGCCATGAACAACGATCTGTGCCGCATGGTCGGCTGCGATTTTCCGCTATTCGCTTTCAGCCACTGCCGCGACGTGGTGGTGGCGGTCAGCAAGGCCGGGGGCTTCGGCGTGTTCGGCGCGGCTGCCTACACGCCAGAACAGTTCGAGGAAGAGCTGGCCTGGATCGATGCCCATATCGATGGCGCGCCCTATGGCGTCGACGTGCTGGTGCCCGAAACGGTCGACGCGCGGGTCACCGGCTTTTCCAGCAATGCCGAACGCGCGGCGGCGATCTCGGCCGAGCACAAGGCCTTCACCGCCGGTTTGCTGGCGCAATACGGTGTGCAGATCCCCGAAGACCAGCAGACCCGCATCCGCGAAGGCGCCGGGATCACGCCTGAAAACGGGCAAAAGCTGATGGAGGTGGCCTTCCGCCACCCGATCAGGCTGATCGCCAATGCACTGGGCATTGCCCCGCCGGAAATGATTGCCGAGGGCAAGAAACGCGGCATTCCGGTGGCGGCGCTGGTCGGTGCTAAGGAACACGCGCTGCGCCAGGCGGCGGCAGGCGTCGACATCATCGTGGCCCAGGGCGGCGAGGCCGGGGGCCATTGCGGCGAGGTTTCGACCCTGGTGCTGGTCCCCGAAGTGGTCCGCGCATTGAAGGCCGGTGGTCACAATATCCCGGTGCTGGCCGCCGGCGGGATCATGACCGGCGGGCAGATGGCGGCGATGATGGCCGCGGGGGCACAAGGAGCATGGTGCGGCTCGGTCTGGCTGTGCACGCCGGAGGCCGAAACCAGTCCGGCTTTCCGCCAGAAGATGATCGAGGCGCGCAGCCGCGACACGGTCCGTTCCAAGGCCCGCACCGGCAAGCCCGCCCGCCAGCTCAAGACCGCCTGGCACGAGGCCTGGGACGATCCCGAAGGCCCCGGCACCCTGCCGATGCCGCTGATGGGCATGGTTTCCGAACCCAGCTTTGCCCACATCGAAAAGGCCGTGGTCAACGGCAACGAACAGGCCCGCGACCTGGTGTCCTACTTTGTCGGGCAAGGGGTGGGTCTGGTCGAAGCCGAGCGCAGCTGCCGACAGGTGGTGCAGGACTTCCGCGAGGAATTCGCCGAAGCCGTCATGGGCCTGACCGCCACTCTGGGGGACTGACGGCACGCCGATGACCTACACGCTCATCACCGCCAACCGGAACTATTCGAGCTGGTCGCTGCGGCCCTGGCTGTTGATGAAAGCGCTCGGCATTCCTTTCGCGGAACGGTTCGAGCCTTTCACCAAGCCGGACAATTACGAGGACTTCCGTCGGTTCTCGCCCACCGGGCAGGTGCCGCTGCTGATCGACGGGAGCCGAAAGGTGCCGGATTCGCTGGGCATCACGCTCTATCTGGCGGATCGGCACCCGGGGATCTGGCCGGTCGATCCGGAAGCGCGGATCTTTGCGATCGGCGCGGTGTGCGAAATGCACGGCGGTTTCGGCCACCTGCGCAACGACTGCACCATGAACGTCGGGGTGCGGGTGACGCCCAAACCGATGAGCGAGGGCCTCAAGCGCAACGTCGAGCGCGTGCGGGAAATCTTCGAGGAGGGGCTGGACCGGTTCGGCGGACCGTGGCTGGCAGGCGCAGAGTTTGGCGCGGTCGATGCGTTCTATGCGCCGGTTGCCTTTCGCGTGCGCACTTATGGGCTGAACGTCGGGAAAGGCCAGGCCTGGGTCGATCATGTCCTGGCCCATCCGGCCATGCTGGATTGGGAAGCCCAGGCCCTGGCCGAGGAATGGCGCGAGGAGGCGCACGAAGCCGAACTCGCCGCAGCGGGCGTGATCACCGCCGACTATCGGAAATAGAATCCTCTCCAATCAGCGATTGGGGAGGATAACCGGTTCAGCCCAGTGCGGCCTTCAGGTCGTCGACCAGGTCGAGCCGTTCCCACGGGAAGAAATCGCCGTCCGCCTTGCGGCCAAAATGGCCATAGGCGGCGGTCGGCTTGTAGATCGGCTTGTTGAGGCCGAGATGGGTGCGGATCGAGCGCGGGGTCAGGCCGCCCAGCTTGGGCAGCGAAAGGATCGCGGCTTCGATCTTGTCGTCGCCAACGGTGCCGGTCTCGTGCGTGTCGACATAGAGCGACAGCGGCTTCGACACGCCGATGGCATAGGCCAGCTGGATCGTGCAACGGGTGGCCAGGCCAGCCGCGACGACGTTCTTGGCCAGATAACGGCTGATATAGGCGGCCGAGCGGTCAACCTTGGTCGGGTCCTTGCCGGAGAACGCACCGCCGCCATGCGGGGCCGCACCGCCGTAGGTATCGACGATGATCTTGCGGCCGGTCAGGCCGGCGTCACCATCCGGGCCGCCGATTTCAAAGCTGCCGGTCGGGTTGATGAAGTACTCGGTCTCGCGCAGCAGCACCGGCGGGATCACTTCGGCCACGACGCGCTTCACATAGGCGTGCAGTTCGGCTTCCTTGTCGCCTTCGTCATAGCCCGGGGCGTGCTGGGTGGAGACAACCACGGCGGTCGCGGCGACCGGCAGGCTGCCTTCATAACGCAGGGTGACCTGGCTCTTGGCATCGGGCTCCAGGAACGGGGCTGCGCCCGAATGGCGATCGGCCGCCATCTTTTCCAGGATCTTGTGGCTGTAATAGAGCGTCGCCGGCATCAGATCCGGCGTTTCGTCGGTGGCGTAACCGAACATGATGCCCTGGTCGCCCGCGCCTTCATCCTTGTTGGCATTGGCGTCCACGCCCTGGGCGATGTGCTGCGACTGGCCGTGCAGGCGGTTGATGAACTCAAGGCGTTCCCAGTGGAACCCGTCCTGCTCGTACCCGATTTCCTTCACGGTGTTGCGGACGGTCGCCTCGATCTCTTCCTTGGCGCCGGGGGCCCATTCGCCGTTCTCGTAAACGCCCTTGCAGCGGATTTCGCCGGCCAGAACGACCAGCTGGGTGGTGCACAGCGTTTCGCAGGCGATCCGGGCTTCCGGGTCCTTAGACAGGAACAGGTCGACGATCGAATCGCTGATCTGATCCGCCACCTTGTCCGGATGGCCTTCGGAAACGGATTCGGACGTGAAGAGATAGTCGGTGCGCATGATCGGTTCCGATATAAAGAAAGCTTTATGTGATTGCCTTACCCGCCTCGGCGGCGGCGTGCAACCAGAGACAAGGCAAGAAGTGCTATTGCCCAGCCAAGCGAAAGCGCATTGCCGGCCTGCGCGAACAGGGTGGGATCAGCCGCAGGCGGCACCTTGCCGTCGATCCGCGCCGCCTGGCGCAGCGGTACATGATGGCGCACCCTGCCAGCCGCATCGATCACCGCGCTGACCCCGGTGGTGGTACTGCGCAGCACCGGCAGCCCTTCCTCGATCGCACGCAGGCGGGCATGGGCGAGGTGCTGGGGCGGGCCCCAATTACCGTACCAGCCATCGTTGGACGGGTTGAAAATGAAGTCCGGCCGCGCGCCCGGCTGGGTGACGGCGCCGGGGAAGATGATTTCATAGCACAGCTGCATCCCGACCCGGCCCCAGGCCCCCAGGTCGATCGTGCGCGGTCCCGGTCCGGGCTTGAAGCCGATATCGCCGGGGACGAACCGGGTCAGGCCCAGCGGTTCCAGCACCTGTGGCAGCGGCACATACTCGCCGAACGGCACCAGGTGCGCCTTGTCGTAAGTGGCGCGGACCGTGCCGTCGCTGGCAATCGCGCTGATCCCGGCCCGGGCGGACGTCACCTTGTCGCCCTGCACATCGAGCCGGTCGTTCCCGGTCAGCAACACGGTGCCATCGCCGATCATCCGCCCGATCCGCCAGCGCGCCAGTTCCGGGTCCGCGCCATAGGTGGTGGCGCGGTACCAGCGGGCCGGATAGCCGGGGAACAGGAAATCGGGCAGGCCGGATTCGGGCCACAGCACCAGCCGGGTCTGGCCAGGCCGTGCCGCGCGGCTGAGGTTCATCGAGCGCTGGAAGGTTTCTTCATAGCGTGCCGGATCGTGCAGCTCTTCCTGCGCGGTATTGGGCTGGACCAGCGTGTAATCGAGCGTCCCGTCGCGGGTATCCCGGGGCGCGGGCACCAGCATCAGCAGCACGGGCGCCAACACCAGCGCCGCTCCCCGCGCATCGGCGCGGCGGCGTTCCAGCGCCAGCCACCAGCACCCCGCCAGCAGCATGACGAGGCCGGACAAGGCATAGGTCCCGAGCCACTGCGCGGTGAAGGCCAGCCCCGGATCGGAATAGGAGCGCAGCGCAATCGCCCCAAGCGGGTTCCAGGGGAAGCCGGTGAAGACCCAGCCGCGCAGCCATTCCCCGATCGCCCAGCACCCGGCGAGAACAAGCACCAGGGCAAGCCGGTTGCCACGCCCCAGCAGCCAGGCACCCAGCAACGCCAGCCCCGGCCAGACCGCCAGATAGGCGGACAGGCCGATCACCGCGATCCATCCCAGCCACGCAGGCAAGGCGGCCTGAAAGCCGAAAGCGGTGACGATCCAGTTGAGACCCACGGTGAACTGGGTCAGGCCGAACAGCCAGCCGAGCAGGAAGGCCTGTTTGCGGCTTTCGGCGCGGGCCAGCAGCGCGGTCAGCAGGGCAAGGCACAGCAGCGTCAGCGGCCACAGGCCCAGCGGCGCGAAACCGCAGGCGGCGAGCGCCCCCAGCACGGCGGCGGTCAGACGCGGACGGGCGAACAGCACGGCGGCCGCGCGCGTCACGATCGGTCGATCAGTTCACCGGCTCAAGCGCTTCGCCGGCATCGCCGGCGGCCGGCTTGCGGCGCGGTGCGCGCTTGCGCGGCTTGGCCTCGGCCACTTCGTCATCGTCACGGCTGGCCGAGATCGACGGCGGCAGCGAAGCGGGATCGAGCCCGACGGGGGCTTCGCCTTCATCGCGCTCCTCGCGGCGCGGACGGCGCTCGTCCCGGTCGCGGCGCGGACGCAGGCCAGTGCGCGGGCGGTTTTCGCGGACGAAGGGGTTTTCGGCCGGTTCATAGGGATTGGCTTCGGCGCTGTCTTCGGCCGGAGCCTCATCGACGGCGTGCTCGGCCTCGTCACCGCGCTCTTCACGCTCGTCACGCCGCGGGCGCTCTTCCCGCTGGGCACGGTTGGAGGTGGGCTGGTCGAAGGCGGGAAAATCGTTCGCGCCGCCAAAATCGCCGCCGTCCTCACCCTCGCCGCCATCGTCCTGCCAGCGCTCGTCGCGCGGGCGGCCGCCGCGGGCCTCTTCCTGACGCAAACGCTGGTCGGCGATCACGCGGAAATAGTGATCGGCAAACTGCAGATAGTATTCGGCCTGGACGCGGTCGCCGTTGAGGTGGGCGTCCTGGGCCAGCTTGCGGTACTTTTCCAGCAACTGCGGGGCATTGCCGCGCGCCCGGCTGTCGATCCGGTTGAGCTGCTGACCGCCACCGCCGCCACCCTGACGATTACCCCGGCCGCGACGCCGGTTATTCCCGCGATTGTTGTTGTTCAAGGGGTACGCTTCCCTATTGAGCGGCCTGCCCGGCTTGCCCGGACTGTCTGGCTGCAAGACCCTGTTTCCCGGTCGCCTCGTTACGGTCCGGGTTCCTCCATCTGCCTGCTGGGCAAGCCGTGAAACGGCCCGATCTGCAAATGCTGGAGGCGGCCTGCGGGACACGACAACAAGGCGGTCCGGCGCTGGCCTGTTCCGGGCTTAGGCCAGCGGACCGGCCTTGCCAAGCGGAATCTTGAGTTCCAGCGCCCGCGCCCGCCCGGCCAGATCGCGATGCAGCGACCATTCCAGCCCGGCCGCAGCGGCAATGGCGCCAACCGCCTCGGCCTGCAAATGCCCGATCTCGACCAGCGCCACACCGCCCGGTGCCAGCAGGCCGGGCAGCTGCGGCACCAGCACGCGGTAATCGTCCAGTCCTTCCGGCCCGGCAAACAGCGCGCCGGCCGGTTCGTGATCGCGGACCGAGGGATCAAGCGCGGCATCGGCCTCCACATAGGGGGGATTGGCCAGGATCAGATCGAATGGCCCGCCCAGCCCATCGGTCCAGCCCGGTGCGTGCCAGTCCGCCAGCCGCCACTCGGCCTGCGGGGCCAGCCCCAGCGCTTCGGCATTGCGCCGGGCGATAGCCAGCGCGCCTTCGGAACAATCGATCCCCACCCCGCCGGCCTCCCGCAGATAGGCCAGCACCGCCAGCAGCAGCGCGCCCGATCCCGTGCCGCAATCGAGCACCCGGCGCGCATCGGGCCGGGCGGCCAGCGCCGCTTCGACCAGCACCTCGCTGTCCCCGCGCGGGATCAGCACGGCGGGAGAGACGATGAACGGCAGCCCGTAAAATTCCTGCCGCCCGGTGATATAGGCGACCGGTTCATGCTCCAGCCGCCGCGCCACCAGCGCCGCCAGTCCCGGCGGGGCGGGATCGCGCATGTGCCGCAGCAGCATTTCCGAGCGCGTCACGCCCAACAGGTGCGCCGCCAGCAATTCGGCATCGAGCCGCGCGGTATCGCTTGTCGCCTCCAGCCGCACGGCAGCGGCGCGGATTGCGTCGTTTACCGTCTGACCGGCCGGCTCACTCACCCAGCGCCGCCAGCCGCTTGGCCTGGTCCTCGGCGATCAGCGCGTCGATCAGTTCGCCCAGTCCCGGCCCTTCCAGGATTTCGGGCAGGCGGTGCAGGGTCAGGTTGATGCGGTGATCGGTGACGCGCCCCTGCGGGAAGTTGTAAGTGCGGATCCGTTCCGAGCGGTCGCCGGAACCGACCATAGCCTTGCGCGCCTCGGCCTCCGCGCCCTGCACGGCATCGCGCTGCGCCTCGAACAGGCGGGCGCGCAGGACCTGCATCGCCTTTTCCTTGTTCTTGTGCTGGCTGCGCCCGTCCTGGCAGGTCACCACGGTCCCGGTCGGCAAGTGGGTGATGCGCACGGCGGAATCGGTGGTGTTCACGTGCTGCCCGCCCGCACCGGATGCCCGGTACACGTCGATCTTGAGGTCCTTGTCCTCGATCTGCACGTCGACCTCGTCCGGTTCCGGCAGGACGGCCACGGTCGCCGCGCTGGTGTGGATCCGCCCGCCGCTTTCGGTCACCGGCACGCGCTGCACCCGGTGGACCCCGCTTTCGAACTTCAGCTTGGCGAAGACGCCGTTGCCGGTGATCTGGGCCACGGCTTCCTTGAACCCGCCGATGTCGCTGGCATTGGCCGAAACCAGTTCGAACCGCCAGCCCTGCTCGGCGGCAAAGCGCTCGTACATCCGCAGGAGATCAGCCGCGAACAGCGCGGCCTCGTCACCCCCGGTCCCGGCGCGCACTTCCAGCATGGCCGAGCGGCTGTCGGCCGAATCGCGCGGCAACATGGCGATGGCCAGCGCATGCTCGGCCTCGGGCAGTTCCGCGCGGATCCGGGCCAGTTCTTCTTCGGCCAGCTCGCGCATGTCGGGATCGTCCAGCTCGGCCAGGCTCGCCAGCTCTCCGCGCATCGCGGCCACGGCCTCGGCCGCCCTGGCGACCGGCTCCAGCTCGGCATAGTCGCGGCTGGCGGCGATGAAGTCCTTGCCCTCCAGCGTACCCGAAGCCAGCCGCGCCTCGATCTCGGCGAAGCGGGCGGCAATCTGGGCAAGACGGGCGTCAGAAACGCTCACCGCTGCTTTGCTCTGAGCAGCAATGTGCCACCTTCAGTGACAGTCTTCTTCCATTCTTCCGGCGGAACGCCAAAAAGGCCAAGCAGAAGCGCCTTCAGAGAGACATACAGTGTACCGCGACGACGGTCGCCGGGATTGCGATATCTTTTGACGGTCAGACGGCAGACTACTGATTCGTCTTGATCAGAGGAGATAACGACGGCGTAGTCGGGATGGGCCTTCATCGCCCTGTCAAAACGCTTTCTAACATTGCCGGTATTGTAAATGGCTGCAGGCATACCGCGCCGCCGCATCGCACGAAGCATCAAATTTCCAAGATTTTCATGGCGATCTTCATAGCTTTCGACGATTAGTGCGGCGGTCTTGACTGGCGGCGGCACCGCAACCAGCATCGCAAGTCGCTCGACGCCCGCCGCCCAGCCGACCGCCGGGGTGTGCGGACCGCCCAGACTTTCCATCAGCCCGTCATAACGCCCGCCGCCCAGCACCGTGCCCTGCGCACCTAGTCGGTCGGTGACGAATTCGAAGGCTGTATGTCGATAGTAGTCCAATCCGCGAACGAGTGAGGGTGCGCGGGTCGCTTCAACGCCGGCCGCTCGAAGACCGCTGTTCACCGTATCGAAGAACTTCCATGCTTCATCACTCAGAAAATCGTCTATCTTTGGAGCATTGGCAGTGAACACCTTGTCGCGCGGGTCCTTGCTGTCGAGGATGCGCAGCGGGTTACGCTCCAGCCGGTCCTGCGAATCCTCGGACAGTTCGCCCTTCACGGCGCGGAAGTATTCGACCAAGGCGGCACGCCAGGCTTCGCGGCTTTCCCCGTCGCCCAGGGTGTTGAGCATCAGCGTCACGCCGTCGGCAATGCCCAGTTCCTTGAGCAGCTGATCGGCCATGACCAGCAGTTCGACATCGGCCTGCGGTTCGGCCGCGCCGATGATCTCGGCGTCCAATTGGTGGAACTGACGGTAACGGCCCTTCTGCGGGCGTTCATAGCGGAACAGCGGGCCGTGGGTGGCGACCTTTACGGGCGCGAACTGCTGCCAGCCATTGGTGAGGTAGGCCCGCGCGATCCCGGCGGTGAATTCCGGCCGCAGGGTCAGCGAATCCCCGCCGCGATCCTCGAACGAATACATTTCCTTGGAAACGACATCGGTCGTCTCACCGATGCTGCGGCTGAACACTTCGGTCTTTTCGAACACCGGCATTTCCACCCGGCGGAAGCGGTAGAGCTTGCGGATGCGTTCGAAGGTTTCGACAACGTGCGCGAAAGCCTCGGCATCGGGGCCGAAAATGTCCTGGGTTCCGCGGATCGCCTGTGGGGTCTTGCTCATGGTCGCTGCGCTTAGTCCGGTGCGGGCGATAGGTGAAGCAGGATTCGCAGTTTGCCTGTCCTACACGGCATGACCGGGCTATGCTTGCCCCCGCAGCGGGGACGGGGATTTTTTCTTTCCGGAACCCTGTGAACTTTGTGAACTTCCGGCCAGTTGCACGGCGATCAAGTTGTCGGCATGAGGACATGATGAACACCAAGACCCGGATCGCCCTTGCCGCCGCCGTGCTCGCTCTTGCCGCACCGGCCATTTCCGCCACCCTGTCCTCGCCGATCGCCGTGCCGCTGTCGCGCCAGATCCCCGATGCGGCCGACGTGCCCTATCCGGGCGGGACGATGAAGCTGCACATCGATGCGACCGACATCACCCGGGGTGCCTACCGCGTGACGCAGACCGTGCCGGTCGCGCCTGGCACCAAGCGGCTGACGTTGATGCTGCCGCAGTGGCTGCCCGGCAACCACGGCCCGCGCGGGCCGATGGCCGAACTGGTCGATATCCACTTCTTCGCCGGGGACCAGAAGCTCAGCTGGAAGCGCGATCCGGTGGAAGTCTATGCCTTCCACATCGATGTGCCGGCCGGCGCGAAGGACGTGACCGCGAAATACATCCACACCAGCCCGCTGCAGTCGGCCGAGGGCCGGATCACCATGACGCAGGAAATGCTCAACCTGCAGTGGGAGAAGATGAGCCTCTATCCCGCCGGGCACTATGTCCGCCAGATCAAGGTCGTGCCGTCGGTCACCATCCCGCAGGGCTGGACCGCCGCTGTCGCGCTCGACGGGCTGAAGCAGGATGGCAACACCCTGACCTGGGACGCGACGACCTACGAGATCCTGGTCGATTCCCCGATCTTTGCCGGCAAGTATTTCCGCAAGTGGGATCTGGGCCAGAACGTCACGCTGAACGTCGTGGCCGACAAGCCGGAACAGCTCAACGCCAAGCCGGAGCATATCGAGCCGCACCGGCATCTGGTGACCGAATCGCGGATCGCTTTCGGGGCCAACCATTTCGACCGCTATGAATTCCTCCTCGCCCTGACCGACCGGATGGGCGGGATCGGTCTGGAGCACCACCGCTCGAGCGAGAACCAGCTGGAACCGAACGCGTTCCTGGAGTGGGACAAGTACGAATGGGACCGCAACCTGCTGCCCCACGAATATGCCCATTCGTGGATCGGCAAGTACCGCCGCCCGGCGCGGCTGTGGACGCCGGACTATCGCCAGCCGATGCAGGACGATCTGCTGTGGACCTATGAAGGGCAGGACCAGTTCTGGGGCACCGTGCTGGCCGCGCGCTCCGGCCTGCAGGGCAAGGACATGGTGCTGGGCATGCTGGCCAACTGGGCCGGCAGCTTTTCGGTGCAGCCGGGGCGGCGCTGGCGCTCGGTCGAGGATACCGGCCACGATCCGATCTTCGCCGCGCGCAAGGCCAAGCCCTTCCCCAGTCTGGCCCGCAACGAGGACTATTATACCGAAGGCGCGCTGATCTGGCTGGAATTTGACCAGATCATCCGCCGCGAAACCGGCGGCAAGCGCAGCATCGACGATTTCGCCAAGCTGTTCTTCGGGATGAACGACGGCGACTATGGCCAGCTGACCTATGAGCTGGACGAGATCATCACCAAGCTCAACGCGGTGGCCCCTTATGACTGGGCCGGGTTGATCGAAAAGCGGATCAACACCCCGGGGCAGCCCGCACCGGTGATGGGGATCGAGCTGGGCGGATACCGGCTGGCCTGGCGCGACGAGCCCAACCCCTTCGAAAAGGCGCGGATGGCCGATGCCAAGCAGCTGACCCTGACCTTCTCGATCGGCCTCAACCTCGACAAGGACGGCAAGGTGCTCTCCACCCAGTGGGACAGCCCGGCCTTCAACGCCGGGATCGTGCCGGGATCGAAGATCGTGGCGATCAACGGCAATGCCTATGACGGCGACGGCATGAAGGCGGCCATTACCGCGGCCAAGGATGGCGCTCCGCTGGAACTGCTGATCCAGCGCGGCAGCCGCTACCAGACCGTGGCGCTGGACTATCGCGGCGGGCTGCGCTGGCCGTGGCTGGAACGGGCCGCCCCCGGCACCGCGCCGACCGGGCTTGACCGGCTGCTGATGCCGCGCCGGCCGATGGGCAAGGCGAAGTAGGCACGAAGCATTCCGGCGCGCAAAATATCGCCGTTCAGACCTTGGTCGGTGTTGCAGTGCAACATCGACCGGGGTATGGGCCGCGAACCATGCGTATCGACAAGATCCCCGTTGGCGACAATCCGCCCGAGAGCCTCAACGTCATCATCGAAGTGCCCGTCGGCGGAGAGCCGGTGAAGTACGAATTCGACAAGGAATCGGGGGCGCTGTTCGTCGACCGGATCCTGCACACCCCGATGCGCTATCCGGCCAATTACGGCTTCATTCCGCACACCCTGTCGGACGATGGCGACCCGCTCGACGCGCTGGTCATTGCCCGCTCGCCGTTCGTCCCCGGCTGCGTCGTCCGCGCCCGGCCGATCGGCGTGCTGAACCTGGAAGACGAGCACGGCGGCGATGAGAAGCTGATCTGCGTGCCGGTCGATTCGACCTTCCCGTACTACTCCGACATCGGCGAGCGGAAGGACCTGCCCTCGATCGTGCTGGCACAGATCGAGCACTTCTTCACCCACTACAAGGATCTCGAAGCCGAGAAGTGGGTGCGGATCGGCAAGTGGGGCGATGCCGACGATGCCCGCCAGATCGTGCTGGACTGCATCGCGCGGTACGAAGCGGACAAGGCCGCGAAGGGCTGATCCGGCCCTGCGGCCTCAGTCCCCCGCCACCGTCATCCCGTCGACGCGGATCGTCGGCACGTTGACGCTGCGGTGCCATTCCAGATCGTTGGCTGCTGACAGCTGCCGGAACATGTCGATCAGATTGCCGGCGACGGTGAATTCCGCGACCGGCCCCGCGATCTCGCCCTTGACGATGCGGAAGCCCGAGGCGCCGCGGCTGTAGTCGCCGGTCACGCCGTTGACCCCGTGGCCGATCAGTTCGGTCACGAACACACCCTCGGCAATGTCGGCAATCAGCTCGGCCACGCTGACCGTGCCGGGCGAAAGGTGGACGTTGCTGGTGGTCACTCCCGGGGCCCCGCCAGCGCCGCGCGCGGCATGGCCGGTCGGGGTTCCGCCAAGCTGGCGGGCAGCGGCGCTGTCCATCAGCCAGCCGGTCAGCCTGCCGCCTTCGACCAGCGCGCGCGGCGCCGTCGCCAGGCCCTCGCCATCGAACGGGTGCGAGGACAATCCGCGAAGGCGCAGCGGATCATCGTGAATCGAGACGGAGGGAGCAAACAGTTGCTCATCCTCGTGGCCCAGCAGGAAACTGGCGCGGCGGGCAATTGCGCTGCCGCTCATCGCCCCGGCAAGGTGCGAGATCAGCGATCCGCCGACCCGCGGATCGAATACCACCGGCATCGGCCCGCTCTTGAGCCGGCCGGGATTCAGGCGATGGACCGCGCGCTGCCCGGCGATGCGGCCGATCTCTTCAAGCGGCGGCAGGTCGGCCAGGTGCCGGGCCATGCGCCAGGCATAGTCGCGTTGCATCGCCCCGCCTTCTCCCGCGATGGCGGTGGCACTGATCCCGTGCATGGTTCCGCCGAACGATCCGGCAAAGCCATGGCTGGTGACAAGCGCGAACACCCGGTGGGCCAGGCTGGCATGGCCGCCTTCGGAATTGGTCACCCCGGGCACGGCGCGCGCGGCATTTTCGACAGCCAGAGCCCGCTCGCGCAGCTGGGCCGGGGTCATTGCCATCGGATCGTGCGAATCGAGATCGGCGAACGGCCCCCGGTGCAGCAGTTCTTCCGGGGCCAGCCCGGCGTAGAGATCTTCAGGCGCGGCACGGGCCATGTCGACCGCGCGGGCCGCCAGTTCCTTCAGCGCCGCATCCGACAAGTCACTCGATCCGATCGAGGCCGAGCGGCGGCCAACAAAGACGCGCAGGTCCAGGTGTTCGGCTTCCGACCGCTCGACATCCTCGAGCGCGCCCAGCCGCACCGCGACGCTTTCCGAGGAAGACCCGGAATAGACCGCATCGGCGGCATCGGCCCCGGCGGCGCGCGCAATGTCAATCAGCGCGGCGGCGCGGTCCTGGGCGGCTTGGGGGCTGAGCATGGAAACGGCGACTCCGGTCAGTAAGCTGGAGCCGCCGATCTAGGGACTAAAGCTGCAAAAGCAATCAGGCGAGCGCCTTGGCCACACCCAGGAACAGACCGGCGACCACGAACGGCAAGCCCAAGGCCAGCGCCCAGAGCCAGGCCTGATCCCGGCGGTAGTAGCGACCGAACTGCGGATCGGCCGCCTGAGCATCGCTCAGCCGGTTCCAGCGCTTCTCGAAACGGCGGCAGGCCGGAATGATTGCGGCGACGAGGATCACGAAAGCAAAGTAGGGCAACATCGACCCACCCTTGCCGTGGAGAGCGCCCATCGTAACGACGATCTGAAGACCGGTGTAAACCAGTAGCGCATAGGCGATGTTGTCGCTCATCCGCTTGCGCCAATCGAGCGGCTTTGCCGATCCGGCACGCGAAGAGATGACACCCTGCCAGGCCTTGGCCATGATCCTGTCCCCTTTATTCCCCTTATTACGGGGAGTAAAACACCGAAGTCCCGCCTGATCAAGCCCCGTTAAGCATTGTTTGCGCAGCCACTGCCCGGTCCTGGCTGCGCAGGCCATGCACGAAACCTGCCAGATTGCGTCCCCGCCCCTTGCCGATGGCCTTCCGGCCTTCTAGATCGGGAAGCATGACCAGCGAAGTCCAGCACCTTGTTGCGGCCAACACCGATGCGATGAAGCCGATCCCGCAGGGCGGGCTCGAAGTGATCTCGATCGCCAAGAGCTATGACAAGCGCGCTGTGCTGACTGACATTTCGCTGTCGGTCGGCAAGGGCGAAGTCCTGGGCCTGCTGGGTCCCAACGGCGCTGGTAAGACCACCTGCTTCTATTCGATCATGGGGCTGGTGCGGCCGGATTCGGGCCGGATCCTGATGGACGGAGTCGATGTCACAAACCTGCCGATGTATCGCCGCGCGATCCTTGGCCTGGGTTATCTGCCGCAGGAAACCAGCATCTTCCGCGGCCTGACGGTGGAGCAGAACATCTCCTGCGTGCTCGAACTGGCCGAGCCCGATCCCGACACCCGCGCCCGCGAACTGCAGCGCCTGC
Source organism: Sphingomonadales bacterium (assembly GCA_017302615.1). GTDB lineage: Bacteria > Pseudomonadota > Alphaproteobacteria > Sphingomonadales > Sphingomonadaceae > Novosphingobium. Next base: position 112,961 of record JAFLDB010000006.1, read on the forward strand.
TTGATGAATTCGGCCTCGACCGGCTCCGATCCAGCCCGGCCATGGCGCTGTCCGGTGGGGAGCGCCGCCGCTGCGAGATTGCCCGTGCGCTGGCCGCCAATCCCTCGATCATGCTGCTGGACGAACCCTTCGCCGGGATCGACCCGCTCTCGATCAGCGACATCCGCGATCTGGTGAAGGACCTCAAGCAGCGCGGCATCGGCGTGCTGATCACCGATCACAACGTGCGCGAAACGCTCGACATCGTCGATCGCGCCTGCATCATCTATGGCGGACAGGTGCTGTTCGCCGGGAGCCCGGAAGAACTGGTCGCGGACGAGAACGTGCGGCGGCTCTACCTTGGCGAGGGCTTTACGCTCTAGGCCGACCGACCATGGCCCTCGGTCCCCGCCTCGACTTACGGCAATCGCAATCACTGGTGATGACGCCGCAACTGCAGCAGGCGATCAAGCTGCTGGCGCTGTCGAACCTGGAAGTGGAAGCCTTCATCGGCGAGGCGCTGGAAGCCAATCCACTGCTTGACGTCAGCGCTCCGACCGAACCGGAAACCGCCCTGATCGAGCCGGACGAGCAACGTCGCACCACGCTCGAAACTTCGCCCGCCGACCAGCTGATTGCTGAAGGCCGGGCCGAGGATGACCGCCCGCTCGATATCGACCCGTCCGCGCTCGACCGCGACCGCGACACCGGCGATTGGGCCGCCGACATTCGCATTTCCCCTGGCGAGGACGGTCCCGGGATCGACGAGCGCGGCGATGCCCCGCCCAGCCTCGCCGAACACCTCCATGCCCAGATCGGTGCCGTGACCCGCGACCCCATGCTGGCCTTCATCGCCCGCCACATCGCCAGCGAGCTGGACGAGGCCGGTTACCTGCCCGCCACATGCGCCGACATCGCCCGGGAACTGGGAGTGGACGAGGACGAGGCCGAGGCGGCCCTGGCGCTGGTGCAAAGCCTCGACCCGACCGGGGTCGGCGCACGCAGCCTGGGCGAATGCCTGGCGCTGCAAGCAAAGGAGGCCGATCGCTACGATCCCTGCATGGCGCGGCTGCTCGACAATCTCGATCTCCTCGCCCGCGGCGAACTGCCCCGCCTGAAGCGGATGTGCGGGGTGGATGACGAGGATTTTGCCGACATGCTGGCCGAACTGCGCGGCTATGATCCCAAGCCCGGTCTACGCTTCGGCAGCGGCGGCGGCGATCCGGTGACACCGGACATCTTGCTGATACCGCGCACCGACGGCGGCTGGGACTTGCAATTGAACCAGGCAACCCTGCCCCGGCTGGTCGTCAACCGCAGCTACTATGTCGAGATGCGCGGCGCCTGCGATGACAAGGCCGCGCGCGGCTGGCTGTCGGACAAGCTGGCCGATGCCAACTGGCTGGTAAAGGCGCTGGACCAGCGCGCCCGCACGATTCTGAAAGTGGCGAGCGAAGTGGTGAAGCAGCAGGACGGTTTCTTCCGCCACGGCGTCTCGCACCTGAAACCCCTCACCCTGCGGGCCGTGGCCGAAGCGATCGAAATGCACGAATCGACCGTCAGCCGCGTCACCAGCAACAAGTACCTCGCCTGCCCGCGCGGCACGTTCGAGCTGAAGTACTTCTTCACTTCCGGCGTTGCCTCGGCCGATGGTGAAGGCGCGGTTTCGGCCAATGCGGTCAAGGCCGCAATCAAGGCCCTGATCGACGCGGAAGACCCCAAGGCGATCCTGTCGGACGACACCCTGGTCGATCTGCTGCGCGAGAAAGGCTTCGACCTGGCCCGCCGCACCGTGGCCAAATACCGCGAGGCGATCGGCCTTGGCAGTTCGGTCCAGCGGCGGCGGCAAAAGGCACTGGCGGGAATTCGCTGATCGGGCGCCTTGCCGGAACTATTCCGGCGAATTAGCATTTGCTGCTCACCCTGCGGAGGTCCCGTCATGCGGCATGCAACCCTGATTTTGGCGATTGGATTGGTGGCCACACTGACCAGCGCAGGCGGGTTGCTGGCGCAGTCGGCAAGCGATCCCTTTGCCGCCTATCGCAAGGCACCCAGTGTGCTGGTCCCCGAACACGCTCCGGGCATGTGCCTCGACTATGATCTGAACCAGCCTTGGACCAACGCTCATCTTTGGCAATGCTGGCCAAGTTGGAACCAGGCCTTTTCCTTCAAGGGCCAGGGCAACAAGGGACAGATCTGGCTGGGTGGGCAGCGCTGTCTGACATCGCAGCGCGGCAACGGCTTGCGCGTGGCCATGCTGGAATGCGATGGCAGCCCTGCCCAGACCTGGACGCTGATCGGATCACAAATCCGCGATGTCGATAGCCGCTGCCTGGACGCCAGCGGTGCGGGGAAGGGCAATGGCAACTGGGTGATCACCTATGACTGCGTCAGCGGGGCACCGAACCAGCGCTGGCGGTTCAGCACTGTGCGGGCCGAACAGAAACGGGCCGGAACTGGCGTTCAGGGCCTGCCGCCGGGCATGGACGGGAAGTATCCCGCCGGATTTGCGCAACTGGCGGAGTTTCTGGAGCAGAACCGCCCGCGCTTCACTCCGCGGGCCATAACTGGTGCCGAACGGAAGGAGATCGACCAGCTGGTCGCACCCTACAAGTCGATCGATGTGGTCAAGTTTCTTCACTACAACAGCCGCCCGAAATGGGGCGACCTGAAGGTGCCGTATCCCGTGATCATGCGATTGATGCAGCTGGCCGAAAGTGGCGACAAGTACGCCATGGACCAGCTCCTGCGCATGATGCACCTGGCCCTGATGATCGGCGAGTCCAATAGCGTATGGTATGGTTCCAGCAAGTACGACCCTGTTGCTCCGAACAGCCCGATGGGAACCGATCAGGCACTTGCCTGGATCCGCCTGTACCAGCTGACCAGAGTCTGGGCGGCGCACCGCTGGGCCCGGCATGGACCGGACCGGCTGGCAGCCTTTGCCTTTACCAAGTGCTATCCCACGCATGGCCGCTGTGGTTACATTTATGAGATCGACCGGTCGAAAGAGGGCGGCAATCTCAGCGAATGGGCCCTGACAGGCAAAGGCCGCTTCTTTCAACCGATCAACAATATCCGCTTCGTGCCGGTCGATGGGGGACCGCAGGCGCGACTTGACCGCTTCAAGTACCTGCTGGCGCAGCTTCGGTGGACCCATCAGGGCCGCAATACGCACCTGACCGATGAGGACTATTACTGGATGGCCGCTTTCGCGCGGACATATGGGCTGGAGGATGTCTACGACAACGCTTGGATGGTCTCTTCAATGAACGATCAGCGAACGTGGCATCCCAGTGAACAGCAGTTCGAGATCGCCAAGTCCAATGAGCGGCGAAAGTCCAACTGGGAATCGGATTTCAGCCTCCCCAGCTTGCCCCGGGACCGGCAGGTGCGGCTGCTTTATGAGGCGAAGTACCTTGGGAATGACTATGTGCTGCGTTTTGCCGGCAAGTACGAGCTGGAAAATCAGGACGAACTGGAGCTGATCTGTAACCTGAATAGTCCCCATTGCCAGCGGCAAGCGGCGATGATGCGTGCGACCGCTGCCCGCAATGCAAAGTATGCAGCCGAGCTCGAAGCTCGCCGGCAGGCGGTCAACAATTTCGGAACCGGCCGGGTAACCAATTCCACGGTTACAGTGCGCAATTACGATCAGAACGGCAATTACACCGGATCGACCACCACGACCCGCACCGATGCCGAACTGCAGGGAGCGAGGCCGCAGTAGCAGCCAACCGAAGGCTCTCGCGATGACTGCGCTTCCCTGCGCGGGAAAGGCTGTCTAGTCTCTACCGAGATCGACATCCCGGGGAGGACGCCTGCATGAAAATCCGCCACCTGATTGCTGCCGGCCTGATGGCTGCCGTGGCCGCTGCGCCGGCCCTGGCCGACCGTCTCGAATACCGCGTCCTGACCCAGAACCGCGATATCGGGCATTTCAAGCTCGATCGCCAGGACGGCAAGATCACGGTCGATTTCGATTACAAGCAGAACGGGCGCGGGCCGACGATCAGCGAAGTCGTCACGCTCGACAAGAACGGCGCGCCGTTGGTCTGGACGATCACCGGGCGCACCACCTTCGGCAATGCGGTGAACGAGACTTTCACCCGCGGCGTCAATCACGCCATCTGGAAAGACCTGTCCGGCACCGGCGGGGCCAAGGGCAGCAATGTCCCGCGTTATTACGCAACGCAGAATGGCTCGCCGCTGGATGTGGCACTGCTGGCCAAGGCACTGCTGACCGATCCCGACCGGTCCATGCCGGTGGCCCCGGCCGGTATCGCGCGACTGACCGAGCGGGCGCGCAGCACCTTTGACGGGCCGAACGGCAGGATCGAGGTCATCACTTACGAACTGTCCGGCCTTTCGCTCAACCCGACCTACATCACGCTGGACGCCAGCGGAGAGCTGTTCGCGATTGCCAGCGCCGATTTCATCATCGCCCGCAAGGGCTATGAAACCGCTGCCGACGAGCCGCTTAGGGCGCTGTCGGAACGGCTGGAATCAGAGCGTTTTTCCAGCATCCAGAAGGAATTCGCCCACCGCTATGATGGGCCGGTGCGGATCCGCAATGTGCGGATCTTCGATCCGGTCACCGGCCAGCGCAGCGAGGCGCGCGACGTGGTCATGTCCGGCAGCCGGATCGCCAGCATCCAGCCGGCCGGCAGCCTTGCCACTCCGGGTGAAACCGAGATCGACGGGGCCGGCGGCACGCTGGTGCCGGGCCTCTATGAAATGCACGGCCATCTGGCCCAGCAGGACGCATTGCTGAACCTGCTGGCCGGGATCACCACGGTTCGCGACATGGGCAATACCAACCCGGTGCTGGACGTGCTGATCGACCGGATCGGCAAAGGCGAAGTGGCGGGTCCGCGGATCGTCCGGTCGGGCTTCATCGAGGGCAAGAGCCCGTTCAGCAGCGCTACCGGCAAGCTGGTGGAAACCGAAGAACAGGCGATCGCAGCGGTCCGCTGGTATGCCGCGCGCGGGTACTGGCAGGTCAAGCTCTACAATTCGATGGACCCCAAATGGGCCCCTGCCGTGGTAGCCGAAGCGCACCGGCTGGGCCTGCGTGTATCGGGTCACGTTCCGGCCTTTTCCAGCGCGGACGAGATGATTGCAGCGGGCTTCGACGAGGTGACCCACGTCAACCAGCTGATGCTGGGCTGGGTGCTCAATCCCGGCGAGGATACCCGGACGCTGTTCCGCTTCACCGCGATGCGGCGCTTCCCCAATCTGGACCTCGCATCGCCCAAGGTCACCGCCACGCTGGATGCCATGGTGAAGCGAGGCGTGGCGCACGAGCCGACCATCGGCATCCACGAACTGGGCCTGACCGCACTGGACGGCAAGACCAACCCGGGCGCGATCGACTATATCGATCACATGCCCCCGGCAGAGCAGCGCCAGCTTAAGCAGGCCCTGTTCGGGGCCGATACGCCGAAGGAACGCGCCGAATATGTCGCCGCCTATGCCAAGATCATGGACACGCTGCGGCTGATGCACAGCCGCGGGATCCTGCTGATACCGGGCACGGACCTGGGCGGCGGCTTTACCTATCACCGCGAACTGGAACTGTTCGGCCAGCTGGGCATGACCCCGGCGCAGGTGCTGCGGCGCGGCACCTGGGACATGGCCCGCTACATGGGGCAGGATCAGGCACTAGGCAGCATCGAGCGCGGCAAACTGGCCGATTTCTTCCTGGTCCCCGGCGATCCGACCCAGGACCTGAAAGCGATCAAGAAGGTCGCCATGGTGGTCAAGGGCGGAACGGTCTACTTCCCGGATGAGATTTATCCGCGACTGGGCATCAAGCCCTTCGCCTTCGTGCCGAAGGTAACCCGACCGGTCGGAGCCAAGTAATGACTCCGTGGCTGATCTGGGGCACGGCGCTGGCGCTCTATGTGCTGTTCCGCTTGTGGTATGACAACTGGCGCGGGCCGCTCAGCCAGGCTGAGATCGACGCCTTTCTATCCGAGGTGAGGGGCAAGTATTCGGGCGGCAACGATCCGGCCGTGCTGCGCGCCTTTCTGGAAGCGGATGACGGCAAGGAGTTCGTCATGCTCAACCTGGTCAAGATCGAGCAGGGCATGGTCACCGATCCCGCCACCGGCCAGCCGATGGAGGGCCGGGCGGCGATGCGGCGCTATTCCGATCCGTTCGTCCGCGCGCTGCTGCGCAAGGGCGGGCACCCCGGCATGGTCGGGGCCAAGGTCGGACCCTATGTCGATGCCTGGAACGTAGAGGCCGATCCCGGCTGGTCGATCTTCGGCCTGATGCGCTATCGCAGCCGCCGTGACATGCTGGCGATGGTCCGCGACCCGCGCTTTGCCGAAATCCACCCCTACAAGCTGCTGGGCATCCCGACGACCTTCAGCTTCCCGACCCAGCGCCAGGTCTCGGTCTACATGGGCCCGCGTGTATGGGTGGCGCTGGTGCTGGCACTGGCGGCGGCGCTGGTGCAATTGATGGTCGGGAAATAGCAGGCCAGCGATCCGGATTTACTATTCAGGAGTTGCCAGCCCCCGTGCAATAGGCATAAATTTCAGCCGTCTATCGAACAGGGGCATGATCACGATGGCGCGATTCTGGCGCATTCTTGCAGCATTACTGGCGCTGATCTGGGCCGCCCCTTCGCTGGCCGACGGGGTTGAGGACGCCCGGCCAAGTGTGGTGCGGGTTATTGCCGTGATCGAAGTGCCCGGGGGCGTGCGCTATGGCACGGGCTCAGGCTTTGCCATTTCGCCAACCCGGATCGTGACCAACGCCCATGTGGTCGAGATGGTCTACAACGCCAGCGGCCCTTCCGGCATCGGCATCGTTCCCGGCAATACCCGCAAACGGATCGGCGCCCGGATCGTGGCCTATGATCCGGCGCGCGATCTGGCCGTGCTGGAAGTGCAAGGCGCGCGCTTCACGCCGCTCAAGGTCTATGGCGGCGCCTTTCGCGACGGGTCTGATGTTGTGGCATTGGGCTACCCCGGCAACGTCGATGAGCTGACTGACGCCACGGTGATCGAACCGCAAGCCGCCGTCCGGGCCGGGGGCAACTTTTCCAACATGAGCCGGATCGACGGGGTCGAAGTGATGCTGCACACGGCCCAGATCGCACATGGCAATTCCGGCGGGCCGCTGGTCGACCAGTGCGGCCGGGTGCTGGGCGTCAACACCTTCGTCACTCGCAATGAGCGAGGCGATGCCAGCTTCGGATTTGCCATTTCGTCGAGCGAGCTTCGCGCCTTTCTGAAGCGCAACGGCCAGAGCGCCGGCGTGGTCGACGATGAATGCGTGCCGCCCGAAGTGGCCGAGGCCCGCAAGCTGGCGGAACAAGCCAAGGCCGATCAGGAAAAGGCCAGGGCCGAAATGGAAGCCAAAGCCAGAGCCGATGCGGAGCGTCAGCAGCAACTGGCGCTGATCCAGGAGGAACGCGATAACCGCATGGCGCTATCCGCGCTGCTGCTGGTGCTGGCGGCACTCGCGGGGGCTTACGGGCTGATGGCCCAGCACAGGCAGGATCCCGAAAACCCGCAGCCATGGAAGGCCCGGATCGGTTTGGGCGGCGCGGCGGTACTGATCGTGATCGCTGCGGCCGCCTTCCTGACCCGCCCGTCGCTGAGCGATCCGGTGTTCCCGGCTGCTTTTCCAGCCGCCAGCGAGGAGCCCGATGCCGCGAGCAAGGCGGCCGCCGATGCCGCCAGCGCGGAGCCGGCCCGCAAGATTTCCTGCACCATCGATGAGGGCCGCAGCGAGTATTACGCGGCCGATCCGGCGCCGGTCGCGCTGAGCATCAGCGAAGGCGGCTGTGTCAACGGGCGCACCCAGTATGCCGCCAGCGGCGACGGCGCATGGCAGCGCGTCGCCGTGCCCAAGGAGGAGAATGTCGTTTCCCGGCTGACTTTCGATCCCAAGGCCATGACCTACACTCAGGAACGCTGGCTGCCGGATGCAGAAACCATGGCCGCAGCCCGCGCTGCCAAAGACAAGCTGCCCAGCCAATCCTGCGACTTGCCCGAGACCGGACGCAAGCAGCTGGCCGATGCCCAGCGCAAAATCACCAGCGGGATGAGCAGCGCACCGGACGAGCGGCTGGTTTTCCGCTGCAAGGCGGGGTGATCACGCCTCCAGCTCGACGTCCCAGTAAAGCCAATCCCGCCAGGTTTCGTGGAGGTAGTTCGGCGGAAAGCCGCGGCCGCGTTCCTGAAGCTGCCAGCTGGTCGGGCGGATTGGATCGATCAGCAGCGGCATACCGGCCTGTTTCGGGGTGCGACCGCCCTTCCGGAGATTGCAGGGCGCACAGGCGGTGGCGACGTTTTCCCAGCTGGTCCGCCCGCCCAGCCGCCGGGGCACCACGTGATCGAAGGTCAGCTGATGCGGGCTGCCGCAGTACTGGCAGCTGAACCGGTCGCGCAGGAACAGGTTGAAGCGGGTGAAGGCCGGATGCTCGCTGGGTTTCACATACTGGCGGAGCGCGATCACCGACGGGATCGGCATGGTCCAGCTGGGCGAATGGACTTCGCGCGCATAGCTGGCGACGATATCGACGCGCTCCAGAAACACCGCCTTGATCGCGGTCTGCCAGGGCCAAAGGCTGAGCGGGTAATAGCTGAGCGGGGTATAATCCGCGTTGAGTACCAGAGCCGGACAATCGCCAAGCGGGCGGGAGGGATCCCCCTCTGCGCTGCGGAACCGGGCCGCGCGCTCGATCAGCTCCGCCTTGAGCATGACCTCTTGTGACGAGTGCAGGTGACGGTTCTGCGACACTCCATGCGCGGACAACACCATGGCCGGGGCGGGCCCGTCAAGCCTTGCCAACGGGCACAATCCACAGGACAAGCGCAGCCGTGATCCGCACCCGCTTTGCCCCCAGCCCAAACGGCCTGCTGCACCTTGGCCATGCCTATGCGGCGATCGAGGCGCACGATCTGGCCCGCGCGAAGGGCGGTGAATTTCTGCTGCGGGTCGAGGATATTGATCCGGGCCGCAGCCGCGCGGAACTGGTGGGTGAAATCGAGGCCGACCTTGCCTGGCTGGGCCTCGTCCACGACGGCCCTGTCCTGCACCAGTCCGCCCGCCTCGACGCCTATGCCGCGGCAGGGGAGCAGCTGAAAGCCATGGGATTGCTCTATCCCTGCCAGTGCACTCGCGCCGAGGTGCTGGCCGCTGCCAGCGCCAGCGGACCCGATGGCCCGGTCTATGCGGGAACCTGCCGGGACCGCGATGTGAACCCGGAAGGGGCAGCGTGGCGGATCGCGATGGACCGCGCGGTCCGGCTGGCCGGGCCGCTGACCTGGGAAGACGAACTGGCCGGCCGGCAGGAAGCCATGCCGCAGCGCTTTGGCGATGTCGTGCTGCTGCGCAAGGAAGCCCCCGCGAGTTATCACCTGGCGGCAACGCTGGACGACGCCTGGCAGGGAATCACGCTGGTCACGCGCGGGCACGACCTGTTCCAAGCGACACATGTCCACCGCCTGCTTCAGGCCCTATTGGACCTGCCGGTGCCGCGCTGGCACCACCATGCCTTGCTGGTCGAGGCGGACGGGCGCAAGCTGGCCAAGCGGCGCGGCTCGCCCGCGCTGAAGGACCTGCGCGATGCGGGCGTTGACGGTGCGGTGCTGGCGGCCGACCTCAGGGCCGGGCGCTTCCCCGCTGGCCTTTCGCTTGGGCTGGGTTTAGGAGACGGTACATGAACTGGTTTCTCGGCATTCTGATCGCGGGCCTGATGGTCCTGACCGTCATCACCCTGATCCGCGGGATCGTGGCTTTCATGCAAAGCACGCGCGAGGATCTGGAGCGGCCCGAAGGGGCCGGTCCCACGGCGATGCAACTGCAGCAGAACAAGATGATGTTCCGCCGGATCTGGTTCCAGGCCGCCGCGATCCTGGTCGCCGGCATCCTGCTTTATGCCAACCAGGGCTGAGGCCCGCCTTGGTCAAGCTGAACAAGATCTACACCCGCACCGGTGACGATGGCACCACCGGACTGGTCGACGGCACCCGCCGCGCCAAGCACGATGCCCGGATGGACGCGATCGGCGTGGTGGACGAGGCCAATTCCGCCCTTGGTCATGCCGCCGTCGCGCTGGACGCTGACGGGCCGCACCGGATGGCAGTATACCGGATCCAGAACGACCTGTTCGATCTGGGCGCTGATCTGGCCACCCCCGGGGACAATTTCGCGCCGTCGGAAATGGTCCTGCGGATCGTGCCGGGACAGGCTGAGTGGCTGGAAGGCCAGATCGACCTGCTGAACGAGACCATGCCGCCGCTGACCAGCTTCATCCTGCCTGGCGGCAGCGAAGCGGCGGCCCGCGTCCACATTGCCCGCGCCACCACGCGCCGGGCCGAACGGGCGATGACCGCGCTGGCCGCACAGGAACCGGTCAATCCTGCGGCTCTGGCCTATATCAACCGCCTGTCGGACTACCTGTTTGTCCTGGCCCGGGCCATCAACGCGGGCAGCGGCGGCGACGTGCTGTGGGTGCCCGGCCAGAACCGCTGAAGGCCATTCGCCAAAAACCGCCACCAGCCATGCCGAAACCACTGGCAATCCGCCCAAGGCATCGCTAACCATCGCGCTCTGCTGCAAGTGCGAAGAGGGATTGAGCGATGCGGATCGTGGGCATTATCGGGGCTGGCCAGATGGGATCTGGTATCGCCCAGACCGTGGCCCAGAACGGCATCAGGGTACTGCTTGCCGATGTTGACATCGCCCTGGCGGAAAAGGCCAAGGCCGGGATCGACAAGGCGCTGACCCGGCTTGTCAGCCGCGAGAAGCTGACCCCTGACGCGGCCGAGGCGGCCCTGGCCCGGATCACCCCGGTGGCGGACTATGCCCCGATGGCCGAAGCCGACCTGATCATCGAGGCCGCGACCGAAAAGGAAGAGATCAAGCGCCGCATCTTCGAAGCGGCCGGCAAGGTGCTGAACGCCGATGCGATCATGGCATCGAACACCAGTTCGATCCCGATCACCCGCATGGCCACCTCCTCGCCCGATCCCAAGCGCTTCATCGGGCTGCACTTCTTCAACCCGGTTCCGGTCATGGGCCTGATCGAGGTGATCCCGGGACTGGCCACGAGTGCCGAAACCGTGGCCCGCACCCGCGCCTTTGCCGAAAGTCTGGGCAAGCAGGTGGTTCAGGCCGAGGATGAACCCGGCTTTGTGGTCAACCGCATCCTGCTGCCGATGATCAACGAGGCGGTCTTCGTGCTGGGCCAGGGCACTGCCAGCATTGCCGATATCGACAAGGGCTGCAGGCTGGGCCTCAACCATCCGATGGGTCCGCTGGAACTGGCCGATTTCGTGGGGCTGGACACCTGTCTCGATATTGTCAGAGTGCTCTACAATACCACCGGGGATTCCAAGTACCGCCCCGCACCGTTGCTGGTCAAATATGTCGAAGCCGGTTGGCTGGGCCGCAAGGCCGGGCGCGGTTTCTACGACTATTCCGGCGAGGCACCGGTACCGACGCGTTGATGACTTGAACCGCCGGAGCATTGGTCCGGCAAGATTGGGAGGACGAACAGGCCATGTATCCAGCCGACTGGCACAAGCTTTACGGCGATATGACCGGCGAATCGGCCCGGCGGGTACTGACCCCGCTGGTCGAACTGTTCGGTGCCAAATCGATGGTCGAGGTCGGCTGCGGCAACGGTCACTGGACCCAGGCAGGGATCGATGCCGGGATCACCGACTACACCGTAGTCGATGGCCCGTGGAACAACCGTGATCACCTGCTGGTCGACCGGGCCAATTTCATCGAGGCCCGGCTGGAAGTGCCGCTTGTGCTGCCACGCCGCTATGACCTGGCGGTTTGCCTTGAAGTGGCCGAGCATGTGCGCGGGGACAGCGTCCCGACAGTGGTGGAATCGCTGTGCAACGCCTCTGACGTGGTGATCTTTGGCGCGGCGATTCCGTTCCAGGGCGGCTATGGCCACATCAACGAACAGTGGCCATCGTGGTGGCGCCCGCATTTCGAGGCGCAAGGCTATCGCCCCTATGATCTGGTCCGTCCCAAGCACTGGAACGACCGTGCGATCCACTACTGGTACCGCCAGAACATGTTCGTCTATGTGCGCGAGGCCAATGCCGAGGCCAGCCGGATCGCGGCCGAGGCCGAACAGGCTTCGAGCGGAGCGCTGTTCGATGCCGTCCATCCCGAGAAGTTCGAGGAGGTCGCATCGTACCAGTCGATCGCGATGAAGCGCCTGGTCAAGGCTCTGCCGGCCTGGCTCAGCACCCGAATGCGCTCCAAGCTGGCCGGACACGGCTGATCCCATGATCTGCCCCCTTCAGAGTGATCCAGTTTCTATTTTAGAATTGGTCACGAAGGAGGAATGGAATGGCAAGGAAGCACAGGCCGGAGGAGATCATCAGCAAGCTGCGTGAAGCGGAGATTGTTCTGGCCCAGGGCGGCGTGGTTGCGGATGCGTGCCGGCGGATTGGCGTCACGGAGCAGACCTATTACCGCTGGCGCAGGGAGTATGGCGGCCTGAAGACCGATCAGGCGCGGCGGATGAAAGAGCTCGAGAAGGAGAACGCCCGGCTGCGCCGTGCGGTATCGGACCTGACGCTGGACAAGCTGATCCTGCAGGAGGCTGCCAAGGGAAACTTCTGAGCCCCGCGCGCCGACGGCGCTGCATCGATCATATCAAGGTCACGATGGCGGTTTCCGAGCGACGGGTCTGCCGTGTTCTTGGCCAACATCGATCGACACAGCGCAAGGTGCCTCGCGGGGCAGATGACGAAGCCGCTCTGACCGAGGATATTATCGCGCTTGCCCGGCAGTATGGCCGTTATGGCTATCGCCGAGTGACGGCGTTGCTGCGCGATGCGGGATGGCATGTGAACCGCAAGCGGGTCGAGCGCATCTGGCGGCGAGAGGGTCTCAAGGTGCCGCAGAAGCAGCCGAAGCGGGGCAGGCTCTGGCTCAATGACGGATCGTGCATCCGGCTGCGACCCGAGTATCCGGGGCACGTTTGGTCTTACGACTTCGTCGAGGGACGTACCCATGACGGCCGCAAGTTCCGGATCCTGTCGATCATCGATGAGGCCAGCCGGGAATGCCTGGCTTTGCCGGTAGCCAGGCGGCTCAGAAGCGAAGACGTGCTGGCGGCTCTCGCCGAGCTGTTCGTCACCCGGGGGCCGCCCGCACACATCCGGTCCGACAATGGTCCGGAGTTCATCGCCAATGCCGTGCAAGAGTGGCTGGCGAGGATCGGTGTGAAGACGCTCTACATCACGCCCGGCAGCCCATGGGAGAACGGCTACTGCGAATCCTTCAACGGCTCGATGCGTGACGAGCTCTTGAACGGGGAGATTTTCTATACCCTGGCCGAGGCCCGGATCCTGATCGAGGCCTGGCGGCAGCACTACAACACCGTCAGGCCGCACAGCTCGCTGGGATATCGGCCGCCGGCCCCGGAAGCGGCGACACCGCCATGGCTGCCCTCCGGTTCCGCTTCGCTCCACCTGCGGACAGCCATGGCGGCGGAGGCAATCTTGCACTAACAATCAACACGGACCACTCAGTGGGGGCCGGTCATTCCGGCCGTTCTTCGCTTGGTACCGTGACTACGACGGCATTTATCGGGGCTACCAGTTCAGCCCGACTATGGAAGACAAGATCACTGTGCTGATCGCCACGATGATCGGCCTGGTCTGTTTCGTTTTGCCGGCTATGCGGTTTGGCAATGCGCCGCCACGCTTTCCGCAGGATCGCTTCAACGAGGCGGAACGTAAGGAAATGATCCGGCCCTACCTGTTCGTTGCCGCCGTGCTGGTGCCGCTTGGGCTCATTTCCGTACTGGCAAACTGGGATACCCGCGCCAATGATACCGGAACCATGGTCATGGATGCGGCCACCGGACACACGGTCAACACCACTAGCAATGGTTACTTCGACAATTTGCAGCTCATGCTGGCGCCGCTGACCGTCCTTTGCGTCTGGCTTTACCGCTTCAAGTGGTGGACCTTCCTGCCCTTGCTGGCCTTCCTGATTCTCAGAGGCGGCACGGGCGGGCGCTGGCCGATCGTGATGGCCTGTGCGACTGTGGCCCTTCTGTTCCTTTACGAACACCGCCGCAAATGGCCTAACCTGCGGGCAATAGCCTTGGGGTCAGTTGCCCTGGCGTTTTTCCAGTTCATCGGTCAAGATCGCGGAACAGCGATCCGACGTCTCTTCATCGACGACTACAGCAACCTCGATTACAATGTCGGGCGCGTCGAACTGCGATTCATGGAAGGCATGGACTTCGCCAATCTCGAATTCTTCGAGTATCTGGTGTACGCCGTGCCCCAGCGCACGGGTACCTACGGTTTCTTTCTCGACAATCTGCAGATTTTCACTCAGCCGATCCCCCGGGTTTTGTGGGAAGGGAAACCGATCGGCCCGCCGATCCAGCTCTTCTCTCTGTTCGACTACGGATATCCGATCGGCATGACCTATTCTCTGCCTGGCAACGGGTGGGTGCAACTTGGCTTCCTCGGGGTAATGATCTGGTGCGGCCTGTTTGGCTGGTTCTTTGGCTGGCTGTACAATCGCTTTCAAAGGTCCATGCACAGCAACCCGGCAGTACTGATGTACTTGCTGACCTTGCCGCTCACCCTGACGTTTTTCCGCGACGGCTTTTTGCTGACAATGATCCAGACAGTGGCATTCTTCATTTTCCCGGTCTGGCTCATCGTGCGCTTCGCCAAGCTTACTGCGGTCCCGCTAGCAGATGATTTGCGGTTGATGGCATTCCGCAAGATTGCTCGGCGTCAGCCCGACATCGCTGCCAAGATCCTGGCACGGCGTGGTGTCCGCCCGGGCAGGACAAGACAGCCAAGGCAGGGCTTGCCGGCCGAATGACCCCCGGGCTGTTGGATGGCAAACGCATCGGACTGCTGACTGCATCCGCATCCCGGCTGGGTGGCGGTGTCTTTGAAGCCGTGGTCAATCATGCGGCGATGCTCAGGGAGCATGGCGCGACGGTTTTCGTTTTCGCACTCGAAGACGAGCACAGCGCAGCCGATGCGGGTAGGTTCGATGGTTGTCAGCTCCACCATGCACCTGTCGTGGGGCCGGGCTTCTTTGGTTATGCGCCGGCGCTTGGCAGACTGCTGGACCGGGCAAGACTGGACCTGCTGCACCTCAACGGGATCTGGATGTATCCGTCGCAGGCCGGATCGGCCTGGGCCGCGCGCAGTGGGAAGCCTTATGTGATAAGCCCCCACGGCATGCTCGATCCCTGGATTACCGGTCGGGGTCGCTGGAAGAAGGCCTTGGCCCGGTTGGGATATGAACGCAGATCGTGGCACAGAGCCGGCGCCCTGCATGCGCTGACCGGTCGGGAAGCGGCAGATATCGCGCGGGAGAGCGGTCGGACTGACAGCCTGGTAATCGCCAATGCCGGACCGCCAGCCAGCATGGCTTCCCCAGAGCCTCGCGCGCCGAAAATTGGCTACATCGGCCGAATTCACCCAAAGAAGAACATTCACGCGCTGATTGATGCCTGGTCCATGCTGGATAGCGAGGGTGCGCTGCCCATTGGGGCGGAACTGCGGATTGCCGGCTGGGGCGATGCAGCCGATGTGGCGGCCCTGGAAACGCGTCTTGCGGCAGCACCTGCGAACGTGAGCTTTCTTGGCCCCCAGTACGGCGAGGACAAGGCACGGCTGCTGACGCAATCCCGGTTCATCACCTTGCCCTCACACAGCGAGGGCCTGCCGGTAGCAATTCTGGAAGCATGGGCAGCCGGCACGCCGGTATTGATGAGTGAGGAATGCAATCTTCCGATCGGCTTTGAGAGCGGGGCGGCCATCGATACCGGGTTCACGCCTGAAAGCATTGCTGGCGCCATCCGCTCGGCTTTGGCGCTCGATCATGCTGAATGGCAGGACATGGCGCGATCTGCGATTGCTCTGGCGGCCGGACCGTTCTCTGCGGAAACCATTGCCCGCACCTGGGCCGAAGCCTATCTTGGCCTGATCCAAGCGGGAGACAGAACTTGAGCGAACCGCTGGATGCGCGCAGCACTCGGCCGATGGAAGGTGGTGCCAGCTTCTCGCTCGCCAACCGGCTGACGAGGGTGGCATGGGGACTGGCCTGGCTGATGTTCGCCCGGTTCACCCCGCCGCCGCTCCATGGTTGGAGGCGCTTGATCCTTAGGGCTTTCGGAGCAAGGGTCGCAAAAGGGGCGCGGGTTCATGCCAGCGTTTCGATCTGGCTACCCGCCAATTTGGAACTGGGTGAGAACTGTCTGATCGGGCCACGGGCGCGGATTTACAATCAGGGTCAAATCCGGATTGGAGCCCGTACCATCGTTTCCCAGGGCGCGCAGTTATGCGCTAGCACTCATGACGTGAATGATCCGCACTTCCAGTTGGTCTTGCGTCCGATCACGATCGGCGAGCAATGCTGGGTGGCGGCTGACGCATTTGTCGGCCCTGGCGTGACCATGCACGACCGTTCTGTGCTGGCTGCTAGAGCTGTTCTGTTCACCGATGCACAGGCGGACACCATCTACCGGGGCAATCCGGCCGAGGTCTTGAAGCCGCGCAGGCTGCGGGCGGATTAGCGGTTGGCGTAAAGCTGGGCAGAGCCGCCCTGGTGGCTTTCATTGCCGAAGTAGATTGTCCGGGCGATTGAAGCAATCCGCGCATCGCGGTTGGGCTTGCCGCCCTGCCCGGTGACGTAGATCGCCACGGCATAGGCATGACCATCCGGCGCCTGAATAATCCCGACGTCGCTGGCCGTGTTGTTCAGCGTTCCTGTCTTGTGGGCGATCCGCGCATCATCCGGCAGCAGGGCGCGCATCCGGCGTTTACCGGTTTCGCACCGCTCCATGGTGGTCAGCAGAAAGGCGCGGCTACGCGGGCTGAGCCACTTGCCCTGGAACAGACCGGAGAGCAGCTGAGCCATGGCCAGCGGGGTGGAACTGTCACGAAGATCGACCATGCTGGCCGGATTGAATTCCCCGTCGTCGCGAACCAGCGTGGCAATGTCACGATCGATCCGCATGCCCTGGATCCCGGTGGATCGGATCCAGCGATTGACCGCTTCAGGGCCACCAACTGCCGCCAGAAGCGCATCGGTCGCCGGATTGGAACTGTAAATCAGCGCCAATTCGATCAGTTCACGGGCGGAAACCATCTTGCCCGGGCGTACAGGAGCCTTCTCGCTGGAGAACTTGGCCGACTTGACCGGAATCAGCAGCGGGAACTGATCGTCAAGACTCCACTTTCCCTTGTCTACGCCGTCAAGGAATGTTGCCGCCACGGCGATCTTGCTGGTCGAGGCCATCGGGAACGGCGTGTCTCCCAGCACCGATACGGTCTGGCCGGTGGTCAGGTCGATCACGGCAACACCGATCCGCCCGTTGGCCGGATCGGCTGCAGTATAAAGCTGCGCCTCGAAACTTGAAGCGAACGAGCGCGGCTGGCCGTAGGAAACAAACGGGCGAACGGTTGACGGCGTCGGGCGGGTCCGTACCGGGGCCTTGGTACTGTCGGTCGGCTGGACCACCGCCCGGCTGGCGGACGACGGCTGGGGCGCAGGAGCCACGAAAGCACGATCGAACTCAGCCTCGAGCGAGCTGTCGGCACGGGCAGCACCGACCGGCGTCAGCACGGTGCCGGCCATTGCCAGCAAGCTTACAAGCTTCGAGAACAGTCCCGTCTTCACGCCGGAAGCGATAGCCCAATCATGCTTTCCGTTTGGCTAACGGGGGCGGCAAGGCAAAGGTCTGCGCGACGAACTGCCCCTTGCTTGCGGGAAATTGCGTAACCGGACAACAAAACGGGCCGGAAGGATCGCTCCTCCCGGCCCGCCTTGTGCCTTGGTCGGTCCCGGACTTAGAAGTCCATCCCGCCCATGCCGCCGCCCGGCATCGCCGGCATGGCCGGCTTGTCGTCGGGCTTTTCGCTGATCGCGGCTTCGGTCGTGATCAGCAGGCCAGCCACCGAGGCAGCGTCCTGCAGCGCGGTGCGCACGACCTTGGTCGGGTCGATCACGCCGGCAGCCTTGAGGTTCTCGTAGGTGTCGGTCGCGGCGTTGAAGCCCTGGTTCTCGTCACCTTCGCGCAGCAGGTTGCCCGAAACGACCGCGCCGTCATGGCCGGCGTTTTCGGCAATCTGACGCACCGGGGCCATGATCGCACGGCGCACGATGTCGATGCCCTTGGTCTGATCGTCATTGGCCCCCTTGAGGCCTTCGAGCGCCTTGGTGGCATAGAGCAGCGCGGTACCGCCACCGGGGACGATGCCTTCTTCCACTGCGGCGCGGGTGGCGTGCAGCGCATCGTCAACGCGATCCTTGCGCTCCTTCACTTCGACTTCGGTCGCACCGCCAACCTTGATCACGGCAACCCCGCCAGCCAGCTTGGCCAGGCGTTCCTGCAGCTTTTCGCGGTCATAGTCGCTGGTGGTGGTTTCGATCTGGGCGCGGATCTGCTCGACCCGGGCCTTGATCTCGTCAGCCGAACCGGCGCCATCGACGATCGTGGTGTTGTCCTTGTCGATGGTGACCTTCTTGGCCTGGCCGAGCATGCCAAGGGTGACAGACTCCAGCTTGATGCCGAGGTCTTCGCTGATCATTTCGCCCTTGGTCAGGATCGCGATGTCCTGCAGCATGGCCTTGCGACGATCGCCGAAGCCCGGAGCCTTGACCGCGGCGATCTTCAGGCCGCCGCGCAGCTTGTTGACCACCAGAGTGGCCAGCGCTTCGCCTTCGATGTCCTCGGCAATGATCAGCAGCGGACGGCCCGACTGCACCACGGCTTCGAGGATCGGCAGCATCGCCTGGAGCGACGACAGCTTCTTCTCGTGGATCAGGATGTACGGGTTGTCGAGTTCGACCGTCATCTTCTCCGGGTTGGTGATGAAGTAGGGCGAAAGGTAGCCGCGGTCGAACTGCATGCCTTCGACGACATCGAGTTCGAATTCGAGGCCCTTGGCCTCTTCCACGGTGATCACGCCTTCCTTGCCGACCTTTTCCATGGCTTCGGCGATCTTTTCGCCGACTTCACGGTCGCCGTTGGCGGAGATGATGCCGACCTGGGCGATTTCCGAAGAACCGGCGACCGGGGTCGAGCGGGCCTTGAGGTCTTCGACAACCTTGCCGACCGCGATGTCGATGCCGCGCTTCAGGTCCATCGGGTTCATGCCGGCGGCGACCGAGGTCATGCCTTCGCGCACGATCGCCTGGGCCAGAACGGTGGCGGTGGTGGTGCCATCACCGGCGGCGTCGTTGGCCTTGCTGGCTACTTCGCGCAGCATCTGGGCGCCCATGTTCTCGAACTTGTCCTTCAGTTCGATTTCCTTGGCGACCGAAACGCCGTCCTTGGTGATGCGCGGTGCGCCGAAGCTCTTGTCGATCACCACGTTGCGGCCCTTGGGGCCCAGGGTGACCTTCACCGCATTGGCGAGAATGTCGACACCGGCGAGGATGCGCTCACGCGCGTCACGCCCGAATTTTACGTCTTTGGCAGCCATTTTGCTGTCCTTTCAGATCTGGAAATTGACAAAGTTCACAGGGTTCACGGAACGGAAAAATCCGCGGCCGGCTGGATCAGCCGATGATGCCGAGGATGTCCGATTCCTTCATGATCAGCAGGTCTTCGCCATCGACCTTGACTTCGGTGCCCGACCACTTGCCGAACAGCACCCGATCGCCGACCTTGACGTCCAGCGGGGTCACCTTGCCGTCTTCAGCCTTGGAGCCGTTGCCGACGGCCACGACTTCACCCTCGGCGGGCTTTTCCTTGGCGCTGTCGGGGATGATGATGCCGCCGGCGGTCTTTTCCTCGGCCTCGACACGGCGGACCAGCACGCGATCGTGCAGGGGACGAAATGCCATGGGTTGTTCCCTCTCTATTTCAATGACGGTTGATGCGTCTTGGCACTCTCACCTGGAGAGTGCCAGCGAGGCGCATATGGGTGGCATCCATCGGGCCGTCAAGGCTTGACCGGGACTCTTTTTCGGTCCGTCAAACGGGCAGCAGACCAAGCCGCTCCCGCCGGTGCCAGCGCCAACTGAGCAGCCCGGCCACCACCACCAGACCGACAGCCAGGCCCAGCCAGACGCCCACACCCTGCAACGCAGAGTAGAAGCCAAGGCCGATCGCTGTCACAAACCCGATCGCCCAATAACCCAGCACGGCTATCACCATCGGCGTGCGGGTATCCTGCAGTCCGCGCAGGGCTCCCGCAGCAACCGCCTGTGCCCCGTCGAACAGCTGAAAGGCTGCGGCAACCATCAGGTACTGAACGGCAAGGCCGACCATGACCGCGTTCTTCGCGTCTTCGGTATCGACATAGAGCCGCAGGATCAGGTGCGGGGCAGCCAGCATGGCCGTGGCGGTTGTGCCCATGAAGGCAACCGACAAGGCCATCGCGCTCCACCCAGCGCGCCCGGCCGCCGCCCGGTCGCCCGCGCCAAAGTGAAAGCCGACCCGGATAGTGGCCGCCTGGGCAATCCCGAAGGGAATCTGGAAGGCCAGCGCGGCCAGATTCAAGGCCAGGGTATGGGCCGCAAGTTCGCTTTCCCCGATCCGCCCCATCAGCAGCGCCGCTCCGCTGAACAGTCCTGCTTCGGCCAGTACAGTCAGGGCAATCGGCGTGCCGATCACCATGATCTGCCTGAGCCGCTGCCATTCGGGGCGCCACCAGCGCCCGAAGATCCGGTAACGGCGCAATTGCCGGTCGAGCCCGATGACGACGACATAGGCGGCAAGCATCGCAAGCGAGGTGATCAGGCTGGACAGCGCCGATCCTTCCAGCCCCAGGGCGGGCGCGCCAAGATTGCCGAACACGAGTATCCAGTTGCCCAGCAGGTTGGTGCCGAGCGCCAACAGGGTAATCGCCGTGGCATAGCCGGGCTTGCCCAGTGCGGCGACAAAGATGCGGAACACGCTGGCCATGATCATCGGGATCATCGACCACGACAGGATAGCCAGGAAATCACCGGACATGGCGGCAATGCGCTGATCCTGGCCGGTCGCCAGCAGAATCGCTTCGCCGGCAAAGCCGATGGCCATGCCGACCAGGCCGAACAGCACCGAGACCCACAGCCCCATTCTGACCGTGCGTCGCACTTCACGCACCGAATGGCGGCGGCGCCCAAGTTCGGCCGCAATCAACGGTGCGCAGGCTCCGGTCAGCCCGGTCATGGCCCACATGGTGAGGCCGAAAATGGCGATGCCGAGGCTGGACGCCGCCAGCGGCTGGTCACCCAGACGGGCGATGAAGATCACGTCGATTGCATGGATCAGCATCTGCAGCAGGTTGGTAGCCGCCAGCGGCACCGCCAGTTGCAGTGTCGCGCGCAATTCTGTGCGCCAGGGATGGGGATCGGTCACGCGGGTCATCGAGCCGGTCCGGATAGGCGTTTGCCCGCCTTCGACCAAGCAGAATCACCGCGCCCCGGGTCATTCACGATCGAACGTGCACTTCCCGCAACAACTGCTGCAACAAAGGCACTTCCCGCCAGAGCCGATTGCAGGCATGTCTTGCGACGATGACTGGCGGTGACCGGTGGGGCGGGTTGCTGTTCTGGCTTGGAGGAACCTGATTCATGCGTTTGATCACCACTCTTGCGGCAACCACTCTCGCCCTTGCCCTGTCGGCCTGCGGTTCGCCGCCTGAAGACAAGGCTGCCGATACGTCCGCTCCCGCAGCGGACACGGTCGCGCCTGCGGCCGAACCGACTGCTGCGGCGACCACCGCCGCCGGCGGCAAGCCTGCCTCCTTTGCCCAGTGCGCCGCCTGTCATGCGGTCGAGCCTGGCAAGCACGGCGTCGGCCCCAGCCTGGCCGGGGTCTATGGCACAAAATCGGGCGAACTGGCCGGCTACGCCTTCTCCGATGCGATGAAGGCGGCCAACCTGACCTGGGATGATGCCACGCTGGACGCGTACCTGACCAATCCGATGAAGATGGTGCCCGGCACCAAGATGACCTTTGCCGGCATGCCGGATGCGGCCAAGCGCAAGGAAATCATCGAATATATGAAGACCCTGAAATAACCCGAAGGCGCAAGGCAAACAGACCTTCGGGTCGCGCCGGGGGCCGGAAGCGCAAGCTTTCGGCCCCTTTGTCTTTGCCCGGACCGACATACGGAAAAGGGCGGCCCGTTGCCGGACCGCCCCTTCACTTGTTTCGCGAAACGCGAAGCGAAGCTTACTTGACTTCGACCTTGCCGCCAGCGGCTTCGATCTTGGTCTTGATGTCTTCGGCTTCGGCCTTCGAAACGCCTTCCTTGATCGCCTTCGGAGCGGCTTCGACCAGCGCCTTGGCTTCGGTCAGGCCCAGGTTGGTGATCGCGCGGACTTCCTTGATGACGGCGATCTTGTTGCCGCCGTCGCCGGTCAGGATGACGTCGAATTCGGTCTTTTCTTCAGCGGCTTCCGCAGCAGCGCCGCCAGCGGCGGGGGCAGCAACGGCAACAGCGGCAGCGGCGCTCACGCCCCAGGCTTCTTCAAGGGCCTTGGCGAGGTCGGCGGCTTCCAGGACGGTCAGCTTCGAAAGTTCTTCAACAAGCTTGGCGATATCGGCCATGATGTTTCACTCCTGATTGATGGACCCGGGGGTCTGCCCCGGGGAATTCGTTGAACGGTCTTATGCGGCTTCCTTGGCGTAGGCACCGAAGACGCGGGCCAGCTTGGCCGCCGGAGCGGTCGACAGCTGGGCAATCTTGGTGGCCGGAGCCTGGACCAGCCCGATGAGCTTGGCGCGCAGTTCGTCCAGCGAGGGCATCGAGGCGAGCGCCTTGACACCTTCCGGGGTGAGAACCTGCGTGCCCATCGATCCGCCGACGATTTCGATCTTGTCGGTCGTCTTGGCGAAATCCACGACCGCCTTGGCAGCGGCAACCGGATCGACCGAAGCGGCGATCGCGGTGGGGCCGGTGAGGAATTCACCGAGGCCCTCGTAGGACGTGTCCTTGATGGCAAGCTTGGCAAGACGGTTCTTCGCAACCTTGTAGGTCGCACCCGCTTCGCGGATCTTGTTGCGCAGGTCGGTGGACTGGGCCACCGTCATGCCGAGGTTGCGGGTGACAACCACCACGCCGACCTCGTTGAAGACCGCGTTGAGCGAAGCGACCGATTCGGCTTTCTGCGAACGATCCATGCCTTACTCCTTCACAAATGACCGAACGGGATTGTCCCGGACGGCCGGCTACGTTTGTCCACGATGCCGGGGCACCATGGGCGAGTCCGTGATGGGGAAGGAGGGCGCGTGAAACGCCAGGCCGGGCCCGGGCAGATGCGCGGGCCGGAATTTGCTCTGTCCCCGTCTAGGCTGCAAATTAAGAGGGGAACCCTCAGCAACTGTCTCGGACGGATGATCGGCCCCGAAGGACCGGTCAGGGCGCGCCTTTAGCCGGATCGGCAGGAGAGTCAAGAACGGACGCTCCCGCCCTCCCGCCGCGCAAGTTGATGAAATGCATCCGCAGCGTAATTTGCAGCGCCTTTGCACGGAGCCCTTAACGCCAAAGCCGCGCTGGCGGCGCGGCTTTGGCAAGGGCGGAAACGGGAAGGCGCCGGACATGGCGCGGATGCTCGCTGGGTCATGCCCCGGATGATCGCAGAATCCGCAGGTGTAGGAAAGGAAAGCCCACCCCGTCCCAACCAAATCTTAACCACGTTCTGCGATCTCGTCCGGCCATGACTGACACCGCAACACCGCAGCGTCCTTCGGGATGGCTCACCCCGGCCCGGCTTGACCGGATCGAGCAGGTCGCGATCCTGCTCTTGTGGCTTTTCCTGGTGGAACGCGTCTGGGTGTCGGGCAATCCGCTCGCTCCGCTGCTGCTGATTGCCGAGACCACTGTGATGTTCTTCGTGCTGATCCGCCGCCCGACCACCGCGATCTCGGTCCGGCCGGGTGACTGGATGCTGGCGATTACCGCCACGGCCGCGCCGATGCTGGTCATGCCGGGGCCCAGCTCCTGGCCGGCCCTGGTGCCGCTGGGCATTGCGCTGGTGCTGTTCGGCAATCTCTTCCAGGTCTGGGCCAAGCTCTCGCTGCGCCGCAGTTTCGGCGTTGCCCCGGCCAACCGCGGGATCAAGGTGGAAGGCCCTTACCGGATCGTCCGCCACCCGATGTACGCGGGCTATTTCATCACCCACGTCGGGATCATGGTGCTGATGCCCTCGTGGTTCAACCTGGCGGTCTACATCGTTTCGTGGTGGAGCCAGGTGCTGCGGCTGCTGGCGGAAGAACGCCTGCTTGGCCAGGACCCGGCCTATCAGGCGTTCTCGCAGAAAACCCGCTGGCGGATGCTGCCGGGCGTGTTCTGAAACTCCGCTCCTTGGGGGGCAACTGAAAGGGCCGCGCTTCCGGGGGGAAGCGCGGCCCTTCTTGTTAAGCCGGAAGGCGGGGGACTGGTCAGTCTTCCGGCTGGTAGCCCAGCAGATCGCCCGGCTGGCATTCCAGCACCTGGCAGATCGCCTCGAGCGTGGAGAAGCGCATCGCCTTGGCCTTGCCGGTCTTGAGGATCGAAAGGTTGGCCAGCGTGATGTCCACCTTTTCGGCCAGTTCGGTCAGAGTCATGCGCCGGGCGTGGAGCAGATCGTCGAGTTTCACGGTAATCGGCATCACACGGTTCCTTCCAGTTCTTCGCGCATTTCCGCGCCGCGCCGGTAGACCCGGGCGAGGATGAACAGCACCAGCGCCAGCAGGAACCCGCCCAGCGAAATGCCGAAGTCAGACGTCGCTTCCTTGACCACCGATTCCAGCCAGCCGCCGATGCCGCCCACCGGGATGGCCAGCAGCTGGATCGCCACGGTCAGCCAGCCCATCCGGGTCAGCCGGTCGGCATTGACCGGAGCGAACGGATCGCCCTCCGAAACGCTGGCGATCAGGCGCTGAAGCTGCTTGAGCCAATCGTGCGCGCAAGCGATGGTCGCAACCACGAAGCCCAGGATCAGCTCGATCGCAGTGAGGACCTGCCAGGGCGGCGCACCGACCTTATCGGCCGCCAGTTGCTGCATCACATCGACCTGCTTGAACAGGATGCCAACCATCACGACCACGAGGATCGAGCCGATCGCGATGGCCATGACCCGGAAGATCGAGACCAGCACACTGGCCGTGGTGAGCAGCGCATCGCCGCTCTTGGCTTGAACAGTTTCAGTCATGGTTTGCCCCTTGTGAAAGTTGCGGCCGGTCAGGCCAGTTCGGCCAGGCTGACCGCCGTGGCGGGAACCTGGGCGGCAGCCGGAACCGACAGGGTCGGCAGCCAGAGAGTGACGAAGGCGAGAGCCGACAGCGTCACGGCGAGGAGGTTGCGGTAGTGGGTCATTTCTCGAACTCCGATATGCTTGATATCGACATTCAATAAACCGAGTCGGTCTTATTGTCAAACAATAATATTGAAAAACGATATGCCGCTTATCGTTTCCCGAAAATGGCCGAATTCCGCGGGTTTGCGGTGAGCGCCCGGTTTGACAGCACTGCGCCCCAGGCCTATAGGCCGCTACCAGCTCGGCGCTTCGAGCAAGCCGGACCCATGCGCAGGGGCCCGGCCAGGAAGGAAGCGGCGGGTCATCCATCTGACGCGAAGGCTGCGGGCCGCTCCTGATCCAAGGGGCGTTGGCCATGCGGCCTTTTTGTCGTCCGGTGGCGGCCACAGGCTGCGCGTGGCAAGATTCATCGCCGGATTTCCGGCACAAAGCGAAGAGGCAAGACCCCTCAATGGCGAGCAAGGCTCTCACTCCGGCAACCGGCATCCGCGCCAGTTCCAAGAAGCGTATCCGCAAGATCTTCGGCGACATCCACGAAGTGGTGAAGATGCCGAACCTGATCGAGGTTCAGCGCGAATCGTACGAACAGTTCCTGCGTTCGGATCCGGCCACCGGCTATGTCTCGGGCCTGGAAAAGACCCTGCGCTCGGTCTTCCCGATCCGCGACTTTGCCGGCACCAGCGAACTGGACTTCGTCCACTACGAGCTGGAAGACCCCAAGTACGACACCACCGAGTGCCGCCAGCGCGGGATCACCTATGCCGCGCCGATGAAGGTGACGCTGCGCCTGATCGTGTTCGAGGTCGATGCCGAAACCGAAACCCGTTCGGTCCTCGATATCAAGGAGCAGGACGTCTACATGGGCGACATGCCGCTCATGACCGAGAACGGCACCTTCATCATCAACGGGACCGAGCGCGTCATCGTTTCGCAGATGCACCGTTCGCCGGGCGTGCTGTTCGACCATGACCGCGGCAAGACCCACTCCTCGGGCAAATACCTGTTTGCCGCGCGCGTGATCCCCTATCGCGGGTCGTGGCTGGACTTCGAATTCGACGCCAAGGACATCGTCAACGTCCGCATCGACCGCAAGCGCAAGCTGCCGGTCACCGCGCTGCTGCACGCGCTGGGCCTCGATGACGAAGGCATCCTCAACTACTTCTACCAGACCGTCACCTGGAAGCGCGGCGAAGGCGGCTGGCGCCTGCCTTACGTGGCCGAACAGTGGCGCGGCCAGAAGCCGGCCTTCGACATCGTCGACGCCAAGAGCGGCGAAGTGATCTTTGCCGCCGGCACCAAGATCAGCCCGCGCGCCGCCAACAAGGCGGAAAAGGACGGCCTGGCCGAACTGCTGATCCCGACCGAGGAAGTGTTCGGCCGCTATTCGGCCCGCGACCTGATCGATGAGAGCACCGGCCGCATCTACATTGAAGCGGGCGACGAAGTCTCGCCGGAAAACCTCGACGCGCTCGACAAGGCCGGGATCGACCAGCTCGACCTGCTCGATATCGACCACGTCAACACCGGCCCCTGGATCCGCAACACCCTGAAGGCCGACAAGGCCCCGGACCGCGACCACGCCCTGGCCGACATCTACCGGGTCATGCGCCCGGGCGAACCGCCGACGCGCGAAACCGCCGAAGCCCTGTTCGAAGGCCTGTTCTTCGACGGCGACCGCTATGACCTGTCGGCCGTCGGCCGCGTCAAGCTCAACATGCGCCTCGGCCTCGATGCCGAAGACACCATCACCACCCTGCGCACCGACGATATCCTTGCCGTAGTCAAGGAACTGGTGAACCTGAAGGACGGCAAGGGCGAAGTCGACGACATCGACAACCTCGGCAACCGCCGCGTCCGTTCGGTCGGCGAACTGCTGGAAAACCAGTACCGCGTCGGCCTGCTGCGTATGGAGCGCGCGGTCAAGGAGCGCATGAGCAGCGTTGACGTGTCGACCGTCATGCCGAACGACCTGATCAACGCCAAGCCGGCCGTGGCCGCGGTGCGCGAATTCTTCGGTTCGTCGCAGCTGTCGCAGTTCATGGACCAGACCAACCCGCTGTCGGAAGTCACCCACAAGCGCCGCGTTTCGGCGCTTGGGCCGGGCGGTCTGACCCGCGAGCGCGCCGGCTTCGAAGTCCGCGACGTTCACCCGACCCACTATGGCCGCATCTGCCCGATCGAAACGCCGGAAGGCCCGAACATCGGTCTGATCAACTCGCTGTCGACCTTCGCCCGCGTCAACAAGTACGGGTTCATCGAAACCCCGTACCGCAAGGTGATCGACGGCAAGGTGACCGGCGAAGTGGTCTACCTTTCGGCCATGGAAGAGCAGAAGCACACGGTGGCGCAGGCTTCGGCCGAAACCAACGCTGACGGCTCGTTCGTGGAAGAGCTCGTCTCGGCCCGCCAGAACGGCGAATTCGTGATGGCTCCGCGCGAACACATCACCCTGATGGACGTCAGCCCCAAGCAGCTCGTCTCGGTTGCCGCCTCGCTCATTCCGTTCCTGGAAAACGACGACGCCAACCGCGCGCTGATGGGCTCGAACATGCAGCGTCAGGCCGTGCCGCTGGTGCGCGCCGAGGCACCGTTCGTCGGCACCGGGATGGAAGAAACCGTGGCCCGCGATTCGGGTGCGGCGATTGCCGCCCTGCGCGCCGGGATCGTCGACCAGGTCGACGCCACCCGCATCGTGATCCGTGCTTCGGGCGATATCGAACCCGGCCAGTCCGGCGTCGACATCTACCGCCTGCAGAAGTTCGAACGCTCCAACCAGTCGACCTGCATCAACCAGCGCCCGCTGGTGAAGGTGGGCGATGTGGTGAACGCCGGCGACATCCTGGCCGACGGTCCCTCGACCGAACTGGGTGAACTGGCGCTGGGCCGCAACAGCCTCGTCGCGTTCATGCCGTGGAACGGCTACAACTACGAAGACTCGATCCTGATCAGCGAACGCATCGTCAAGGACGACGTGTTCACCTCGATCCACATCGACGAATTCGAAGTGATGGCCCGCGACACCAAGCTGGGGCCGGAAGACATCACCCGCGACATCCCCAACGTCGGCGAGGAAGCGCTGCGCAACCTCGACGAGGCGGGCATCGTCTACATCGGTGCCGAAGTGCACCCGGGCGACATTCTGGTCGGCAAGATCACCCCGAAGGGTGAATCGCCGATGACCCCGGAAGAAAAGCTGCTGCGCGCGATCTTCGGCGAAAAGGCCAGCGACGTGCGCGACACCTCGCTCCGCCTGCCGCCGGGCGTTTCGGGCACGATCGTCGACGTTCGCGTCTTCAACCGTCACGGGATCGAGATCGACGACCGTACCCGCGCGATCCAGAACGAGGAAATCGAACGCCTCGCCAAGGACCGCGAGGACGAGCGCGCGATCCTCAACCGCGCCACCTACAACCGCCTGCGCGACATGCTGGTGGGCCAGGTGGCGGCAGCCGCGCCGAAGGGCTTCAAGAAGGGCGACACCATCACCGAGGACAACCTGGGTGAAGTGGAGCGCCACGAATGGTGGAAGTTCGCCGTGTCCGACGACAAGGTCCAGGGCCAGCTGGAAGCCGTGAAGGCCCAGTACGACGCGACCGTCAAGGCGATCCAGGAGAAGTTCGAGGACCGCAAGGAAAAGCTCGAACGCGGCGACGAACTCGCCCCGGGCGTGCTCAAGATGGTCAAGGTGTTCGTCGCGGTGAAGCGCAAGCTGCAGCCGGGTGACAAGATGGCCGGCCGCCACGGCAACAAGGGTGTGATCAGCCGCATTCTGCCGCAGGAAGACATGCCGTTCCTCGAAGACGGCACCCCGGTCGACATCGTGCTCAACCCGCTCGGCGTGCCGAGCCGCATGAACGTCGGGCAGATCTTCGAAACGCACCTGGGCTGGGCCGCGCGTGGCCTGGGCCAGCAGGTTACGGCCGCGCTGGAACAGTGGCGTCAGGAAAATCCCAACCCTGAGGCCGCCGCTCCGCCGAGCGCGCTGATCGACAAGCTGAAGGACATCTACGGCGAGAACTATCACGCCGATATCGACAGCCGCTCGACCGGCGAGATCGTCGAAATGGCCGGGCTGCTGAAGAACGGCGTGCCGATGGGAACCCCGGTGTTCGACGGGGCCAAGGAAGCCGACGTTTCCGCCATGCTGGAAAAGGCCGGGCTCGACACTTCGGGCCAGGTTACCCTGTATGACGGACGCACCGGTGAGGCCTTCGACCGCAAGGTGACCGTGGGCTACATCTACATGCTGAAGCTGCACCACCTGGTCGACGACAAGATCCACGCCCGTTCGATCGGCCCCTACAGCCTCGTCACCCAGCAGCCGCTGGGCGGCAAGGCCCAGTTCGGCGGCCAGCGCTTCGGGGAAATGGAAGTCTGGGCGCTCCAGGCTTACGGCGCGGCCTATACGCTGCAGGAAATGCTGACGGTGAAGTCGGACGACGTGGTCGGCCGCACCAAGGTCTACGAAGCGATCGTCAAGGGCGACGATACTTTCGAGGCCGGCATTCCCGAAAGCTTCAACGTGCTCGTCAAGGAAATGCGTTCGCTGGGTCTCAACGTGGAGCTTTCGAGCCTCACCGACGACAGCGACGACGATTTCGCGGAGGCCGCGGAGTAAGCGGAACGGGCGGCCAGCCGGCCGCCCTTCCCTGCCCCGCCCAAGAAATTCACCCCCAGAGGGATTGAAACATGAACGACCTGACCAAGTTCACCAACCAGATGGCGAAGCCCGAAACCTTCGACCAGATCCAGATCGGCCTCGCTTCGCCCGAACGCATCCGTTCGTGGTCCTTCGGCGAAATCAAAAAGCCGGAAACGATCAACTACCGGACCTTCAAGCCGGAGCGCGACGGCCTGTTCTGCGCCCGCATCTTCGGCCCGGTGAAGGACTACGAGTGCCTGTGCGGCAAGTACAAGCGCATGAAGTACAAGGGCGTCGTCTGCGAAAAGTGCGGCGTCGAAGTGACCGTGACCAAGGTCCGCCGCGAGCGGATGGGCCACATCGAGCTGGCCGCGCCGGTCGCGCACATCTGGTTCCTGAAGTCGCTGCCCTCGCGCATCGGCCTGCTGCTCGACATGCAGCTCAAGCAGCTTGAGCGCATCCTCTATTTCGAAAGCTATGTGGTGATCGAGCCGGGCCTGACCCCGCTTGAGAAGTACCAGCTTCTGTCGGAAGACGAGCTCTACGAATACCAGGACGAGTACGGCGAAGATGCCTTCTCGGCCGGGATCGGCGCAGAGGCCGTCAAGCACATGCTGATGAACCTCGACCTCGAGCAGGAAAAGGAAGACCTGCTCAAGGAACTGGCCGAAACCAAGTCGGAACTGAAGCCGAAGAAGATCATCAAGCGCCTCAAGGTGGTCGAATCGTTCATCGATTCGGGCAACCGTCCGGAATGGATGATCCTCGATGTCGTGCCGGTCATTCCGCCGGAGCTGCGCCCGCTGGTGCCGCTGGACGGTGGCCGCTTCGCAACCTCGGACCTCAACGACCTCTATCGCCGCGTCATCAACCGCAACAACCGCCTCAAGCGCCTGATCGAACTGCGCGCGCCGGACATCATCGTCCGCAACGAAAAGCGCATGCTGCAGGAAGCGGTTGACGCGCTGTTCGACAACGGCCGCCGCGGCCGGGTGATCACCGGCGCCAACAAGCGTCCGCTCAAGTCGCTGTCCGACATGCTGAAGGGCAAGCAGGGCCGCTTCCGCCAGAACCTGCTCGGCAAGCGCGTCGACTATTCGGGCCGTTCGGTGATCGTGACCGGTCCGGAACTGAAGCTGCACCAGTGCGGCCTGCCCAAGAAGATGGCGCTCGAACTGTTCAAGCCGTTCATCTACGCCCGCCTCGATGCCAAGGGTCTGTCGATGACCCTGAAGCAGGCCAAGAAGTGGGTCGAAAAGGAACGCAAGGAAGTCTGGGACATCCTGGACGAAGTGATCCGCGAGCACCCGGTGCTGCTGAACCGCGCGCCGACCCTGCACCGCCTTGGCATCCAGGCCTTCGAACCGGTGCTGATCGAAGGCAAGGCGATCCAGCTGCACCCGCTGGTCTGCTCGGCCTTCAACGCCGACTTCGACGGTGACCAGATGGCCGTCCACGTGCCGCTATCGCTGGAAGCCCAGTTGGAAGCGCGCGTGCTGATGATGTCGACCAACAACATCCTCAGCCCCGCCAACGGCAAGCCGATCATCGTGCCTTCGCAGGACATGGTGCTGGGCCTGTACTACCTCTCGCTCGACCGCGAGGGCGAGCCCGGCCAGGGCATGATGTTTGCCGACATGGCCGAAGTGCACCAGGCGCTGGAAGTGGGTGCGGTGACGCTGCACTCGAAGATCATCGCCCGCGTGCCGCAGACCGACGAGGCCGGCCAGCAGTACCTCAAGCGGTTCGAGACCACTCCGGGCCGCATGCTGATCGGCGAGTGTCTGCCCAAGTCGCACACCGTTCCCTTCGACGTGGTCAACAAGGTGCTGACCAAGAAGGAAATCGGCGACGTGATCGACCAAGTCTATCGCCACACCGGCCAGAAGGACACGGTGCTGTTCGCCGACGCGATCATGGCGCTGGGCTTCCGCCACGCGTTCAAGGCCGGCATCTCGTTCGGCAAGGACGACATGATCATCCCCGACAGCAAGGTTGCCCTGGTCGAGGAAACCAAGGCGCTGGTGGCTGACTACGAGCAGCAGTACCAGGACGGCCTGATCACCCAGCAGGAAAAGTACAACAAGGTGATCGACGCCTGGAGCCGCTGCGGCGACCAGGTGGCCAACGCCATGATGGACGAGATCCGCGCCGAGCCGGTCGACCCGGAAACCGGCCGTCTCAAGCCGATCAACTCGATCTACATGATGAGCCACTCCGGTGCGCGTGGCTCCCCGACCCAGATGAAGCAGCTGGCCGGGATGCG
Organism: Sphingomonadales bacterium; assembly: GCA_017302615.1. Lineage (GTDB taxonomy): Bacteria > Pseudomonadota > Alphaproteobacteria > Sphingomonadales > Sphingomonadaceae > Novosphingobium. The sequence continues at coordinate 145,075 of JAFLDB010000006.1, forward strand.
CGGGCTGATGGCCAAGCCGTCGGGCGAGATCATCGAAACGCCGATCATCTCGAACTTCAAGGAAGGTCTGACCGTTCTTGAATACTTCAACTCCACCCACGGCGCCCGCAAGGGCCTGGCGGACACCGCGCTGAAGACCGCGAACTCGGGTTACCTGACCCGCCGTCTGGTCGACGTGTCGCAGGACTGCGTGGTGGTGATCGAGGACTGCGGCACCGAGCGGGCGCTGGAGATGCGCGCGATCGTCCAGGGCGGTTCGACCATCGCCAGCCTTGGCGAGCGCATCCTGGGCCGCACCCTGGCCGAGGACATCGCCGGCAAGGACGGCACGATCATCATGCCCAAGGGCACCCTGCTGGACGAAGCGGCCACCGCGATCGTCGAAGCCTCGGGCGTCCAGGCCGTGAAGATCCGCTCGCCGCTGATCTGCGAAGCCGAACAGGGCGTCTGCGGAACCTGCTATGGCCGCGACCTGGCCCGCGGGACCCCGGTCAACATCGGTGAAGCGGTTGGCGTCATTGCCGCCCAGTCGATCGGTGAACCCGGCACCCAGCTGACCATGCGCACTTTCCACATCGGCGGGGCGGCGCAGGTCAACGAGCAGTCGCACCTCGAGGCGATCTGCGACGGCACCGTGGTCTATCGCGACATCCCGACCATCACCGACAAGCGCGGCCGCCGCCTGAGCCTGGCGCGCAGCGGCGAAGTGGTGGTGATGGACAGCGAAGGGCGCGAACGGGCGATCCACAAGGTCCCCTATGGCACCCACCTGCTGCACCAGGACGGCGCGATCATCAACGAAGGCGATCGTCTGGCCGAATGGGACCCGTTCACCCTGCCGGTGATCACCGAAAAGCCGGGTGTGGTGAAGTACCAGGACCTGATCGACGGCAAGACGCTGACCGAAGTCACCGACGAAGCGACCGGCATGACCAGCCGCGTGGTGACCGAGAACCGCGCCACCAGCCGTTCGAAGAAGGAAGACCTGCGTCCGCGCCTGACCCTGCTCGACGATGCCTCGGGCGAGGCTGCGCGCTACATGCTGGCGCCGGGCACCACCCTGTCGGTCGAAGATGGCCAGGCGGTCGAAGCGGGCGACATTCTGGCCCGCGCGAGCCGCGAAGCCGCCAAGACCCGCGACATCACTGGCGGTCTGCCGCGCGTTGCCGAACTGTTCGAAGCCCGCAAGCCGAAGGACAATTCGATCATCGCCAAGGTTTCGGGCCGGATCGAGTTTGTCCGCGACTACAAGGCCAAGCGCAAGATCGCGATCATTCCGGAAGAGGGTGATCCGATCGAGTACCTGATCCCGAAGAGCCGCGTGATCGACGTGCAGGAAGGCGACTGGGTCAAGAAGGGCGACAACCTGATCTCGGGCTCGCCCGATCCGCACGACATCCTCGAAGTCATGGGCGTCGAAGCCCTGGCCGAGTACCTCGTCGCGGAAATCCAGGAAGTGTACCGCTTGCAGGGCGTGAAGATCAACGACAAGCACATCGAGGTGATCGTTCGCCAGATGCTGCAGAAGGTTGAGATCACCGACGGTGGCGACACCGTGCTGCTGGCCGGCGAACAGGTCGACCGCGAGGAAATGGACGAGTACAACGCCAAGCTGGCCCCGGGCCAGGCTCCGGCGGTGGGCAAGCCGGTGCTGCTGGGCATCACCAAGGCCTCGCTCCAGACCCGCTCGTTCATCTCGGCAGCCTCGTTCCAGGAAACCACTCGCGTGCTGACGCAGGCGGCGGTCGAAGGGAAGAAGGACTCGCTGATCGGCCTGAAGGAAAACGTGATCGTTGGCCGTCTCATCCCCGCCGGTACCGGCGCTGGCATGAACCGCCTGCGCGTCACCGCCTCCAGCCGCGACGCCGCGCTGCGCGCGAGCTACCGCAAGCTGCAGGAAAGCCTGATCGCTCCCGACAGCGCGGAAGAAGAGCACGCGGCCGAACTGGCCCAGGGTCCGGAAGCCGCGATTGGTGACGATCCGCTGGCGATGGTGGAAGGTGAAACCCACGGGCTCGATGCCGATGCGGGTGAATACCTGAACCCGGAAGCAGCGGACGGCGAAGAGTAAGCCTCAGCTGCCCGCACGGCACATGAATGGCCCCGCCGGAGCAATCCGGCGGGGCTTTTCTTTTCGCCTCAGCTGTAGGCCATCCGCTCGAGCGTGCCGAAGCAGGCCAGCGCGGCGGGATCGCCGAAGGGCGAAAGCTGGCTCATGAACACGCCGCCGACACCCTTGGCCGGATCGATCCAGTAATAGGAATTGAAAATCCCGGCCCAGGCCAGGCTGCCGGGGCTGCGGCCATCGGGGCCGGGTTCCGGGTTGATCAGGAAGCCGAGGCCCCAGCCGGTGTGCTGATCGGGGAAGGTGTCGTAAGGTGCGGCAAGCTGCGGCATGGCGCTGCCCATGTAACCGGCGCGCAAGGGGCCAACCTGGTTGCGGGCCATTTCGGCCACGGTTTCCGGCTGGAGAATCCGGGCACCGTCCAGCTCTCCGCCGCGCAGCATGGCCCGCACGAACCGGGCGTAGTCCGGGGCGGTGCCGACCAGACCGCCGCCGGCGTTGTGGTATTCCCCCCCGCCAAGGAACGAGGGCTGCACTTTCAGCCCGCCGCCTTCCTTGCGGACATGGACCTTGGCCGCACCATCCGGCAGGGCATCGAAAAAGCCGGTGACGGTCATGCCCAGCGGGGCGAAGACGTGCTCGGCCATGTAATCGCCCAGCTTGCTGCCGGTCACCGCCTCGACAGCGAGCCCGGCCCAGTCGATCGAGACCGAATACTCCCACTTGTCGCCCGGATCGAACAGCAGCGGGGTGCGGATCCCGGCAAGGGAACCCGGTTCCGGCATACCGACCGCAGCAAAGTACTGCAGCAACTCGGGGTGGATGAAGAAATAGCCGAACCCGGCAGTATGGGTCAGCAGGTGCCGCAAGGTGATAGGCCGCACGGCCGGCCGGGTCTGCGGCTTGCCATCGGCATCGAACCCGGTCAGCACCTGGGCATCGGCCAGTTCGGGCAAGACATCGCCGATCGGCGCATCGAGCGCCAGCCGCCCGGCTTCAACCTGCTGCATGGCCGCCACCGTTGCCAGGGCCTTGGTCATCGAAGCGATCTGGAACGGCGTGTCGACGGATATGGGGGATCCGCTGTCGGTATCGGCCACGCCTAGCGCCTGCGCAAAGCGCACGCCGTCCCGGTCCACGATCATGCCCACGGCGCCGGGCAGTCCGGACCCGGCAAACGCCTCTTCAAACATCACATCCTCCTTATGCTTCTGGCATTGGCTAACCCGATCCATGGTCCTAGGAAAGGGTCATGGTCGATACGCTTTCCATCACGCTTGCTCAGCTCAATCAGTCGGTCGGCGATATCGCCGGCAATGCCGCCGCCATGCTTGCGGCGCGCGAACGAGCGCGCGGAGCCGGGGCAGACCTGATCGTCTTTCCGGAAATGCAGTTGATCGGCTATCCGCCGGAAGACCTGGTCCTCAAACCGGCCCTGATCGAACGCGCCGCCGCCGAACTGGAACTGATGGCCCGGGCGACCGCGAGCGGCGGACCGGCGATGCTGGTCGGATCGGTCTTCGTGGTCGACGGCGCACTCCACAATGGCGTGGCGCTGCTCGATGGGGGCAAGATCGCCGCAGTACGGCTGAAGCACGAGTTGCCGAATTACGGCACGTTTGATGAGATGCGGCTGTTCCAGCCCGGCCCCCTGCCCGAACCGGTGGTGTTCAAGGGCGTGATGATCGGCCTGCCAATCTGTGAGGACATCTGGCATCCGGACGTCTGCCGCCATCTGGCCGATTTCGGTGCCGAACTGTTCATCTGCGTCAACGGCAGCCCTTACGAGATAGACAAGGACACCCTGCGGATCGACGGCGTGGCCAAGCGCCGCGCGGTCGATACCGGCCTGCCGCTGGCCTACCTCAACCGGGTCGGTGGGCAGGACGAGCTGGTGTTCGACGGAGCCAGCTTCGTGATCAACGGCGACGGTTCGCTGGCCGTGCAGATGAAGGACTGGGAAGAGCAGGAGGTCACCACCCGCTGGACGCGCACCGCGACCGGCTGGCGCTGCGACCAGGGCGAGATCGCCCCGCTGGCTGACCACCCCGAGGACATCTACTGCGCGATGGTCATGGCGCTGCGTGACTATGTCGACCGCAACCGCTTCCCCGGCGTGGTCCTGGGCCTGTCGGGCGGGATCGACAGCGCGATCTGCGCCGCGATCGCCGCCGATGCCTTGGGACCGGAGCGGGTATGGTGCGTGATGCTGCCGAGCCGCTTCACCAGCCAGTTGAGCCTCGATCTGGCCACCGAGTGCGCCAAGCTGATCGGCTGCCGCTATGACACGATCCCGATCGCCCCGGCGGTCGATGCCTTCGACTCGATGCTGGCGGACAGCTTTGCCGATGCGAAGGTCGACATCACCGAGGAGAACGTCCAGTCGCGGATCCGCGGCGTGACGCTGATGGCCCTTTCCAACAAGTTCGGTCCGATGCTGCTGACCACCGGCAACAAGAGCGAGATGAGCGTCGGCTATGCCACGATCTATGGCGACATGGCCGGCGGCTACAACCCGCTGAAGGATGCCTACAAAATGACGGTCTTCGCGATCAGCAAGTGGCGCAACCGCCACAAGCCGAAGATCGGCCTGGGGCCGGACGGCGCGGTCATGCCCGAAGGGATCATCACCCGCCCGCCCTCTGCGGAACTGCGCCCCGACCAGAAGGACGAGGATTCGCTGCCGCCCTACCCGGTGCTCGACGGCATCCTGCTGGGCCTGGTCGAACATGAAAAGAGCGTCGACCAACTGGTTGCGGAAGGGTTCGAGCGCGATGTGGTGGTGCGGATCGAGCGTCTGCTCAACATCGCCGAATACAAGCGCCGCCAGGCCCCTCCGGGCGTCAAGCTGGGCACCCGCAACTTCGGGCGCGATCGGCGCTATCCGATCACCAACGCCTTTCGCAGCGCCTGATGCGCGGCGCTCTGGCTCTTGGGCTGGCAGCCCTGCTGGCCGGAGCCTGCGAGCAAGAGCGCCCTGCTTCGCCGCCGGTCCCCACCGGCACGCCCGCCCCACCGGTAACGCCGCGCGCCGATGCGCCCGCCACGCTGGTCGGGGAATGGCGGGTGGCCGGGATCGATGGCCAGCCGATCGATGCACCCATCGGCATTGCCCTGACGATCGACGCGCAGGAAATCGGCTTTGATCCACGCTGTGCCGGTTTCACCTGGGATTACACCTATTCGGCCGGAACCCTTGAGGCGATCCGGCGCAATCCGACCGCGATCTGTGCGATCGGCTATGATCCGGTGCTGGACCGGCTGGCCGACGCGCTGGACCGCGTGACCATCGTCCGGCGGACGGCGGCGAATGGAATCGAACTGAGCGGTGGCGGCCGCTCGGTCACGCTCTTTTCGCAATAGCCCTTGGGCCTGCAGGGCAGCAATATTTCACGCTGCAACGCAACAAATGCATTGCCATTGCGCAAAGCCGTGGCTAGAGGCGCCTCCCATGTCCAAGTGCCCGACCATTACCATTACCACCAAACCGACCGCCTGCGCGGGACCGGTTGTGGCGGTGCTTGGCTGAGGCACCCGCGGACAACCCGCCCCGCACCGAGCAGGCGGGGCTTCCTTTCCAGGACTTTGATCGACCCCTGCCCTGCTCTCCGAAATTGGAAGGAGTAGCATCATGGTTCATCGTTTCGCCTCTGGCCGGCAATTGAATGTCGGCGTCGTCGGCGCCACCGGGGTGGTCGGGTCGGCGATGCTGGCGATCCTGAAGGAACGCAATTTCCCGATCGGCCAATTGCGGCTGTTCGCCTCTGCCCGATCGGCCGGGCGGGTGGTTGATGGCGTGACGATCGAGGATGCCGCCACGGCCGACTTTGCCGGTCTGGATATCGTCCTGTTCAGCGCGGGCGGTTCCACGTCCAAGGCGCTGGCCCCCAAGGCGGCGGCAGCCGGTGCGATCGTGATCGATAACAGCTCGGCCTGGCGTTCCGACCCGGACGTGCCGCTGGTGGTGGCGGAAGTGAACGCCCATGCGATGGCCAATCTTCCCAAGGGCATCGTTGCCAACCCCAATTGCACCACCATGGCCGCCATGCCGGTGCTGAAGCCGCTGCACGACGAGGCCGGCCTGAAGCGGCTGGTGGTTTCGACCTATCAGGCGGTGTCGGGCGGCGGCCAGGAGGGGATCGACGTGCTCGCCCGCCAGCTTGCCCATGTTGGTGACCAGGCCCACCTGCTGGCGGAAGGCGGGCATCAGGACTTGTTGCCCAAGGCAGAGAAGTGGGCCGTGCCGATCGCCCACAACGTCGTGCCGCTGAACTATGTGCTGGGCGAGGACGGGTATACCGAGGAAGAACTGAAGCTGCGCGACGAGAGCCGCAAGATCCTGGAAATCCCCGGCCTGCCGGTTTCGGGCACTTGCGTGCGGGTACCGGTCTTCACCGGCCATTCGCTGTCGATCAATGCCGAATTCGAACGCCCGATCAGCGCAGCCCGTGCGCTCGAACTTCTGGGCCAGGCCCCGGGCGTGGTCGTGGCGGACGTACCCAATCCGCTCGAAGCGACCGGCCAGGACCCGGTCTTTGTTGGCCGGGTGCGGCCCGATACTTCGGTCGACAATGGCCTCGCGCTGTTCGTGGTGGGGGACAACCTGCGCAAGGGTGCCGCGCTGAATGCGGTGCAGATCGCCGAAGCCCTGATCGGCTAAAGGCTCCGGCTGACGAAGTCCACGATCGCCCGGGCGGGCATGGCGCCGCTTTGCCGCGCCACTTCCCGCCCGCCGGCGAACAGGATCATTGTCGGGATCGACTGGATACCATAGCGCCGGGCAAGGTCCGGCACCCGGTCGGTCTCAACCTTGAGCAACCGCACCTGCGGCTCCAGCGCCCGCGCCGCCTCGGCAATGGCTGGGGCCATCGCCTTGCACGGTCCGCACCATTCCGCCCAGAAATCGACCAGCACCGGCAAGCTGCCTTTCTGAACGTGCCGGTCAAATTCCGCTGCCTGAACATCCAGTGGCACGCCCGGGAACAGTGGCGCCTTGCACTTGCCGCAGGCCGGGGCTTGCCCCAGCCGCGCCACCGGCACCCGGTTCAGGCCCGAACAGCGCGGGCAGGCCACCATGGCGGGATCGGGCAGTTCGGTCACGGCAATCTCCTGAACTCAATAGCCAAAAACAGCTTCGGCTTGACCGGGATCAACGACCACCGGTCATTTACATTAGACAGACCTGATATTCGAATCGATCGCCACTTTTGCAAGGGGGCAAACAATGAACAGGTTGATGTGGATTCTGCACGCGGTGATTTCCACCACGCTGATGGGCATCGGAGTAACCGGCGTGCTGGCGGCCAACATGGCAGGCTGGAAGCCGATCGTGATTGCCGCCGCGATCGGCTTCATCGTGGCGCTTCCGGTCTCCTGGATCGTTGCGAACAAGATCCAGCATCTGGCTCGCTGAGCGGAGCAACGGCAATGCACAAGGACTGGCCCGCCATGGCGGGAGAGCTTTCGGCTGCAATCAAGGAAGTGCGTCTTGGCAGCCCGGAAGTCATGAAGAACTTCTCGGCCATGGCGGCTGCGGCCACCGCCGGAGGCGCGCTGGACACCAAGACCAAGGAACTGTTGGCCATGGCAATCGCGGTGGCAATCCGCTGCGATGGCTGCATTGCCTTCCACGCCAAGGCTGCGCTGCACCACGGCGCGACCCGGGAGGAGATCATGGAGACGATGGGCCTTGCGATCTATATGGGGGCCGGCCCCAGCCTGATGTACGCTGCCCAGGCGGTTGAGGCGTTTGATCAGTTTGCCGAAAAGGCGGCCAGCTAGGCTTGCCAGACGAAGGTCCAGGCCAGCCCGGCAAGGGCGGCCAGCCAGACCAGCAAGACCAGTGCTGCGCCGAATCGCGACTTCGGCCTGCCAGCCGCTCGGGCGCGCTCGCGCAGTTCAGCAACCAGCGCAGGATCGATCAGCCGCAGGGTCAGCCAGATTCCCGCTGGCACCAGCAGCAGATCGTCGAGCAGGCCCAGAACCGGGATGAAATCCGGCACCAGATCGATTGGCGAAAGCGCATAGGCCGCCACCAGTCCGGCCAGCAACTTCGCGGAAAGTCTGACGCGCAGATCCCGGGCGACCAGCCACACCACGATCACATCCCGCTTCAACGCCCCGGCCCACTGCCGCAGCAGGTTCACGCCGCCGCCACCTCGATGGTCTGTTCGTCGGCTGCTTCCAGCAGCTTCTTCTCGACCGCCTTCAGGCGCTGGCCTGAATCGATCTTCTCGCCCAGCAGGTCGGTGACATAGAAGGTGTCGACCGCGCGTTCGCCATAGGTGGCGATATGGGCGGAATGGACCATCAACTTGGCTTCGAACAGAGCCCGCGCCAGCCGGTTGAGCAGCGCCGGGCGATCGCGGGCGTTGACCTCGATCACGGTAAAGCGGTTGGAAGCCGCGTTGTCGAATTCCACCCTTGGCCGCACTTCAAAGGCATCGGCACGCGGACGGGCCAGCGGGCGGGCAGCCAGTTGCGGCACCAGCTTGATCTTGCCGCCCAGGGCATCGGCAATCATCGTCTCGATCCGGGCGAGCTGATTTTCCTCGGAGAACGGCCGGCCCAGCGGGTCCTGCACCAGGAAGTTGTCAACCGCCATGCCACCGCGCGAAGTGTGGATTCGCGCGTCGATGATGTTCCCGCCGGCCAGGTGGATGCCGCCGGCAATGCGGTAGAACAGGCCGGGATGGTCGGCCGCGATCACCGTCACCAGCGTTGCCCCGCGCGCCGCGTAGTATTCCGTGCGGACATCGAGCGCCTTGCCCTTGGCCTCGTCGAGCTGAACCAGGTTGGCGGCAATCACATCGTCCGGTTCGGCAATCCAGTAGGCATCGTTGAACTGCCGCGCGTACTTTTCGACCAGCTTGCCGCGCGCACCCAGCCGCTCGGCCACGCTGTGCTGCTTGGCCTTGATCCGCTGTTCGCGCCCGTGCTGGACATGGCCCAGCCGCAAGCGCTCTTCGGCCGCTTCGTAAAGTTCGTGGATCAGCTGGCGTTTCCAGCCGTTCCACACCCCCGGCCCGACCGCGCGAATATCGACAATGGTCAGCATCGAGAGCAGGCGGAGCCGCTCGACCGACTGCACCGTGGCGACGAAATCGGTGATGGTCTTCCAGTCCGCCAGATCGCGCTTGAAGGCGGTGGCGCTCATCAGCAGGTGGTGGCGCACCAGCCAGCTGACATGGCCAGTCTCCTCCTCGCTCAGACCCAATCGCGGCCCCAGCTTCAGCGCCACTTCCGCGCCCAGCACCGAATGGTCACCCCGCCGGCCCTTGGCGATGTCATGCAGCAGGATCGAGACATAGAGCGCGCGGCGGTTGACCACCTTGTGAATGATCGCCGTGGCGAGCGGATGGTCGGCCTTCATCTCGCCCTTCTCGATCCGGGCCATCAACCCGATCGCGCGGATGGTGTGCTCGTCGACAGTGTAGTGGTGGTACATGTCGAACTGCATCTGCGCGTTGACCCGGCCGAAATCGGGCATGAACCGGCCGAACACCCCGGCTTCGTTGAACCAGCGCAGCGCGTTTTCAGGATCGTTGCGGCTGGTCAGCAGATCAAGGAACAGCGCATTGGCGCGCGGATCATTGCGAACGGAATCGACCAGCCGGGCGTCGCGCACTGCAAGACGCATGGCATCGGGATGCAGTTCGAGTCCCTGGGCATCGGCCAGCACGAAGATCTCGATCAGGCGGGCCGGGTCCTCGGCAAACCAGCTGTCCGACGGCACGTTGATCCGCCCGCCGAACACCGGATAGCCCTTCACCATCCGCCGCCGCGCGCGGAAGCCCGCCAGCAGCCCGCGCGGCTGCTTCTTGGCGAACTGGTCATCCAGCTGGGCCAGGAAAAGGCCGGTCAGATGGCCGACGCGTTTGGCCTGCAGGAAGAAGTACTGCATGAACCGTTCGACCGCGCTCTTGCCGGGGCGGTCGGCAAACTGCATCCGGGCCGCCACTTCGCGCTGCAGATCGAAGGTCAGCCGGTCCTCGGCGCGGCGGGTGATGGTGTGGAGGTGACAGCGCACCGCCCAGAAGAAGTCCTCGGCGCGGCGAAACGCGCGGTATTCGGCCGGGCTGAGCAGGCCGACCCGGACCAGTTCCGAGGCATCGCGGACGTGGTGGATATATTTGCCGATCCAGTAGAGCGTGTGCAGGTCGCGCAGGCCGCCCTTGCCCTCTTTGACATTGGGTTCGACCACATAACGGCTGTCGCCCAGCTTCTTGTGCCGCTCGTTGCGCTCGGCCAGCTTTTCGGTGACGAATTGCCGCTCGGTCCCGGCCACGACTTCGGCCCAGAACCGGCCCTGGGCCTCGTCGAACAGCATCTGGTCGCCCCAGACGTAACGCCCTTCCAGCATGGCGGTGCGGATCGTCAGGTCGCTGCGCCCCATCCGCACCATCTCGTCCAGCGAGCGGCTGGAATGGCCGACCTTCAGGCCAAGATCCCACAGGAAATAAAGCATGGCCTCGATCACCTGCTCGCACCACGGCGTCTGCTTGATCGGGGTGATGAAAGCGATGTCGACGTCCGAATGGGGGGCCATCTCGCCCCGGCCATAGCCGCCGACCGCCATGATCGTCAGCCGTTCGCCGGACGAGCGGTTGGCCGACGGATAGACTTCACCGACCACATGATCGTGGATCACGCGGACCAGCTGATCGACCAGGAATGCCTGCGCCTCGGCGCAAAGGTGCCCGGCCGACGGCTTTTCCAGCAGCCGCCGGGCAATCTCCTCGCGTCCGGACGCCAGCGCGCCGCGCAGCAGTTCCACCACCCGGGGCCTGGCCTTGGCCGCGCCCGTTTCGGCAACCGCATCGGCAATCGCGCCCGCCAGCGCGCGGCGATCGATCACCGCGCGCTGGTTGGCGATCCGCGCACCGCTCACCCGTTCGATTTCTGCTCTGCTTCCCACACCGGCAGGTAACGGGCTTTCAGCGCCCGCTTGTCAACCTTTTCGGTGCCCAGACGGGGCAGGGTTTCCGTTTCCTCCCACAACCGCACCGGCACCTTGAACGGGGCGATGTGCTGAAGAAGGAAGGCCTTCAGGTCTTCCTCTGACAGGGTGCGGCCTTCCTCGACCAGATAGACGCCGGTCGGCTGCTCACCGAACTTCTCGTCCGGCATGCCGAACACGCTAGCCTCGGCCACGTCGGGGTGGGCGTAGATCGCCTCTTCCACTTCGATGCAGCTGATATTCTCGCCGCCGCGGATGATGATGTCCTTCTTGCGGTCGACGATGAACAGGTAGTCGTCCTCATCGAGATAGCCGAGATCGCCGGTACGGAACCAGCCATCGGCAGTGATCGCGGCGGCAGTGGCTTCGGGGTTTTCCCAGTAGCCGCCGAAATTGCAGATCGAGCGGAAGGCCACTTCACCGGTAGTCTTGGCCGGCAGCAGGTTGCCGGCATCGTCGAGGATGCCGATTTCGACCAGCGGTTTGGTCGCCGTGCCGGTCGAACCGGGTTTGGCGAGGTAATTTTCGTTGAGATTCCCGCAGCCGACCGCGTTGGTCTCGGTCAGGCCATAGCCCAGCAGCGGGAAGGCGTGGGGCAGCGCATCCTTGATCCGGCGCACGTGATCGACCGGACGCGGGGCCCCGCCGGCAGCGAAGGAAACGCAGCTGGAAAGATCGTACTTGTCGCGATTGGGGTGCGTCGCAATTTCGAAGCTCATCAGCGGCACGCCAACGAAATAGGTGACCTTTTCCTTCTCGATCAGCCGCATCGCCTCTTCCGCATCCCACTTGGGCATCAGCACCAGCTTGCGGCCGATGACGAAGGACTGCAGGAACAGCGGCACTTCGCCGGTCACGTGGAACAGCGGCACGTTGACCAGGCTGCACGGCTGCGAGGTTGGCCCTTCACCCTTCTCGGTCATCATGGTGAGGATGGTCAGCGTCTGGGCAACGTAACTGAACACCCCCTGCGTGACCGCACGATGGTCACTCCACGCCCCCTTCGACAGGCCCGTGGACCCGGACGTATAGAGGATCGTGGCCAGATCGTCCCCGGTCAGCGCCGGCAGCGGCGTATCGGCATCGCCACCCTTGGCGAGCAGCGCGGCCAGGCCTTGCTCGGCCGGGCAGTCATGCTCGAACAGCACCACCGCGGTGTCCACATCCAGCTCGGCAATGCGGGCAGCGCGCTGCTTGTCGGCCAGCACGATCTTGCAGCCGGTCAGTGCAATCCCCGCGGCCATTTCCTCGCCGCTCCACCAGCCATTGAGCAGGCAGGCGCAGCCGCCGGCCATCAGCACGGCCATATAGGCAACGATCCAGTTGCTGGAATTGCGCGCGGCGATCCCGATCCGGTCGCCCTTCTGCACGCCATGCCCGGCAACCAGCCCGCCGGCCACCTTCCGGGCGGCGGCATAGGTCTGGGCAAAGGTCAGGCGGATATCACCATCGACCAGGAATTCGGCATCGCCATGCTGGGCGCAGAACATTTCGAACAGCACCGGCAGGGTCGGCGGCGCGTTCTTCAGCATCGGCAGCTGACGGCCGTACTTTTCAAAGGGGACGGTTTCCAGCATCGCGCCGGGGGCAGTCAGACGGGCAACAACATCATCCAGCGCGGTATCGAGTTCGCTGCGCATGCGGCATCCTTCTATGTCTATTGCGAGCGAGCAGCGCCCCTTCCGCGCTCCCCCTGGGTTTCTCTCCAAAACGGCGTTGCCGGGTTTGTTTCCCGGACTGCTCTGTGCCACAAGCGGCGCCGAAGCGCCCGTGGGGCCGGATGTTTATCTAAGGGGTTAGACACTTGCTGTCACTATCGCTTGCAACGCTGGCTGCCGGTGCCGCCGCTGCGCCGATCCACTTCGAAGACCTGGGCCTCAGCCCCAACGTGTTCACCATCGGCAGCTTCGCGCTGCGCTGGTACTCCCTGGCCTATCTGGTCGGCATCCTGTTCGCCTATTGGCATACGACGAAGGCGGCCAAGGCCCCCGGCGCTCCGATGGCCCAGCGGCATATCGACGACCTGTTCTTCTATTGCACGCTGGGCGTGATCCTGGGCGGGCGGCTGGGCTATGCCACCTTCTACACCGGCGGCGATACCGGCATCCCAAGCCTGTGGGCGCATCCCGGTGAACTGCTTCAGCTGTGGCACGGCGGGATGAGCTTCCACGGCGGGCTGATCGGCGTGGCGCTGGCGATGATCTGGGTCAGCTGGAGGAACCAGCTGCAGGTCTTCCGCGTGGCCGACTATATCGCCGTTTCGGTGCCGGTCGGCATGCTGCTCGGCCGCCTCGCCAACTTCGTCAATGGCGAGCTGTGGGGCCGCGTCGCCGGGCCGGACGTGCCTTGGGCGATCGTGTTCGGCGGGGCGGGCGATCTGCCGCGCCATCCCAGCCAGCTCTATCAGGCCGGGCTGGAAGGTCTGCTGCCGCTGCTGATCCTGCTGCCGCTGTTCTGGTATACCCGCGCGCGCTGGCGGCCGGGCCTGCTGATGGGCCTGTTCACCGTGATCCTGGGCGTGGGCCGGTTCGTGGCCGAATACTTCCGTGAACCCGATGCCCAGCTGGCCGAACTGGCCCGCACCACCGGCCTGTCGATGGGCCAGTGGCTGACCATTCCGGTGATCCTGTTCGGCCTGTTCTTCGTGGTCCGCGCATTGATGCGGCCGGAACTGAACAGCACGGCCCCCGCCCCCAAATGAGCGGAGAGCCCGCCCAGCCGGACACGCTGGCGGCGATGTTCCGGCGGCTGATCGCCAGCACCGGCCCGATCAGCCTGATGCATTACATGGGCGAGGCGAACGCCCGCTATTACGGGTCGAAAGACCCGCTGGGCAGCGCCGGGGATTTCATCACCGCGCCCGAGATCAGCCAGATGTTCGGCGAACTGATCGGGCTGTGGCTGGCCGACATGTGGATCAACGCCGGGCGTGAGGAGCCGGTCCACTATGTCGAGCTTGGCCCGGGGCGCGGCACCCTGGCAGTCGATGCCTTGCGCGTAGCGAAGCGCTACGGGCTGGAGCCGCAGGTCCACCTGGTGGAAACCTCGGCGGAGCTAAAGGACGTACAGCTGGCCGCGCTGCCGCAGGCCCAGTGGCACCATGACCTGTCGACTGTCCCGCCCTATGGCCCGATCCTGCTGGTCGCCAACGAGTTCCTCGATGCCCTGCCGGTGCGGCAACTGGTCAAGACTCCGGACGGCTGGCGCGAGCGGATGGTCGTGCCGGAAGGCGAACGCTTCGTCTGCGTGGCCGGCAGCCAGCCGATGGACGCCGCCGTGCCGGAAGCGCGCCGGGGTGCCGAGGTCGGCACGATCATCGAGACCTGCCCCGGCGCTGCCGCCACGGTCTATGAAGTGGCCGGGCGGCTGGTCGAACAGGGCGGCGCGGCGCTGTTCATCGATTACGGGCATGACCAGATCCGCGATGGCTCAACCCTGCAGGCGGTGCGCGATCACCTGAAAGTCGATCCCTTCGTGAACCCGGGCGAGGCAGACCTGACCGCCCATGTCGATTTCGCCACGCTGGCCCCGATTGCCCTGTCGCGCGGGTGCAAGTGGCTCGGCACGGTCCCGCAGGGCCGCTGGCTGCGCAACCTCGGCATCGAGGCCCGCGCCCAGGCCCTGAGCGAACGAGCGCCCGAACACTCGGCCGCCATCGCCAGCGCACGCGACCGCCTGATCGGCGAAGGCCAGATGGGCCTGCTGTTCAAAGTGATGGGGCTCGCCAGTCCAAGCTGGCCGGGTGGGGCGGGGTTTTAGGGGGCCTGTTGGTGAACCGCTGGCTTGTTGCCTGCTTGATCGTCTTGCCGCTGGCATTAGTGATTGGCCGCGAAGAACTCGCCGACACGGCGCTACTGACCCACGTTCCAGTCCTTTGGATCGGCCCATGTTATGCCGTCGGCGCATTGATGGCAATCTTGCTCTACCGCAACTGGCGGAAAACGAAGCATGCCGCAGCAATTTCTTCGTTCAAGCGAGTATCTACCGGCCTTTCCCTCTTGGTCCTTGGCATTGCCACTTCAGCCTATCTCGGCAGATGGGCCTTCGAACTTGCAGCCTTTGCAGGCACCAATGGGACTGTCAGACTTGCGGAAGCCAAGTTGATGGGCACGACGGGCGGGGCAAGATCGAAAGAAGGCATGGAGGTCATGGCTGTGAGCGGCGGACGGCGCGTGACGCTCTGGATCAGCCCTGCCCTGCGCAACGAATTAGTCGCAATCCGTCCACCCTTGTGGCGCATGGGCTTTGCGGAAGCCCCGTTTTGCGTGACCCTACCGATCGAGGCAGGGCGTTGGAACACGTTGCGCGCCCATGTACCCACCAGATCGGAAGTTTGGACCAGCGGTTATCATAAGTGCCGGAGCACGCATTGAATTCGATGCGGGATTGCTGGCGATAAACTGGGCTACCCCGGCATCGCCCGCTGGATAATCCCGGCGCAGTCCACCCTTGCATCAAACGCGCCATAGGCCATCCCGCGTTGTCCCAGCCGCAGGGTGCAGAAGGCATCGGCCAGCGGGCTGTCCCATTCCAGCAGTACCGCCGCCTGCGCAGCCAGCGCAGCGCGTTCGACCATCAGGCGGGCGGTGGCTTCGTTGGCCTTGGTGAGATCGATACCGGCAACCCAGGCATCGTAAAGGGCGTTACGGCCGCGCTGGGCCAGCAGCCAGTGCTGCACGGCCTCGACCGAATCCGCCTCGCGCCCCAGCGCGCGCAGCACGTCGAGCGCGATGACATTGCCGGAACCTTCCCAGATCGCATTGAGCGGCGACTGGCGGAACAGGCGCGGCATCGGTCCGGCCTCGACATAGCCAGCCCCGCCGTGGGCCTCCATCGCTTCATAGACCATGCCCGGCGCGCGCTTGCAGACCCAGTACTTGGCGAGCGGGGTGAGCAGCCGGGCGAGCGGATCGCCCGCGTCGATTGCGGCGGCCAGGCGCAGACCGAGCAGGGTCGCCGCTTCGCTTTCCAGCGCGAGGTCGGCCAGGACCGCGCTCATCGCCGGCTGGTCGATCAGCCGCTTCTGAAAGGCGGTGCGGTGGGCGGTGTGCCACAGCGTCTGGGCAAGGGCCGCGCGCATCTGCCCGGCGGAACCCATCACGCAATCGAGCCGGGTCAGCTGGACCATGCGGATGATCGTTGCCACCCCGCGCCCTTCATCCCCGACCCGCTGGGCCAGCGCGCCGTGGTATTCGATTTCGGACGAGGCGTTGGACTTGTCGCCCAGCTTGTCCTTCAGCCGCATCACCCGGAAGCCCGCGTTGCGTTCCCCGTCCGGCAGCCAGCGCGGCACGAGGAAGCAGGTCAGCCCGCCTTCGGCATAGGCCAGCGTCAGGAAGGCATCGCACATCGGGGCCGAGCAGAACCACTTGTGGCCGGTCAGCGAATACCAGCCGTCCGATCCCGCCGGCACCGCGCGGGTGGTGTTGGCGCGCACGTCCGATCCGCCCTGCTTCTCGGTCATGGCCATGCCGATCGTCACCCCGGCCTTTTCGGCAGCCGGGCGGAAGGCGGGATCGTAGCGGGCGGAGCGGACGCGCGGGACCCATTCATCGGCCACAGCCGCTTGCGCCATCAGCGCAGGCACGGCGGCATAGGTCATGGTCATCGGGCAGGTCGTGCCCTGATCGGCCTGGGTCGTGAGATAGAGGATCGCGGCATGGGCCGAATGCCCCGCAGCCTCGCCATTCCAGGCGACCGAGGCAAAGCCGCTGCCCAGCCCCAGATCCATAAGCTGGTGATAGGCCGGGTGGAATTTCACTTCGTCCACCCGGTGGCCATAGCGGTCGAAACTGTCGAGCACCGGCAGGACGCGGTTGGCCTCTGCCCCCCAGTCCTGGACTTCGGCGCTGCCGACCCTTGCGCCCAGCGTGATCAGCCGCTCGGTGTGGCTTTCCGCCCCGGCAGCGCGGATGCCGTGGGCCAGCGCGCGATCCCCGGCAAAGAGGTTCACGTCCAGCAGCGGCGGGGGCTGGTTGAACACCTCGTGAGTGTCGAGCCGGGTCAGCGGGCGGGCATGGGTCATGAGCGGGTCCTCTCCTTGGCGGGCAGCCTAGAACGGCGGCGCGGCTTTGCGAAGTTGCTTTCGCCTGTAACTTCTTTGCGCGCGGCGCGGCGCTTGCTATGCGCTGGGTCAAGAGAGGACTCTATTGATGCGCGCGACGCCCGATTTCGATTTTGACCTGCCCGAAAGCGCCCGGATGATCCGTGAGGCGGCGGGCCGCTTTGCCGATGAACAGATCACCCCGCTGGCCGCCAGGATGGACGCCGAGGACTGGTTCCCCCGCGCCGAATTGTGGCGGGCGATGGGCGAGCTGGGCCTGCACGGGATCACCGTGGAAGAGGAATGGGGCGGGCTGGGCCTGGGCTATCTCGATCATGTGATCGCGGTGGAGGAAGTCAGCCGCGCTTCGGCCTCGCTCGGCCTCAGCTATGGCGCGC
>JAFLDB010000007.1 GCA_017302615.1 Sphingomonadales bacterium
TCGCGCCGGCCCGCGACGTGCTTTATCTGGGCCGCGGGCAGGACTATCCGCTGGCCCTCGAAGGCGCGCTGAAACTGAAGGAAATCAGCTACATCCACGCCGAAGGTTATGCATCGGGCGAGATGAAGCACGGGCCGATCGCGCTGATCGACGAGGCCGTGCCGGTGATCGTCATCGCGCCGTCGGGGCCGCTGTTCGAGAAGACCGTATCCAACATGCAGGAAGTGCGCGCGCGCGGCGGCAAGATCGTCCTGATCAGCGACCGCGAGGGGCTGGAGGAAGCGGGCGAGGGCTGTCTTGCCATGATCGAGATGCCCAAGGTCCACCCGCTGATCGCGCCGCTGGTCTATGCCATCCCGGTCCAGTTGCTGGCCTATCACGTGGCTTGCGTGAAGGGCACCGATGTCGATCAGCCGCGCAATCTGGCGAAGTCCGTTACGGTCGAATAACCGCTGAATTGGCCGCGAGAAGTCGGCATGCTTTACGCGGTGATAAGGATTGCGCGCCTATGACGGGCGCGTGACTGATATCCAAACGACCACTTCTGTGCTGCCCAAGAGCCTGCCGGTTATGGCGGTGCTGGGCTTGACCGATCCCGGTGACGGGGACTGGAACCGCCTGCGCGGCCTCCAGTACTCCAGCCTGTCGCGAGTCACTGCGGCGCGGATCCTGGCCCACGGCTTGGCTTCGCTGGCCGTCCTGCGGCTCTACTACGATTCGGTTCATCCCGCCGGGCTGGTTGCCTGGTTCGTCCTGCTGGCCGCCAGCCTGGTGTTCGGCGCGAAGGTCGACAAGGCGCTGGGCGATACCGACCGGCGCCGGATCACCCGTGACGAAGTCCACCGTCAGTCGCTGAGTTCGGTTGGCAATGCGCTGGTCTGGGTTGCCCCGCTGGCCGCCTTTGCGCCCTTTGGCGATCCGAAGGAACACCTGGAACTGTGGGCCGTCTGCGCCATGCTGATGACCGCATCGGCCGTCCTGCTGCCGGCCGTGCCGCTGTCCAACCTGCTGTTCGGCGGAATTGTCGGCGGGGCGGCGGTGGTCAGCTTCCTGTTCGGGCAGAGCTATGAAATGGCGCTGATCTCGATCCTGTTCATGGTCGTGGTCGGGCTGGGCGCGGTGGAGAACGCCCGCTTCTTCCTGACCGCGCGGATTGCCGAAAGCGCCATGGCCGAGAAAAGCGAAGTGGTTTCGATGCTGCTGCGCGAGTTCGAGGAAGGCGAGGCCGACTGGCTGTGGCAGACCGATCCGTTGCGCCGGGTCCGTTCTGCCAGCCCGCGCTTTGCCTATGCCCTGGGGCTGTCTCCCGAAGAGGTGGAAGGCAAGCCGTTCATCCAGCTGATTGCCGGACCGGCCTGGGATACGGGCCAGTTCCCATCCTCGATGCATGACCTGGCCGAACGGCTGAAGCGGCGCGAGAGCTTTTCCAACCTGCTGGTCCGCGTGACGATCAACAACCAGCAACGCTGGTGGGAAATCTCCGGCACGCCCAAGCTGGACGAAAACGGCAACTTCGACGGGTTCCGCGGGGTCGGTTCGGACGTGACCGAACAGCGCGAATCGAGCGAGAAGATCGCCCATATGGCGCGCTTCGACACGCTGACCGGCCTGCCCAACCGGATGATGGTGACCGAGGCCCTGGGCGAGGCGATGCGCTATGCCGATCAGTGGCGGACGCGCTGCGCCTTCCTGATGATCGACCTCGACCGGTTCAAGGCGGTCAACGATACGCTTGGCCACCTGGTCGGTGACCAGCTGCTGGCGCGGGTGTCCGAACGGCTCAAGTCGATCATGACCGACAACGAACTTGTCGGCCGGCTAGGCGGTGACGAATTCGCCATCGTGATCCGCGATGCTTCCAATCACAACCGCGTGACGCAAGTGGCCGAAGCCGCGATCGAGCTGCTCTCGCGGCCCTATGAGGTCGATCACCACACACTCTACATCGGTGCGTCGGTTGGTTCGGCAATCGGGCCGCGCGACGGGACGACGGTTGAGACGCTGATGCGCAATGCCGACCTCGCGCTCTACCGCTCGAAGGAAGAGGGCGGCGGGATCCATCACGGCTACGAGCCTTCGCTTCACCAGGAAGCCGAAGAGCGCCGCAAGCTGGAATTCTCGCTGCGCCGCGCGCTGGAAAAGAACGAACTGCTGCTGAACTATCAGCCGGTGGTCGACGCCAAGGACGAGAACATCGTCAGCTTCGAGGCGCTGCTGCGCTGGAACAGCGAAGAACACGGCTTCGTCAGCCCGGCCAAGTTCATTCCGCTGGCCGAAGATACCCGCCTGATTGTGCCGATCGGGGAATGGGTGCTGCGCGAGGCCTGCCGCGAGGCGACCCGCTGGCCCAAGAACGTCAAGGTTGCAGTCAACGCATCGGGCGAACAGCTGCTCGATCCGGGCTTTGTGCCGAGCGTGATCAGCGCGCTCAGCTCAAGCGGGCTGCCGGCTCAGCGGCTGGAAATCGAAGTGACCGAATCGATCTTCGTCCGCGATGCGACGACCGCCCGGTCGGCGCTGGAACAGATCATGGCGCTGGGCTGCGGGATCGCGCTCGATGATTTCGGGACCGGCTATTCGTCGCTGGCCTATATCCGCAACCTGCGTTTCTCCACCATCAAGGTCGACCGCAGCTTCGTGCAGGGTGCCGCGGCCGGCAGCCCCGAAAGCCTGGCGATCATCCGCGCCGTGGTTGCCATGGCCGAGAGCCTGGAAATGTCGACCACGGCGGAAGGGGTCGAGACCGAACACGAACTGGAGATCATCCGCGGCCTCGGCTGCCGCAAGATCCAGGGCTATTACTTCGGGCGGCCAATGGGCGCGAACGATGCGCGGAACCTGTTTTCGGGAAGCCAGCTGCGCCAGGTCAACGGCTGAAGCGCTCGCTCAGGCCGAGACCAGCGCCTTCACCGCGCTTTCGAACAGGGCCCGGCCATCGGTGCCGCCCTGTTCGGCCTCGATCATCCGTTCGGGATGCGGCATCATGCCCAGCACATTGCCGCCTTCGTTAAGCACGCCGGCGATCTGGCGGGCCGAACCGTTGACGCTCTCGGCATAGCGGAACGCCACCCGGCCTTCGCCTTCCAGCCGGTCGAGCGTGGCATCGTCGGCAAAGTAGTTGCCATCGTGGTGCGCCACCGGGATGACGATCTGCTGGCCCGCGCTGTAGCCGGCGGTGAACAGGCTCTGGCTGTTCTCGACCGTCAGCTTCACATCGCGGCAGACGAAGTTCATGCCGGCATTGCGCAGCAGCGCGCCGGGCAGCAGGCCGCTTTCGGTCAGAACCTGAAAGCCGTTGCACACGCCCAGCACCGGCACGCCCCGGCCTGCCGCGGCGATCACCGCCTGCATGATCGGGCTGCGCGCGGCCATCGCGCCGGAACGCAGGTAGTCACCATAGGAAAAGCCGCCCGGCAGGGCGATGAAATCCAGATCCTGCGGCAGATCGGCATCGCCATGCCAGACCCGGTGCGGCGCGGTGCCCGACACCTTTTCCAGCGCGTCGGCCATGTCCCGGTCGCAATTGGAGCCGGGGAAGGTGATGACGGCGCTGCGGAAAGTCATGCAGCCAGCCTTTCGATGCGGTAATTCTCGATCACCATGTTGGCGAGGAGCTGCTTGCACATGGTTTCCAGCTGATCGTCGGTAACGCTGTCATCGACGTCCAGTTCGATCATCTTGCCGGCCCGGACATCGTTGACGCCGTGGATCCCCAGCCCTTCGATCGCGTGGTGGATCGCGCGGCCCTGCGGGTCGAGCACCCCGTTCTTGAGGGAGACGAATACGCGGACCTTCATGGCTTGGGGCCTTTCGCTGGGATGGGATTCGCCTCGGGCCTATGCCGCCACTTGCGGGCAAGGGCAAGCACGGCGCGGCGCGCCATCCTCAGCTTTCGCGCGAATCCATCACATAGCCGAGCGCGCGCACCGTGCGCAGCGGATCGGGCGCGCCCTGGGCGGTCAGGGCGCGGCGCAGCCGGCCGACCCAGACATCGACGGTCCGTTCATCGATCACTTCGCCGTCCTTGCCCAGCCGCTCGATCAGGGCGGTGCGGCTGAACACTTGGTCGGGATGTTCCATGAAATGGGCCAGCAGGCGGAACTCGTTGGGCCGCAGCGGCACCGGGGTTCCGCGATAGCGCAGCTGGTGTGCGGCCAGATCGATCGTCAGATCACCATTGGCCAGCCGCGCCCGGGGCGGGGCGGGGGCGATCCGGGCGGCCTCATAGCGGGCCATCCGCTCGACCAGGCTGCGCGCATCGAGCGGGCCGTTCATGTAATCGTCGGCCCCGGCCTTCAGCGCGCGGCGGCGTTCTTCGCTATCCCCGTCTTCCAGCACCATGGTGATATGGGAATCGCGGGTGCTGCGGGTTTCGCGCAGGCGGCGGACAATCTCCAGCCCGGACATTTCCGGAAGCAGCCAATCGACGAAGCACCAGACCGGTGTTTCGCCGGCCAGGGCAGGGCCTTCCAGGGGATCGAGTGGCGCAACGCGCAGGTCCGGACGCAGCGCCGCCACATCGCCCGAAAGCGCCGGCGGCGGCGCAGTCACAAGCAAGGTCTTCGTTTCATTTAAAGCAGGCATTGCGGCTCCATCCGCAGCGAACCATGCCATCGGCAAATGACGCTTTTGTGACGCTTCTGCGTCATTCCTGCCGTGTCACATTGTGGTCACTTCGCAGTCTTCGCCGCGTCACCGATCTGTCGCCGCTCTGCAATGGCGAGGGCCTAGCCGGACCTCGGCGCCAGGGGGGCGATTCGTATCCGGCGAGTCTCAGTACAGGCCAGGCGCCGCACCATAACCCAATGAGGGACCTTATCATGACCCGCCTTGCCAACCGGCTTTCCGTTTCCAGCATCGCCGTAGTGACAATGCTGATCGCCGCGCCTGCCATGGCCGCAGTTGACGCTTCTGTCGCCGCCGATGCCGCTGCTGCCGAAGCGGCAGATGCCGCCCAGGACGATTCCGGGCTGACGGAGATCGTCGTTACCGCCACCAAACGCGAGACCAACCTCCAGCGCACCCCGATCGCCATTGCCGTGCTGGGTGAGGACGAAATCAAGAAGCGCCAGGTGCAAAGCCTGGGCGACTTGGCCGATGGCTCGGTGCCGTCGCTGCGCATTGCCACGTTCGAGAGCCGCCAGTCGGCCCTGACGGTTGGCATCCGCGGGATCGTTCCCGACGATGCCAACCAGCCCGCGCGCGAGCAGGGGGTGGGGATCTACCTCGACGGAGTCTACCTCGGCCGCCAGCACGGCCTCAATGCCAGCCTCTATGATGTCGAGCGCATCGAAGTCCTCAAGGGTCCGCAGGGTACCCTGTTCGGCCGCAACACCGAAGGCGGTGCGGTTTCGATGGTGCTGAAGCAGCCGACCGGCGAATTCGGCGGGCGGATTAGCGGCGGCATCGGCAATTACGGGTCCTACAACACCCAGGTCCATCTCAACCTGCCGGAAGTGGCCAACGTCTCGATCAAGCTCGATGGTGTGATCCAGCATCAGGGGCCGACCACCCGCAACCCGATGCCCGGCCAAGCCGGCTGGAACCAGTACCACCGCTATGGCGGCCGGATTGCCGCGCGCTGGAAGCCGGTCGATGGCCTGATCGTCGACCTGGCCTTTGACAAGAGCCGGGACGAGAACACGCCGTTCTACAGCCAGCTGGTGACCATCACCCCCACGGCATTGGCCAACATCCCCCGCAATACTGCGGGCCAGCCGCTGATCCAGTACGGCTATGGCCGCATGGACGAGGCTGACATCCAGGTTCCGCAGCAGGTCAGCGTCGGCAAGTCGCAGGGATTTGCGGCCAGCGTGCGCTATGAGTTGAGTGACGACATCGAATTGCGTTCGATCACCGCCTGGCGCACGGTCAGCGATGATCAGTGGGACAATTCCGGCGGTGCGCACCGCACCCCGGTGTGGGGCCCCAACGTCAACTTCAGCCGCTATTCGCTGGCCACGCTGGACCAGCGCCAGTTCAGCCAGGAACTGCAAGCGGTCGGTTCGATCGGCGACAATGTCGATTTCGTCGCGGGCCTCTTTTACTTCAACGAGCGCGCCAATGACTCCGCGCGCACGCCCAACACCAACCGCTGGAACAGCACGCTGACCGGCTACACGATCAACGACCCGCTGACCTATCAGACCGCCTCGGTCTCTCGCGCTTCGATTGCCTTCAGCAAGAGCTATGCCGCTTATGGCCAGGTAACTTGGGCGGTGACCGAACCACTGCGCATCACCGTGGGCGGGCGCTACACCCGCGACGAGAAGAACGGGCGGCTGTTCACGGTCAACGGTGCGGCCACCAATCTGACCTTCAATCAGGAAAACAACCGCTTCGATCCGCTGGCCGTGATCGCCTGGCAGGTGAACCCGGACATCAACGTCCACGCCAAATATGCCACCGGCTACCGCGCGGGCGGGGCGAGTTCGCGTTCGCTGACCTACCTGTCGTTCGGGCCGGAAGAGGTGAAGTCCTACGAAGTCGGCCTGAAGTCCGAACTGTTCGACCGCAAGGTCCGGTTCAACCTGGCCGGTTACATCATGGACCGCAGCGACACCCAGGTGGACTTCAACTTCTTCCTGCCTCAGCCCAACGGTACGGTCCGCAACACGCTCGAAACGGTCAATGCCGCCGGGATCACCAAGATCCGCGGGATCGAGGCCGACCTGACCGTGCGTCCGCTCGAGGGCCTGTCGATGAGCCTGTCTTATGCCTATACCTACACCAAGGTGCCGCCGGCGCGGAACACGGTGCAGGAAGCGCTCAATGCCTCGCTCACCCCGCCGGTGACCACGCCGGTGTTCCAGGATGTCTACATCCTCTACACGCCGCCGCACGCGCTGTCGGGTTCGATCGATTATGACATGCCGATCGGTGGCAATGGGGCGCTGCTGCGCTTCCACCTGGATGCCAACTATTCCGACCGGATGCACAGCTTCGCCAATGAGCCGACGCTGACCGACAAGAGCTTCCTCGTGAATGCCCGGTTCAGCCTCGCGGACCTGCCGATGGGTGGCGGCAACCAGAAGCTGACCGTTGCGCTGTGGGCGCGCAACCTGTTTAACGAAGAGCATATTTACCGGCGCAGCGCGGCCAATACGGCGCTGGGCGACTACGCCAATTACAACGCGCCACGTACTTACGGCATCGACCTGACCCTGACGTTCTGATCAGAGTTGGCCACAGCGATCTTCGGGCGGGGCATCTCCGGATGTCCCGCCCTATGCCGTGCACCCGCAACCGCGCGGGCTCATCCCGGGCAAGGCCGCGGATTTGAACTGCGCTACTTCTTCTTCAGCGTATCGTCGATGCCGGGCAGCCGGACCGGGATGCGCAGGAACCGGTCATCGCCGGTAAAGCGCTTCGGACCGGCTTCACCGATCTTCACATAGGCGGCGCGGCTGGTGTCGGTCATCTCGATGGTGACCTTGGTCATGTTCCAGTTGTCGCCATCGAACCCGCCCCGGAAGGTCGTCTTGAGCACGACCATCTCGACATCACGGGGCCGGGTATTGGGCGGCAGCGGGATCGTGGTCGAATGGGTCGTGCGGTCCCCCCAGCGCATCGCCCGCTGGTTGAGCATCCATTCGCGGGTCGGGCGACCGTGGATGATCGGCGTGGCAATGACATTATCGCGCCCGCCGCGCAGGTCGTCATTGCCGGTCACCACTGTAAAGCGCAGGAACAGGTCCGGCAGGCGCGGGGATGGCCGGGGATCGGCCGTGGCCGAACTGGCCGCCAGGCTCAGCCCGGCAAGGATTGCGGCATGAAGCAGCTTGCGCATGTCAGGGTCCCTCCCGTGCACTGCAATGCAGGGGAGGATGCCTGACCCGGCCGCCCCGGTCAATCCGGGGGGCTATTGCGCGCTGTTCGGCCCGGCGACCGGATCCGGCACGCCTTCGGGCAGGACGTTCACTTCCACCGCGCCGTCGGCCGTCAGGTATTTGCGCGCCGCGGCCTGCAGATCGGCCGGGGTGATTGCCTGGAGCACCGCCTTCGACTTGGTGAAGCGGGCGATGTCGTCCGGTTCGGTCTGGGCGCGGTCGACGAAGGTCATCCAGCCGGCGTTGGTCTTGAGCGCGTTGTCATAGCTTTCCAGCATCGGTTCGCGCGCGCGCTTCAGCACATCCTCGCTGACCGGCGCATCGCGCAGCCCGCCGACGACCCCGGTGATCGCGGTGCGGGTGGCCGGCACTTCCTTCACATCGACCGAGCTGGTGACCGAGAACGTGCCATAGCCCTTCCAGGTGCGCGAGGCATTGCTGCTGGCACCCGGCGAGTAAGCCTTGCCCAGCTTCTCGCGCAAAGTGTCGGTCAGCTGGATCCGCATCACCCGCTCCAGCAGTTGCAGTTGCAAGGCGGCGGTCAGGTCCTCGCCGTCGCGGGTCGGCCAGATGAAGGTCACCAGCGCCTGATCCTTGACCCCGCCATGACGCAGCACCGTGCGCTTGCGCTCTGCGGTGAAGGGGCGGTCGCGGCGGTCGTCATAAGCCCGGAAGTCCGCCTCGCGTTTCGGCAGCGCGCCAAAGGTGCGGGCGACATAGCCGATCGCCGCTTCCTCATCGACATCGCCGACGATGCCGATCTCGATCGCGCCGTTGCGGAAGCGGTCGGCCAGGGTGTCCTTCAATTGCTCGAAGCTGAGCGCGCGGTAATCCTCGACCTTGCCCAGGCTGAAGCGCGGGTCCCCGGCCGAGACGATCCCGCCCAGATCAGCCGAAAGGGTCGATGCCGGGGTGGCGCGCAGGCTGGCGAACAGGTTGTTGACCGTCTGCCGGTAGAGCGTCTCGCCTTCCTTGCGATAGCCGCTGTCGGTGACCTGCGCGGCCAGCAGCTGCAGTTGCAGTTCCAGATCGCGCGGCGTGGTGGCGGCGCCGGCCACAAAAGCGCGGTCCCCGGCGCTGAAGTTGACCGCCACGGTCCGCCCGGCCAGCATCGAATCCAGCTCGTCCTTGCTGTGCTTGCCAAGCCCGCCCAGCGCGAGGACTGAAACCATCTGTGTCGCCAGCGGCCGGTCGCGCGTGGCCAGCATCGACCCGCCATCGATCGAGACCTGGACCAGCACCTGGTCCTGCCGGATATCGGTCCGCTTGATGTTGAGCCGTACCCCGTTCTCGAACCGGATCGTGCGGATTCCCAGCACCGGTTCCACCGTATCGCTGACCACCTTTCCGGGCGGGCCGAAATCGGTGTAGCCAAAGGCGCCGGCGGCCTTGCGTTCGGTCGGGCGGACCGGGGCGGCCATGGCTTCGGCCCAGGCCGATTTCAGCCCCTTTTCGCCATCGGCCGGCGGCGTGCGGCCCTGGAAGCGCAGCAGCGGTTCTTCCAGCGGCACCAGTTCGCGGCGCAGCGCGCCGAGCACGGCTTCGGGGGTAATTTCCGGCAGGAAGGCTTCCAGCCTGTTGAGCGAATTGGTCGGCGTATCGGGCACCACATCGTTGATGACCAGCGCCTGGGCCGCGCCGAGCAGCTGGCCGTTGGTGCGGGTTGCCTCGCCCTTGGCGGCATTGGCATTGCCGGTGCGGATGATCGCGACCTGCTCGGCCACTTCCTCGGTGGTGAAGCCATAGGTCAGCGCGCGGCGGTATTCGATCCCGGCCTCGATCATCCCGCGCCGCCACTTGCCGTCGACCGTGTCGATGGTCAGTTCTGTCGCACGGCCTTCCTTGAACACGTCGCTGGTGCCGAAGCTGGCATTGCGGAACGGCGCGTCGATCTCGCGCGTGCGGCGCAGCAGGCGGCGGTTGATGATCGCATAGCCGATCTGGCGCAGCAGGTTCTCCTTGCGCTGGGCCAGGGTGTCCGGTTCCTTCAGGTAAGGCCCCTTGCGGCTGATCGTGACCCGTTCCGACAGCGCCGGATCGATGTAGATATCGGCTTCGTTCTTGGCCTCGATCGCGATCGGACCGGCCTTCGGCTTGGGTTCGGCCGGGGCCTTGCCCTTCCAGCTGGAAAACCGCTCCTTGATCTTGGCCTCGACCATGTCCGGATCGAAATCGCCGATCACGTAGAGCGTGGTGTGCTCCGGCACATATTCCCGCTCCCAGAACGCCTTCAGCCCTTCCGGAGTGGCGCCGGCCAGCGATTCCGCGGTGCCGATCGGCAGGCGATTGGCCACTTTCGATCCGGGGAAGGCAAAGTTCAGCGCGTCTTCGATATTGCGCAGGGCAAAGGTGTTGCGATCGCGCATTTCGGCCTGGACCACGCCGCGTTCGCGTTCCACCGCGCCGGGGGTGAACAGCAGTTCGCTGGCGGTTTCCCGCATCAGCATCAGCGCAATGTCGAGCAGTTCGGGATCGTTCTTCGGCAGGTCGAGCATGTAGGTGGTCCGCTCAAACCCGGTCGAGGCATTGGTATCCGCGCCGAAAGCCAGGCCGTGGCGTTCCAGCAGGGCGACCATTTCGCCTTCGGGCACATTGGTAGATCCGTTGAAGGCCATGTGCTCGACATAGTGGGCATAGCCGCGCTCGTTGTCGTTCTCGTCGAGCGATCCGGCATCGATCTGCATCCGCACCACCGCCGTGCCCTTGGGCGTGGCATTCTGGCGGATCACATAGCGCATCCCGTTGGGCAGGCGGCCAAAGCGGTAGGCCGGATCGACCGGCACGTCGCTGGCCTCGAAGGCCCAGACCGGCTCTGCCGCGCGGGTCGAGGCGACCTCTTTCTGAATCGGCGCGCAGGCGGCCAGGGCCAAGGTGGAAATCGACAGGGCGAACAGGAACTTGCGGTTTTGCATCATGATGTGGTGACCGATTGCGCGTGCCAGGGCAAGTGTCCCTTGGGCCGGATCACCCGGCAAAGCCGCCCGCGCAGGAACGCCAGCTCTTCCGCCGTGCTGGCCCGGCCCAGACAGGCGTTGCGGTGCGGAAAGCGGCCGAACCGGACGATGATATCGCGGTGCAACTCGGCCCAGCGGCTCCAGGCGCTGCTGCTCTCCTCGTCCAGCGCCCGGCACAGCGCCAGGCAGCGGTCCTGGTCGGCCAGGGCTTCGGAATGCTCAAACGGCAGGTAGAAGAACAGCCGCAGCGCCGGTTCGGTCGCCATGTCGTGCCCGGCGGCAATGGCCCGGTCGGCCACGGCCAGCGCCAGCGGGTCGGTGGCAAAGGCATGGGCCGAACCGCGCCAGATGTTGCGCGGGAACTGATCGAGCAGGATCAGCAATGCCAGCGCGCCTTGCGCCGACTGCTCCCATTCTGCCAGCTCACCCCGCGCGGCGGCGTGGTGAGCGGCCTCGAACCGGCGGACGATCTCGGCATCGAAGCCATCGTCCTTGGCAAACCACTTGTCCGGCCCGGCGGCCTGCCAGAAGCCGACGACTTCGGCCGCGCCGGGCAGACAGGGATATTCTCCCGCACCCGTCAAGCTGTCATGGCCCATGTCCGCCTTGCTCCGGCCTACGCCCGCTTCTTCGGGGCAAGGCACGGGCTGTCATCGGCCAGCCAGTCCAGTTCATAGGTCGCAGGGATGATCGCGGTCTGTTTCTTCATGTCGGCGCTGTTCAGATCGTAGAAGATCTGGCCTTTCGAATTGTCGAACTTGGCGATGCGCTCGTTATCGGTCGCGGCGGTCTTTGCATCCACTTCGGGCGAGAGTGTGCGGTTGGAACGTACAATCCGGATCGATCCGTCGCGTCGCTCGAAACTGCGCAGGAAGGCCTGACCGAAGTAGGTCACGAAGTAGCTGTCGTTGAACGACCAGTCCTTTTCCGCCGTCCCCTTCGGAAGGCGCAGGGTGGTAATGGTGCAGGTATACTCCGGTGCTTTGTAGAACGGTGCACCCTGGTCCTGGCTGGCACTGCGCTGGCGGCGATAGGGCGGGCTGAAGCCTGCGCTGGGAAGCAGCAGCGCGCGGGAGTTCTTTCCTTCGCTGTCCCATTCAAGCTTGGTCGTGCCGGACACTTCCATCACACTGGCCTGGCTTTTAACATCGAACCGCCAGGTGACCTTGTCGATCGAAAGCCAATCTTCGTCCCCCTCAAGCTCCCGCTTGAACTCGCTCAGCATCTGTTCGTCAGTCAGGGCCGAAAGTTCGTTGTATCCGGCGATGGCCGCCGGCCCCCTTGCGATCATGGTCATGGTGCGCCGGGCCGGGGCTTCAAAGCCCTCGTGGGCATCGATTTCAAGCAGTACGAGGCTGTCGGGCCGCGCCGCCGGCTTCCAGGCGACCGGTTCCAGCGCGGTGCCGGTCTTGCTCAGCGGCAGGACCCAGCGGTACGGCATCAACGGCGACGGCGAAGCGGCCGCCACGTGGGGCAGAGTTCCGTCCAGCCACAGCGTCTCTCCGCCGATCCTGGCCCTGACCAAGACATGATCGAAGAAGGCCGGGCTGGGGAGGCGCTGGTCAAGCCCGTCATCGTTGCCGGCATTGTTGACCAGGACCGCTTCGGCCTCGATCCCCAGTTCGTTCAGCAGGGCCAGCAACAAGGCGGTCTTGCCCTTGCAGTCGCCATAGCGGCGCTGCCAGGTCTCTTCGGCGCTGGCCGGGGTGTAGTTGCCGCCGCCAAGTCCGACATAGACATAGCGCACCTGCTGCTGGACCAGCTTGAGCGCGGCCGCCGCGCGCTGACGCGGGTCGCTGTGGGCTGCGGCGATCTCTGCGGCCTCCTGGCGGACGGCCGATTGGGCCGGCAGGGTCGCAGCCTTGCCAAACAAGGGGGCGAAGCGGGTGGAAACCGATTGCCAGTCGGCAAAGTCGCTGAAGGCCAGGACGCGCTGCCACGAATAGCGGGGCGGGGCATCCTTGGGCGGTTTCAGCGCGGCCGGCATATCGACGGTATAGGTTACCATGCCGGGCGCGCGGACGATGCTTCCGGCCAGATCGGCGGTTGGCTGAATCTTCGGTTCTTGTCCCTGTTCCCAGCTTAGTTGCAGGCTGAACCTTCCCGGGGCGGGTACTTCGTTGAGGAACAGGATCCCGAAGCTGTCCTTGCCCAGCGTCGGGTCCTGTCCCGGCACCGAATAGGACAGTTCCAGATCGTCGCCGACCCTGAGATCGGGGATCCTTAGGGTAGCGGTCAGAGTCCCGTCGAGTATGGCAGCTTCTAGCTGGTCCTCACGCCGCAGCACCTCGAACCTGGTTGTCGACAGCACGTCGCGGACCGTGCCGTTGCGGTGGATCCGCACCGCGTGGATTACCGGCTTGCCTGCTGCCGGGTTCCACTGGATCGCGACATTGCCCAATTGCAGGCCGTTGGGATGCAGGATCCGGATCAGTGACGAGGTGAAGAAGACCTGCCCGTTCGCTTCAAGATGCGCTGCCAGGTTCTGCCGCCGGATAAACACCAGCCCGCGCGCATCATCGGGAACGGGCAGCGGTTCAGACAGCTTCGCCCAGGCCGGTTCCGGAGCAAAACGGACCTCGTTTTCCGCCGACTTGGCAATAGCGGCAGTACAGATTGCAAGTGCGGCAAGCGGAAAAAGTACGCGCATGTTAATCCTGTCCCGTTTACCGGAAGGATTTTCTATTTCTTCAACATTTGCAAGAACTTTCCTCTTGCTTCAGCGCGCTTCTACAGGGGGTCTTATTTGCCCCGCAGCTTGCGGTGGGCCGAAAGGTCGAACACTTCGCTGGGGCCGTTGTCGGTATCGAGCAGGCCAAGGCGGCGGGCGACTTCCTGATAGGCTTCTTCCTCACCGCCCAGGTCGCGGCGGAAGCGGTCCTTGTCGAGCTTTTCGCCGGTGACCATGTCCCACAGGCGGCAGCCGTCCGGGCTGATCTCGTCGGCCAGGATGATGCGGCTGTAATCACCATCCCACAGCCGGCCGAATTCCAGCTTGAAATCGACCAGGCGGATGTTGATCGCGGCAAACATCCCGCACATGAAATCGTTGATCCGGATCGCCATCGAGGAGATGTCCTGCATTTCCTCGTTGTTGGCCCAGCCGAAGCAGGCGATGTGTTCTTCGGCAATCAGCGGATCGCCCAGCGCATCGTCCTTGAAATAGTATTCGATCAGGGTGTGGGGCAGGGGTTCCCCTTCCGGAATGCCCAGCCGCTTGCTGATCGAGCCGGCGGCAACGTTGCGCACCACCACTTCGATCGGCACGATTTCCACCTGCCGCACCAGCTGTTCGCGCATGTTCAGGCGCTTGATGAAGTGGGTCGGGATGCCGATGTGGTTCAGGCGGGTAAAGACATACTCGCTGATCCGGTTGTTGATCACCCCCTTGCCGTTGATCGTGCCCTTCTTCTGGGCATTGAAGGCGGTGGCATCGTCCTTGAAGTACTGGATCAGCGTGCCCGGTTCCGGACCTTCGTACAGGATCTTGGCCTTGCCTTCATAGATCTGGCGGCGACGGGACATGGGCGCATTCCTTGAAAAACCAAACCCCGGCAGTTGCGGGTCAAACGGGACTCGCGCGGCCGGGGCAACAAGGCCGCCCTTACGCGATTTGAAGGGGCCGCGCAATTGGGCGCGGGGGAGGGCGGTGGCGTGTGGAACCTGACTAAGTTCACAGGGTCCAGAGAACAAAAAACACCTTGCGTCACCCTGTGTCACCTCCTGTCGCCCAGTGTCACCTTGCGGCACCTCTGGTGAGGCCGGAGGCGGGGCGGGGGGAAGCGGCGCGGCGGGGTTCATCCGGCAGGTTAGGCCAGATTTTGGCGGAGTAGGAAAGGGGATCAGGGTCGGACGCAGCTTCGCCATCAACTCGTCGCGCAATAGTTCCGCTTTGTCGCTGCGAAGGCATTCTCCTCTTGTCTATGCAATCAGTAGAGATACTGTTGCGGGCAAGGAGACCCAGCCAGTGACCAAGCCTGCACATCCCGGCCCCGGCCCCGGCCACATTGATGGCCCTGCCGGACTGACCGGACCGGTGCGTGCGGCGCTGGAGGAAGCGATTGCCAAACTGCGCTTCGGGGTCGTCCAGTTGACCGTTCATGAGGGCCGGGTTGTCCAGCTTGAAGTGACGGAAAAGAAAAGGTTTTAAACTGTCCCGGCACGGGACCGGGGCCGGCTGCGCATGTCCGGCCCCGCACCTGTGCCAGCCAACACCATCGTTGCAGACCGGACCACCGGATGCGGCCAATCACCCTGACAAAGGAATTGGAAATGCATTCGTTCGTCCGCCTGTCCCTGCTTGCCTCCAGCGCACTGATCGCGCTGCCGGCCAGCGCCGCCCCATCCGATATCGCAGCGGTCGAAGCCGCTGAGGCTGATGCCGAGTCGGCCGATCAAGGCGAGGCGATTGTCGTCACCGCCCGTCGCCGCGAGGAGAATGTGCAGGAAGTCCCGCTGGCCGTATCCGTGCTGGGCGGCGAACGGCTGGAGCAGCAAGGCACCTACAACCTGTCCAAGCTGAGCCAGGTGCAGCCGACCCTGCAATTCTATACCCAGAACCCGCGCAACACCTTCATCAACATCCGCGGGATCGGCGCGCCGTTCGGCCTGACCAATGACGGGTTCGAGCAGGGCGTCGGCATCTATATCGACGATGTCTATTACAACCGCATCGCTTCGGCGACGCTGGACTTCGTCGACGTCGACCAGATCGAAACCCTGCGCGGGCCGCAAGGCACGCTCTACGGCAAGAACACCACGTCCGGCGCGATCAGCATCACCACCCGCGCGCCCAGTTTCGACTTTGAAGGCAAGGCCGAGGTTTCGCTCGGCAACCTTGGCTTCAAGCAAGGCAAGGCTTCGATCTCGGGCCCGCTGTCCGACACGCTGGCCGCGCGGATCAGCGTTTCCACCACCAGCCGGCGGGGAACGATCTACAACCTGACCACCGGCACCTGGATCCAGTCGGTCGACAATCTTGGGGTGCGCGGCAGTGTGCTGTGGAAGCCCGGCAGCGATCTGGCGGTGACCCTGTCGGGCGACTGGAACCTGCAGGACCCGATCTGCTGCGCGTTGCCGTTCTATTCCTATGGCCCGACCCAGCGCGCCGCCAATCGCCAGTTGCCGGCGCTGCTGACCTATTTCCCCGGCTATCCCCGCGCCGACTATCCGCTGCCGAACGTCAATCCCTATGATCGGCTGACCGATGTCGACGCCCGGCTTTCGGCGCGCAACGAGCACGGCGGCCTTTCAGCCCGGGCAGTGTGGGACGTGAGCGATTCCAGCACGCTGACCTCGATCACGGCCTGGCGTTACTGGGATTGGGGCCCGGCCAACGACCGCGACTATACCGGACTGGAAGTCTATACCAAGGTCAACAACCCGACCAAGCAGAACCAGTACACCCAGGAATTCCGCGTCAATCACAAGGGGAACGGGTTCGATTTCGTGGTCGGGCTGTTCGGGTTCCACCAGCAGATCCGCACCAGCGGGATCCAGGAAACCGGGCGCGATGCCAGCAAATGGCTGCTCAATCCCGCCAATGCCCTGTCGAACAATCCCGCCGTGGCCGGGAACCTGGTGGCGGTCAACGATATCAGGCTCGATAACACCAGCCTGGCCGCCTTCGGCAAGCTCAACTGGGATGTGACGGACCGGCTGGTGATCTCGCCCGGAATCCGCATCAACTATGACAAGAAGAAGGGCCGCTACGATTCCGTCGTTACCGGCACGGCATCCGACGGGACGCGGCAGATCGTTTCGCCAGTGCCGGGGGCACCCTATTACTCCGACCCGTGGATCGCGCAGCAGCGCGGCATTCAGGCCTCGCAGTTCTTCGAACCGGAATTCAGCGCCTGGAACGTCTCGTACGATCTCAACCTGCGCTACCGGGTGGCGGACGACGTCAACGTCTATGCGACCTATGCCCGCTCGTTCAAGACCGGCGGGATCAACCTCAACGGGGTGCCGGCCGATGCGAACGGCGTGCCGATTGCCTCGGCCTTCACGATCCTGCCGGAAAAGGTCGATCACTTCGAACTGGGCGTGAAAACGCAGGCCTGGGACCGGCGGATTACCTTCAATGTTTCGGCCTACTGGACCGAGATCAAGGACTTCCAGGCCAGCGTCAGCAACGGCCAGCTCGGCACGGTGCGCGGCTATCTGGCCAATGCCGACAAGGTCCGCAGCCGCGGGGTGGAAGCCGATCTCTCTATCCGGCCGAGTGACCGGTTCCGGCTTTATGCCAACCTGGCCTATACCGACGCCGTGTTCGTCAGCTTCTGCGATGCGCCGCCGCCGCCGGAGCTGGCCGGAGGATCGAGCACCGGGATCGTCGTTACCGGCAAGTGCACCTATACCGGCACGATTGGCGCACCGGGCACGCCGGGGGCGGTCAGCCCGCCGTTCGTTGATGCCTCGGGCGCCGTGCTGCCGGGCGTATCGAAGTGGGCCGCATCGTGGGGCGCGGAATACAACGTGCCGGGCAAGCTGCTTGGCGGGGACGGGGAATTCTACCTTGGCTATGACGCCAGCTACCGCTCGCGCTGGTCATCCAACCCGACCCCGTCGATCTACACCTGGGTCGATGGTTACGCGCTGCACAACTTCCGGCTTGGCTTCCGCACCGACGGCTTCGAAGTGTTCGGCTGGGTCCGCAACGCTTTCGACCGGAATTATGCCGAACTGCTGCTGGCCGGGACCGGCGGAAATACCGGCCTGATTGCCGGCCAGATCGGCGATCCGCGCACCTTTGGGGGAACGATCAAGCTGTCGTTCTGATCCCCCGGGGAAACCTCTCCTCCCGATCGACCGGGGGACGGAACCTGGCACGCCCTTCCATTCGGGGCCATGCCGGCCGGGCGGAGCCACCATATGGTGGCTCCGCCTCTTGGCCTTGGCGCTTACTTCCCGCCCAGCAGGTGCTTCTGCCAGAACATCAGCTCGACCCAGAACTGGTAGTCGGCGTTCTCCTTCTTGGCGAAGCCGTGGCCTTCGTTCATGCCGACCAGGTGCCAGGCCGGGCGGCCCTTGGCACGAACCGCGGCGACGGCCTGGTCGGCCTCGCTCTTGGGCACGCGCGGGTCGTTGGCGCCGGTCACCACCAGCAGCGGAATGGTCAGCTTGTCGATATTGGTCAGCGGGCTGATTTCGATCAGCTTGGCGCGCTGCTTGGGATCGCGCTCGTCGCCGTATTCCACCCGGCGCAGGTCGCGGCGGTAGGACTGGGTGTTCTCCAGGAAGGTGACGAAGTTCGAAATCGCGACGATGCAGTCCGCCGCCTTGAAGCGGCCGCCATAGCGGATCGCGGTGGCATAGCACATGTAGCCACCATAGGACCCGCCCTGCACGGCGATGCGGTCCTTGTCGATGCCTGGATCGGCTTCCAGCCGGTCAAGGAACGCGCCGATGTCCTTGACCGAATTTTCGCGCAGGAACGGCCCGTTATCGAGGGAGACGAAGCGCTTGCCGAAGCCGGTCGAGCCGCGCACGTTGGGGTAAAATACCGCCACGCCCAGCTCGTTCAGCAGGTAATTGGTCCGCCCGCGGAAACCGGGGGTGGACTGGCCTTCCGGCCCGCCGTGGATGTTGAAGATCAGCGGGCGCTTGCCGGGGAACTTCTTCGGGTCCGGGCGATAGAGGAAGCCGCTGACCGGTTCCCCGTCAAAGCTCTTCACCTCGACGAATTCCGGCTCGACATTGACCGAGGGGTCAAGCCCGCCGGTTTCGCTCATCGTCCAGCGGGTCACTTCCAGCGTCTTGGGATCGACCGAATAGGCATCGGCCGGGACCTTGGCGGAGGAGATGGTAAAGCCGATCGTGCCCCAGGGAGCAATGCCGACGCCGCCGATCGTGCCGGCCGGCAGGCCGGGCACTTCGCGCACCGCGCCGGTCTTGGGATCGAGCAGCCGCAGCTTGTACACCCCGGCCTCGTTCACGGTGTAGGCGATGAAGCTGCCGTCCTCGGCGATGTCGAAGCCTTCGACGTCCCACTTGGGTTCGGGGCTGCGGGGCGTGAACTTGCCGGTCTTGGGATCGAGCGTGCCCAGCCGCTGGAAATCGCTGCCTTCGTCGCTGGTCACCCACAGGCTGCCATCGGGGGCAAAGCGGCCGCCGCCATAGGCAATCGCCTTCTTGTGATCGCCGATCGGGGTCATCGCCCCGGTATCAAGGTCCAGCCAGTAGAGGTTGGTCTTGGTCACCGAGATATAGTTGGCGACAACCGCCTGCTTGTTGCCGGGGGCAAAGCCGGCAATCGCCCAGCCGCCACCTTCGACCTGCTTGACCATTCGGTCGGTCTTGGGATCGCGCGGATCCATGATGTAGAGGTCGGTATCGCGGCCGTTGCGGCGAGTGGAGCTGTAGGCGATCCACTTGCCGTCCTTGCTGACGGCGTTGAGGCCGTTGCGGCTCTTGCCGTCGGTCAGCAGGGTCAGCTTGCCGTCCTTCAGGGTATAGAGCTGGAAGAACTCGTCGCCGCCCTTGTCCTTCTGGACGATCATCGTGCCATCGCCCGGCAGATAGCCGCCGCGCAGCGGTTCCGGTTCAAAGCTGATCTGGGTGCGGGCCATGCCCGGGCCCTTGACGGTGTGGAGCTGCGCCACGTTGCCAAAGCGGGTGGAGATCAGCATCGATTTCGACACCGGATCCCAGTCGACAAACCCGGCGGTGCGGAATTCCATGTAGGGGCGGGTCGCCTCGACCAGGCTCATCGGCACGGCGGGAATGCCGTCGGCTTCCAGCGCGGCCGGCTTGGGCGCGACCGGCATCGGCGCGCTGGTCGCCGCGGCCGGCGCGGTCTGCGCGAAAGCGGCGCTGGGCAGGGTCAGGGCGGTAAGGGCAAGCAGCAGATGGCGCATGACAGGAATCCCCGTTGTTCGATTTGGAATGGTGCGGGTTGTGGCCGGGCTTGGCCTGCCGGGCAACCGGACAATCGACGAAAGGCTGATCCTGCCCCGTCAACGGTTGGCGCGGATATTAAGAAATTAACCATTTCCGGGCAGTCTGATCGCTCAGCCGGCCTTTACCCGGGCCGGTGCAGTCCGAGGCAAACCACGCAAGAGAGACCAGAGCCATGAAATTTCTGACCAAGCTTCGCCAGGATATCGCCGGTGCGACGGCCATCGAATATGGTCTGATCGCCGCCCTAATCGCGGTTGCAGCGATCACGGCCATGCAGGGCATGGGCAACGAACTGCAGACCACCTTCAACACCACGTCTTCGGCCATGCAGGGCGGCAACGCCGCCTGATCCGGGCCAGACTGACCTGCCGGGGCCGGCGGGTGTCCTTGCGGGCGCCCGCCGGCCCTGTTGCATCTGTGCCACGGTGACCTGCCCAAATGGGCATGAGATGACCCAATCCGGCGGGAAATCCGGTGCGTTCGTCGACAAATCGAGTCGCTTCGCCTAAGGTGGCGTTGATATATACGGGTATGGCCCTATGTGGCGGCCCAGAAGATCCACGCGTGCCTTCTCCCCAGGAGGGCCCATGGTGGACCTCACTTGCGAAGTTTTCAGGGAGTGAACAATGAAGATTACGGTTGCCCTCAGCGCCGGCGTATCCGCCGCAGCGCTCATGCTCCTGCCGGTTGCCCCGGCAATGGCCCAGACCGCCGACGATACCGCGGCGGAAGAAACTGCCGAGCCGGAAATCGTCGTTACCGCCCAGGGCCGCGCCCAGGCGCTGGCCGACGTGCCGGTCGCGATTTCGGCGGTCAACGCCGAAGCGCTGTCGAACAGCGGCGCCAACGACATCCGCCAGCTCAACCAGCTGGCTCCCTCGCTGATCGTGTCCTCGACCGGCTCGGAAGCCAACGGCTCGGCCCGTATCCGCGGGATCGGCACCGTGGGTGACAACCCGGGCCTGGAAAGCTCGGTTCCGGTGTTCATCGACGGCGTCTACCGTTCGCGTTCGGGCATCGGCCTCAACGAACTGGGCGAAATCGACCGGGTCGAAGTGCTGCGCGGCCCGCA
Source organism: Sphingomonadales bacterium (assembly GCA_017302615.1). GTDB lineage: Bacteria > Pseudomonadota > Alphaproteobacteria > Sphingomonadales > Sphingomonadaceae > Novosphingobium. The sequence continues at coordinate 20,757 of JAFLDB010000007.1, forward strand.
GGGCACGCTGGGCGGCCGCAACTCGTCGGCGGGCATGATCTCGATCCACTCGAAGAAGCCGTCGTTCACCTTCGGCGGTTCGGGCGAAGCCACTTACGGCAACTATGATTTCCTGCGCCTGTCCGGCAGCCTGACCGGCCCGATCAGCGAGACCGTCGCCGCCCGGTTCGACATCGTCACCGTGAAGCGCGATGGCTTCCTTGACGATCCGCGCAACGACAAGGACGTCAACAACCGCGCCCGCTTCTTCATGCGCGGCCAGATCCTGTGGGAGCCGAGCAGCGACATCACCGTCCGCCTGATCGGCGATTACACCTGGCGCGAAGAGCGGTGCTGCGGTGCGATCTATGTCGACAACAGCGTCAATCCGTTCATCGGCAACCTGAACAACCCGTCGACCCCGCTGTCGCCGCTGCAGACCAACGGCAACAACATCATCAACGTCCTGCGCGATCTTGGTCAGCCGATGGCCGGGTTCAACCCGGGCTATGACCGCACGATCTACGTTTCGAACGGTCGCAGCTTTGCCGGCAAGACCAAGGACTACGGTTTCTCGGGCGAAATCAAGTGGAACCTAGGCGGCGCCACGCTGACCTCGATCACCGCTTACCGCGAATACCGTTCGGGCCAGGGTTCGGACACCGACTACGGCGCGGTGGACATCCTGTACCGCACGCCCAGCGACGACGCCTATCGCCAGTTCCACACCTTCACCCAGGAACTGCGCCTGCAGGGCGAAGCCTTTGATGGCAAGCTCGACTGGCTGGTCGGCGGCTTCTACGCCAATGAAAAGCTGACCCTGACGGACAACCTGAAGTTCGGCAGCCAGTATGGCCGCTTCGCCACCTGCCGCATCATCTCGGGCGGCGGTCTGGCCGGGCTCTATTCGCCGACCAACCCGCTGTGCGTTGCACCCGGCGTCGGTCCGGCCACCCTGGCCGGGGCAACCGGGGCTTCGGGTCCGGACATCGTCGCGGCCTTCACCGCGCTCGACAACATGCGCAACGTGGGTTCGACCACCGATACCTACCGCCAGAACGGTGAAAACTGGGCGCTGTTTACCCACAACATCTTCCACATCACCGATCGCCTCGATCTGACGCTGGGTCTGCGTTACACCAACGACAAGAAGGACTTCAGCGCTCTCTTCGGCAACAACAACACCGTCTGCACCACCGTGCAGGGTCTGGTGACCGACGATCTGGCCAGCACCAATGCCACCGCCCGCGCGCTGGCCGGGGCGCTGATCGGCCTGTCGTGCCAGGGCAACTCGACCGCCGAACTCAACGGCGTTTCGATCAACTCGAAGCGCAGCGAAGACGAATGGACCGGCACCGCCATCCTTTCGTACAAGGCGACCGACGATCTGATGATCTACGGCAGCTTCTCGCGCGGGTACAAGGCGGGCGGCTTCAACCTTGACCGTTCGGCGCTGAAGGCTCCGACCGCGACCTTCGCTTCGCTCGGCGGCGCGCAGGCTCTGGTCGGCAACCTGCAGTTCGCTCCGGAACTGGTGAACGCGTATGAAATCGGCGCCAAGTATGCGACCGGTCCGTTCAGCGCGAGCGTCACCCTGTTCCGTTCGGACTTCAGCAACTTCCAGCTGAACACCTTCAACGGCACCGTCTTCCTGGTCCAGTCGATCAACGGCTGCAAGGCCAGCCTGGGCGGCGCTGACCGCGATACCAGCGCCGCCACCGGCGCCTGCGCGGCCAGCGATGTCAGCTGGGGTGTCCGGGCCGAGGGCGTCGAAATCGAAACCGCGCTGGTTCCGGCCGACAACCTCCGCGTCACTGCCGGTCTGACCTATTCGCAGACCAAGTACCGCGAGAACCTGGTCGGCAGCACCACTGGTGCCCCGCTCGATCCGGCCCTGCGCAAGCTGCCGGGCAACTACATGTCGAACGCGCCGGAAGCGGTGATCACCACCAGCATCGCCTGGACGCCGGATATCGGCACCAATGGCATGTCGGCGCTGTTCTATGTCGATAGCCGCACCACCACCGACTACAACACCGGTTCGGACCTGTTCCCGCAGAAGGCCCAGGATGCCTTCACCATCGTCAACGCCCGCGTTGGCCTGCGTGGTCCGGACAGCAACTGGTCGCTGGAATTCTGGGTGCAGAACCTGTTCGACGTGGACTATGCCCAGGTGGCCTTCAACTCGTCGTTCCAGGCGGGCACCACCGCGGCGCCGTTCACCGATCCGAACTATCCGGGCGGTCGTCAGCTGTTCTCGATGTTCCTCGGCGAACCGCGGACCTTCGGGGCGACCGTGCGCTTCAAGTTCTGATCGCTCGGAACTTTCACGCGAAAACGGCCGGGGCGGTGCGCAAGCATCGCCCCGGTTGCTTTTTGGGGCCGGGTGGCCTTAGGCGTGGTGACCAAAGGAGCTCCTATGGAACCGCGCACCCAAGCCCTCGACCTGCTCACCCGCTATTACGCCGCGTTCAACGCCGGTGACTGGCAGGGGATGCTGGCCTGCCTCGATGACGGGGTGATCCACGATATCAACCAGGGCGGGCGGCAGATCGGCAAGGCGGCCTTTGCCGATTTTCTGAACCACATGGACCGCTGCTACCGCGAACGGCTGGACGGCATCGTGCTGATGGCCAGCGACGACGGCACCCGGGCCGCGGCCGAGTTCACGGTCCACGGCCAGTATCTCAGCACGGACGAGGGCCTGCCGGAAGCATCGGGACAGGCCTATGTCCTGCCCGCCGGGGCGTTCTTCTCAATCGCCGACGGACTGATCACGCGGGTGACGGTCTATTACAACCTGACCGACTGGACCCGCCAGGTCGGCGGATGACGATCCGGGTCACGCCCCTGACCGGCGCGGATCTGCAGGCCGCGCTGCCGGACCTTGCGGCGCTGCGGATCGCGGTGTTCGCCGCCTGGCCCTATCTCTATGCCGGTTCGGAAGACTACGAGCGGGAATACCTCGCCGAATTCACCGCCGCGCCGGATGCCGTGCTGGTTGCCGCCTTCGATGGCGGGCGGATCGTCGGCGCGGCCACGGCCAGCCCGCTGGCCGCGCAGGATGACTATATCCGCGCACCGTTCGACGCGGCCGGGATCGATCCGAGCGGGGTGTTCTACTTCGGGGAAAGCGTGCTGCTGCCGCAATACCGGGGGCAGGGGATCGGCCATGCCTTTTTCGATCACCGCGAGGCGGCGGCGCGCGGCTGGGGGGCCAGCCATGCCGGCTTTTGCGCCGTCGTGCGCCCGGCCGATCACCCGGACCGGCCGGCCGATTACGTGCCGCTCGACGCCTTCTGGACCCGGCGCGGTTATGCCCCGGTGCCGGGCATGATCGGCTCGTTCCACTGGCAGGACCACGGCGAGGCGGCAGAAAGCGCCAAGCCGATGCAATACTGGCTGCGCGCGCTGTGACCCGCTTTACCGTCGCCGCCGCGCAGTATCCGATCGAAGCGCTGGCCGATTGGGACTCCTACGTCGCCAAGCTTTCCCTGTGGGTGGAGCGCGCGGCAGCAGGCGGAGCGAAGCTCGCGGTCTTCCCTGAATACGGGGCGATGGAACTGGCCAGCCTCGATCCTGCCACCATGGGCGATCTGGCCGGATCGCTGGAGGCAGTCGCGGCACTGGTGCCGCAGGTTGATGCCTTGCACGCGGACCTTGCGGCGCGGCACGGGCTGCACATCCTTGCCGCCTCCATCCCGGCGCGGCGGGAGGACGGCCGCTTCGTCAACCGCGCGCGGCTGTTCACTCCGGCGGGCAAGCTGGGCATTCAGGACAAGCTGGTGATGACCCGGTTCGAGCGCGAGGAATGGCAGGTCAGCGCTTCCGCGCCCTTGCGGGTATTTCGCACCGAACTTGGAATAATCGGTGTAAACATCTGCTATGACAGCGAATTTCCTCTGCTCGCTCGCGCCCAGTTAGAGGCCGGGATGAAGCTGTTGCTGGTGCCGTCCTGCACCGACAGTCTGCATGGCTACTGGCGTGTCCGCCTCGGCAGCCAGGCCCGCGCGCTGGAAGGGCAGTGCTATGCCGTCCATTCGCCCACCGTGGGCGAGGCACCGTGGTCTCCGGCGGTCGATGTCAATCGCGGGGCGGCGGCGGTCTATGGTCCGCCCGATCGGGGAATGCCCGCCGATGGCGTTGTGGCGATCGGCGAAATGGACGCCGCGCAGTGGGTCTTTGCCGAAATCGACCTGGCCCGGGTCGCCGATCTGCGCGCGGACGGCAATGTGCTCAATGCCCGCCACTGGGCCGAGCAACCGGGCGGCGATGCGCTGCCAGCAGTCGAAGTGGTAGACTTGACCTGAGTGGCAGGGCAGTCTGCGGTCATGCGCAAGTTCCTGATCCCGCTCGCACTCCTCATCCTCCCTGCTTCGGCGCTGGCCGATGGTCCGGTCGTCCGGCCCGCGGTCGGGCAGACTTCGGTGGGAATGCCTGCGCCGCGGCCGCAGACGCTCCAGCAGGAAGTGGAAGCCCTGCTGGCCGGCGCACCGCAGGGCACCCGTTTCGGCCTGCTGGTGGTGGACGAACAGGGCCGGGTGGTGGTTTCGGTCAATGCCGATCAGCGCTTCATCCCGGCGTCCAACACCAAGATGTTCACCACGGCGGCGGCCTATGCGCTGCTGTGGAACATGGACAAGCCGGACGTGATGGCCGGTACCCAGGTGGCACTGGTGCAGGGCAAGGGGCGGCAGGGACCGGACGCGGTGCTGATCGGGCGCGGCGATGCCCGGATGTCAAGCGCGCCCGATTGCGAGGTCAACTGCCTGGCCCAGCTGGCCGATGCGGTCGCGGCGAAGACCGATCGGGTCCACGATGTCGTCGGGGATGACAGCCACTGGCCCGACCAGCGCTGGGTTCCGGGCATGAGCTGGAACAACATCGGCACCGATAGCGGCACGGCGGTATCCGCGCTCAACCTTGACGACAACGAATTGCTGATCCGGGTCACGCCGACAGCCGAAGGCAAGCCGCCGTTCCTTGAAATCGGCGATTACTTCGAGGTCGTGAACGAGGCGGTCACTGCCCCGGCGGGCAGCAAGACCGCGCTGTTCGTGGAACGTCCCGTCAATGGCAACCGGCTGCGGGTCTATGGCTCGATCGCTGCCGATTCCAAGGGCTGGAGCGACCGGATCGGGATCGACGATCCGGCCCATTATACCGCCTGGGTGTTCCGCAAGATGCTGATCGCGCGCGGGGTGAAAGTGACGGGGAAGGTGCGGGTGGTCCACCGCGCGCCGGATGAGCTGGACCGTGCTGTGCCCGACATGGCTCTGGCCAAGGCGGCAGATGACCGGGAAGGGGTTATCATGAGCCTGACCCCGCCGCCGCTGGCCGAAGACGTGGTGCGGATTAACAAGGACAGCCAGAACGTCCACGCCCAGGTCCTGTTCCGGCGGCTGGGCGACATCGAAGGCAGCGGTTCGGAAGAATGGGCCGCGCAGGCGCTGAACGGCCTGTTCGAGAAGGCCGGAATTCCCCGTTCCGGCTATGACTTTTCCGATGGTTCGGGCATGTCGACCTACAACCGGATCAGCCCGCGCGCGGCGGTGCTGCTGCTGCGCTGGATCGATGGCCAGCCATGGGGGGCAGCCTGGTATGCCTCGCTGCCGGTGGCCGGGAAGGACGGCACGCTGCGCCGCCGGTTCATCGGCACTCCGCTGGAAGGAAAGCTGTTCGCCAAGACCGGCACGCTCAATGCCACCAACACCTTGTCCGGCACGTTCACCACCCGCAGCGGCAGGCGCTTCACCTTTGCCTTTCTGGCCAACGATGTACCCAATGGCACGTCGGTCCTGTGGCTGATGGAAGCGGTGCTGGTGCGGATCGCCATGGCGAATTGAACAATTCGGACATAGTCTTGTTGCGGCACTGCAACACAATTACGCAAATCCCCGGCAATCCATCCTGAAACGGGACTGATCGCTGCAATCGGGGCTGGCGGTGCATCGGCGCTTTGCTAGTCTGCCGCCAACCTAAATTCTGGTTCGATAGGGGGTTTCATGAATACTCGCAGCTTCGTGCGCGCCGCTCTGGTCTGTGGTGTCTCGCTGGGTGCCTTCGCCGTCCCGGCCATGGCCCAGACCGCAACCGACATCACTTCGCCCAACGCGGCCGAATCTGACGAAGGCAAGGCGATCATCGTCACCGGTTCGCGCATCAAGCGCGACCCCGCGAACAGCGCCCTGCCGCTGGAAATCATCACCAACGTCGATATCGAGCGTAACGGCATCGCCAACCCCGAAGCGCTGAACATGTTCCTGACCGCGAACGGTTCGGGCGCGGATAACCTGGCATCGAACGCCGACGTCACCACTGGCGCCCAGCGCGGCACCAACGGCCTGTCGGCCGCCAACCTGCGCGGGCAGGGCAGCGCCGCCACCCTGGTCTTGCTCAACGGCCGCCGCGTGGCCGCGCACGGCCTGTCGGGCGGTGCGGTCGACGTCAACCAGATTCCCTTCGCCGCGATCGAGCGGGTCGAAATCCTGAAGGACGGCGCTTCGGCCATCTACGGCACCGACGCGATCGGCGGGGTGGTGAACTACATCACCAAGTCGAACTTCAACGGCGTGTCGATCAGCGGTTCGGCCGACATGACCGAGCAGGGCGGCGGCAACATCTACCGCCTGTCTGGCGTGGTCGGCTTCGGCGATCTCAATGACGACGGCATCAACGTGATGGCCGCCGTTTCCTACAGCTGGAACAAGATGCTGCGCGGTTCGCAGCGCGATTTCGTCAACGGCAACCAGCCGCTGCGCGGCCTGTCGGTCGATACCCGCGGCACGCCGATCGCCACCCTGTTCAACATCGGCACCAACACCTTCCAGAACCCGACCGGTTCACTGCTGGCCGGCCTGACCCTGACCGCTCCCAACGGCGGCAACGCGGCTTCGGGCGGGATCAACTTCCTTGACCTGCCGGGCGGCGCCGGATGCGACAGCATGGACGGCGGCATGGCCTATGACTGGGAACTGTGGAACTCGCCCAACAACTTCTACGCCTGCGCCTGGGATACGGGCCGCGCGGCAGTGATCCAGCAGCCGATCGAAACCTTCACCTATTACACCAAGGCGACCGTCAACCTGGGCGGCGATCACCGTCTGGTTGGCGAACTGACCGGATCGGATGCGGATTCGGCCAAGAGCTTCAGCCACGCCCAGCTTTCGGCCAACACCACCAACCTGCCGTGGGCCTATCCGCTCAACGCGCTGACCGCGCCGACCTATAACGCGATCTTCAATTCGCTGCTCGCGACTTTCCCGGGCAGCGCGGCGACGCTGAATGCGCGGTATGGCCGGCCGCTTTCGGGCCGGTGGCGCTGCATCGCCTGCGGCCCGCGCGAGTACAAGACCAATTCCCGCACCCTGCGCGCCATGCTCAGCCTGGAAGGCCCGCTGCCGTTCGAGGGCTGGGATTACAAGGTTGCCGCCAGCCATGCCGAAAGCGAGACCAAGTCGATCCTCGGCAGCGGTTACTACTATCGCGGCACGCTGAACAACGGCGCACCCGATCCGCTCGCCCCGATCGCTCCGGGCGCGACCACCCCGGGCCTGGTCGGCCTGATCAATTCGGGTATCCTGAACCCGTTCAGCCTGACCCAGACCGACGCGGCCATGGCCGGGCTGGATGCGATCTCGGCCTTCGGCACCACGCTTTACGGCGGCCGCTACACGGTCAAGGAAGTCGACGCGTCGATTTCCGGCCCGCTGTTCGATCTGCCGGGCGGCCCGGTGCAGATGGCGCTCGGGGTTGACTGGCGCAAGGAAACCTACAGCTTCAACGGATCGGACGCGGCGCTGGCAAGCCAGCCGGTGATCTTCCTGGCAGCGTTCGATAACGTCAACGCGCTGACCCCGAAGGAGCGGACGGTGAAGGCCGGCTATGTCGAAATCGACATTCCGCTGCTCGACATCCTGAACATCACCGGCGCTGTCCGGATCGACGATTACAGCGGCTTCGGCACCACCACCAACCCCAAGGTTTCGGTGAAGTTCCAGCCGCTGGACTGGCTGATGTTCCGCGGGTCCTATTCCACGGGCTTCCGCGTGCCCAGCTTCAACCAGATCTTCAACGGCAACACGGTCAGCCCCTATTCGGGCAGCGACCTGGCCGATCCGGTGGCCTGCCCCGGAGGCGTGCCGACCAGCGCCTTCGGTTCCGGCCTGCCCTGCGCCCAGATCCGTCCGGACATCATCACCGGCGGCAACCTGGTCCTCGGCCCGGAAAAGGCCAAGATGGCCAGCGTCGGCGTGGTGTTCCGGCCCAAGCCGGGCTGGAGCCTGTCGGCTGACTGGTGGATGATCAACGTCGATGACACCATCCAGCTGCTCACCCTGCGCCAGCTGATCGACAATGCCAGCCTGTTCCCGGACCGGTTCATCCGCGATGCGGGCGGTGTCATCACCGCGATCGACCAGCGCTGGATCAACGCCGGTGCGCGCCGCACCCAGGGCGTGGAATTCGCCCTGCGCGGCGGGTTCGACCTGCCCGGCGCGGCTCGCGTCAGCATCGGCATGGACGGCTCGCTCGCGCTCAAGAAGCGGGAGAAGCTGACTCCGACTGCGGCCTATGGCCCCAGCTTGATCGGCGTGTTCACCTTTGCCGGTGACCTTGGCCTGCGCTGGAAGCACAATGCCTGGGTCAGCTACACCAACGAGGACTGGGCGATCACCTTCACCCAGATCTTCCGGGCCGGTTACAACAACCAGGCCCTGCCTGGCATCGCCGCCGGCACGGTGACCCGTCCGGACTACAACCCCAAGGTCAAGCCGTATCACATCTACAACCTGACGGCGACTTACACCGGGCTGGGCGAGAACTATCGCCTGACCTTCGGGGTGAAGAACCTGTTCGATACCGATCCGCCGTTCGCGATCACCTATGATGGCAACACCGGTGCCGGCAGCAGCTGGGAACCGCGCGTGGCCGATCCGCGCGGCCGGTCGTTCGTGGTCTCGGCGGAAGTCCGCTTCTGACCGTAGGCCGCAATCGGCAAGTAAGAGGGGCGCCCGGCACAAGCCGCGGCGCCCCTTTTTCATTCATCACACTGAAATAAAGGAAAAAACTTCGTTAACCCCGATTTTACTCCGATTTGCGAAAGTTACGGCAGGTAGAAATTCGGCAAGTGATCGGTAAATGATCCCTGACAAGGCCCCGCGTGATATTGCTGGACGGCGTACCGAACGGTGGGCCTGGGATGCGGAAGTGCAATTCCGTTCCGGCACCAAGCGCGCCAATGTCCGGCTGCGCGACATCTCGCCGCTGGGTGCGCGGATCAAGGGTGTGTTCCTGGTTCATGAAGGCGACCGCTTCTTCATCCGCTTCCCGGGCATGGAATCGATCGAGGCCAAGGTGGCCTGGGTCACCGAGTTCGAATTCGGGTGCGAATTCGCCCGCCCGCTCAATCCGGTCATTCTGGAAGCGCTGGTCAGCCGGCGCTGATCTTTCAGACAACCGAAAAGGCCTGCCCGGACCGGACACTGCGCAAGTGTCGGCATCGGGGGGTATAAGACACGGGACCGGCAGGCCCGGCCCGGACAGGCAAGCGGCGGCCGATCCTCAGGACAGGGACCGGTACGGGGAGTCGGCGCGCCAGCGGGTCAGGATGTTGTCGTAGACGATCGGCGAGAGCAGCTTGTCGAACGCGCAGCCGGTCAGGCTGTTATCCCACCAGATCACTTCGCCCTGCAGCGATTCCATTCCCGGCAGGGTCAGCCAGCAGACCGAACCGGGGTGCACCCGGTTGACCGCGGCGGCGCAGAAACCGCTCAGCGAAAGGTCGTGGACCACGGTCTGGAAACCGCGCCCGCCCGACATCCGCAACGTCGCCGGAATCGAAATCCGCACGCGCGGCGCGGAACGATCTTCCTGCGCGGCGGTGAAATAGGAATCCCTTTGATGGATCAGCAGGTTCTCACCCATGACATGCGCCCTTTTGTGACAGGCTTGCCAGGAGCTTTCCCGGCAAGGCTCACAAACAATGGACCGGCGCGGTTGCCGTGGGTTTACGAGGACTGGTTAACCCGCTCGCGGTGCGGACTGGCAAATTGTTCACCAAGCAGGGCAACCACGCGGCTGGCGACCACGTCCGGGGTCTTGACCGAGGCCGGATCCTCCCCCGGATAGGCCTTGGCCCGCATCGCCGTGCGGGTGGCGCCAGGATCGACGATCGCAACCCGCAACTTGCTGATATTACGGCTTTCCTGCGCGTAACAATCGATCAGCACCTCGGCCGCGGCCTTGCTGGCGGCATAGCCCCCCCAATAGGCGCGCGGCGCGGTGGCGACACTGGTGGTAAGGTAAACCAGCCGGGGATCGACACTGGCCTTCAGCAGCGGATCGAACCGGGCGAGCAGGGCCTGGGTGGCGAGCACATTGGTGGTCAGCGCTTTCGAGAGCTGGACCTGGTCGATGTCCTTCACCGCCATCAGTTCCGGAAGGACGGCGGCGCAATGGACCAGCACGTCCAGCGCCTTCCAGCGTTCGCCGATCGCCAGCGCCAGCCGGGCAATCCCGTCGGCATCGGCCAGATCGACCGGCGCGATCGTCGCTGCACCACCGGCGGCGTAGATCCGTTCCTCGACCGCTTCCAGCGCCCGGGTGTCGCGCCCGGTGATGACCACGTGGGCCCCGGCGGCGGCCAGCGCCTCGGCAATCGCGGCGCCGATCCCGCGACTCGCCCCGGTGACGAGCGCGACCTGTCCGGTAAGGTCCGTCATGCCTTTGTCCTCAAGCCACGTTGCCGACCGGCAGGACCAGCTGGCTGGTATCGGCATCGCGTTCCAGCATGTCGGTCAGCGGGGTGGGGTATTCGCCGGTGAAGCAGGCATCGCAGTGCTGCGGGCAGGCGGCATTGCGGGCCTTTTCGCCCACCGCGCGGTACAGCCCGTCGATGCTGACGAAGGCCAGGCTGTCGGCGTGGATGTATTCGGCCATGGCCGCCACGTCCATCTGCGCAGCCAGCAGCTTGCTGCGCTCGGGCGTGTCGACGCCATAGAAGCAGCTGTGGCTGGTCGGCGGGCTGGCAATGCGCATGTGCACTTCCTTGGCCCCGGCATCGCGCATCATCTGCACGATCTTGAGGCTGGTCGTGCCGCGCACGATCGAATCGTCGATCAGCACGATCCGCTTGCCTTCCACCAGCGCGCGGTTGGCATTGTGCTTGCGCTTGACGTCGGCATGACGCGCGCCGTCCGACGGCTGGATGAACGTCCGCCCGACATAGTGCGAACGGATGATGCCCAGTTCGAACGGAATGCCGCTTTCCTGGGCATAGCCGATCGCCGCGGGCACGCCGCTGTCCGGCACCGGGATCACCAGATCGGCTTCGGCCGGGGATTCCTTGGCCAGTTCCATGCCGATGCGCTTGCGCACTTCATAGACCGACTGGCCGCCCATGACCGAATCCGGGCGGCTGAAATAGACATGCTCGAAAATGCAGGGCCGCGCCCCGACATCGCCGAACGGGCGGTGGCTGGTGATGCGGCCGTCCTGGCGGACTTCGACGATCTCGCCCGGCTCGACCTCGCGCAGGAATTCCGCGCCGACCACGTCGAGCGCAACGCTTTCGCTGGCAAAGACCGTGGCATCGCCGATCCGGCCCATCACCAGCGGCCGGATCCCCAGCGGATCGCGGCAGGCGATCATCCGCTTGGGCGTCATGCAGATCAGCGAATAGGCCCCTTCGATCATCCGCAGCGCATCGACAAAGCGGTCCAGCAGCTTGTGATAGCGGCTGGTCGCGATCAGGTGGATGATCACTTCGGTGTCGGAAGTGGACTGGAAGATCGAGCCGCGCTGGACCAGCTCGCGCTTCAGGCTCATCGCGTTGGAAATGTTGCCGTTGTGGGCGACCGAAAAGGCCCCGCGCGCCAGGTCCGCATGGAGCGGCTGGACATTGCGCAGGCCCTGGCCGCCGGTGGTGGAATAGCGCACGTGGCCCGATGCCATTTCGCCCGGCAGTTCGGCCAGGGCAGCCGCATCGGAAAAGACCTGCGCGACATGGCCGAGGCCCCGGCGAGCGAAGAAATCCTGCCCGTCATAGCTGACGATGCCGACCGCTTCCTGCCCGCGGTGTTGCAATGCGTGGAGGCCCAGTGCCGTCATGGCCGCGGCATCGCGGGCGCCGATCACGCCGAAGATGCCGCATTCCTCGCGCAGCTTGTCGCCGTCTGCGTCAAGGAAGGGGTGGGTAAGGTTCATTGCGATTTCCGCTTCGCCCGAGGAGCCGCCTTGGTGTTGCGCGGCCTTTGGCCCCTGGCGCGCCGAAAGGCAAGGGGGACTGGGGCCACTGTCCGCAAGCCTGAGCCACTTTGCCGAAGGTTTGCGCACACCATGCCTTGCCCCATGGGCGGGCAGGCCCTAAGTCGACGCTTGTCGCAGACCATCAGCCAGGGCGCTCCGCTTGATCCTCTCTCCCTTCGAATGGACCATTGCCAAGCGCTACATGCTGCCCGGGCGCGGCGAGGCGGTGATTGCCGTGGTCGCCGGGATCGGGGTGGGCGTGGTCATGCTCTCGGTCGCTATGCTGGTGATCGTGATGAGCGTGATGAACGGCTTTCGCGCCGAACTGTTCGACAAGATCGTCGGCCTCAATGGCCATGCCATCGTCCAGGCCTATGGCGGGCGGATGGACGATTGGCGCGCGGTGCTGAAGGACGTGCGGGCAACGCCTGATGTGGTGCGCGCCTCGCCGCTGATCGAACAGCCGCTGCTGGCCAGCTTCAACGGCCGGGTGGAGGCGATTTTCGCCCGTGGCAACACGATGGAAGACATCGGTCGGCTGAAGGACAAGGTGGTTGCCGGCAATCTTGGCGCGGTTCAGCCCGAAAGCGGCCGGGTGGCGATCGGCGCGCAGCTCGCCGCCAACCTGGGGATCCGGGTGGGCGACCAGATGACGGTGATCAACCCGCAGGGCCAGGCAACGCCCTTCGGCACGGTGCCGCGCCAGATTTCCTATGAAGTGGCGGCGATTTTCCAGATCGGGATCTACGATTTCGACGAACGCTTCGTGGTCATGCCGCTGACCGATGCGCAGACCCTGCTGCTCAGCGGCGATACCGTGGGGATGATCGAGGTGCAGGTGACCGACCCGGACCGCGCTGCCCAGATCGTCGAGCCGGTTCAGCAGAAATATGCCGGGCAGGTTGCGATATCCGACTGGAAATCGATCAACGCCTCGCTGTTCGAGGCGCTGCAGGTAGAGCGGGTGGCGATGTTCTTCGCGCTGGGCATTATTGTGCTGGTGGCCGCGTTCAACATCCTGTCCAGCCTGATCATGCTGGTCCGTTCCAAGACCCGCGACATCGCGATACTGCGCACCATGGGGGCCAGCCGCCGCTCGATCCTCAAGATCTTCGTTGCGACTGGCACGGTGATCGGGCTGATCGGCACCTTCGGCGGACTGGCGCTGGGCTTCGTGGTGCTGTTCTTCCGCCAGTCGATCGTGCGCGGGATCGAGATCGTGACCGGGCAGAACCTGTGGGATCCGCAGATCCGCTTCCTGACCGAGCTGCCCAGCCGGACCGATCCGGGCGAAGTGATCGCGATCTGCGTGATGGCGCTGGGCTTCAGTTTCCTCGCCACGCTTTACCCGGCCTGGCGCGCGGCCAGCACCGATCCGGTCGAGGTGCTGCGTTATGAGTGATCCGGTCGTCCGCCTTTCCGCCGTGACCCGCAGCTTCGAACAGGGCGGGGAACGCATCGATGTGCTGCGCGGAGTCGATCTGGCCATCATGCCGGGCGAAGTGGTCGCGCTGCTTGGCCCGTCGGGGTCGGGCAAGAGCACCATGCTCCAGGCGGTCGGCCTGCTGGAAGGCGGGTTCGGCGGGACCATCGCGATCGGCGGGACCGATGCGTCAAGCCTAGATGCCGATGCCCGAACCGTGCTGCGGCGCGACCGGATCGGGTTTGTCTATCAGTTCCATCACCTGCTGCCCGATTTCACCGCGCTGGAAAACGTGATCCTGCCGCAACTGGTGGCCGGCGCTTCGCGCGCCGATGCCGCTGCCCGGGCCGAGGAATTGCTTGGCGCGCTGGGCCTGGCCGAGCGGCTGAGCCATCGCCCCAGCCAGCTGTCCGGCGGGGAGCAGCAGCGTGTGGCCGTGGCCCGCGCGCTGGCCAACCGCCCGGCGCTGGTGCTGGCCGACGAGCCGACCGGCAATCTGGACGAGCGCACTGCCGACAAGGTGCTCGACCAGTTCCTGGGCCTGGTTCGCGGCACCGGCAGCGCGGCGCTGATCGCGACCCACAACGAGCGGCTGGCCGCACGGATGGACCGGGTGGTGCGCCTGCACGACGGGGTGCTCGCCTGATGCCCTGAAGGGCAGGGCCGATTGACCTGTGGGCCGTCTCGCCTAGGTTACGGCGCACAACACAGGGGAGTTTCACCATGCCGACCATCGCCGATTTCACCGCCGACCTGCCCGGCGGCAAGCAGGTCAACCTGGCCGACAAGCTGGGAAAGGTCCTGCTGGTGGTCAACACCGCCAGCAAGTGCGGCTTCACTCCGCAATATGACGGGCTGGAAGCGCTGCATCAGAAGTATGGTGCGCAAGGCTTTGAGGTGCTGGCCTTTCCCTGCAACCAGTTCGGCGGGCAGGAACCGGGTAGCGCGGAAGAAATCGACCAGTTCTGCAAGGTCAATTTCGGGCTCAGCTTCCCCTTGATGGCCAAGGTCGAGGTCAACGGCCCGGGCGCGCCGCCGCTGTATGACTGGCTGAAGAAGGAAGCGCCGGGCCTGATGGGATCCAAGTCGATCAAGTGGAACTTCACCAAGTTCCTGATCGACCGCCAGGGCAAGGTGGTGCGGCGCTATGCCCCGACCGACAAGCCCGAAAGCATCGCCAAGGATATCGAAAAGCTGCTGTGATCGGGTGCCCCTTCCTCCGCAGAGGAAGGGGCACCCCGGTGTTACTTGGCCAGGCTTTCCAGCTTGCCGCGATCGATGCCGGCAACGGCGGCTTTCAGCTCGTCGATCGATCCGGCTTCGCCTTCGGCCTGGACCATGAAGCGGCCGGCGACCTGGGTGCCGAAGCTGCCGCTCTGGTTGGTCTTGTTCCACTTTTCGGTCTGGATCGCGCCGTCCACCGTGCGGGTGCGTTCATAGCCGTCGGCGTCCTCGCGGCTTTGCTCGACCCCCATGGCCCCGGCAATCCCGGCCACAGCGCCAAGGCCCGCAATGTCGACGATCTCCAGCCGGATCTGCTTGTCGCCATTCTGGTAGACGGCCTCGGCCTTGGAGCCGACGCCGCCGACCCCGGCGGATTCGATCGAAGTGCGCTGGTAGGCGCCGATCGAGGCCGGCAGCAGCGCCTGCAGCGCGGCCATGTCGACCGGCTTGGGCGCCTCGCCATTGGCCATGCCTTCCAGCTGCTTGGCGGCATCCTCCATCTTGCCGGTGTCGATCGTGCCGACACCGGGGACGTTGACTTCCACCGTGTCGCCCGATCCGTCCATCGACCCGAGCGCAGCCGCACCCAGGCCGAACATCCCGGTGACGGTGGTGAGCAAGGCAGCGGCGACCAGGTTGACCACGATCGCCACCACCACGGTGACCACGGTAAAGCCGCCGGCCTTTTCCGCCGGGACTTTCATCACCGGGGTCGCGCCCTTGAAGAACAGGTAGAGCCCGTAAAGCGTGGCCAGCAGGATCAGGATGCTCAGGGCGGGGAAGATTCCCAGCGCGCCGGCCACCCAGCCGGGTGTCATGGCATAGGCCACCAGCTTGAATGCCTGGGTGCGATTGGCCTCGCCATTGAACTTCGGGGCGAGGAAATCGGTCACCAGGGCTATCACCACCAGCGAGATCAGGCTCATCACGAAGCTGGTCAGCGCCATGCCCAGGCCCGACATCAGGCTGGGCTTCAAGGTAGCCACCAGCACCGAGATGCCGAACAGCTGCCCACCGATGAAGCTGGCCACCGGGCCGATGGCCAGAAGCGGCATGGCATAGCGGGTGATGACGTCGCCAGGTGTGGTCTGTTCCGCCGCGATCTGCGGCCAGGTTTCATCTGGTTTCAGCGTGATGGCCTTGGCCCGTTCGACCAGGCCCTGCGATTGCCAATCGTTCATGTCCGTTCCCCTTCCAAGTCCGGAATGAAACGCATGGAACCACACAGGGGCGGGGCTGACTAGGTGAAATCCGACAAGTTGTGAAAAGCCTGCCGGGGATCGCGGTGCCCCCTTTGCGAATCCTTCTGCGCCCCCCTAGGGTTGGCCCATGGCTTTCGAACCTTTTGTCCCGCTGCGTGTGCTGTCCAGCTATTCGATGCTGGAAGGGGCGATCGATCCGAAGGCGATTGCCAAGCTGGCGGTAGAACGCGGTTTTCCGGCCATCGCCATTGCCGATCGCAACGGACTTTACGCGGCGATGTCGTTTGCCGGGGCCTGCCGCGATGCGGGGATCCAGCCGATCATCGGCACTCTGCTGGGGGTGCGGAGGGACAGTTCCGGACCGATCGACTGGCTGGCGCTTTATGCCCAGAACGAGGACGGCTGGAACAACCTGTGCCACCTGGTCAGCCGCGCGCACCTTGACCGGCCGCTGGAACTGGATCCGCATGTCACGCTGGAAGACCTGGCCGGCCGGTCGGACGGGCTGATCTGCCTGACCGCGGCGGGCGAGGGCGCTTTGGTGCGATTGCTGGCGGAAGGGCGGGGCGATGCCGCCACGGCCTATTGCGAGCGATTGGAGGCCCTGTTCCCGAACCGGCTCTACATCGAGATCGCCCGGCGCAATGACCCGGCCGAGGAAGCCGCCGAAGACGCGCTGATCCAGCTGGCTTACGATCGCGATCTGCCGCTGGTGGCGACCAATCCCGCCGCCTATGGCGATCCCCAGTTCTACGCGGCCCACGATGCGATGCTGTGCATCGCCAATTCGACCCACGTCGATGCGGCCGAGCGGCCGCGGTCCAACCCGCAGTGGTGGGTCAAGTCCTGGCCGATGATGCGGGAACTGTTCGAGGATCTGCCCGAGGCGACCGCCAACACGCTGGTTATCGCCCAGCGCTGCGCCGCCGCCCCGCCCAAGCGCAAGCCGCTGCTGCCCAGCCTGGCCGGCGATGCCGCCGGCGAAGCGCAGATGCTGATCGACGATGCCCGCGCCGGCCTCGAAAAGCGGCTGGAGCCTTATGGCGAAATGCCGGAGGAAGAACGGCAGGCCTATTTCGACCGGCTCGATTTCGAAACCGGCGTGATCAACAAGATGGGTTTTGCCGGCTACTTCCTGATCGTGGCCGATTTCATCAAGTGGGCCAAGGACAACGACATTCCGGTAGGTCCCGGGCGCGGTTCGGGTGCGGGCTCGGTCGTGGCCTGGGCGCTGACCATCACCGATCTCGATCCGATCCGGCTGGGCCTGCTGTTCGAACGCTTCCTCAATCCCGAACGCGTTTCGATGCCGGACTTCGATATCGACTTCTGCGAAACCCGGCGCGGCGAGGTGATCCGCTATGTCCAGGCCAAGTACGGCCACGATCACGTCGCCCAGATCATCACGTTCGGCAAGCTCAAGGCCCGTGCCGTGCTGCGCGATACCGGCCGCATCCTGCAGATGAGCTATGGCCAGGTGGATCGTCTCTGCAAGATGGTACCCAACCATCCGACCGATCCCTGGACCCTGCCGCGCGCGCTGAACGGCGCGGCCGAGTTCAAGCGCGAATACGATACCGACGACGAGGTGAAGCGGCTGGTCGACCTGGCGGTCCAGTTGGAGGGGCTAAACCGCAACAGTTCCACCCACGCCGCCGGCGTGGTGATCGGCGACCGGCCGCTGGCGCAGCTGGTGCCGCTGTACCGTGATCCGCGTTCGGATATGCCGGTGACCCAGTTCGACATGAAATATGTCGAGGATACCGGCCTGATCAAATTCGACTTCCTCGGTCTCAAGACGCTGTCGGTGCTCAAGAAGGCGGTCGAACTGCTGAAGCGGCGGGATATCGAGATCGACCTGTCGGTCCTGCCGTGGGACGATGCCCAGGTCTATGAACTGCTGCAGCGCGGCGATACGGTCGGCGTGTTCCAGCTGGAATCCGAAGGGATGCGCCGCACCCTGGCAGCGGTGAAGCCGACCAACTTCGGCGACATCATCGCGCTCGTCTCGCTTTACCGGCCGGGCCCGATGGACAACATCCCGCTGTTCGGCCGGCGCAAGAACGGTAGCGAAAGCATCGAATACCCGCACCCCCGGCTGGAGGGGATCCTGTCGGAGACTTACGGGATCTTCGTCTATCAGGAACAGGTCATGCAGGCCGCGCAGATCCTGGCCGGATATTCGCTGGGCGATGCCGACCTGTTGCGCCGCGCCATGGGCAAGAAGGTCCAGGCGGAAATGGACGCCCAGCGCGAACGCTTTGTCGAAGGCTGCGCCAAGGTATCCGGGATCGATGCGGCCAAGGCCAACGAGCTGTTCGATTTGATCGACAAGTTCGCCGGCTACGGCTTCAACAAGTCGCACGCCGCCGCCTATGCCCTGCTGGCCTATCAGACGGCCTGGCTTAAGACGCACTACCCGCACGAATTCTTCGCCGCCTCGATGTGCTTCGACATGCACCAGTCGGAAAAGCTGGCGGTGTTCGTCGACGACATGCGCCGCAGCGGCGTCGCGCTGGAAGGGCCGGACATCAACCGCAGCGAGGCCGAGTTCATGGTCGAGCCGACCGAGGAAGGCTATGCCGTGCGCTATGCCCTGGCCGGGATCCGCAACGTCGGTGAAAAGGCGATGGAAGCGATCGTGGCGGAGCGCGAGGCCAATGGCCGTTTCGCCAGTCTGGAAGACCTGTTCCGCCGTGTGCCGCAAGGCACCATGAACCGCCGACAGCTGGAGGGGCTGGCCGGAGCCGGGGCATTCGATTCGCTGGAGGCCAATCGCGCCATGGTGCTCGCCAATGCCGATATGCTGCTGGCCGTGGCGGACGAGGCCGCGCGGAGCCGGTCGAGCGGGCAGGGCGGCCTGTTCGGCGGGGATGACCATGCCGCCCCGGCACTGCGGCTGACCGAAGTCGAAGCCTGGTCCAAGACCGAGCAGATGGCCAAGGAACGGGAGAACTTCGGATTCTATTTTGCTGCCCATCCGGTCGAGCAGTGGCGCGCGGTAGCCAGTGCCAACGGGGCGCGGTCCTATGCCAGCGTCATGGAAAGCGGCGTTCCCGGAGGTGGACGGGCCCAGGCGGTGCTGGCGGCGATGGTGGAAGGCGTCAGCCGCGGCAAGACCCGGCGCGGGGCGGACTTTGTCCGAGCCGACTTTTCCGACAATTCCGGCCAGTTTTCCGCCGCCTGCTTTGAAGAGGCGCTGGTCGAGCCGATGCTGCAATGGGCCAGGGACGGTACCTGCCTGTTGCTGACCGTAGAACTCGACGCGCCCAGCGCCGACGAACCGCCGCGCGTCACCGTGCGCGGGGCGCGGCCGCTGTCGGAAGTGACCACGGCGGGATCGATGGAGCTGCGCTTTGACGTGCTCAGCCCGGAAGTCTTCGCCGACCTGGCCATGATGCTGGTGCCGGGAGCGCCGGGGCGGGGCGAAGTGATCGTGCGGCTGCGGACCGGGCGGGGCGAGGAACCGGTGGTGCGGCTGGGGCGCGACTTCATGGTCGATGGGGAACTTGCAGAACGCTTGGCAAGCATGGAAGGTATTGCCAATGTAGCGCTAAGCGCCCGCCGCGGGACCACCCGCCTGCGGCTGGTCGCATAAATCAGATAAAACACGCATATAGAACATCAGGAGAGGCAAATGCTGGGAGCAATGCAGGACTGGGACCTTCGCGTCACCCACCTGATCGATCACGCCGCGCGCGAGCATGGCAACCGCGAAATCGTGACCCACTGGGCCAATGGCGATGAAACCCGCACCACCTGGGCCGGGATCCGCCGCGATGCCCTGAAGATGACCCAGGCCTTGCGCAAGCTGGGCGTGCAGCAGGGCGACCGGGTGGCCACGCTGGCGATGAACCACAGCCGCCACCTGGTTTCCTGGTACGGCGCGGTCGGCGTGGGCGGGGTGCTACACACGATCAACCCGCGCTTGTTCGACGACCAGCTGGAGTATATCGCCAACCACGCCGAAGACGTGGTGCTGCTCTACGATGCGGCCTTTACCCCGATCATCGAGCGGATGAAGCCCAAGTGGACCACAATCCGGCACTACATCTGCTTCGATAACGGCGAGTTCGAGGCCTGGATCGGGGCCGAGGACGGCAACACCACCTGGGCCACCGGCGACGAACGCGACCCCTGCATGCTGTGTTACACCAGCGGCACCACCGGCAACCCCAAGGGCGTGCTGTACGAGCACCGCTCCACGATGCTCCACGCCATCACCGGCCTGCAGCCCTCGATCTTCGACTTTGATACCCGCTCGGTCATGCTGCCGGTGGTGCCGATGTTCCACGCCGCCAGCTGGGGCCTGCCCTGGGCCGGGGCGGCGGCGGGGATCAAGTTCGTGTTCAGCGCCGTCAACGATGCAGCCGTACTGTGCGAACTGATGAACCGCGAAGGCGTGACCCATTCCGCCGGGGTGCCGACCGTCTGGCTTGCCACGTTCCAGCACATGGATGCCACCGGCACCACTTTGCCGACCCTGCGTCAGGCGATCATCGGCGGTTCGGCCGCGCCGCGCTTCATGATCGAGCGGCTGATGAAGGCCGGGGTCAACGTTGCGCACGCCTGGGGTATGACGGAAACCAGCCCGATCGGCACCACCGGGGCGATGACCTGGGACTGGGCCGACAAGAGCTTTGAAGAAAAGATCGACATCAAGCAGATGCAGGGCCGGGTTCCCTTCGGCGTGGAACTGCGCACGGTCGATCTGGGCGACCCGACCAGGGAACTGCCGCGCGATGGCAAGACCAGCGGCGCGCTGCAAGTGCGCGGGCCGTGGATCATCAAGCGCTATTTCAAGGCCGAGCAGGACGCGACGGTGGACGGCCAGTGGTTCGACACCGGCGATG
This sequence comes from Sphingomonadales bacterium, assembly GCA_017302615.1. GTDB lineage: Bacteria > Pseudomonadota > Alphaproteobacteria > Sphingomonadales > Sphingomonadaceae > Novosphingobium. The sequence continues at coordinate 41,684 of JAFLDB010000007.1, forward strand.
TCGGCATCCTGCATCCCGATGGCACGTTGCAGCTGACTGACCGGACCAAGGACGTGATCAAGTCCGGCGGGGAATGGATCAGCTCGGTCGAGCTGGAAAACGCCGCCGTCGGCGTGGATGGCGTGGCCGAAGCGGCCGCGATCGGGATCCATCACCCCAAGTGGGACGAGCGCCCGATCCTGGTGGTGGTGAAAAAGCCCGGCGCGACAGTGACCGCCGAGGAGATCAAGGCCCACCTGGCCCAGCATGTCGCCAAGTGGTGGCTGCCCGACGCGATCGAATTCGTTGACGGCATCCCGCACGGTGCCACCGGCAAGATCAGCAAGAAGGACCTGCGCGAGCAGTTCCGCGACTACAAGCTGGCGGACGCGTGACGCCCGATTGCTTCGTTCGTCATTGCGAGCGAAGCGACGCAATCCAGGGCGTGCCTGGACCGCCCTGGATTGCCAATGACGAGGGAGTTTTATGACCGCCTATATCGATCCCGATCGCGAAAACTGGGCCGTCTTCAAGTCGCTCCCGCGCGACCGGCCGATCCACATGCTCAACCTGATCAAGCTGCGCGATCTGGCCGAATACCCCGAAGGGCACGAGCTTCACGGCAAGGGCCTGACCGGGGCAGAGGCCTATGCGATCTATGAAAAGCGGTTCCAGGAACTGGTTGCGGACGACGGCGCGGCGATGGTCTGGGAAGCGCCGCTGGAATGCACCGTCACCGGCCCGGCGGGCGAATGGGACAAGGCCTTCGTCATGGGTTATCCCAACGCCGGGGTGTTCATGGGCATGGTCAAGAACGAGGAATATGTCCGCGATGCCCTGCCGCACCGCACGGCCGCCGTGGCTGACAGCCGGTTGATCCGGTTTCAGGGCTAGGGTCCGGGCCTTCGGTCAGGCGATTGCCACAGGAACGCCGGTGGCGGCTGCTGCATGGCGCCTTGTGCCTGCCGGCAAATCGCAACGGTTGAACCCGGCCCGCCCCCGCACTATGTGACCGGTCTATGGCTATCCGCGAAATCCTTGAAGCACCCGATCCCCGCCTGAAGGTGGTGTCCGAACCCGTCACCAGGTTCGACGATGAACTGAAGACCCTGGTCGAGGACATGTTCGAGACGATGTACGATGCCCCCGGCATCGGCCTTGCCGCGATCCAGGTCGGCGTGCCGCTGCGCGTGCTGGTGATCGATCTGCAACCGGAAGACCCGGATGCAGAGCCGGAGCCCTGCAACCATGATGGCCACCACCATCACCACCAGCCAACCAAGAGGGAACCCCGGGTGTTCATCAACCCGGAGATTCTCGATCCGTCGGACGAGCATTCGGTCTATCAGGAAGGCTGCCTGTCCGTGCCGGAAATCTATGCCGAGGTCGAACGCCCGGCCCGGATCCGGGCGCGCTGGCAGGACCTCGACGGGAATACTCACGAAGAGGAAATGGACGGGCTGATGGCGACCTGCCTGCAGCACGAGATGGACCACCTCGAAGGGATCCTGTTCATCGACCACCTGAGCCGCCTGAAGCGCAACATGGCGCTGAAGAAGCTGGAAAAGCTGCGCAAGGCGGCGTGATGTGATCCGGGGGCTAGAACAGCCCCTCGATCTGCCCGTTCTCGTCGAGGTAAATCCCTTCGGCCGCCGGAACGCGCGGCAGGCCGGGCATGGTCATGATATCGCCGCAGATCGCAACGACGAACCCGGCCCCGGCCGACAGCCGCACCTCGCGCACTTCCACTTCATGGCCCTCGGGCGCGCCGAGCAGGGCGGGGTCGGTGGAGAAGGACACCTGCGTCTTGGCCATGCAGACCGGCAGCTTGCCATAGCCCATGTCCTCCCAGGTCTTCAGCTGCTTGCGCACGGCGGGTGACAGGTGCACTTCGCCCGCGCGGTAGATTTCGCGTGCCACAGTCTCGATCTTGTCGGCCAGCGGCAGGTCGTCGCCGTAGAGCGGGCGGTAGTCCGGCGCGCCGGCATCAGCCTTGGCCGCGACGATCCGGGCCAGGTCCTCCGCGCCCGCGCCGCCTTCGGCCCAGTGCTTGCAGATCACCGCTTCGGCCCCGCTGGCCTTGGCAACTTCGGCAATCACCGCCAGCTCCTCGTCGGTGTCGAGGTAGAAGTGGTTGATCGCCACCACCGGATCGAGGCCGAACTTGCGCAGGTTCTCGATATGCCGGGCCATGTTGACGCTGCCGGCGCGTACCGCCGCCGCATCGGGCTGGCCCAGATCGGCCTTGGCCACGCCGCCGTTCATTTTCAGCGCGCGGACCGTGGCGACCAGCACCACCGCATCGGGTTTTAGCCCGGCGATCCGGCACTTCACGTCCATGAACTTTTCCGCGCCCAGGTCCGCGCCGAACCCGGCCTCGGTCACCACATAGTTGGCCAGCGCCAGGCCCGTGCGGGTGGCAATCACCGAATTGCAGCCGTGCGCAATGTTGGCAAAGGGGCCGCCGTGGAGGATCGCCGGGTTGTTCTCCAGCGTCTGGACCAGGTTGGGCAGGACGGCATCCTTCAGCAGCACGGTCATCGCCCGGTCGGCCTTCAGGTCGCGGCAGTATACCGGCGAGCGATCGCGCCGGTAGCCGACGATGATCTCGCCCAGTCGCCGTTCCAGGTCGGCAAGGTCATCGGCCAGGCACAGGATCGCCATGATTTCCGAGGCGACGGTGATGTCGAAACCGGTCTCGCGCGGGAAGCCGTTGGCCACCCCGCCGAGCGGGCCGACAATCTGGCGCAGCGCCCGGTCGTTGAGGTCAACCACCCGCCGCCAGGTGATCCGGCGCAGGTCGATCTCCAGCGCGTTGCCCCAGTGGATGTGGTTGTCGATCATCGCGGAAAGCAGGTTGTGCGCGGTGGTGATCGCGTGGAAATCGCCGGTGAAGTGCAGGTTGATGTCTTCCATCGGCACGACCTGCGCCTTGCCGCCCCCGGCCGCGCCGCCCTTCACGCCGAAGCACGGCCCCAGGCTCGGCTCGCGCAGGCACAGCATGGTCTGCTTGCCGATCCGGTTGAGCGCATCGGCCAGGCCGACCGAAGTGGTGGTCTTGCCTTCGCCGGCCGGGGTCGGGTTGATCGCGGTGACCAGGATCAGCTTGCCCTGCCGGGTGGCGGCGGGAAGGGCCGTCACGTCGATCTTGGCCTTGCTGCGGCCATAGGGCACCAGCGCCTCGTCCGGGATTCCGGCCCTGGCGGCGATGGTGGCGATGGGCTCCAGCCGCGCGGCGCGGGCGATCTCGATATCGGTATGCATCGTGTGCCTTTTTGGCGGCATCGGTGTGCCATTCAAGTGTCTGTTTGGTGATATCTGCGGACAGGTCTTGCACCCTTGGGGGCGGGGCGGTAGGTTCGCGCTTCGTTCTCATTGAAAGGCATGCATGGAACCGCTTGGTCTTGTCCTGACTCTGCTTGCGCTGGTGATCGGCGGCGCGCTCGGCTGGCTGGCCGGATCGCGCCCGGCGGCGGATCTGGGCGCCCGGCTCGCTGCGGCGGAAGAGGAAGGCAAGGCGCTCGACGAGCGCTTCAAGGCCGCGATCCGCGACCTTGCCGCCGCCAGCGAACGGGCCGAACGGGCCGACGCTCTGGCCACGGAGATGGCGGAATTGCGCCATCGGGCAGAAAGTCAGGCGGCCGAGCTTGCCACGCTCAAGGCCAATGCCGCCCATTTCGAGGAACAGAAGGCCGCGCTGCTGACCGCGCAGGAAAACCTGAAAAAGGAATTCGAGGCGGCCGGTGCCAAGGTCCTCGCCCAGGCCCAGGAAGTGTTCCTGAACCGCGCCCAGGAGCGCTTCAGCCAGAGCGAAGAGAAGAGCGCCGAGCGCCTCAACGCGCTGCTCGCCCCGGTCAACCAGCGACTCAAGAGCTATGAGGAACAGGTTCAGATTCTTGAGAAAAACCGGGTCGATGCTTTCGGGCAACTGGCCGGTCTGATCCAGTCGGTCCGCGACGGGCAGGAAGCGGTCAAGGCGGAGGCTGCCCGGCTGGGCAATTCGCTGACCAATGCTCCCAAGGCCCGCGGTCGCTGGGGCGAACGTGCCCTGCAGAACGTGCTGGAGCAGTGCGGCCTGTCGGAACACACCGACTTCGATCTTGAGCACTCCATGGATACCGACGACGGCCGCCTGCGGCCCGACGCGATTGTTCATGTGCCGGGCCAGAAGAAGCTGGTGATCGACGCCAAGGTCTCGCTCAACGCCTATCAGGCGGCGTTCGAGGCGAATGACGACGAGACCCGCAAGCGCAATCTCGATCTCCACGCCCGCTCGATGCGCGGCCATATCCAGACGCTGGGGGCCAAGGCCTATCAAAGCCAGTTCGAAGAGGCGCCGGACTACGTCGTGATGTTTGTGCCGGGCGAACATTTCGTGGCAGCGGCGCTGGAGCATGATCCGGAACTGTGGGACTTTGCCTTCCACAACAAGGTACTGCTGGCCACTCCTACCAATCTGGTGGCGATTGCCCGGACCGTGGCGATGGTCTGGAAGCAGGACCAGCTGGCGCGCGAAGCGGTCGAGATTGGCCGGTCAGGGGCTGAGCTTTATGACCGGCTGGCGGTCGCTGCCGACCACCTCAAGGGGATGGGCGCGGGGCTTGACCGGGCCGTGCGCAAATACAACGATTTCGTCGGCAGCTTTGAGCGCAACGTGCTCAGTTCCGGCCGCCGCCTGCGCGACAAGGGCATCGAGATTGGCAAGCGCGAGATCGAGGACGTCCCCCTGATCGAGACGGCCCCGCGCCATGGCCAGACGGCAGACGATCCGCTGCTGCTGGGCGGCGTGGGCGGGACGCTGGACGAAACGGCCGGGTAAGCCCGGCTAGTTCGCCCGTTTCAGCTCCACCCGGTGGCCGGGGCTGGTCAGGACCATCCGGTCTCCATCGACGGTATAGCTGGGCGAGGCACCGAGCAGCGCGCCGACGGCCATTTCCTGCCCGGCTATTTCGCTGCAGAACATCTTGGTGGAGGTGATCCCGTTGGTCATCAGCCGACCGCCCTCGATCTTGAGGTCCGAGCCCATGCCGTTGCAGCCGACATTGGCACCGATCCGACCGTCCTCGATCGTCAGGCTTGTGCGGTCGGAAACCGGGGCCTTGCCGTCGATCGAGACAAAGGTCCACTTCGTCCCGATCAGCACTGGTTCCGCCTGACCGGGGGTGGCGCAGGCCGCAAGCAGCGGCAGGGCGAACAGGGCGATTCGTTTCATCATGACGCGAATCTAGCTGCGCCAACCTTGCCCGCAACCGAACAGATCAAATTTCAGCGGTCGAGATGCGCCAGCGCCTCATAGGCCAGCACCGCCCCGGCCACCGCCGCATTGAGACTGTCGGCCCGGCCCTTCATCGGCATGGTCACCCTGAGGTCGCAGGCCGCTTCGTAAACTTCGGGCAGACCGCGGCTTTCGTTGCCGACCATCAGAAAGCACGGCGCGGCATAGGGTGCGCCGCGATAGTCAACCGCGTCGCGCAGTGAGGCGGCGACCAGTTGGCCGGGACCGGAGCGCAGCCAGGGCAGGAATTCCTCCCACCGGGCCTGCACGACCTTCTGGGTAAACACGGCGCCCATGCTGGCCCGCACCGCCTCGGCGCTGAACGGATCGGCGCAGTCGTCGATCAGGATCAATCCGCCGGCGCCCACCGCATCGCCGGTGCGCAGCATGGTGCCCAGGTTTCCGGGATCGCGCAGTGCCTGGGCAACCAGCCAGATCTTCGCGGCCGAACGGTTGATCCCGGCAAGGCTGGTATCGAACTCGTCAAACACCCCGCAGACCGCCTGGGGGTTATCCTTGCCGGTGATCTTGCTGAGCAGGTCGGGGGCCATTTCCAGCACTTCGCCGCCCGCGGCCAGCACATCGGCTTCCAGCGCATCAAGCAGCGGATGCGGATCGCGCCCGGTAGCCATGGCCAGAATCAGGGGCAAATGGCCGCATTCGCGCGCATCGGTAAGCAGGCGCAGACCCTCGGCCAGAAACTGTCCGGCCGCCTTGCGGTGCTTCTTGTCCCGCAGGCTGCGCAGGAACTTGACCGTGGGATTGGAAAATCCGGTGATCTGGCGGCGCTGGGCCAAGGCCTCAATCCTCGCCGAAGCCGTCCTTGACCAGCCCCACCAGCTTGGTCAGCGCCGCATCGGCGCCATCGCCGGACACCACGATCTCCACCGAATCGCCCTTGGCCGCACCCAGCATCATCAGTCCCAGGATCGATGCCCCGGCAGCGTGGTTGCCGTCCTTCTCGACCCGCACCTGCACGCCCTCGCCCAGCTTGGTCACGGCATTGACGAACTTTGCGCTCGCCCGGGCGTGGAGGCCACGGTTATTGACGATTTCGACGCTCTCGCGAACCTCGCTCATGCTTCCCCCCAGACCTTCGCTCAAGCGTCCTGCCCCAGGAACTCCGATGCGACGGTGATGTAATTGCGACCGGCATCACGCGCGGCGGCGACCGCCTTGTCCAGCGTCATGCAGCCACGCGCCTTGGCCAGCCGGATCAGCATCGGCAGATTGATCCCGGCGATGACTTCCACCCGCCCCTTGTCCATCAGCGAAATCGCCAGATTTGAAGGCGTCCCGCCGAACAGATCGGTCAGGATGATCGCGCCGCTGCCACTGTCGACCTCGGCGATGGCATCGGAAATCTCGGCCCGGCGGGCTTCCATATCGTCATTGGGGCCGATGCAGACCGTGCGCACCGCGTCCTGGCGGCCGACAACGTGCTGCATCGCCGCAACGAATTCCTCGGCCAGCCGGCCGTGTGTGACGAGGATGATGCCGATCATGCGAAACCTGCGCTCCGGTACCGTGCGCCGGCGAATCGTGCCGGGGATTGGCCGGTCGGCATGGCGTGAAGGTCCTGCATGGTCAATGCTTTCCTTCCACTCCGTCGGCTGCCCGAGCCGCCAGGTTACGGTGCACCAGCGCCGGAGAATAGCCAGCCGCACTGAGCGCCCGGGCCATCTCTTCGGCGGTGAAGACCGAGCGGTGCCGCCCTCCGGTGCAGCCGAAGGCGATGTTGACGTAGGGCTTGCCCTGGGCCTGATAGCGCGGCAGCAGCAGCAGGATGAGGTCGCGGATCCGCGTGAAGGCCTCGTCCCAGGCCGGGTCCTGGCGGATATGGTCGGCCACCGGGGTATCCTGGCCGGTCATCGGCCGCAGCACCTTGTCCCAGTGCGGATTGTCGAGGAACCGCATGTCGAAGACAAGGTCTGCCAGCGGCGGTGTACCGCGGGCGAAGCCGAAACTGGTCAGGGTGACCGTCAGCCCGGCTGCGGCTTCCTCGGAAAAGCGCTGGCGGATTGCCTGCTGCAGATCGTTGCTGGTGAAGTTGGTGGTGGAAATCACCATGTCGGCCCAGCGCCGCAACGGCTCCATCAACTCGCGCTCGGCGGCGATGCCGCTGGCGGCCGGCAGATCCTGGGCGAGGGGATGGCGGCGGCGGGTCTCGTTGTAGCGGCGTTCCAGCTCCTGGCCCGAACAATCGAGAAACAGCGTGGTGAGCTCAAGGTCCTCGCGCGCGGCCAGTTTCTTGACCCGATCGATCGTCTTGGCCGGATCGAAGCCGCGGGTACGGGAATCGAACCCGATCGCCAGCGGCGCGCGCAGTTCGCCGCCGCCAGCCGGCCCGGCATCGCTGTCGATCAGGCGGCCCAGCAGGCGCACCGGGAAATTGTCGATCGTTTCCCAGCCAAGGTCTTCCAGCACCTTGAGCGCGGTCGTCTTGCCCGCGCCGAGCAAGCCGGTGACCAGCAGGAGGCGTTGGCGCGAGGCGAGGGAATCGGGCATTGCTTGCACCTAGATGGCGCTCGCGTGACAGATTGTGAAGGGGATAGGCCGCCCGGCTTAGCCTTCGCCTTCGGCGCCAAGCCCCAGGCCATAGCGATCGAGTGCCAGTTCCGCTTTCAGCGCAAGCACTTCGCCGCCCGGCCAGAGGCGGATCAGCGGCAGTTTCGTGCCGCCAATCTCGGCAAGCTCCGCGCCGTCGATGAACCGCGGCGCTTGCGGATCGAGCCGAAGCACCAGTGCGACCGGCACCGCGCTGGTCGTCGGAAACGTGAGCAAGCCCAGGTTACGGACTTCCAGCAGCCCCGCAATGTTGGGTGGCGGGCTGGCGATCAGGCGTCCTTCTTGCCGGTCCAGTGTCACACCATCGTCGCCGATCAGCACTGCGCCGCGATCGATCAGGGCGAGGGCGAGCGTCGACTTGCCGCTGCCCGGTGCGCCTTCGATCAATATGGCCCGACCGGCAATCGCAACGCAGCCGGCCTGGTGGATCAGGCTCATTCCTCTTCGTCCTCAACCACGGCAGGCAGGCTCAGAACCAGGCAGGCGCCAGCCTTCCCGTCGGGCCGGTCGATCGCCTCCAGTGTGCCTTCGTGGGCTTCGGCGATGGTCCGGGCGATGGCCAGGCCCAGGCCCGAGTGTGTGCCGAAATCCTCCTCCGCCGGACGCAGCGAGTGGAACCGGTCGAACACCTTTTCGCGCGCTTCAGGCGGGATTCCAGGGCCGCGATCGAGCACGGCCATGGTCAGCCGGTCCTCGTCGCGCGTCAGGCTGACCATGACCTTGCCGCCGGAGGGGGAGAACGAGACGGCGTTGTCGAGCAGGTTTTCGATCACCCGGACCAGCCGCGCTTCGTCTCCCGGCACGTCCCACGGGCCATGGCCGCTGGTGACAACCCGGACCCGGGCCGGATCGTTCTCGCCGCGCTCGTCGCGGGCGCGCACCAGATTCCGGGCGAGGGCGAGGAGATTGACCGGCTCGAACTGGGTGCGACTCAGTTCCGCATCGATCCGGCTGGCCTCGGCAATCTCTGTCACCAGCCGGTCGATCCGCTGGACGTCATGGGTGGCAATCGCGGTCAGCTTGCCGCGAAGCTCGGCGTCCTGAACCTTGTCGAGGGATTCGAGCGCGCTCCTCAGGCTGGCGAGCGGGTTCTTGATTTCGTGCGCGACATCGGCGGCAAAACTTTCCACCGCGTCGATCCGCTGGCGCAGCGCCCGGCTCATGTCTGAAAGTGCGCGGGCCAGCAGGCCGATCTCGTCACCGCGATCGGGCAGGCGTGGCACTTCCACCGCGCGGTCACGGCCAAGGCGGACCCGCACGGCGGCGCGGACCAGCGCGCGGAGCGGCTGGACGATCGTGCGCGCCAGGAACAGCGAAAGCTGGATCGAGATCAGCAGCGTCACCGTGAGCACGATGGCCAGCGTCCCGCGGGCATCGCGGACCGACTGGGTAATGTCGCGGGCATTGCGGGTTGTCAGCAGCAGTTCGCCGCGCCCGCCGACCGGGACGGCGGCATTGATCATCGGGGTTTCATCTTCGGCCGCGCGGACCCGGGTGACGGCGCGCCCGGCGGCAAGGGCCTCGCCCAGTTCAGGCCAGGCCGCGGCAGTATCGCGTTCCGGATCGGCATAGGCCGGGGTCGGCGGCGTGCCAAGGATGAAGTTCATGCCCCGGTCGATTGTCCGCCCGGCCTGTTCCCACCAGCTTTCGCTGGCCGGATCGACCAGGGAGAAACTGGGTGCGGCAAGGGCAAAGCTGTCCAGCACCAGGGTGCCGGAGGCATCATAGAGGCGCAGGCGCAGCTGCTGGCCCGAACCAACGTGGCGTAGCACCATGGCGCGCTGCTCCGGACCCGCTTCGGCAAGGCCGGCGGCGGCCACTTCGGCCTCGGCCCGGGCCAGCTTGAAGCGTTCCTCGAACAGCTGCTTGCGATAGGAATCGAGATAGAACAGGCTGCCTGCCATCAACCCCAAAGCGATGATATTCACCGCCAGGATCCGCACGGTCAGACTGGTGCGGCGCTTCCAGCTCCCCCGGGCGCGCGGCTCAGCCATCGGCAAAGGAATAGCCTGCGCCATAAAGCGTCTCGATTCCCGCGAATTGCGGATCGACCGCGCGGAACTTGCGGCGCAGGCGCTTGATGTGGCTGTCGATGGTCCGATCATCGACAAACACGTCGTCGGAATAGGCTGCGTCCATCAACTGGTTGCGGTTCTTGATCACGCCGGGGCGCAAGGCCAGCGCCTCAAGGATCAGGAATTCGGTAACCGTCAGCGAGACCGGTTCTCCGCCCCAGGTCACGCGGTGGCGGCTCGGGTCCATTTCCAGTCGCCCACGCCGGATGATTTCTGCGGCGGGGGCCTGATCGGCGCTGGTTTCCGGTTCCGACCTGACCAGGTCGGCCCGGCGCAGGATCGCGCGGATCCGGGCGACCAGCAGGCGCTGGCTGAACGGCTTGGCGATGTAATCGTCCGCCCCCAGCGCCAGCCCAAGGGCTTCGTCGGTTTCCTCGTCCTTGCTGGTCAGCAGGATGACCGGCAGGGCGCTTTTCGCGCGCAGCTTTTGCAGCAGTTCCAGCCCGTCCATCCGCGGCATCTTGATGTCGCAAACGGCCAGGTCGGGCGGATTGTCGAGCAGCGCCTTCAATGCGGTCTCGCCATCGGTGTACAGCCGGGTCGCGAACCCTTCGGCCTGCAGTCCGATCGACACCGTGGTCAGGATGTTGCGATCGTCATCGACCAGCGCGATCACCTTCTGCGCAGCGCCCTGGGCATTGGCCGCTGCTAAGTCAGGGGCAGGGACGGGAGCGGCTGGATCGGCCATGGTCCGGCTGGAATCGCTTTCGGCATCAGATGCTGGGACCTTGCGGATTATACCGTTCGGGCCATTGAAACAATCGGCCTGCCAAGAACGGCTCTATACCGGCAAACAAACCCTTTTGCGCCATTCCACTGTGCTGTTTGACGGAATCACGCTGCTCGACTATGCGCCCTCTCGAATCCCCGCATTCGTATGCGGAAACCCGGCGTGCCGCGGTTGCCGCAGTTCCAGATGGAGACAGCCTTGACCGCTTCGCTTTCCTTCCCGCTTGACCAGCAGGGCATCGCCACCAGCGCTACCATTTATGCGAATCTCGGCACGGCGCCGTTGGTCGAACAGGCCCTCAACCGGGGTGAGGGGCGACTGACCAAGGATGGCGCGCTGCTGGTCGATACCGGCCGTTTCACCGGCCGCAGCGTCAAGGACAAGTTCGTGGTGCGCGATGCCATCACCGAGAACCAGATCAACTGGGGCGCGATCAACCAGCCGATGGCGCAGGAGCACTGGAACAACCTGAAGGCCGATTTCCTTGCGGCGGTGAAGGACCAGAAGGAACTGTTCGTCGCCGACCTGTTCGGCGGCAGCCAGCCGGAATACCGCGTCAACGTGCGCGTGATCACCCAGATGGCCTGGCACAGCCTGTTCGTCCGCACGCTGCTGGTCCGGCCGACCTCCGATGAACTGGCCGGGTTCGTTCCGGAATATACCATCATCAACCTGCCCAGCTTCAAGGCCAATCCGGAACGCCACGGCTGCCGCAGCGATACGGTGATCGCGGTCAACTTCACCGAAAAGCTGATCCTGATCGGCAACACCGAATATTCGGGCGAGATGAAGAAGGGCGTGTTCGGCCTGCTGAACTTCCTGCTTCCGGCGCAGGGCGTGATGCCGATGCACTGCTCGGCCAATATCGGCCCCGATGGCACCAGCGCGATCTTCTTCGGCCTGTCGGGCACCGGCAAGACCACCCTGTCGGCCGATGCCAGCCGCACGCTGATCGGCGACGACGAGCATGGCTGGTCGGATCAGGCCGTGTTCAACTTCGAAGGCGGCTGCTACGCCAAGATGATCAACCTCTCGGCCGAAGGTGAGCCGGAGATCTACGCCACGACCAAGATGTTCGGCACGATCCTTGAAAACGTGGCGATGGACGAAGAGACCCGCGAGCTCGACTTCACCGATGCCAGCAAGACCGAGAACACCCGCGGCGCTTATCCGATCGAGTTCATTCCCAATACCAGCGAGAAGAACCTCGGCCCGCCGCCGTCGAACATCATCTTCCTGACTGCCGATGCCTTTGGCGTTCTCCCGCCGATCGCCCGCCTGACGCCCGAACAGGCGATGTACCACTTCCTGTCGGGCTACACCGCCAAGGTCGCCGGCACGGAAATCGGCGTGACCCATCCCGAAGCGACCTTCAGCACCTGCTTCGGCGCTGCCTTCATGCCGCGCCACCCCAGCGTCTATGGCAACCTGCTGAAAGAGCGGATTGCCAAGGGCGGGGCGCAGTGCTGGCTGGTCAACACCGGCTGGAGCGGCGGCAAAGCCACCGATCCGGGCATCAAGCGGATGCCGATCAAGGCCACCCGCGCGCTGCTCAACGCAGCGCTCGACGGCAGCCTCAACAACGCCGAATTCGTGCGCGATCCCAACTTCGGCTTCGAAGTGCCGGTGGCGGTGCCGGGCGTGGACAGCAAGCTGCTGGATCCGCGCGGCGCCTGGGCCGATCCGGCAGCCTATGACGAGACCGCGCGCGAGCTGGTGAACAAGTTCGTGCAGAACTTCGCCCAGTTCGTCGACTATGTCGATCAGGGCGTGATCGAAGCCGCTCCCAAGGCGGCCTGATCCGTCCATCGCAAAGCACTTGGCCCCGATGCGGGCCTCGTCCATGGTTGCGGCTCCCCTTACAGGAGTCGCAAACTATGGGAATGCTTGACGGAATTCTGGGCCAGCTGGGCGGCCAGGTCGATATCAGGGCAATCGCGCAGCAAGTCGGGATCGACCCGGCCATGGCTGAAAAGGCCGTTGCAGCGCTGGGGCAAAGCCATGCCGAACCCGGCGATACGCTGGAAGGCGCGGCGGCCAAGACCGGCCTTGATATCGGCCAGATCGGCCAGATCGCAGAGCAGCTTGGCGGCGCCGGCGCGCTCGAAAAGCTCTCTGGCCTGCTGAACGACAACCCGCAGGCCGCATCGATCCTGAACATGCTGGATCGCGATGGCGACGGCAATCCGCTGGACGATATTGCGGGCATGGCTTCCAGCCTGTTCGGAAAGAAGTAATCCGGCTTCAGCACCGGCAAAGGGCTTCGCACCCGGCGGTGCGAGGCCCTTTGTGCAACGTCAGCCTTTCGCTGCGGCAATATAGCGATCGACGTTCTGGCCCAGCACATCCAGCGGTACGTTGCCGCCGGTCACCACCGCATCGTTGAAATCGCGCAGATCGTATTTGTCGCCCAGTTCGCGCCTTGCCTTGTCACGGAGCGACAGGATCTCGGTGTGGCCCATCTTGTAGCCGCAGGCCTGCCCCGGCCAGGAACAATAGCGGTCCACTTCCGGTGCGACTTCGGCCAGGCCCGAGCCGTTGGTTTCGGCAAACCACTGTACCGCCTGCTCGCGGGTCCAGCGCTTGGCATGGAGGCCGGTATCGACCACCAGCCGGCATGCCCGGAAGGCGATCGACTGCAGATAGCCCAGCTGACCGACCGGATCGCCTTCATAGGCGCCCAGCTCGTCGCCAAGCGTTTCGGCATAGAGCGCCCAGCCTTCGGAATAGGCGTTGAAGGCCAGCAGGGTGCGGATCAATGGCAGGCGGTTGGCATATTCACCCTGCCAGACGTGGCCGGGAATCCCCTCATGGAAGCCAAGTGTCGCCACCGAATAGCGGGTGTGGCGGCTGACGTCGCCAAGGTTCAACCAGATCTTGCCCGGCACGGTCCCGTCGATCGATCCGGCTCCGCCATAGGCCCCCGGTGCACCGGCTTCTTCCGCCAGGGGCAAGCGGCGGATTTCAAGGTTGCCCTTGACCAGCGTGCGAAATGCCAGCGGAAGCTTGGTGCGGATGAAGTCGATCTTGGCCTGCATCGTGGCGATCACTTCGGCCCGACCTTCGTCGTTGTTGGGAAACTGGAAGCGCGGATCCTCGCCCAGCGCCGCCATCCGGGCGCCGACCGTTCCCTTGGTATAGCCAAGCGAACGCAGGATCGGATCCATCCGGGCGTTCAACTCCTTCAGGGCCTCCAGCCCGTACTGATGGACTTCTTCCGGGCTATGGCTGGTGGTGGTGCTGGCGCGCAGACCCCATGCGTACCACTCATCACCCTTCGGACGTGCCCAGAGCCCGGCATGGTCGCTCGCCTTGCCGCGCTGGGCCTTGAGTTCGGCCAACTGCCGCTCCAGCGCGGCGACGACCGGCCCGGTGGTGATGGTGCGGGCGCGGGCTTGCCAGGTACCGGGAATATCCCGCGTCCGGCGGACCAGCGATTCGACCAGTCCGCCACCGGCCCTGGCATCGGCCAGAGTCATTTCCATCTGCCGGATCGCCTTGTCGAGCAGGAAGGAGGGCGCGATTGCCCCGATCCGTCCGGCGGCGGCAAGCCGTTCCAGCTCGCCATCCAGCACGGCCGGGAACTGTTCCAGCCGCGCGAGGTAAGCCTCGGCATCGGCCGCGTCCCTGACCGGGTGCTCGCTGTCGAGAAAGCGCGGCACGTCGAGATAGGCCCCGACGTTCTGGATCACCACATAGGGCGTGTTGCGCCAGCCGCCCACCGCGACATCGCCATAGGGCAAGGCAAGGCCGTCCAGTCCGACCGAAAAGGCACTTTTCACCACGGCCAGGCTGGTGCGCGTGCTCTGGTCGAGCGCGGGACTATCGAACCGCTCGGCCTGCTTCAACGCACTGCGCAGCACGGCCGCGACCTTGGCCTGGCCGGCGGCGGAACGATCGCCCAGGCGGCTGCGCAGTCCGGCCCGGTCACCCTTGTCGATCCCGAGCGAGGTCGCCCCCTCCGGCCCGAGCTCCAGCAATTGCCAGGCCAGGCTGTCGAGCCAGGCGGTCGCATCGGCCGGCGCGGCGCTGCCGATCGCCTTCTGGCAACCGGGCAGGGCAAGGGCGGCAGAAGACGCGCCCAGCAGGGCAAGTGTCTGGCGGCGGGAGAAAATGGTCTGGTCCATGCGGCAAAACTGCGGCCACGGCGCGGCCAAGTCAATTTGCCCCGGTGACCTTGTCCGCAACCGCCGCTAACAGGTGCCGGATCCTCTTGCCGCGGACTGACCGATGACCATCGACACCATCCTTTCGATCCTTGCCCTGGCCGTGGTCGGCCTGGTGATCGGCGCGATTGCGCTGTGGCGGCGCGGCGGGCGGATGAAGCAGGTGTGGCTGATGCTGCTGCTGGCGGCCGTTGCCGCCGCCAACATCGCGATCTGGATCGTGCCGGATTCGACCGGGCAGGCCCCGGTCGATCAGCTGCAAGCGCGCTGAATCAGCGGATCGGGCAATCCGGCGAGAGCCGCATGTCGAGGTAGTTGTCGACCGAGCGCATCAGGTCGTCCATCTCGTTCTCGAAGAAATGGTTGGCCCGGGGGATTTCCTCGTGATGGATCGTGATGTGCTTTTGCGTGCGCAGCTTGTCGACCAGCTTCTGCACGGAATTGGGCGTCACCACCGTATCGGCCGCGCCCTGGATGATGATGCCGGAAGACGGGCAGGGGGCCAGGAAGCTGAAATCATACATGTTGGCCGGCGGCGCGATCGAGATGAAGCCCCGGATCTCCGGGCGGCGCATCAGCAGCTGCATGCCGATCAGCGCGCCAAAGCTGCTGCCCGCGATCCAGGTGCTGCTGGCTTCGGGGTGGATCGACTGAACCCAATCGAGCGCCGCCGCGGCATCGGACAATTCGCCAATGCCGTTGTCAAAGCTGCCCTGGCTGCGGCCGACCCCGCGGAAATTGAACCGCAGCGTGGCAAACCCGCGCGCCGAAAAGGTCTTGTAGAGCGACATCGTGACACGCTCGTTCATCGTCCCGCCAGCCTGGGGGTGGGGATGAAGGATCATCGCCACCGGGGCGCGACTGCGGGTAGCGGGCTGGAACCGGCCTTCAAGGCGGCCTTCGGGTCCGGGAAAGATCACTGCGGGCATAACGCGGCACCTGGCTTATGCGCCCCTCGCGCGGCATGGCGGGAATTTCGCCAAGGCCGGGCCGCTGGGGGCTAGGATAGGGAAGCAGGCGCTATATAGAAGTGAAGGTCCGAAAAGCAACGATTGCGAACATGTCGCCTCAATTCATCTATCTTGATCACCAGGCAACCACCCCGCTGGCCCCTGAGGCGCGTGCCGCGATGGAGCCGTGGCTGTCGGGTCCGGAAAGCATGGGCTTTGCCAATCCGCACTCGATGCATCGTCCGGGGCGCGCTGCGGCTGCTGCGGTGGAAGTGGCGCGCGAACAGGTCGCGGCGCTGCTGCCCAAGGGCGGGCGGGTGATCTTCACCAGCGGCGCGACCGAAGCACTGAACCAGGCGGTCCGATCGGTCCCGCGCGGCAAGATTGCCTATTCCGCAATCGAGCATTCCGCGCTGGTCAACGCTGCCGTGGCGACCGGCGCCGACTTGCAAGAGCTGCCGGTCGGTCCCGCCGGTCTGGTCGATCCCGAAGTGGAGCTGGCCGAGGGAACCGGCCTTGTCGCGGTGATGCAGGTCAACAACGAGATCGGCACGATCCAGCCGGTCGAGCGCCTGGCCGAGCGCGCGCACGAGATCGGCGCGCTGTTCCTGTGCGATGCGGTGCAGGGCGCGGGCAAGCTGGCCCCGGCAGAGGGAGCGGACCTGATCGCGATTACCGCGCACAAGCTCTATGGCCCCAAGGGCATCGGCGCGCTGTGGGTGCGCGACGGGGTGAAGATCGACCCGCTGATCCGCGGCGGCGGACAGGAAGGCGGCCTGCGCTCCGGCACGCTCAGCCCGGCGCTCTGTGCCGGTTTCGGCGCGGCGGCGGCCTTGGCGAAAGAGCGGATGGAAGCCGATTTCCAGCACCTGTCGGGCCTGGCCGCGCTGGCCCGTTCGATCCTTTCGCGCTGGACCGTCAACGGCAGCGAGACCGCGCGCTGGCCGGGCAATCTCAACCTGCGGCTCGAGGGCCTCAACTTCCCGCGTCTGCTCAGCGATTGCCGGACGATCGCCTTTTCCGCCGGATCGGCTTGCGGCAGCGGCACCGGCGCGCCCAGCCGGGTGCTGACCGCGATCGGGCTGGACCCGAAAGAGGCGCGCAACTCGATCCGGCTTGGCTTCGGGCGCTATACCACGCATGAAGAGGTCGAAACGGCTTGCCGCGCAATTGATGCGGCGGCGCAGGCACAGGGAATCTGATGGTCAAGGTTACTTTCACCACTGCCCAGGGCGAGCGGGTCGAGGCCGAGGGCGAGGCGGGCCTGCGCCTGCTCGAAGTGGCTCAGGCCGCCGGGATGCCGCTGGAAGGGACCTGTGAAGGCCAGATGGCCTGTTCCACCTGCCACGTCATCGTTGCGAAGGACTGGTTTGACCGCCTGCCCCGCGCTAGCGAAGACGAGGAGGACATGCTCGACCTTGCCGCCGGGGTGCGCCGCACCAGCCGTCTCGCCTGCCAGATCGAACTGACAGCCGAACTCGACGGACTGGAAGTGCTGATTCCGGGGGAAAGCCACGATATGCAGCGGCGCTGACCCTTGGCGACAGGATTCCGCGCCTGCTAGGGCTGCACGGCAATGACCACCGATACGACTGAACCCGATCCCTTTGACGCCATCGTCGATGCGCCGTTCGATTCCGCGCTGTCGGAACGTTATCTGGTCTATGCCCTGTCGACGATCACCGCGCGCTCGCTGCCCGATCTGCGCGACGGGCTGAAGCCGGTCCACCGCCGCCTGCTCTGGGCCATGCGGCAGCTGAAGCTCGATCCGGCCAGCGCCTACAAGAAGTCGGCCCGCGTGGTGGGCGACGTGATCGGCAAGTATCACCCGCACGGCGATGCCTCGGTCTATGACGCGATGGTCCGCCTCGCCCAGGATTTCAGCCTGCGCTATCCGCTGGTGGAAGGGCAGGGCAATTTCGGCAATATCGATGGCGATAACGCCGCCGCCTACCGCTACACCGAAGCCCGCCTGACCAAGACCGCAATCCAGCTGATGGCCGGGCTGGACGAAGGCACGGTTGATTTCGTCCCGACCTATAACGGGGAAGAGGAAGAGCCGGAGATTTTCCCCGGCCTGTTCCCCAATCTGCTGGCCAATGGTGCCAGCGGGATCGCGGTGGGGATGGCCACCAACATCCCCAGCCACAACGTGGCCGAAATCATCGATGCCACCCTGCTGCTGATCGACAACCCGACGAT
This sequence comes from Sphingomonadales bacterium, assembly GCA_017302615.1. Lineage (GTDB taxonomy): Bacteria > Pseudomonadota > Alphaproteobacteria > Sphingomonadales > Sphingomonadaceae > Novosphingobium. Next base: position 59,629 of record JAFLDB010000007.1, read on the forward strand.
CGAACATGCCGAGCTGATGCAGGTGTTCAAGGGGCCGGATTTCCCCACCGGCGGCGTGGTGGTGGAAAGCGAAGCGGTGATTTCCGCCGCTTACGAAACCGGGCGCGGCGCGATGCGGGTGCGCGGGCGCTTCTCCACCGGGCGCGAGGCCGATGGCAGCTGGGAGCCGACCGGCATCGAAAAGCTGGGCGGCGGGCAGTGGCAGCTGGTGATCAGCGAGATCCCCTATCAGCTGCCCAAGGGCAAACTGATCGAACAGGTCGCCCAACTGATTGCTGACAAGAAGCTGCCGATCCTGGAAGACGTGCGCGATGAAAGCGACGAGCAGATCCGCATCGTCTTCGTGCCGAAAAGCCGCAACGTCGATCCGGAACTGCTGAAGGAATCGCTGTTCAAGCTGACCGACCTGGAAAGCCGCTTCAACCTCAACCTTAATGTGCTTGATGCCAAGCGCACGCCGGGGGTGATGGGGATCAAGCTGCTGCTGCAGGAATGGGTCATCGCCCAGATCGACATCCTGCTGCGCCGGACCAACCACCGGCTGGAGAAGATCGCCAGCCGTCTGGAGCTGCTGGATGGCTATATCATCGCCTACCTCAACCTGGACCGGATCATCGAGATCATCCGCACCGAGGATGAGCCCAAGCCGGTAATGATGGCCGAGTTCGGCCTGACCGACCGGCAGGCCGAGGCGATCCTCAACATGCGGCTGCGTTCCTTGCGCAAGCTGGAGGAAATGGAACTGCGGCGCGAGCGGGACGATCTGCTGGCCGAGCAGGAGGAACTGCAGAAGCTGCTCGACAGTCCGGCCCGCCAGCGCACCCGGCTCAAGCGCGATCTGGGCAATCTGCGCAAGGATTACGGTGAGGACACCGTGCTGGGCCGCCGCCGCACGACGATTGCGGAGGCCGCGCCGACGGTCGAGTTCAGCATGGACGCGATGATCGAGAAGGCGCCGGTTACGGTGATCCTGTCGGCCAAGGGCTGGATCCGCGGCGCGAGCGGGCATGAGGCGCTCGACAAGGAATTCAAGTTCAAGGAAGGCGACGGGCCGGCCTTTGCGCTCCATGCCCAAACCACCGACAAGCTTCTGGTCGCCTGCGACAACGGGCGGTTCTATACCCTGGGGTGTGACAAGCTGCCCAGTGCGCGCGGGTTTGGCGAGCCGATCCGGACCATGGTCGATATCGATGCCGGGGCGGAAATCGTCGCGCTGCTGGTCTATCGTCCCAAGGCCCAGCTGCTGCTGGCCAGCAATGCCGGGCGCGGCTTTGCTGCCGAAGCGGACGAATTGCTGGCCGAAACCCGCAAGGGGCGGGGGGTGATGACCACCAAGCCGGGCGTGAAGCTGGCGATGGTGCGCGAAATTCCGCCCGAGCACGATCACGTGGCCGTGGTGGGCGACAACCGCAAGCTGGTGATATTCAGTCTGGAAGAGCTGCCGGTCCTGGCCAAGGGGCAGGGGGTAACCCTGCAGCGCTATCGCGACGGCGGGCTGGCCGATGCGACCACGCTCAAGCTGGATGAAGGCCTCAGCTGGAAGATGGGCGGTGATACCGGGCGTACCCGCACCGAAAGCGACATGCGGCTGTGGAAGGTGGCGCGCGGCGCGGCCGGCCGGATGCCGCCGACCGGCTTCCCGCGGGACAACAGGTTCTAGCCCTTCGGCTCCAGGATCAGTTGATCGTTCTCGACCCGCCAGCTGCCCAGCTGGCTGAGCAGGTTCATGCCGATAACATTGGTACTCCCGCTCGACCCCGGCAGGATGATCGCGTCGAGCTGTCGCGCGGTGATGGTGCCAAAGCGCAGTTCCTCGATCCGCCCGAACCGGGCCTCGATCACCCCGTTGGCGGTGTTGAGCGTGGCGGGGGCCTTGCTGTTGTCCGGCTCCAGCCGGGCCAGATCGGCCGCGCCTTCGGACAGGCTGGTATAGGTGGCCCCGGTATCGACGAGAAAATCGACCTCACGCCCGTTGACCAGCGCCCTGATCCAGAAATGCCCATCGCTTGATAACGGGATGACCGTGCTGGATCCGGCGATGGTCAGGCTGGGCCGGGATCCGAGGAGCAGCTTGGCATCGGAGCGGGAGGCCTGATGGGCGGTCTGGCCGACCAGCAGCAGCCCAGCCGCCAGCATGCCCAGATAGCCGGTGCTGCGCAGCGCGCGGCCCAGCGCGGGGCGGTCATGCTCGATCATCCACCCCGCTGCCGCGGCAAGGACTGCCACAATTGCCAGCATCAGCAGCGGCTGCGCGATCGCCAGTTCGCCGATCCCGGTCATGCCGCGCCTCCCGCCAGTTCGGCGTCGAGCAGGGCCGGCACATCGGCATCGGCAAAGCCGGCGGCGATCCACCGGGCCTCGACCGCGCGCAGCACGCGGGCCACTTCCGGTCCGGCCTTGACCCCGCGCGCCACGATGTCACCGCCCTTGAGCGGAAAGACCGGTACGTCCCAGTCCCGCAAGGCGGAAATCGGCTGACCGGTCAGCAGCAGCCGGTCGAGCGCAGCCTCCACGCCCAGGCGGTAGGCCAGCGCCCGGGCTTCGCACTCCCCGCCATCGCGCCCCGCCGCGAGGGCCAGCCGCTTCTTCTGCGCTCCTGAGAGGCGAAACCGGCTGGCGACGCTTTCAGCAAGCGGAACATCGGCGGGAAGCAGGGCGGCCAGGCGGCGCAGCGCATCCGGGGCAACGTCCTGCGCCTGCTCCTGCGCAACCAGGGCGACGAGGGCCGCGACATCGGCTTCGGGCAGCACCACGGCCAACACACCCAGCTCGGCCATCCGGGCCACGGTCGGCGCGGGATCGGGCAGGCCGAGGAGATTCATCATCTCCATGCCGACCCGCTCGCGCGACAGGCCCTTGAGCGTCGCGGCCAGTTCCGCAACGGCGCTTTCCGCTTCTTCATCAGCCGGTTGGCTGCCAAACCTCGCTTGGAACCGGAAATAGCGCAGGATCCGCAAGTGGTCTTCGCGGATCCGCTGGCGGGCATCGCCGATAAAGCGCAGGCGCCGTGCAGCGAGGTCTTCCAATCCGCCGAACCAGTCGAACACTTCCAGCGTTTCGGGATCGGCATAGAGCGCGTTGATGGTGAAGTCGCGGCGGGCGGCATCGTCCTGCCAATCGCTGGCGAAGGCCACGGTGGCGCGGCGGCCATCGGTGGAGACGTCATGGCGCAGGGTGGTAATCTCGACCGGACCGCCCTTCAGCACCGCGGTCACCGTGCCGTGTTCGATGCCGGTCGGGATGACAGTGATGGAATGAGCCTTCAGTCGCCGCATGACTTCCTGCGGTTCCAGCGGCGTGGCAATGTCCACATCCTTTACCGCAATGCCCAGCAGCGTATCGCGGACCGCTCCGCCGACATAGCGGGCGTTCTTCGCGCCGATGGCCTTGACCAGCACGGCCAGGTCCGGGCGCGTCAGCCAGTCCGCGGCGGGCAGGGTGGTCACCACGCGATCCGCTTCGCCAGGTTGGCGATGATCCCCGCCGTCACGCCCCAGATCCGGTGTTCCTGCCATAGGATTTCGATGTAGCGCCTTTCCTGGCCCTGCCAAAACGCTGAATGGACCGTGTGGTTGGCATTATCGAACACGAAATCGACCGGGGCCTCGAACCAGCGGGCAACCTCGGTCGGGCTGGGGTTGATCTCGATATCGGGTGGAACCACGGCGAGGACCGGGGTGATCGCATAGCCCGAGCCGGTGCAATAGATGTCGCTGGTGCCGATCACGGTGACGTCCCGCTCGCGGATGCCCAGTTCCTCCCACGCTTCGCGCAAGGCGGCTTCGACGGCATCCTCGCCGGGATCGATCTTGCCGCCGGGGAAGGCCACCTGCCCGGGGTGGGATCGCATGTTGGAAGGGCGATGGATCAACAGGAAGCCGGGCCGTTCTCGTTCGGTCACAGCGGCAAGAACCGCGGCAGAGCGCAGCTCGGTTCCGGCAAAGCCGGTCTCGTCGCGGTGCTCGATCTCGCGCGCGTGGCCCTCGGCGTGGAGCCGGCGCATTCGCTCCACCAGGCTCATGCCGGCACCAGCGAAAAGCGCGAGCCCTGGCTGGTCACGGTCAGATCGTCGTCCGCCAGGTCTACCAGTTGCAGCCAGGTGCTGCGATTGATCCGCGCCTCGCAGCCATGCCGAACCGCCAGGTACAGCGCGGGCAATTCTGCATCGCCGCGCGCGATCAGTGGGTGGTCCGGCCCGGCCACCACCACCTCGTCGGTGTTGAGCCGGAAGGCCAGGGCATCCCCGGTGCGGACCACATCGGTGGCGATGAAGGCGGCGTCCTCCACCTCTATCGACTGCTTCTCGAACGGGGTGACCAGCCAGTGCTGGCCGTCCGCCTCGCGCCGCAGCAGGCCGGCAAAGGCGCGGACCATGGCGGGGCGGCGGATTTCCCCGCCATCGTGGAACCATCGCCCGTCGGCCTTGATCACCATCCGGCTGTCGCTGCTGGCGGCGGGCTGCCACTGGTCGACCGGCGGCAGCTTGCGCGCGGCGGTCAGCTCCGCGATTTCGGCAAGGCTCAGCGTGGCAAGATCGGGCGGAGGGACATAGGGCATTGCATTCGCGATGCCAGATAGCCGGGGCAGGAACAATACGGTTCGCACCCGGACTTTGGGACAGGCATCGGTCAGCCGTTCCAGGGCCCCAGCATGCCTTCCTTGGGCAGGACCGCCGGATTGGCGCACCGCACCAGCAGGCGGCGCTGTTCGAACGGGCCCGGCAGGTCCCACCCGGCGGTGTATTCGTTGGTGAAACCCCAGAACCGGCCATAATATTCCGGATCGCCGATCATCACCTGGGGCAAGGGGGCCTGCGGGCTCAGCGCGGCGAGGCTGGCGGTCATCAACGCCTTGCCATAGCCCTGGCCCTGATGCTCCGGCAGGACGGCAACCGGACCGACCATGATCATCGGATGGGCGCGGCCCTGCGGGTCGGTCAGCGCCACCGGCCAGCACTGGATCGTCCCTACCAGATGCTCTTCGCCATCGATCGCGGCAAAGGACAGGCCGGGCAGCCAGTCGGTCCCTTCGCGGACCTTGTAGGCGGTTCGCTTGTGCCGCTCAGGCTCGAACGCGCGATCGAGCAAGGCCTCGACCAGCGCGGGATCGACGTTGTCGAGCGGGATCAGGGTGGCAGCATCGGACATGGCGCGCGCCGATAGGGCGCGCGCACCGCCTTGTCCAATCGAATCCGGTCAGGCCTACTTCCTGGTCAACCGCAGCAGACGGCCGCCGGCCTTGTCTTCCAGCACCAGTAGCGAGCCATCGCCCGCCTCGGCAATGGCGCGAATCCGCTTGCCCATGGGGTAACGGGCTTCCTCGCTGGCCTTGTCTCCGTCGATCTTCACGCGGACCACGCCAGCCGGGTTCATCGCGGCGATCAGCAACTGGCCCTTCCATTCCGGCCACAGCTTGCCCGAATAGAAGATCATTCCGCCCGGAGCGATCACCGGGTTCCAGTAGAGCGCCGGGGCGGCCATGTCGGGCCGGGTGTCATGGTGAGGAATGAATTCCCCGCCATAGTGCCGCCCTTCGGACACGACCGGCCAGCCATAGTTGGCACCCTGCTTGACCAGGTTGAGCTCGTCGCCGCCAGCCGGTCCGTGCTCGATCTCCCACAGCCGCCCATCCGGCGCGAACTGCATGCCCAGGATGTTGCGGTGGCCCAGGCTGAACTGCTGCGGCGCCCCGCCAGGTCCGCCCGAGGCGACCAGCGGCAGCCGGATGATCTTGCCCAGATCGCTGGCCGGGTCCTGCGCCGGTTGCATTTTCTGCCGGTCGCCCGACGCGATGTAGAGCCACTTGCGATCCGGGCTGACGGCGAGCCGGTGCGAATAGTGGCCGCGGCCGGTCACTTTCGGGTTCTGCCGCCAGAGCACCGCGAAGCCTTCTAGGCGGGCGCTGTTGCCCTCGATCTTGAGCAGGCCGGTGCCGACAGCGGCACCGCGGGTATCGCCGTCACCCGTTTCGGCCCAGCTGAGGTAAATCCGGCCGGTCTTGGCAAAGTCCGGCGCGGCGATCACATCGCCCAGACCGCCCTGGCCGCCATAGGCGACCGTAAAGGGCAGGGCGATGTCGATGATCGACTTGTCGGCCTTGCGCAGCTTCAGCTTGCCGGCCTTCTCGGTCACCAGCACGCCGCCATCGGGCAGCACGGCCATGGCCCAGGGTTCCTCGAAGGTGGCGAGTTCTTCGGTGGCGAACTGGCGCTCGACTTTCTGGATCTTCGGCGGGCTATCCCCCGATGCGGCGCCGCCACAGCTTGCGGCAATCAGGACGAGGGGCGAAAAGGCGATCAGGAGTTTGTTGCGCATGGTTCGCAATATTGGCGAAAGCAGGCTGTTTGCCAAGTGCCCCGATGGTCAGGTGATCATCGGCGTGGACGAGGCCGGGCGCGGGCCGCTGGCCGGGCCGGTGGTGGCTGCCGCCTGCCTGCTCGGCCCGGATGCCCCGGCGGGGCTGGACGATTCCAAGAAGCTCTCGGCCAAACGCCGCGCCGCGCTGGAGCCACAGATCAAGGCGGGCTGCCGCTGGGCGGTCGCGGTGGTGGAAGCGGACGAGATCGACCGGATCAACATCTTCGCCGCGACCATGCTGGCGATGACCCGCGCGGTCGGCGCGCTGGTGGCCGAGCTGGGGCAGGAGCCGGACATGGTCCTGATCGACGGCAACAAGACCCCGGTCGGACGCGTGCCGGAATGGCGCTGGCCCGCTCGCCCGATCGTGGGCGGCGACGCGCTGGAACCCTGCATTTCCGCCGCCTCGATCCTTGCCAAGGAGCACCGCGACCGGGTCATGCGCGCCCATGCCGAGGTCCATCCGCACTACGGCTGGGAGCGCAACATGGGCTATGGCACCGCCGAGCATCTGGAGGCGCTTCGGGAGCACGGGCCGAGCCCGATCCACCGCAAGAGCTTCGCCCCCGTGGCGCAGCTGGTGTTGCTCTGACAGCTGCGCAGGCGGCCTTTGATGCACATTTTTTCGCTTTGAGTCCGCCGGGACACACCCCCTAGATGTTGAGTCCTGCGGGACAGGCGAGACTCCATATGCTGTGCGGGACTCGTTCTGTTCCGCTTTCCGTGACCCCTTTAGTGCTTCGAATCTCTAGGATTCCTGCGGAGTCGCGACTTGACGCGGGAGTCCAAATGACTCACCCTGTGGATAACTTTTGCACATTTGGAAGGCGATCATGGGGCAGTTGCTGGTTGGCGAGAAGGCGCGGCTGCGCGCCGTCAAGGAGGTCGCGCGGCCCGATTTGCCGCTGGGGCAGATCCTGGATGGCGACTGCATCGAAGCCATGCGTTCGCTGCCGACGGACAGCGTCGACATGATCTTTGCCGATCCGCCCTACAACCTGCAGCTGGGCGGGGACCTCTCGCGCCCCGACGGCAGCCATGTCGATGCGGTGACCGATCACTGGGACAAGTTCGACAGCTTTGCAGCCTATGACAAGTTCAGCCGCGAATGGCTGACCGAGGCGCGCCGGGTGCTGAAGCCGAACGGCTCGATCTGGGTGATCGGCAGCTATCACAACATCTTCCGCCTCGGCGCGATGATGCAGGACATGGGGTTCTGGATTCTCAACGACATCGTCTGGCGGAAAGCCAACCCCATGCCCAATTTCAAGGGCACCCGCTTTACCAACGCGCACGAAACGCTGATCTGGTGTTCGATGGGGGAGAAGGCGAAGTATACCTTCAACTACCGCGCGATGAAGACCCTGAACGACGAGCTGCAGATGCGCTCGGACTGGGTCCTGCCGATCTGCTCGGGCCAGGAACGGCTGAAGAAGGGCGGAACCAAGGTCCACCCGACGCAGAAGCCCGAGGCGCTGCTTTACCGGGTGATGCTGGCGACCACCAACAAGGGCGACGTGGTGCTCGATCCGTTCTTCGGCACCGGCACCACCGGTGCGGTGGCCAAGCGGCTGGGCCGCGAATGGATCGGCTGCGAGCGCGAGAGCCTCTACCGCGAAGCCGCGCTGGAGCGGATCGAGCTGGCCCTGCCGCTTGATGAAAGCGCGCTGACCACCATGCAAAGCCCCAAGGCTGCTCCGAAGGTGGCTTTCGGCACTCTGATCGAAACCGGCTGGATCGCCGCCGGCACGGTCATCACCGACAAGAAGCGCCGGATTCAGGCAACCGTCCGGGCCGATGGCTCGCTTGTCTCGGGCAGCGAGAGCGGCTCGATCCATGGCCTTGGCGCCAAGCTGCAAGGCGCGCCGAGCTGCAACGGCTGGACCTTCTGGCACATCGAGCACGAGGGTGAGCTGAAGCCGCTCGACGCGATCCGGCAGCTCTATCTGCTGGCGACGGAAGATTGACGACCACTCACTACCTCCGCCCGATCGCGCTGACGGACTCGCCGCAAAGCGAGGAGGGCGAGGCCGTCCGGCTGGCTGGCGGGCTGGTCTATGTCAGCCGCTTTGCGGTGATCGAGCGCATCGCCGGAAAGGTGACCGCGCGGGCGCGCTATTCGGTGCCGGAACTGCGCGCGGCGCTGCCCGATCTGCCCGATGCCGTGCGGGAACAGTGGGATAACCTCCAGCGCGCCCATGCCCCGTTGCAATGCGGCGCGCGCACCGTGCGGCTCGATCAGCCGCAGGTGATGGGCATTCTCAACGTCACGCCGGACAGCTTTTCCGACGGCGGACAGTTCATGGACGATCCGGCGATTGCCCATGCCCATGCCGCGGCGATGGTCGAGGCCGGGGCCGCAATCATCGATGTTGGCGGGGAAAGCACCCGCCCCGGCGCAGCCGCTGTGTGGGAAGGCGATGAGCTCAAGCGCGTCATCCCGGCGATCGAACGGCTGGCGGCAATGGGCGCAGCAATCAGCACCGACACCCGCCGCCCGGCGGTGATGGAAGCCGCGCTGGCTGCGGGCGCGCATATCATCAACGACGTTTCCGCCCTGCGCCACGATCCGCGCAGCCTGGAATTTGCTGCCCGCGCCGGGGTGCCGGTGGTGCTGATGCACGCGCCTGGGGAAGGCGAGGACTTGCACGCCGACGGCAACTATACCGATGTGGTGCTGGACGTGTTCGACTGGCTGGCCGCGCGGCGCGATGCGGCGCTGGCAGCGGGCATTGCGCGTGAGCGGATCGTGCTCGATCCCGGCATCGGCTTTGGCAAGTCGGTGGGAGACAACCTGGCGTTGATCAACGCCCTGCCGTTGTTCCATGCGCTGGGGCAGCCGATCCTGCTGGGGGTCAGCCGCAAACGCATGATCGGAGCTTTGAGCAACGAGGCCCCCGCGCACCAGCGGCTTGGCGGCTCGGTCGCCCTGGCGATGAAAGGCATGGAAGCCGGCGTTCAGCTGCTGCGGGTTCATGACGTGCCTGAAACGGTCCAGGCCCGCGATGTCTGGCGCGGCCTGCGCGATGCCGCGCTGACCGATTTCAGCCAGCTGGCCTAGAACTCCTCGCCGCAGCGGCCGCTGGTATCGCGCCATTCGAGCATCTGGATCTCCCCATGGCTGATCACGACCGAGCGGACCCAGTTGGTCTTTGGATTGCGCACCGATAACGCGAGGTCGAGGTTGAACAGATCGCACAGGGTCTCGATCTCGCCCGGCCGCAGCTCGATGCGCTTAACCGCGATCACCCGTTCCCGGATCACCCCGCCGTTCGGCGTACGCGCAAGCGGCTGAGTCCGGGCCACGATATAGCTATTGCCGCGGTTGAACACGGCGACGCAGCAATCGAGCGTTCCGGTGGTGACGCCGTCGCGCTTTTCATAACGCATGAACATGGAGCCAATGTTGTGGGTCCAGCCATTGACGGTCTTGCCCAAGGTATCTTGCAGCACTTGCCCCACGGCGATGGTCTGGGCGGCGGGTGCCGGCTTGTTCTGCGCTAAAGCCGATCCGGCGGCCAGCGCCAGACCGGCAGCCAATACTGTCAAGCTAGTCCGCATTTCCCCCTCCTGCCTGCTGCGGGTCGGCCGCCACCTTGCGGCCCGCCTTCATGATGCGCCAGGCGGCAAAGCCCAGCACGCCCGCGCCCACCAGCAGCGCCGCCCACAGGCCCAGCGTGCGCGGATCGAACGGCGTCTCGGGCGCTGCCGGTGCCAGCAGGATTACCGGCGCGTCACCCGCGCTGGCGACCTCAGCCGGCCGCTTCCAGGCGCGCAGCAGTTCGCTGGGCTTGCCAAGGTCGGCCGGATCGAACCAGGCCGGCTTGGCATCGGGGTGGCCGGTGACGAGGTTGAACGGGCCTTCGTTGTTGAAGGCGGCATAGAGCGTGATCGGCTCGACGCTGAGCGATACCTTCGGCACCTTGGAAAAGCCCGCGCTGCGCTTGTCGGCCAGCAGCTTGTATTCCTTCAGCGTTGCGCCCGACAGTTCGAGCGCCAGCGCCCCTTCACCCTGCTTGAGCGTGCCACTGGCGAGCAGCCCCCAGGGTTCCGAGCGGTCATTGCGGCCCAGCAATTGCACCGGGACCATTCCGTCCTGTCCGGTCATTTCCAGCTTGATCGCGGCAATCGGCACGGCGATCTGCGGGGCAAAGCCGATTTCGTGCGCGCTGGTCAGCTTGGCGCCACTGGTTTCGAGGTCGACGCGCGGCTCGGGCCGCTCAACCGCTTCAAACACCCGCACGCCGGTTACCTTGACGTCTGGCACCGCCTCCCAGCTGATCCGCAGGTAGCGGTCCTTGAGGCGCACCGAAGGCAGCGCGATGCGCGGCTGGCCCAGCACTTCGGGATCATTGCCGGTCCGCAGCAGGACCTTCTCGGCAAGCGGCTCCCAGGTCTTGAGGTCTTCGCCCGCTTCCAGAGTGAACGTCACCGGCACCCGTCGGGGCAGGTCGGCCTTGATCTCGATGCCTACCACCGGAAGCGCAAGGGTGCGGGTGTCGATCAGCACGGCCACCCGCTCATCCACGGCAATGGCGGCATCGGTGGCGGTCACTTCGACTGCGGTGTCTCCCGCCTTGACCTCGACCGAAACCGGCACGGCCGTGGTAGCGCTGCCGGCGGCGATCGGAATGGCGGCAAGATCGGAGGTCTTGAGCACGCTCGATTCGCCCGAACGATCATAGCCCAGCGCAAGCGACAGGGTCCGGCCCTTGGCATCGAGGATCCGCACATCGCCCAGGTCCGGGCGCTTGATTTCGGCCACTGCGGCGGCAGGCAGGACGACGCGGCCAAGCTTGCCTTCGGCCTGTGGGGCCACGGCCAGCGCCACTTCGAACTGGTCGGGCTTGGTCGGTTCGGGGCGCTGTTCTTCGGTGCAGCCGGACAGGGCTGCGGCAAGGCCAAGGCTGGCGATCAGGACCAGGCGGCGGGCAAGCATCAGGTGTTCTCCTCGGTCCCCTTGCGCGGGGGAAGGGGTACGAAATAGCCGATCAGCAGCATCAATACACCCACTGCGATGAACGCGACGATACGGGCGATGCCTTCGGCCTGTGACATATCGACGAACAGCAGCTTGGCCACCACTACGCCAAGCAGGACCGCACCACTGAGCCACGGCAGGCGCTGCCCGCTGCGCTTGGCCCAAAGCATCAGCCCCATCGCGATCAGGGTCCACAGGATCGAAAAGCCGGTCAGCACGGTCGGGCTGGACAGGGTGGCGTAATCCCACGGCACGCCCATGAAGTGATGCGCAGTGCGCACCCAGATGCCGTTGACCGCAACAAAGCCCAGTGCCGCCAGTGCGCCCAATCCGCCATTGCCGGCGATCCAGGCGGCCAGGCGCGGCTGCGGCTGGACCCGCTGGAGCAGTTGCCGGCGATAGGCCAAGGCGGCGATGGCGAGGCCAACGGCCAGGTCGATCGGGTTGAGCAGCGGAACATAGGGCAGGGGGCGGGCATCCCCTTGTGCGAACCAGCCTGCCGCCAGCGCTCCGCCGTATGTCAGGACGGCGAGCACCGATGCCGCACGCCACCAATAGGCCCGGGCATGGGGATCGAGCGGCCAGCCGAAGCCTTCGGTTCCCGATACGCCCGCGCGTCCGGCCCAGCGAGTCAGGGCAAACAGCATGGCGGTGGCGCTGGTCAGCAGGATCACCCCGGCCCAAGAGGTGTTCCACAGGCTTGCGGTATCGATCAGGCGGAATAGCGCGTCGGCCAGCATGCCGGTCAGCAGCAAGGCCCCCAGCGTGTGCATGGCGGCGTTCCAGCGGCTGGGCAGGGCATCGCCGCGCCGGTCGTCCAGTTGCAGCAGCCGGGCATGGATCCCCAGTGTGGCGATCCAGCCGAGCAGATCGGGCAGGTCGGTCACGCTGCGGCCCATCACCAGGGTGACCGGATAGGCCAGCACGATCAGCGGCAGGGCAATCCGGGCCGGCCAGGTCGTGACTGGCCATTGCCGGGTCCGCCCGAACCAGTGCGACAGCGCAATCAGACCGAGCAGAGCGAGGAGGCCGGCCTGGACCTGCTGATGGTTTTGCAGGACCGGTTCGGCCCAGTCCTCGCTGGTCGCTGGGGGCAGGGCGCGGCTGACTTCCTGCACCACGGCAATCGCGGCAAAGACGAAGCCGCCCAGGAACCACGGCTTGGCCGCAGCCCGCTCGATCGGCTCCCACTGCCGCGCCCAGCGCGATCCACTGTGCGGCGCGGCTTGGCGCAGCCACCATGCGGTGAGCAGCGCCGGAATGGCGATCAGCAGCGGGCCGACAAAGCCGTTGTTGGCCAGGGGGATGGCCGAAACGCTGGGGGCCAGATTGGTCCATGCCAGCGCGGCGCCCAGCACTTGCAGCAGCAGGCCGAAGGCGCGCGGCATCCACCGCGCCTGCCGCGTGCCGACCCAGAATGCACCGGCCCCTTCCAGCGCCCAGGCTGCGCCGGTCCATTGGACGTCCAGCGCCAAGGGGATGGCCAGCGTGACGAAGCCGACCCCGATTGCCAGCACGCATTCGGACAGCAGGCCCATCCCTTCCTTGCGCCGCTTCAACGCCCAGGCCGCTACCGCCAGATAGACCGCGCCGAAGGCAAGGGCAGACCATGCCGCGGCATAGGGCTGGTCGTGAACCAGCCCGGCCTGCAGTCCGAACCCGGCCAAGGCCGTGCCGAACAGCAGGGTGGAATCCGCCGCGTTGCCCAGCTTTCCGGGCGTGTTGTGGGCATAGAGCAGAGCGGTGGCGAGGAAGATCGCCACGGTGATGGCCAGAAACACCTGACAGATCAGGAAATGGCGGTCCTCGTACGAGCCCGCGCCCCACAGCCCGGCAATCGCGAAAGTGGCGAAAAAGCCCAGCAGGTTGAGCAGCCGCCAGCTCTTTTTCCAGGCGATGCCCATCACCGCGAGGTTGAGGATGGTGATATAGCTGAACAGGGCCAGCGGGGTTTCCGCCTCTCCGCCCAGCAGGACCGGCACGGCATAGCCGCCGAGGAACGAGGCGAGCGCCATGACCCGCGAATCCTGCATCACTGCCAGCGCCGCGCCCAAGGCGGCGAACAGCAGCATGAAAGCGAAAGCGGCCAGTGGCGGCATCACCTCGTAAATCCGCGCGGAAGCAAAGACGGTGAGATACATCACTGCCACCCCGCCGCCTTGCAGGTGCAGGGCGAAGTCCGGGCGGGCGTGGCGCTTCAGAAAGCCGACCGCGAGCAGCGCCGCGCCGATCAGGCCGACCGTGGCGAGGCGCGCCTCTAGCGGATAAAGCCCGGCGGAAGCCGCCAGCCGGGCGAGAAAAACGAGGCCGACAAACAGCACGACCAGGCCCGCGCGGACAATGGTGTTGCCGCCGGTAAACCAGGCGACGACTGCCTGCACCGCCCTGTCGGCGAGGCCCGGCTCGGCCGGTTCTGCGGGAACAGGGGTGATCTCCTGCCAGACCGGTGGTTGATCGGTCCAGGCCTGGGCCACGGCCGGCTCAGCGGGTGTGATTGGCTGAGCGGCTGGAGCAGGGGGCGGCGGCGCGGTAACCGGCGGCGCTGCTGCGGGTTCTTGCTCGACCGGCTGGGCTGGCTGCGGCGCGGCAAAGTTCAGCCCGGCAAGATGGAGCCGCACTTCTTTCGCCACGGCGGCGCGGAACAGCCCGCGCAGCCAGCCGCCCATCATTGCGCCGAGCAGCGCGCCCACGATCACCCCGGCTTCGGGCCAGTCGGCCGTCAGCCAGCCGATCAGCGCCCCTGCCACTGTCGCCCACAGGATCATGGCCCCAGTCCTCCTCAATCCTCAGGGCAAGTCTGGCAGAAATTGCCGCCAAGGGAAGCGCTTGGGTCAATTTAACCGGGGGAAGCGGCTGATCCGGCCAGCAGTCCGCCATCGATCGACAGTTCGCTGCCGGTGACATAGCCGGCTTCATCCGAGGCCAGCAGCACGGCCAGCGCGGCGACTTCCTCGGGCCGGCCAAACCGCCTGAGCGGCGTATCCGCAACCAGCGCCGCCATCCGCTCGGCCCGGTCCGGCCCGTCGCCCAGCATGGGTTCCCACATCTCGGTCAGGACGGCAGCGGGGTGGATCGAATTGCAGCGGATCGCCCAGCCCTGCTGCGCGCAATAGAGCGCGACCGACTTGGTGTGGTTGCGGATCGCCGCCTTGGAACTGGCATAGGCTGCCGCACCCGGAATACCGACCAGACCGGACCGGGACGAGATGTTGATGATCGATCCCGCGCCCTTGGCCTTCATCGCCCCGATCGCATAGCGGCAGCCGAGGAATGTGCCGTCAAGGTTGGTGGCATGAACCGCGCGCCAGTCCGACAGGCTGGCATGTTCGGGGTCGTGCGGGCCGGCCCTGTCCTCGAAGCCGGTGATCCCGGCGTTGTTGACCACCACGTCGACGCTGGGGACCTGCGCGGCAAGGGCGGCCCAATCGGCCTCGATGCGCACATCGAGCGGCAGGAAGCGGCAGCCGATGTCCGCCGCGGCGGCGGTGCCCAGTGGCTCATCGATATCGGTCAGGATGACAGTTGCGCCTTCGCGCTGGAAGGCTTCACAGATTGCGCGGCCGATCCCGCGCGCGGCGCCGGTGACGACGCAGATTTTCCCGGAAAGACGGGGCATGGCAGTTCCTTGTGGAAGCAAATGGTGTGGATGCAATTGGTCGGCTGGCGGCGTGGCTGGCCGCCGGTTAGGGTTTCATCCGCCGGGGCGGTGTCACTGGACCAATTGAGGAACTCCTGCCGGTTGCGGGAGACAGAATAGCGCGATCAGGCCGCGTCGCCAATCCCCAGCTCGCCCAGCTTGCGGTAGAGCGTGGAGCGGCCAATGCCGAGCCGGCGGGCAACTTCGGTCATGCGTCCGCGATAGTGTCCGATGGCCAGGCGGATCACGTCGGCCTCGATTTCTTCCAGCGGGCGCAGGTTGCCATCCGGGGTGTAGAGCATGACGCCGACCCCTTCCTGGACCGGCGCCTGATGGGCGCTCTCGCTGCCCAGCAGGTCGGACAATTGCGGGAAATCCTCGGCGGTCAGCGCATCGCCGTCGCAGAACACCGCGGCCCGGAACAGCACGGCCTGAAGCTGGCGGACATTGCCGGGCCAGTCATAGGCGGCCAGCAACGCCAGCGCGCCATCGGTAATCCCCAGCGGTCGCAGCCCGGGTTGCTCTCCGATGCGGGCGAGGAAATGGCGGGCGAGCGCGGCAATATCCCCGGCCCGCTCGCGCAGGGGCGGCAGATGCACCGTAACCGGGGCAATCGCGGCATGAAGCTCGCGCAGGAAGTGTCCGGCCTCGGCCAGGTCCTTCAGCGGCAGGTTGCTGGCGGCAATCAGGCGGACATCGATCCGGAACGAGTGGCGCGCGCCGATCGGCCGAACATCGCCGCGCCGGATCGAATCGAGCAGTCGTTCCTGTACGCTGAGTGGCAGGCGGTCGATCTCGTCTATCGCCAGAGTGCCGCCGTCTGCATGTTGAAGGGCCCCGATGTGCCGGTCGAATGCCCCTGGAAAGGCCCCTTTCTCATGCCCGAACAGCGCGGATTCGACCGAATTCGCCGGAATCGCGCCGACATTGATCAACCGGAACGGCAACTTGGCCCGCGGACTCGCAGCCTGCATTGCCCGGATCACCATTTCCTTGCCGGTCCCGCTTTCCCCCTCGATCAGCACCGGGCCATGCCCCCGCGCGGCCTTTGCCGCTACGGCAAGCGCTGTCCGAAAGGCCGGAGCGGCGCCGATCATCGCATCGAAATCGGGCGTGGTCGGCATCTTTTCAGTGAGCGGCTGAAGCTCGTCACGCGGGGCTTCGCGGGTGGTTGCCATGCGCAGCGCCTGCATCAGCCGGTCAGGCGCAACCGGCTTGACGAGGTAGTCGGTCGCCCCGGCGCGCATAGCCTCTACGGCGAGGAGCGGCGAGGCGCTGGTGGTCAGCATCAGGATCGGCAGGGCCGGGCGGCGGCTGCGCAGTTCAGCGATCAGGCTGCAGGCTTCATCGCCCGGAACCCATTGATCCAGCACGATTGCATTGAGCTGCATGCCCTGCCGGGTGCCGAGCGTGGCGATGGCGGTTTCGCTGTCCTTGACGACCAGCGTGCGCCAGCCCTCGCGCGCGGCAAGCGCGGTGATTAGCCGGCTCTGCGCCGGCTCATCGTCGATCAGCATCAAGAGGCGCTGCTCGATTTCCGCCATGGTTCCTGCCAATTGCCCCCAACTCGTGAAGGCCCCGCATAGGCAATTTGGGTAAAGTTCCGATTAAGGCTGCGAATTGGCGGCAATTGGGCGGGCTTGGGCCTTGAGCATCATCCGAATGCCCGATAGAGGTCGGCCAAACACACACTCAACCTGCACACCAAGGGTACACAAATGGCCAGCGGCAACGACATGAAGGCACATGAATCGACCTACTCCGGCTTCACCAGCCTGGTGAAGTGGGGGACCATCGCGACCATCCTGGTCACCGCCTTCGTCCTCTACATGATCACCAAGTAAGAGCTGCGGTTCCGGTGCGGATCGCGGTCCTGAAGGAAACCGCGAACGGGGAATCCCGTGTTGCGGCCAGCCCTGAAACGGTGAAGAAATTCATCGCGCTGGGCGCAAGCGTGGCGGTCCAGGCCGGAGCGGGCGAAGGGGCATCGGTCAGCGATGCCGAATTCGCCGCTGCCGGGGCCGAAGTGACGAAGGACGCGGCCAAGGGCGCCGACATCGTGCTCGGCGTGCAGGGCCCCGATCCCAAAGCGCTGAAGGGCGCCAACCCCGGCGCGTGGATCGTCGCCGGGCTGGACCCGTTCGGCCAGCGGGCCCGGGTGGATGACTATGCCAAGGCCGGGTTTGAAGCCCTGGCGATGGAATTCATGCCGCGGATCACCCGTGCGCAGAGCATGGACATTCTTTCCAGCCAGTCGAACCTGGCCGGGTACAAGGCGGTGATCGAGGCGGCCAATGCCTATGGCCGCGCGTTCCCGATGATGATGACCGCGGCCGGCACGGTCAGCGCCGCCAAGTGCTTCGTCATGGGCGTGGGTGTCGCCGGCCTTCAGGCGATCGCCACGGCGCGGCGGCTTGGCGCGCAGGTTTCGGCCACCGATGTGCGCTCCGCCACCAAAGAACAGATCCAGTCGCTGGGTGCCAAGCCGATCTTCGTCGAAAGCGTGGCAGGGATCGAGGGTGAGGGCGCGGGCGGCTATGCCACGGAAATGTCAGAAGAATACCAGAAGGCCCAGGCCGAGCTGGTTTCCAGCCACATCGCCAAGCAGGACATCGTCATCACCACTGCGCTGATCCCGGGCCGGGCCGCGCCGCGTCTGATTTCCGACGCGCAGATCGCGACGATGAAGCCCGGCAGCGTGATCTTCGATCTCGCCGTCGCTCAGGGCGGCAACGTCGAAGGCAGCAAGCCGGACGAGGTCGTGGTCAGGCACGGCGTCAAGATCATCGGCTGGGCCAACACCCCGGCGCACCTCGCGGCTGACGCATCGGCGCTGTTTGCCCGCAACCTCTACAACTTCCTGTCAGCCTTCTGGGACAAGGAGCAGGGAAAACCGGTGCTGGACGAGGAAATCGGCAATGCCATCCGCCTGACGCATGGCGGCAAAGTGGTGAACGAAAGGCTGCTGGGTTGAGCCTGCTGGCCGCCGCGCTGGTGCTGCTGGCCGATGCGCCCGTGGCGGCAACCCCCGCTTCGCCCCCTGCTGCCGCTCCGGCAAAGTTTGCTGACATCAATGGCGGCTGGACGGTCGACCTGCGGGTCGATCTGGCCGATGCGGCCTATACCCAGCCGATGGACCTGGCGATTGCCGACGATGGCACCATAACCGGAAGCTTCTATCAAAGCGAGATTCTGGCCGGCAAGGCCGGGCGCGCGCAGGGCCGAACCTGCATCGCGTTCCGGACCACCGACGGTCAGGGTCTCTATCACACATCGGCCTGTCTGGTTGACGGGCGGATGGTCGGACAAACCTGGGCAGAGGGGCGCAGCTTTGTGCTTCCCTGGACTGCGGAGCGGCGCTGAAAATGGACTTCATCTCGATCCTGTCGATCTTCGTGCTGGCCTGTTTCGTGGGCTATTACGTGGTCTGGTCGGTCACCCCGGCGCTGCACACGCCGTTGATGGCGGTGACCAACGCGATCTCCTCGGTGATCGTGGTCGGCGCGCTGATTGCCTCTGCGGCGGCGGGTAGCGCCACTTCGAAATGGCTGGGACTGCTGGCGGTGGTGCTGGCCAGCGTCAACATTTTCGGCGGGTTCGCGGTAACGGCGCGGATGCTGGCGATGTACAAGAAGAAGGAGGAGAAGAAGTGATGAGCCTCTCGCTCCTCTCCGCCGCGGCTGCCGGCCACAGCGCCACTCCGGCCTGGGCGATGCTGGCCTATCTCGCCTCGGGCGTGCTGTTCATCCTAGCGCTGCGCGGGCTGTCTAGCCCCGGCACCAGTCGCGCGGGCAACCGCTATGGCATGATCGGGATGACGATTGCGGTAGTGACCACGCTGCTGGTTCATCCGCCGCTGATGACCGATTGGCTCAAGTGTGGATCGTCATGCGACAATGCGGTCGCCGTGCTCGACACGCTGGGCTTGGTCGAGATTCTGGCCGCCATTGCCATCGGTGGCGGCATCGGCTGGTTCATTGCCCGGCGCATCGCCATGACTGACATGCCGCAACTGGTGGCGGCGTTTCACAGCCTCGTCGGCCTTGCTGCCGTGCTGGTCGGCTGGGCGGCCTACCTGAACCCGGAAGCCTTCGGGATTGTCGGGGCGGACGGGCAGATCAACCCGGTTTCGCGGCTGGAACTGGGCCTTGGCATTGCCATCGGCGCGATCACTTTCAGTGGCTCGGTCATCGCCTTCCTGAAGCTGGCCGGCAAGATGAGCGGCGCACCGATCCTGCTGCCGGCGCGGCACGTGATCAACCTGGGCACGCTGCTGGCGATCTTGGGCCTGACCGGTTTCTTCATGATCGACCAGAGCCTGTGGGTGATTGCGACGATCACCGTGCTGGCCTTCCTGATCGGCTTCCTGCTGATCATCCCGATCGGCGGGGCGGACATGCCGGTGGTCGTCTCGATGCTCAATTCCTACTCGGGCTGGGCGGCCGCGGCGATGGGCTTTACCCTGTCCAATTCCGCGATGATCATCACCGGAGCGCTGGTCGGCTCGTCGGGCGCGATCCTGTCCTACATCATGTGCAAGGCGATGAACCGCGGGTTCCTGAGCGTCATTGCCGGCGGGTTCGGCGCGGAAGCGGCAGCCAGCGGAGAGGTCCGCGAGCAGCGGCCGTGGAAGCGTGGCAGCGCCGAGGACGCGGCCTATATGCTGGGCGAGGCCGAAAAGGTCATTATCATCCCCGGATACGGCATGGCGGTGTCCCAGGCGCAGCACGCGCTGCGCGAAATGGGCGACCTGCTGAAGGCCAAGGGCGTGGAAGTGAAATACGCCATCCACCCCGTCGCGGGGCGAATGCCCGGCCACATGAACGTGCTGCTGGCCGAAGCCAACGTGCCTTATGACGAAGTGTTCGAGCTGGAGGACATCAACAGCGAATTCGCCACGGCCGATGTCGCCTTCATCATCGGCGCCAACGACGTGGTAAATCCGGCGGCCAAGACCGACAAGTCATCGCCGATCTACGGCATGCCGGTGTTCGATGTGGACAAGGCCAAGCAGGTGTTCTTCATCAAGCGCAGCATGGGCGGCGTTGGCTATGCGGGCGTCGACAACGACGTGTTCTATATGGACCAGACCCTGATGCTGCTGGCCGACGCCAAGAAGATGGTCGAGGACATCAATAAGGCACTGGCGCATTAGGTCCTGACTCTGGGGCATTGGCCCTAGGGCGCGGGCGGGGCGGCCTGCTCCGGGGCAGGTGCGGTCGGGGTATACTCCTGCAGCGCGATCGCCTTGTAATCGTCCATGAAATAGGTCGTCATCGTGGCTGCTGCGACCCCGCCGAGCATGAACAGCCAGATCAGCCAAGTGCCAAAGGCCAACATGAACGCGCCGCCGATCACGATCAGGATCGCGCCATTGCTTTGCAGCGCGGCAAGATAGCCGATG
Source organism: Sphingomonadales bacterium (assembly GCA_017302615.1). Taxonomy (GTDB): domain Bacteria; phylum Pseudomonadota; class Alphaproteobacteria; order Sphingomonadales; family Sphingomonadaceae; genus Novosphingobium. The sequence goes on from JAFLDB010000007.1 coordinate 80,007, forward strand.
ATCGCCTGTTGCCGGGGGGTCAGGTAATAGAGATCGTAGGGCCGGGCCGAGAGCTTGATGAATGGCTCCAGCTGGCTGGCAGTCATCAGCGCATGGCCATCCTCGGTTATGTCCGGGCCGATGAAGCGGGTCAGCAGGGACTGTCCGATTGTCCAGACGTCAAACCGCAGCGCGGGCAGTTCCGGCAGCTGGATCTTGCTCAGCCGGCCCGGGCGGGCTTCATCGACCTTTTCCACCACCAGCCGGCCGTCGCGTTCGACCACGGTGTATTCGGGCTGGGGCGGCTCGTTCATGCCGCGAAGCTAGGCGCTTGCGCCCTGCCTTGACAAGGGCCGGTTCAGCCATGCGAAAGTTGCCGCAGACTATCGGCCCGGCTGCCGGGATTACCGGGGGTGAAGGCCCCGGCACCAAGGAGTGTTTGATGAAGCGTCTGGTTCCATGTGTTGCGATTGCCCTGCTGGCCGCCTGTTCGCCCAGCAAGCTGGCCTATGGCCAGGTCAAAAGCGCCATGCTGGAGGCCGGCCTGAGCGAACCCAATGCGGCCTGCATGGCCGAACGGATGACCGACCGGCTCAGCCTGGGCCAACTCAACAAGCTGCGCCAGCTGAAGGGTGAGAAGCAGAGCCTGGCCGATTACGTCAACTCGGTCCGCCGCGTGGGCGATGCCGAGGCGCTGTCGGTTACCGCCAGCAGCGCGGCGCTGTGTGCGAGCGGTTTGGCGAAAGAGAAGACGTAGCCGCCTCCGGGCACCGGGATTGACTTACACCGCTGTCAGTCCATCATCGCTTCCCATGAGGATGCCCGCACTGCTGATCGCTGCTGCCACGGCGCTTGCCCTGGCTGCTCCCGCCCATGCCAAGACCATTCCGGTCGCCGCCGGAGACGGCGCGCAAGTCCGCTTGCAGGAAGCCCTGATCCTGGCCGAGCCGGGCGATGTGGTGGAACTGGGCGCGGGGCGCTTTGTGCTGACCGACGGACTGTCGCTCGACGTCAAGGGCGTAACCGTGCGCGGGCAGGGCATGGACGCGACCGTGCTCGATTTCTCCGGTCAGAAGGGTTCGGGCGAGGGGCTGCTGGTCACTTCCGACGAGGTCACCCTGCGCGATTTCGCGGTGGAGAATACCAAGGGTGACGGGATCAAGAGCAAGGGCGCGGACAACATCGTCTATTACCGCGTCCGCGTGACCTGGACCGGCGGGGCCAAGACCACCAACGGCGCTTACGGGATCTATCCGGTGTCGAGCACCGGGGTGCTGGTCGATGGCTGCAAGGTTTCTGGCGCGAGCGATGCCGGGATCTATGTCGGCCAGTCGAAGGCGATCACGGTGCGGTATAACTTTGTCGAGAACAACGTGGCCGGGATTGAGATCGAGAACAGCCGCGATGCGCTGGTGACCGACAATTTCGTGACCCGCAACACCGGCGGGATCCTGGTGTTCGATCTGCCCAACCTGCCGGTGATGGGCGGGGGGAACACGATCATCAAGAACAACACCGTATTTGGCAACGATACGCCGAACTTCGCGCCCAAGGGCAATATCGTGGCCGGAGTGCCGCGCGGCACCGGGATCATGGTGATGGCCAATGAGGGGGTCTGGATCACTCAGAACCGGATGGCAGACAATCCCACGGCGCATGTGCTGATCGTGGCCTATCCGCAGCCGTTCACCGACAAGACGTACAATCCGCTGCCGCGATCAGTGGTGATCGAGGAGAACAGCTATGTCGGCGGCGGCGGGGAGCCGCAGATGCCGGGCGGAGCGCAACTGGTCCAGATGCTGGGCGGGCGGCTGCCGCCGGTGGTGTGGGACGGCGTCGGGCCGAACCAGCCGATCGTGCCGGAAGGCATGTCGTTCCTGTCGCTGGGCCTTCCGGGGCAAGGTGTCGGCATGGCCGAGGCGCGCCCGGTGATGATCGACGAGCCAAGGCCGGGAGCCATGGTCGCTCCGGGCCGGTTCGGAGCGCCCGCCGCGCTGGACGCCCGCGCCCGGCCATGAGGCTGCTGGCCGCCGCGCTGCTGCTGGCCGGGGCGGCGATTGCCGCGCGGGCCGAACCTGCGGCGCAGGGGGTGAACGCGCGGGCGATTGTCGATGCCGGTTATCCGGCCAACCTGTCCGACTATGGCTTCTTCGCCGATCCCGCCGCGCAGCGCCCTGCAGGCGGCGTAACGCCCTACCGGGTCCAGACCCCGCTGTGGTCGGACGGGGCGGAAAAGCTGCGCTTCGTCTATGTGCCGGATGGCAAACAGGCGCTGGCCAATGGCGACGGGCTGCTCAACCTTCCGGTCGGCAGCGCCCTGATCAAGACCTTCAGGCTGGACGGCCGCCTGATCGAAACCCGCGTGCTGCTGCACCGCCCCGAAGGGTGGGTGGCGCTGCCCTATCAGTGGAACGCGGCGCAGACCGATGCGCGGCTGGCGCTGGCGGGCGCGCGGCTGGATGCGGTGACCCCGGCGGGGGAAGCGATTTCCTATGCCATTCCCAACAAGAACCAGTGCAAGGATTGCCATGCACTGGGCGGGGAAGTGGTGCCGCTTGGCCCCAAGGGGCGCAACCTTTCCGCCGCCTGGCTGGCCGACTTTGCCAAGGCCGGAAAGCTTGACCGGGTGCCGCAGGTGACGCGCCGCGTGCCCTTGTGGGAGGACCGGGCGAAAGTGCCGGTGGCCGATGCGGCGCGCGGCTATCTCGATGCCAATTGCGCGCATTGCCATAACCCGCAGGGCGCGGCGTCCAATTCCGGGCTGTTCCTCAGCTGGGAAGTGACCGACCGGACCATGCTGGGGATCGGCAAGCGCCCGGTTGCCGCCGGGCGCGGCTCTGGCGGGCTAGATTTCGATGTGGTGCCGGGCAGGCCCGAAGCCTCGATCCTCTATCACCGCATGGCCAGCCTTGAGGGCGGCGTATCGATGCCGGAACTCGGCCGTGCGAGCCTTGACCGCGACGGGCTGGCAATCGTTCACGCCTGGATCAGGGGCTTGCGCTAGACCTTGAGCCGCGCCTCGCCTAAGGCGCGCTGGGAACAGGGGTTTCAGACCCGGGGAGTTTTACTTTGCGCAAGATCGGCCTGATCGGCGGCATGAGCTGGCTGTCGACCCGTACCTACTACGAGCACATCAACAAGGGCGTCCAGGCCCGCAGCGGCCCGCGCTCCAGCGCGCCGCTGCTGATCGAGAGCCTCGATTCAACCGGCATGACCCGCCTGTCGAGCAAGGAAGAGTGGGATCAGGCCGCCGAGGTGCTGGCGGCTTCGGCGCAGCGGCTGGAGGCAGCAGGAGCCACCGCGCTGCTGATCGGCGCCAATTCGATGCACAAGGTCTACGATACGGTCGCCAGGGCGGTGTCTGTGCCGGTGATCCACATCGCCGAATGCGTTGCGGCAAAGATGGAGGCCGATGGCGTCAAGAAGGCGGCGCTGATCGGCACCCGCAACGTGATGGTCGAAAGCTTCTATCGGCAGAAGCTGATTGCCCGCGATATCGAATTGTTGCCGCCGGAAATGGGCTTTGTCGAAACGCTCGACCGGATCATTTACGATGAACTGCTGCTGGGCAAGGCCAGCCGCCAGTCCGAGCGCGAGCTGAAGACGATCCTGACCAATCTGGAGCAGGACGGGGCCGAAGCCGTGGTGCTGGGCTGCACCGAGCTGGAAATGGTCGTCGATGTCGATGCCAACGTCCTGCCGATCTACGATTGCACCCGCATCCATGCGGCGGCCGCGGTCGACTGGATCATGGGCGGCTGATGCGCGCGCCCTATGCCTGCGATCCGGCGCACAGCCGGGGGCGGGAATTCCCGATCGAGCAGTCGCTGGCGCGCGGGCCGCGCAGCGCCTTTCAGCGCGACCGGGACCGGGTGGTCCATTCGATCGCGTTCCGCCGGCTGCGCCACAAGACCCAGGTGTTCATCGCCCCCGATGGCGATCATTACCGCGTCCGGCTGACCCACAGCCTGGAAGTGGCGCAGATCGGCCGGGTCATCGCCCGCGCGCTGGGGCTGGACGAGGACCTGACCGAGGCGCTGTGTCTGGCCCACGATATCGGCCACCCGCCGTTCGGCCATGCCGGGGAGGAAGCGCTCGACAACGCCCTGATCAAGCACGGCGGGTTCGATCACAACGCGCATTGCTTGCGGGTGCTGATGCGGCTGGAAAGCCCCTATTGCGAGCACGAAGGCCTGAACCTGTCATGGGAAATGCTGGAAGGGCTGGCCAAGCACAACGGCCCGCTGGGCATGGTGCCTTGGGCACTGGCCGAACTGGACGCCGCCTTTCCGCTGGAACTGCGCGAATGGGGTTCGCTGGAAGCCCAGGTCGCGGCGCTGGCCGATGACATCGCCTATGACAACCACGACATCGACGATGGCCTGCGCGCGGGCTTCCTCGATCTGGACGAACTGCTGACGCTAGATTTCGTGGCCGACCAGTGGCGCGCGATCGAACAGAAGTTCCCCGGCGCCCCGCAGGATCGCCGCCTGCGCGAACTGGTCCGCAGCCAGATCGGCCTGATGGTCAACGATCTGATTGCCGAGACGGCTGCACGGGCGGAGGGCATGGGGAGCGTGGGCGACGTGCGCGCTGCCGGGCGCGCCACCGCCGCTTTCAGCGCCGGGATGGCAGAGAACGAGCGGCGGCTGAAAAGCTTCATGTATGAAAAGCTCTATCATCACCCCCAGCAGCTCCAGACGGCAGAGCGCGCGCGGGCGGTAACGGCCGAGCTCTATGCCGCCTATGCCCAGGACCCCTCCCTGATGGACACCGGCTGGCAGGAGCGGCTGCCGGCCGAGGAACCGCAGCGCAGCCGCCACATCGCCGATTTCATCGCCGGGATGACCGATCGCTATGCGATTGCTGCCCACGCCCGGATCTATGGCCGCACGCCGGAGGGTCTGCGCAATGTCTAAGCCCACCCGTATCGCCCTGGTCGGGGCGACCGGCCTGATCGGCATGAGCCTCATCCGGCTGGCGGTCCACCGCCCCGATATCCGGATCATCGCCATTTCCCGGCGCGAAGTGCCGCTGCCGCCGGGCGCGCGGATGGAAGTGCTGGTGGCCGATACCGCCGGCTGGGCCGATGCCATCGCCGCGGCTAATGCCGATGTGTTGGCCTGCGCGCTCGGCACGACCTGGAAGAAGTCCGGCAAGGACGAGGCGGCGTTTCGCGCGGTCGATCACGATCTGGTGCTGGCCTGCGGGCAGGCGGCCAAGGCTGCGGGATTGCGGCAGATGATCGCGGTCTCCTCGGTCGGGGCCGATCCGCTGAGCAAGAACCGCTACCTGCGCACCAAGGGCGAGGCGGAGCAGGGGCTGGGCCGGCTGGGCATTCCCCGGCTCGATATCCTGCGCCCCGGCCTGCTGCGCGGCCCGCGTGAGGAACTGCGGGTGGGTGAGCGGATTGCCTCCGTGGTCAGCCCGCTGGCCGACCTGCTGATGCAGGGCAAGTACAGCAAGTACCGCTCGATCCGGGCGGAGACCATGGCCGAGGCGATTGTCGGGCTGACCCGGGAGAAGATGGCCGGGCGCTTCGTCTTTGAACACGATGCGATCCTGCGCGCCGCCCGCAAGGGGCAGGCGACGCTTTAGCGCCTGCCCGCAGGGGAAGGGCGCTTCCCCGTCCTTGACTCCCACCCCCCGGCCAGCCATGCCGCCCCTGTCGCTGATCGCGCGGGAGAGTGTGGGTGATTCGTCATCCACCGCCGAAGGAGCAACCGCCCCGGAATCTCTCAGGCCAACGGACCGCGTGGATCGATAGCGATACTCTGGAAAGTGTTCCTGCACGCTCAAGCAATTGGGGGCAGGGGCCGCCGAAGGGGTAACCTTGGCCGGACCGGCCGGGGGAAAGCTCTCAGGTTTCCGTGACAGAGGGGGCACAGATCCTTTGTTCTGTGCGGAGCCATGCCCTGTGTCCGAAGCCGACGACCAAACCGAAGATCAGCCGATTGAAACCCTGACCCTGCCGCTCGATGCCTGGCACCGCGCGAAGGGCGGCCGGATGGTCGAATTCGCCGGATACTGGATGCCGGTCCAGTACGAAGGGATCATGGCCGAGCACCTCTGGACGCGGGAAAGCGCCGGGCTGTTCGATGTCAGCCACATGGGGCAGTTGTTCATTTCCGGCGAGGGCGTCGAGGCGGCACTGGAAGCGGTGCTGCCGATCGACCTTTCAACCCTGAAGCCGTTCGGCCCGCGTTATTCGATGCTGCTGGACGAACAGGGCGGGATCCTGGATGACCTGATGGTTACCCGCTGGTCGAGCGGGTTCTACCTGGTCGTCAACGGCGCGACGAAGTGGGACGATATCGCCCACCTGCGTGAGCATCTGCCGGACGAGATCACCCTGACCCACCTCGATGAAAGCGCGCTGCTCGCCCTGCAGGGCCCCAAGGCCTTCGCCGCGCTGGAACGGGTGGTGAGCGGGGAATATCCGCTCTCTGCCCTGACCTTCATGAAAGGCGGACAGTTCAAGCTGGCCGGGGCCGATGCCTGGATCAGCCGTTCGGGCTATACCGGCGAGGACGGGTTCGAGATTTCCATCCCGGCTGAGAACGCGGCCGAGATTGCAGACCTGCTCTGCGCCCAGCCGGAAGTGAAGCCGATCGGGCTTGGCGCGCGGGATTCGCTGCGATTGGAAGCCGGGCTGCCGCTCTATGGGCATGACCTGTCGCCCGATCATTCGCCGGTCGATGCCGACCTGCTATTCGCGGTGAACAAGCGCCGCCGCAGTGAAGGCGGCTTCATCGGTGCCGAGCGGGTGCTGCGCGATCTCGCCGATGGAACCCCGCAGGTCCGCGTCGGCCTGGCGCTTGATGGCCGCCAGGCGGCGCGCGAAGGGGCCGAAGTCTATGCCGGCAGCGACAAGGTCGGCGTGCTGACCTCGGGCGGGTTCTCGCCCACGCTCGGCCACCCGATTGCCATGGCCTATGTGAACCGCGCGCAGGCTGCCGCCGGCACCGCGCTGGAAATCGATGTGCGCGGGAAGCGGCTTGCCGCCACTGTCGTGCCGATGCCTTTTGTCCCCCACCGCTATCACCGCTGAGGAGTTTGCTCATGCCCCGCTATTTCACCCAGGATCACGAATGGATCGAAGTTGACGGCGATACCGGCACGGTCGGCATCACCGACTATGCGCAAGGCCAGTTGGGCGACATCACCTTTGTCGAACTGCCCGAGGCCGGAACGGCCGTTAAGAAGGGCGATGCCCCTTGCGTGGTCGACAGTGTCAAGGCGGCGAGCGACGTCTATGCGCCGGTCAGCGGCACGGTGACCGATGCCAATTCCGCCCTGGCGGACGAGCCGGAACTGGTCAATTCCGATCCCGAGAACGGCGGCTGGCTGTTCCGGCTGACCCTGTCCGATGCCACCGAGCTGGACGGGCTGATGGATAAGGCGGCTTACGACGCCTACGTCGCGGGGCTCTGATCCGATGCGCTACCTGCCCCTTACCCCGGACGATCGCGCCGAGATGCTCGGCGTCATCGGCGCGGGTTCGATTGATGACCTGTTCGTCGATGTGCCCGAAGCGGCCCGGCTGTCCGGGCCGGTCCCCGGCCTGCCGCTGCGCCAGACCGAAATGGCGGTGGAACGCCACTTCGCCAACCTGGCCCGCAAGAACAAGGCGGCGTCGGACCATCCGTTCTTCCTGGGGGCAGGGGCCTACAAGCACCATGTGCCGGCCAGCGTCGATCACCTGATCCAGCGCGGCGAGTTCCTGACCGCCTACACCCCTTACCAGCCGGAAATCGCGCAAGGCACCTTGCAGGTGCTGTTCGAATTCCAGAGCCAGGTCGCCCGCCTGTTCGGCTGCGATGTGGCCAATGCCTCGATGTACGATGGCTCGACAGCGTGCTGGGAAGCGATCGGCATGGCCGGACGCGTTACCCGCCGAAGCAAGGCGGTGCTGAGCAGCGGCCTGCACCCGCACTATGTCAGCGTGGCCAAGACCATGGCGCGCTTTACCGGCGATACGCTGGATACCGCCATGCCGAGCCTGGACGGCACCGACATGGACCGCCTGATCGGCGCGATCGACGGGGAGACCAGCTGCGTCGTGGTGCAGTATCCCGACGTGCTGGGCCGGATCGAGGATCTCTCGCCGCTGGCCGCCGCGTGCCAGGCCGCCGGAGCGCTGCTGATCGCGGTGGTGACCGAGCCGGTTGCATTGGGCGCGATCAAGGCGCCGGGCGAGATGGGCGCGGATATCGTGGTGGGCGAGGGGCAGTCGCTGGGCGTCGGGCTGCAGTTCGGTGGGCCTTACGTCGGCCTGTTCGCCACCCGCGACAAGTACGTCCGGCAGATGCCGGGTCGGCTCTGCGGAGAAACCGTCGATGCCAGCGGCAAGCGCGGTTACGTGCTGACGCTCTCGACCCGCGAGCAGCATATCCGGCGCGAGAAGGCGACCAGCAATATCTGCACCAATTCAGGACTTTGTGCGCTGGCTTTCAGCATTCACATGACCTTGCTGGGTGAGCGCGGGCTGCGTGATCTGGCGGCGCTCAACCACGCCCGTGCGGTCCAGGTGGCCGAGCGGCTGGCGGCGATTCCGGGGGTCAGCCTGGTGAACGACAGCTTCTTCAACGAGTTCACGCTGACCCTGCCGAAGCCGGCGCGCGGCGTGGTCCACGAACTGGCCGCGAAGGGCGTGCTGGGCGGAGTGTCGCTTGGCCGGCTCTATCCGGGCGAGGCATCGCTGCAGCACGGACTGGTGATCGCGGTCACTGAAGTGGCATCCGATGGTGACATCGATGCCCTTGAACAGGCTCTCAAGGAGGTGCTGGCATGACCGCCCCCAACACTGCCGGATGGCGGCCCGAAATGGGCGAGGCGCACAGCGGCGACGATGCCACCTACACCGGCAACCGCGCGCTGATGCTGGAAGAGCGGCTGATCTTCGAGATTGGCGATACGGCTACCACCGGGGTCGATCTGGATCCCGCCCCGGCCGCGCCTTCGCGGCTGGGCGGTCTGGCCCGTTCGACGCCGATCGGCCTGCCGGGCCTGTCGGAACCGGAAACGGTTCGCCACTACACCCGCCTCAGCCGCCAGAACTATGCCATCGACCTTGGCCTGTTCCCGCTCGGCTCGTGCACCATGAAGCACAACCCGCGCCTGAACGAGGCCGTGGCCCGGATGAAGGGCTTCAAGGACGTCCACCCGCTCCAGCCCAAGGAGACGGTGCAAGGGGCGCTTGCGGTCATCAATGAGCTGGCCCACTGGCTGATCAAGTTGACCGGCATGCACGCTGTCGCGATGACGCCAAAGGCGGGTGCGCACGGTGAGCTGTGCGGAATCCTGTGCATCAAGGCCGCGCTCGAAGCGCGGGGTGATCCGCGCGATGTCATTCTGGTGCCCGAAAGCGCGCACGGGACCAATCCGGCGACGGCCGCCTTCGCGGGCTTCCGCGTTGAGAACATCCCCGCCACCCCTGACGGGCGGGTAGACCTTGCCGCACTCACCGCCCGTCTTGGCCCCGACGTTGCGGGGGTCATGATCACCAATCCGAACACCTGCGGCCTGTTCGAGCCGCAGATGAAAGAGATATCGGAAGCGGTGCATGCGGCCGGCGGTTTCGTCTATTGTGACGGCGCAAACTTCAACGCGATTGTTGGCAAGGTTCGCCCGGGTGACCTGGGCGTCGATGCCATGCATATCAACCTCCACAAGACCTTCTCCACGCCGCATGGCGGGGGTGGACCGGGTTCCGGGCCGGTGGTGCTTTCTGAAGCGCTCAGTCCCTTTGCACCCTTGCCCTATACCGCGCGGACGGCCGATGGGGTGATCCACCTGATCGAAGAAGCCGATGCCGAAGAGTTCGAGCGTGAACATTTCGGCAAGCCACTGAACAGCTTCGGCCGGATGACCGCCTTCCACGGCCAGATGGGCATGTTTACCCGCGCGCTGGCCTATATCCTTAGCCACGGGGCCGACGGCCTGAAGCAGGTGGCCGAGGACGCGGTGCTCAACGCCAACTACGTGCTGCGCAGCCTGGAGGGCGTGCTCGACGCGCCCTTCGCCCACTCCGGCCCCTGCATGCACGAGGCACTGTTCACCGACCACGGCTTTGCCGAGGGCTTCTCCACGCTGGATGTGGCCAAGGGGCTGATCGACGAAGGGTTCCACCCGATGACGGTCTATTTCCCGCTAGTGGTCCACGGGGCCATGCTGGTCGAGCCGACCGAGACCGAAAGCAAGGCCGCGCTCGATCAGTTCATCGGCGCGCTGCGCTCCGTCGCGCTGCGGGCCAAGCAGGGCGATCCCGCGCTGAAGAGCGCGCCGCACTTCGCCCCGCGCCGCCGACTCGACGAGACCCAGGCCGCGCGCAAGCCGGTGCTGGCCTGGAAAGGCGATCTGACGGGAGCGTAAGGCGATGTGGGACGGACTGTTCGGGCTGGTCAATGCCCTGGCGATCGGCGGCTGGGTGGTCTTGGCCTTCCTGCCGCGCAAACCCCTGGCCCACAGCGCAATCCTGTTTCTGGGCGTCGGGCTGCTGTGCCTGATCTATGCAGTGTGCTTTGCGCTGTTCCTGTCGGGCAGTGTCGATGTCGGCCAGCAGCCGGGCGGGGGGCAACCGGGGATGGGCTCGATCGAGGCAGTGCGCGCGCTGTTCATGAGCGATGCCGGGGTGGTGATCGGCTGGACGCATTACCTGGCGTTCGATCTGTTCACCGGGCTGTGGATCGCGCGGGATGCTGATGCCAAGGGCTTTTCGCGGGGCGTGCAGCTGCCGTTCCTGGCGATGACCTTCATCGCCGGGCCGATCGGCTTGCTTCTGTGGCTGGCGGTGCGCGAGCGGCGCACCCGCCAGATCCACGGACGGGGCTGATCAGGCGCCCTTTTCGGCGGGCGGCGCTTCGTAATTGTCTTCGGTCAGGTCAAGCCGCTCGATCCGCGGGGTGGCCTCGCGCGTGCGCAGGCGGGTCCCGGTCTCGTTGCCATCGCTGACCCGCGCGGTCAGGGTATAGCGCTCGATCATGTAGAAGCCGGGCGTGCGGTCGCCTTCCTCGGCCTTGAGCGGGGCATAAACCCGGCGGCCGATGTTGGCGAGCACGGGCTTGGCCCATTCGTCGCGGCCCGACGAGCGCAGGATTTCCACGTCGGAAACCTTGCCGTCGCGGCCGATCCAGAAGCCGATATCGACCCACTGGCCATAGGCATTGGTGGAAACCCGGGTCCACGAAGGCGGGGCGGCCTGTCCATCGGCCACCACGCTCTGGTTGTCCTGGCGCACCAGCGGTTCGCTATAGAGCAGGACCGGCCGGTTGACCCCGCCGCGCGAGGCGAATTCCTTGACCAGTTCGTCGGTCGAGCCTGACGATCCGTGCTTGCGATCGGTCCGGGCGCGCAGCACCTTGGCGGCCAGCACGAATTCCTCGCCGCCGGGCAGCGGATTGTCGATCAGCAGCGACAGGCGCTTGTCCAGTTCCTTGCGGTTGGCCGGGGTCGGCTCGGCATCGAAGCGGATCCGCGCGACCGTGGCCAGGCGGAAGCGGGCAAAGCTGGCCACGCGGTACTGCTTGGCGGCCAGCGCGCGCTTTTCCACATCGCGGTAGATCCGTTCGGCCTCATCCGGGAAGCCCAGCTTGGCCCGGCTGTCGCCCACTTCGATATCGGCCACCAGGGTGCGGAAATCGTCGTCGCCGAAGCTGTCACGCAGGGTGTTGCGCATGTCGAGCGTGGACAGCTGGTACTGGCGGCCTTCGCCCATGTGCTCGGCCACCCGGCCATTGGCCCGGAACAGGTCCGATACCGGCAGCGGATAGGCCTTGGCATGCTTCCGATTGCGGCCGATCGAGGCGTTAAGCGTGCGCTGGGCGGTCTTGTAATCGCCGGCCACGAACAGGTTCTCGGCATGGGCAACGCTGGCCTTGATATCCTCGTCCGGCGGGCAGTTCCGCTTGAGGCAGGCTTCGAGGTCAGCCGCCGTTTCCGAAAGCGGTTTGCCCTGGACAACGATGTCCTGGGCCATGGCCGGGGCTGAGACGGCCAGGGCGGCAGTGGCGATAAGCAGGCTGGTCAACTTGCGCACGGGCAGTCCTCCGAAATGTCGGAGCACGGGCTAACCGCCTATCGGCAAAGGACAAGCGGGCAATCGACGAACGGCCAAGCCGCGCCCGACCAGCGACGCGCAGGGCGAACCGCTACTTGATGACGCGTTCACCTGCCTCGCCAACCGACTGGATGTCGCGGCCCACGCCCTTGACGGTGTTGCAGGCGGCGCTGGTCAGGACGATGCCTGCCGCAGCCACAGCGATCACGATCTTGCGAACCAAAGGACTCTCCTTTCGAAGTCTCTGACGGGAGAGTGCCGGTTTGCACTGCTCGGAACAAGGCCGCGCCGGACGGCAGGCCGCTTATTCCGCGCTATTGGTCGCGGTAGGCGCAAGGCGGCGGTGATGCAGGTGCTCGCGCCAGGCGATCACCGCGCCGGCCACGATGATCAGCGGTGCGCCCAGCCACAGCGAGGAAGGCGGCACCTCGTTCCAGATCAGCCAGCCAAACAGGGTGGCCCAGACCAGCGAGGAATAGTCCATCACGCTGACACTGGCGACCTGGCCATAGCGCAGCGCCGCGGTCAGCAGCAGCTGGCCCACCAGCCCAAGCACACCGCCGGTGGCCAGCAGAAACCACTGCCATGGTGTGTGGGCGCTGGCGAAGAAGGGCAGGGCCAGCGCCAGTACCGGGGTGGAAAAAACCGCGAACCAGAACACGATCGACAGCGATTCCTCGGTCCGCCCCAGATCGCGCACCTGGATCGAGATCAATGCCACCATCAGTCCCGCGCCAAGGCCCACCGCCGCGCCCAGTGGCGGAATGACCGCATGGCCGGGCTGCGTGATGATCACGATCCCGGCGAAGCCCAGCAGCACGGCCAGCCAGCGCACCGGCCCGGCCCGTTCCTTCAGCAGCAGGGCCGAGAGGATCACGGCAAAGACGGGGGTGGTGAAACCGAAGGTGGTCGCCACGGCCAGCGGCAGCAGCAGCGGCGCGCCAAAGGTGAAGAACATGCCGGTCAGGCCCAGCATCGCTCGGCGGCCATGATCGGGCAGGCGCCGGGTTTTCAGGCGGCTCCACTGACCGCGCGCGGCCACCCAGGCCAGGATCAGCAGACCGGGGATGAGCTGCCGCCAGAACAGGATTTCCGGCAGGGCCACGCCGGTTTCGGCCGTGACCTTGACCACCATGACCAGCGTCGACAGCAGCACGACTGCCAGCAGGCGCAGGCCAAGGGCGTAAAGCGGCTTCTGGACAGGTTCCACCGCTTCGCTCTAACGGCAGGGAATGGACTGGCAAGCAACGATCAGCGAATGGCTCGATCTGGCCTGGGTGCGATCCGCCCTGCTGGCCTTTGCCCTGGTCTGTCTGGCAGTAGTGGCGTGGCGCGGAGACCGGCGGCGGATGACCCGCAGCGATGCCGATGCCGTCGGCGTGATGCCGTGGCGCGACATCGCCTTCTGGTCGGCCTTCGCGGCGTTCCTGGTGGCGGTGTTCGGGGTCTACTTCGTCTGAGCCGCGAGGTTTAGAGGCAGGCTTCCAGATAGGCCTGATCGAAGCCGAACTGGCGTGCCTTTTCCAGCGTGTAGGGACGCAGGCCCGACGAGCGGAACTCGCCGATGATCTTGCCGTCATCGCTTTCGTCGAGATACTCGAACTTGAACAGCGACTGGGTGACGATCACGTCGCCTTCCATCCCGATCACTTCGGTGATCTCGGTGGTGCGGCGCGAACCGTCGCGCAGGCGCTTGACCTGCACGATCAGGTCGACCGATTCGGCGATCTGGCGGGAAATGGCTTCCTTGGGGATCTTGATGTCGCCCATCAGGATCATGTTTTCCATACGGCCCAGGCATTCGCGCGGGCTGTTGGCGTGAAGCGTACACATCGAGCCGTCGTGGCCGGTGTTCATCGCGGCGAGGAGGTCGAAGCACTCCGCGCCGCGGATTTCGCCCAGGATGATCCGGTCCGGACGCATACGCAGGGCGTTCTTCACCAGGTCGCCGATGGTGATCGCGCCCTGGCCTTCCAGGTTCGGCGGGCGGGTTTCCAGCGGCAGCCAGTGCGGCTGCTGCAGGCGCAGTTCGGCCGCGTCTTCGATCGTGAGCACGCGCTCGCCCGGGTCGATCATCTTCGAAAGGGCGTTGAGCATGGTCGTCTTACCCGAACCGGTACCGCCCGAGATGACGATGTTCATCCGGCAGGCCCCGGCGATCTTGAGGCAGGTCGCCATCTTCTCGCTCATCGAACCGAAGTCCTTGAGCATGTCGATGGTGATCGGCTTTTCCGAGAACTTACGGATCGAGATGGCGGTGCCGCGCAAGCTGAGCGGCGGCACGATGACGTTGACGCGGCTGCCGTCCTTGAGGCGGGCGTCGGCCAGCGGGGTGGTCTGGTCGACGCGGCGGCCGACCTGGTTGACGATCCGCTGGGCGATCTGGAACAGGTGCTGTTCGTCGCGGAAGCGGATCGGGGCGAGCTGCAGCTTGCCCTTCTTTTCGATGTAGGTCTGGTCCGGGCCGTTGACCATGATATCGGACACGTCCGGATCGTTCAGCAGCTCTTCCAGTGGGCCGAAGCCCAGCAGCTCGTCGATCAGCACCTTTTCCAGCGCGAACTGTTCGCGCCGGTTGAGCGTGACCTTCAGTTCGGCCAGCACTTCGAGGATGATCGGGCGGAATTCCTCGGACAATTCGTCCTTGGTCAGCGTCGCCGCGGCTTCCGGGTCGACACGTTCGAGCAGGCGGGGAAGGACCTGCTCCTTGATCTTGTGGACCGAAGCTTCAAACCCTTCGGCCTGATACTGGTTCTCGACCACGCCATTCACGCGGTCCTGCAGGCGGGTCATCGCGTCGGCCTTGACCACGCCGCCGTCCATCATGCCCAGGCCGGAGGGGTCCTCGCCCGGCAGCGGCGGAAACTGTTCACCGCCGAACGCCGAAGGGGCGGGCGTCTTGGGGGCTTCAATGCCGCCCTTCATCGGGCGGGCAACGCCGAATTGCGGCTTGGCTCCGGGAGCCATGCCCCCTGCGCCATTGCGTCGGCCAAATGCGCTCATATTCCCACAATCCCCCGAATTCGGACCGTCAATCTGCCCTCGGTATGGCTACCGGAAGGCTTATTCGGATGGTGAATAAGTCGGAAACTTTGAATATTTCCTAATGCCCGGCGCAAAAGTCGTCCTGGCCGCGATAGACCGCCAGCATCCGTTCGGCGACGCGCGGCCAGCGGAAATCCGCCGCCGTGCGGGCCAGCGCACCCGCGATGAAGGTCCGGCGCCGGTCGCGATCCCATTGAAGGACATCGTTAATTTTATCGCACCAGGCCTGCGGCTGGCCGGACGGAACGAGAATCCCGGTCACCCCGTCGACAATCGCGGAAGGGAGCCCGCCGCAGTCCGCCGCCAGCACCACGCCGCCGGCCGCGGCCGCTTCGGTGGCGACGAGGCCAAAGCCTTCGAACTCGCCATTGGCCGGCTCGATATTGGGGACGATCACGCAGGTCGCGGCGCGGTAGGCGCGGGCCAGCTCCGCCTGATCCAGCGGGCCCAGAAAGCGCACCCGGGGATGATCGAGCGCGGCGGCCTCGGCCGGGTCGATCGCGGTGCCGGCGACGTGGAGTTCCAGCCCCTCGGGCAGCAGCGGCAGGACATGGCGGATGAACCAGCCGCAGCCCTTGCGCTCCACCAGCCGCCCGGCGAACAGCAGGTGCGGCGCGGGCGCGCTCTCGGCCACTTCGCCGGTCATGTCGGTGGCCAGCGGAACCACACAGGTATTGCGCCAGCCGCACTGGCGGGCCGCCGCTGCGGTCGCGGCGGAATTGGCCACGACTTTCGCCTGCCCCAGCAACCGCGCACCCAGTTTCAGGTAAGCGCCATAGGCCCGGCCTTTCAGCCCGCCCCGGCGCGGATAGGAGACGTCGGTGCCGTGGGCGGCCAGCACGATCCGGGTATCACCGCGCCGCAGCAGGGCGAAAAGACCCAGCGGCCACAGCGCCATATCGCCCAGCTGCAGCACCTGCGGCGCGCGCCCACGGCCCAGGTAGCGGCGCAGCACGGTGAACGGAAAAGCCAGCAAGGCCAGCGCGCCGGGCGGGTGGCCGTTGCCCTTGCCGGGCAGCGCCACCACTTCGACCGGCGCGAGCGTGGCCAGGCTTTCCGACAGGCGGTGCGACCACGTCTCCATCCCCCCGATCGCGGGCGCCCACTTGCGGGTCACGAACAGGATATCAGGGGCACCGGCCATGGTGAATCAGACCCGCGCCTCGATCCACAGCCGGGCGCGCAGGCACTTGCCGATCAGCGGCAGGCGGCTCAACGGATGCAGCCATTTCAGTACGTTGTAATGGGCAATGTAGCTGAGCCGGATCCCTTCGCGCGGGAACCCGGCCTTGACCAGCAGTTCGACCGTTTCCGGCCCATTGCGCACCGCGACGTGCTCCGGAAACTGCGGCAGCACACCGCGGTCCTTGGCCCGTTCCATGAAGAAATCGCCGTTGGGGGTGTGCAGGTAAAGCGTCCCGCCCGGAGCCAGCGCGGCGCGGATCGCGGCATAGATCGGCACGGCCAGGTCGTCGGTAACGTGCTCGGAAAAGTCGAGCGTTGCGGCGGCATCGAACGCGGCGGGATGGCGCTGGCAAAAGGCAATGATGTCATCGCAATGGAAACGGTAGTTGGCGCAGCTCTCCCGCTCGGCCCAGGCATTGGCCGAGGCAATGAAATCGGGCGAGAAATCGACCCCGTCATAGCTGCCCGGGCGCGGCCCCAGCGCGTGGAGCAGCATCCCGTTGCCGCAGGCAAAGTCCGCCAGCCGCGCATCCGGCGCCAGCTTCATCCGCCGGGCGAGGCTGGCCACCCGGTCAATCGGCTTGGCATTATAGCGTTCGACATAGTCGCCGCTGTGCAGGGCAATGGCGTCGCTCATCGGCTCTCCGGAAGGCTGCTGCGGGCGCTGCGCAGTTCAAGGAAGGGGGCAAGGATAGCGGTTCCCAGGAACTGGGTCACCCGGTTGACCGCAAGGGCGAGGAAGGCGCTTTCGGGCGAAGCCTGAACGGCACGGGCCATCAGCGCGCCCAGTGCCTCGCTGACCCCAAGTCCGCCCGGAACCAGCGATGAAGCCGATCCGGCAATCGCCGCGAGGACATAGGGAAAGGTCGCGGCTAACGGCAGGGCAGCCTTGACCACGGCGAAAGCCAGCCATAGCCGCAATGCGGCAAGGCCAAGGCCGAGCAGGCGGTGGGCCAGAGTCCAGCCGGCGTTGGCGATTCCTCCCAGCCGCGCGACATGAGCCAGTGCGCCCAAGGCAACCAGCGCACCAACACTCAACAGCGCCCAACCGGCCAGCGGCGCGGAAGACAGCAGGATGATGCCCGCAGCCACGGCAGCAAGCGCAATCCACAGCAGTGCCGTGCCGATCACCAGCGCAGCGCTGCGACCGGCCGGTGCTCCCGCCCCGACCAATGCAGCGGCGCGGACAATGGCTCCGCCGGGCAGCGGCAGGGCCTCGGCCATCTGCGCGCGGGCCGATGCGCGCATGGCCTCGACCAGGCCCAGCCGCACCCCGGCCGTGCGGGCCAGCAGGCTGAGCGAAACCGCGCTGTAAGTCAGCGTGACGAAGCCCATGCCGAGCGTCAGCAGGGCCAGCGCGGTCAGATCGAGCTGGGCCAGCGAAAGGCCAAGCCCGAGGAACGACCAGACCGTCCCCGCCAGAAACAGCACCAGCGCCGCCGCCACGATCGGCCCGCGCCAGCGCGTCAGAGCGGCGCGCAGCGGCGCGGCCATGGCGGCAATGCGGGAGAGGGGAGCGGGAAGGTCCATCGCGCTCAGAAATCCTTGAACGGGATGTCGGCGGGAGGCGGGGAAAGCGGTTGCGGCAGGTCCTTGCCCCAACGCAGTTCGGTTTCGCCGCCGGTCAGCGGGGCAAAGCGGTGGCTGCCCTTGGCCAGCCGGATGACAGCGCCCGGGCGCACCGACAGTCCGTCGATCAGGGCGGCTTCGCCCAGCAGGGTATAGTCCCCGGCGGCGTGAATGGTGAACTCGCGCGGCGCGCTGCCGGCGGCAAAGCGCTGCCCGGCCAGCCAGATCGGCCCCCAGTGCTGGACATAACCTTCGCGCAGGGCCTTGGCATCGTCCGGCAGGATTTCCCACGCCGGACCCCCGGGCGACTGGTTGCGGACCAGGACATCGTTGTTGGCCAGCAGCAGCGGCACGTTCAGCCGGGCCATGGCGGCCCGGTAATTCTCCGTCTCGCCATTGCGGTAACGGGTCTGGCCCCAGGTGCTCATGAAGGCATTGGCCTTGGGGAAGGGCGCAACCATTCCGGCAAAATCGAAATAGGCCGCCGGCTGCGGGAACAGGCGGTGGACTTCGCGCAGCACCGCCTGCTGATCGGCCAGCACCGCGCGCGGAGTGACGGCGGACAGGACCACGCAGGCCAGTGCCGCGATCCCGGCCAGGCTGCGCGCACCGTAACGCTGCGCCAGCCAGGCGATCCCCGGCAGGATGCCGATGGCGACCGGGGCAAGGATGAAGGCATAGAAATAGGGAAAGGCGTTGCGATAGAACACGACGCTGGCGAGCGGCAGAATCAGTCCGGCCAGCATCAGCCGGGGCAAGGCCTTGTCCTTTGCCAGCCGGGCAAGGGAAACAGCCAGCGCCAAGGCAAAGACCGGCGCGGTGCCGATCATCAGCAACAGGTAATGCCAGCGCGGAAACAGCCCTTCGGCCAGCAGCATCGATTGCGAGGCCTTGACCGTGCTGGCCGCGCTGCCGGTCGGGGCAGGGGCCGCACCAAGGCTGGCCCACCACACCAGCAGGCCGAACAGCGCGGCGGCAAGCGCCAGGCTGGTGGCGAGTCTTGCGGTCAATGCCCGGGGCGCGGGATCGTCGCGCAGCCGCTGCCAGGCGATGGCGGCAAAGGCCGGGGCGAACAGCACCGCCTTGATTGTGGCAAAGCCCCCCAGCGCCAGCAGCACGGCCAGGGCGGCCAGCGCTTTCCCATCGAGCCGGCTGGCGGCCAGCAGCCACAGCGCGCCCATCAGCAGCGCGGTAACCAGCGGATCGGCCCGGAACGAAAAACCGTGCTGGAACACGAACCCGGCAGAGAGGTACAGCAGCGGAGCCAGCACCGCGATCCGGTCTTCGGCAAAGCGGCGGGCGAGGGCGTAAATCGCAGCAAGCGTGAACAGTTCGAAACCGAACATCACCAGCCGGGTGACCCGGATCTGGCCGATTTCCCCGAGCGGCAGCGCCGCAACCCAGCCGAGCAGGCGCACGTGCAGCACCTGCAGCACTTCGCTGAGCCGCCCCTGACCCAGCGCATGGGCCAGGCTGAGGTGATAGAACTCGTCCCAGTTGACCGGGCGGTTCAGCACCAGTTCCAGCTGCAGCAGCAGGATCGCGGCCAGTGCGGCCAGCACAAAAACGAGTTCGCCCCGCACCATGGCGGGGCTGGCCGGCTCGGGCAGGCGGATCCGGTCGGGCCGGATCCCGCTCATGCGCGGCGTTTCCTTTCGGCCGGTTCGGCTGCTGGCGGCGCTTCCAGTTCGGTCAGCCGGTCTTCCAGCCGCCGCACGTGGGACAGCGTCTTCTCCAGCAGCTTGCGGTTGGCGCCGATCAGTTCGGCCAGCACGCCCATCAACCCGGTCAGCACGCCCAGCACCAGCAGCGATCCGCCCAGCACCAGCGACTGGACATGGCCCTGGCCGTCGCCACTGGCCCAGAACCACAGGAACCGGACAATCGGCGCAAGTCCAACCAGCGATACCAGCCCGCCGATCACGACAAAGGTGCGCAGCGGATTGTAGGTGGCATAGGCCCGCGCCATGGTCATCAACTGGCGCGAGATGAACTGCGGGATCGAAGTGAACAGCCGCGACGGGCGCAGCGTCGCATTGGTCCGCACCGGCACGCTGACGATCTTGAACCGCTTGCGCCCGGCCTGGATCAGCATGTCGGTGGTATAGGAAAATTCGGTAGTGATCGTGATGCGCTGCGCCGCCGCGCGCGACAGGGCGCGAAACCCGCTGACCGCGTCGGTCACTTCGGTGCGGGACAGGCTGCGCACCACAGCGCTGCCGAGCCGCTGGAGCAAGCGCTTGAACGGGCCGAAATGGGCGTTTTCGCCCACGCCGCGATCACCGATCACCAGGTCCGCCTCGTGCGCGACAATCGGCGCGACCAGTTTGGCGATGTCTTCCCCGGCATATTGGCCGTCGGCATCGGTGTTGACGATGATATCGGCCCCGGCGGCCAGCGCGGTATCGATCCCGCTCTGGAACGCGGCGGCAAGCCCCCGGTTGCGGCGGTGGCGAACTACGTGATGAACGCCGAAGCGGCGGGCGACATCGGCCGTGCCATCGTCGCTGCCATCATCGATCACCAGGATTTCGATCGTGTCGACCCCCGGCAGGCGGCGGGGCAGGGCCACCAGCGTATCGGGCAGGCTTTCGGCCTCGTTGAAGCACGGGATCTGGATGATCAGCTTGGTCACAATGGCCCCATTCGCAAGCCCGGCGCGTCAAGCCGGTTGGTTAGGGGTTGTTAAGCATGACTGTTTAACAGCGGGTAAACCTTCCCACCCCCCTTGGCGCGTCCGGCTCAGCTTCCTAGAGGCAGGGGCAGGAGGGACCAGCACGTGCGCCAGAGCGATCGGACCGGGCTGCTGTTTGCGCTGGCGGGCTTTGCCACGCTGTCGCTGGGCGATGCGGTAATCAAGACCATGGCCGGGTTGTGGTCACCCGTAGCGATCGCCGCGCTGCGCTTCAGTATGGCGGCGATCGGCCTTGCCGCGTTGCTGCGCTGGCGGGAAGGGGCGGGGGGCTTCCGCCTGGCCGCGCCCCGCGCGCAGTTTGGCCGGGGGGCGGCGCTGGCCGTCTCCTCGACGATCTTCTTCACCTCGCTATTCGTCCTGCCCCTGGCGACCGCCACGGCGATCAGCTTCACCACGCCGATGTTCACCGCAATCCTCGCCGCCGTGCTGCTGGGCGAGCCGCTGCGTCGCCCGACCCTGATCGCTTCGGCCGTCGCCTTCCTCGGTGTACTGGTGATCCTGCGTCCCAACTTGGCCGAAGCGGGCTGGTGGGCGGTGCTGCCGCTGGCCTCTGCACTAACCTTCAGCCTGTTGATCATCGGCAACCGACATGTGGCCGGCACCGCCTCGGCGTTGGCCATGCAGTTCTGGGTCGCGGCCTTTGCCTCGCCGATCCTGCTGCTGGCCGCGCCGCTGTTCGCCCAGACCGGGGTGGAACGCTTTGCCGTGGGCTGGCCGGATTGGACGGTTGTGGCCCGCTGTGCTTTCGTGGCGGTATCGGCCACTTGCGCGCACTGGCTGATCTATCTTGGCACCACCCGCGCCGGTGCCTCGGTCGTGGCACCGGCGACCTATATCCAGCTGCTGGTGGCCAGCTTCCTCGGCTGGCTGTGGTTCGACACCCATCCCGATGCGATGACCCTGCTGGGGGCCTGCATCATCATCGGCGCCGGGCTTTACCTGTGGCGCGCCGGGCAAGTGCGCGAGCCGCCCGAGACGGAGTGAGGCGGCCCTTCCGGCGCCCCCGGCTTCGCGCTACACCCGCGGTTCATTCCGCACCCGGCAAAGGGCCCATGATGAAGAAGCTTGCCGCCGCAGCCTTGTTGCTGCTCACCGCTCCGCTCGCCGCGCAGACCGTGGCGCGCCCCAGCCTGCCGGGCTGGATGGCCGGGACCTGGATGATGGAGGATGGCGCTAACTGGTCGGACGAGGTCTGGACCGATCCGCGCGGCGGGATCATGCTCGGCGTCTCGCGTTCCGGCTTCGGACCGGAATTGCAGTTCTGGGAAGTGGCGCAGATCCGGGTCAAGCCGGACGGCCGGATCAGCCTGTTCGCCCAGCCGCAGGGCAAGGCTGCCAGCGAATTTCCGATGGTGCTGATCAGCGAGGAATCGATCGAGTTCGCCAACCCGGCGCACGATTACCCACAGCGGATCCGCTACTGGCGGCAGGGCCGGCTGCTGATGGCGGAAATCTCGCTGATGGACGGCAGCCGCCCGCAGCGTTGGAACTATCGCCCGGTGGTTCCGCCCAAGGATGAGGTCGAATGATGCGCAGCCGTCCGTTCAAGCAAGTCGATGTATTCACCGCCGTGCCATACAAGGGCAACCCGGTGGCCGTGGTACTGGATGGGGATGGGCTGTCCGACGCGGAAATGCAGGCCTTCGCTAACTGGACCAACCTGTCCGAGACGACTTTCGTCCTGCCCGCAACCGATCCCGCCGCCGATTACCGGGTGCGGATCTTTACCCCCAGGGCCGAACTGCCCTTTGCCGGCCACCCGACGCTGGGCACGGCCCATGCCGTGCTCGAAGCGGGACTGGCGTGCGCAAGCGAAGGCCGGTTGGTGCAGCAATGCGCGGTCGGGCTGGTCGATCTGGCGGTGGGGCAGGCAGGGCTGTCATTCCGCCTGCCGCGCTATGCCCTGACCGAACTGACCGATCCCGAAGCGACCGCCTGGATCAATGCGCCGGTCAGGGGCGCGGCCCAGGCGGTCGATGTCGGGCCGGTCTGGCTGGTCGCGGAGGTGGACGGCGTGGCCGCACTGGAGAACCTCGCCCACGATGAGGTGCGGCTGGCCGATTACTATGTCCCGCGCGGCATGACCGGCGCGACCCTCTATGCGGTCGAAGGTGAGCGCGTGGTCGTCCGCAGCTTTGCGCCGGGCGACGGCATCCCCGAAGACCCGGTCTGCGGCAGCGGCAACGGCGCGGCGGCCGCCTTCCGGCTGGCAGCGGGGCAAGTGCGCGGCGGTGACAGCTATGTCGCCAGCCAGGGCCGCCAGGTGGGCCGCGACGGCTTTGTCCAGGTGCGCTTCGAAGGCGCGGACATCCACATCGGCGGGCAGTGCGTGACCTGTGTGGAGGGGGTGGTCACGCTGTGATCCACACCCGCCTGACCGAGCGGTTCGGCCTGGAAATGCCGATCATGCTGGCCCCGATGGCGCTGGCGGGCGGGGGAGAGCTGGCAGCGGCCTGCGCCGCGGCGGGAGCCTTCGGGCTGGTTGGCGGCGGCTATGGCGAGCTCGACTGGACCCGGCGCGAATGGGAAGTCGCCGCGCGGCGGCTGGCCAATAAGGCGGCGGCGCAACGAGTCGGCTGCGGGTTCATTACCTGGAAGCTGGATCAGGATGCCTCGGCGCTCGATTGGGTCCTGGACCAGCCGCTGCTGCCGAAGGCCGTGTTCCTCAGTTTCGGTGATCCGCGTCCTTACGCGGAGCGGATCCGCGCGGCGGGGGCAAGGCTGATCTGCCAGGTCCAGTTCCTGGAACAGGTTCCCCAGGCGGTCGAGGCCGGGGCCGAGATCATCGTGGCTCAGGGCGGCGCGGCGGGCGGCCACGGTGCGGCCGCCGCCACAGCGCGATCGACCATGGTGTTCGTGCCTGAAACCGCCGATTGGCTGGCAGCCCATGCACCGGATGTGCTGCTGCTGGGGGCGGGCGGAATTGCCGATGGACGCGGCCTTGCCGCCTTGTTGATGCTCGGCGCGGACGGCGTGCTGCTTGGTTCGCGCCTGTGGGCCACGTGCGAAGGGCTGGCTCCGCCGGCCGCCAAGGAACTGGCGGCCCGCACCACTGGCGATGGCACCGCGCGCAGTCCGATCTTCGACGTCCTGCGCCGCAAGGACTGGCCAGCAGAGTACGATTTTCGCGCCATGCGCAACGCCCTCTACCGCGAATGGGAAGGCCGCGAGGCTGAACTGCGCGCCGATCCCGACAGCGCCCGCGCGGCCTTTGACGCGGCCGTGGCAGCCGGGGACTTCACCGGCGCCAATGTCACCGTGGGTGAAGCGACCGGCCTGATCCGCGACATCCCCGCCGCCGGCGAAGTGCTGCGGCGGATTGCCGATGAGGCCGAAGCGCGGCTGGGCGGGGCGGGCGCTTTGATTAACCCCTGAAACGAAAAAGGGCGACCCGCAGGCCGCCCTTTTTCTTGTCCGGCTATGCCGAAAGCCTCAGCCTTCGACGTGTTCCGCCAGCACGGTCAGGCCGTTTTCGCCTACTTCGGCAAAGCCGCCCTGGACCTGGATTTCCTCGGGCGTGGCGCCGTCGGTCTTGTAGATCTTGAGCGTGCCGTCGCGGACGGTCGACATGAAGGGCGCGTGGCCCTCCAGCACGCCGAACTCGCCCTCGGTTCCGGGGACGACGACCATGTAGACGTCGTCCGACCGAACCAGACGCGCAGGCGTGACGAGTTCGAAGTGCAGTGCCATGTCCTTAGGCGTCCTCAGCCAGCTTCTTGGCCTTCTCGACCGCTTCGTCGATCCCGCCGACCATGTAGAAGGCGGCTTCGGGCAGGTGGTCGTACTCGCCGTCCACAACCGCCTTGAACGAGCGCACGGTGTCCTCGACCTGGACGAACTTGCCCGGGATGTTGGTGAAGACTTCGGCGACGTGGAACGGCTGCGACAGGAAGCGCTGGATCTTGCGGGCGCGGGCGACGGTCAGCTTATCTTCTTCCGACAGTTCGTCCATGCCGAGGATGGCGATGATGTCCTGCAGCGACTTGTACTTCTGCAGGGTTTCCTGAACGCGGCGGGCCACGTCGTAGTGCTCCTGGCCGACGACGGCCGGGGTCAGCACGCGGCTGGTCGAGTCGAGCGGGTCAACGGCCGGGTAGATGCCCAGTTCCGAGATCGCGCGCGACAGGGTGGTGGTGGCGTCAAGGTGCGCGAACGAGGTGGCCGGCGCAGGGTCGGTAAGGTCGTCGGCCGGAACGTAGATGGCCTGGACCGAGGTAATCGAACCCTTGGTGGTCGAAGTGATGCGCTCCTGCAGCGCGCCCATGTCGGTCGCGAGGGTCGGCTGGTAGCCCACCGCCGAAGGAATACGGCCGAGCAGCGCCGACACTTCCGAACCGGCCTGGGTGAAGCGGAAGATGTTGTCCACGAAGAACAGCACGTCCTGGCCTTCCTGGTCGCGGAAGTATTCGGCCATGGTCAGACCCGACAGGGCGACGCGGGCACGGGCACCCGGGGGCTCGTTCATCTGGCCGAACACCAGGGCCACCTTCGAGCCGTCCGGCGTTGCGTTGCCGTCGGCGTCCTTGGCGATAACCCCGGCATCGAGGAATTCGTGGTAGAGGTCGTTGCCTTCGCGGGTGCGTTCACCGACGCCCGCGAAGACCGACACGCCGCCGTGGCCCTTGGCGATGTTGTTGATCAGTTCCTGGATGAGCACGGTCTTGCCCACGCCCGCACCGCCGAACAGGCCGATCTTGCCGCCCTTGGCGTAGGGGGCGAGCAGGTCGATGACCTTGATGCCGGTGACCAGAATGGCCGCTTCGGTCGACTGTTCGACGAATTCCGGCGCCTTGGCGTGGATCGGGGCGCGCATGTCGGTATCGACCGGGCCGCGCTCGTCGATCGGATCGCCGACGACGTTGAGAATGCGGCCGAGCGTGCGCGGGCCGACCGGAACCGAGATCTGCGCGCCGGTCGCGACGACCGGCTGACCGCGGGTCAGGCCGTCGGTCGAGTCCATCGCGATGGTGCGGACGGTGTTTTCACCCAGGTGCTGGGCAACTTCGAGCACCAGGCGGTTGCCGTTGTTGTCGGTTTCGAGCGCCGAGAGAATGGCGGGCAGTTCGCCTTCGAAGGTCACGTCGACGACGGCGCCGATGACCTGGCTGATCTTGCCGGTGGCAGTGCCGGTGGCGGCAGCCTTGGGGGCGGCCTTCTTGCGGGTGGTGGTCTTGGCTGCGGTGGCCATGGTCTTTTCCTTGCCTGCTATGCCTTAGAGCGCTTCCGCGCCGGCGATGATTTCAATCAGTTCGGTGGTGATCGCGGCCTGGCGGCTGCGGTTGTACTGGATGGTCAGCTTGTTGATCAGGTCGCCGGCGTTGCGCGTGGCGTTGTCCATCGCGGTCATCGAGGCGCCCTGTTCCGAAGCGGCATTTTCCAGCAGCGCGCCGAAGATCTGCGTGCGCAGGTAGCGCGGCAGCAGCGCGGCGAGGATTTCCTCCTCGTCCGGCTCGTAATCGACCGCGGCGCCGCCAGCGGCCGGAGCTTCGGCCTTGGGCGTCGGCACCGGGATGATCTGCTGCTGGGTCGGGATCTGGGCCAGCGCGCTCTGGAAGCGCGAGAAGAACAGGTGGGCGACGTCGAACTTGCCGTCGTCATACAGCGCCAGCAGCTCGTTCGCGATCGCTTCGGCTTCGGCATAGCCCGGTTCGCGCACCGAAGTGGTGTCGAAGCTGGCCAGGATCGCCTTGGGATAGACCCGGCGGATCACCGCGCGGCCCTTGCGGCCGACGAGGTAGAAGAGCACCGTCTTGCCCTGGGCTTCCAGTTCGCGCGCGGTGACGAGGGCCGCCTTGACGATGTTCGAATTGAACGCGCCGCACAGGCCCTTGTCGCTGTTGGCCACGACCAGCAGATGGACCTGATCCTTGCCGGTCCCGGCCAGCAGCTTGGGGCTGCTGTCCGAAACGGTGATCTTGCCCGCGATCGAGGCCATGACCGCGGCCAGCCGCCCGGCATAGGGCCGGGCCGCTTCGGCAGCGGTTTGCGCCTTGCGCAGCTTGGCGGCGGCGACCATCTGCTTGGCCTTGGTGATCTTCTGGGTCGACTTGACCGAGTTGATCCGCCCTTTGAGTTCCTTAAGCGAGGCCATGAAGCCTTACCCCTTCAATCGGATCAGGCGAACTGCTTCGCGAAAGCGTCGAGCGCGGCGACGGTCTGCTTCTTGGCGTCATCGCCAAAGTCGCGGCTGTCGCGGATCAGCTTCAGCGTGTCGGCGTGCTTGTCGCGCATGAAGCTGAGCATTTCGGCTTCGTAACGGGTCACGTCCGAGGTGGCGATGCCGTCGAGGTAGCCGTTGGTGCCGGCGAAGATCGACACGGTCTGCTCTTCGAACGGCAGCGGGCTGAACTGGGCCTGCTTGAGCAGTTCGGTCAGGCGCGCACCGCGGTTGAGCAGCTTCTGGGTCGAAGCGTCGAGGTCCGAACCGAACTGGGCGAAGGCCGCCATTTCGCGGTACTGCGCCAGCTCCAGCTTGATCGAGCCGGCAACCTTTTTCATCGCCTTGGTCTGGGCCGCACCGCCCACGCGCGACACCGAGAGGCCGACGTTGATGGCCGGGCGCACGCCCTGATAGAACAGGCCGGTTTCAAGGAAGATCTGGCCGTCGGTGATCGAGATCACGTTGGTCGGAATGTAGGCCGACACGTCGCCCGCCTGGGTTTCGATGATCGGCAGCGCGGTCAGCGAGCCGCCGCCCTGGCTGTCGTTCATCTTGGCCGCACGCTCGAGCAGGCGGCTGTGGAGGTAGAACACGTCGCCCGGATAGGCTTCGCGGCCCGGCGGGCGGCGCAGCAGCAGCGACATCTGGCGGTAGGCGACGGCCTGCTTGGAAAGGTCGTCGTACACGATCACGGCATGCATGCCGTTGTCGCGGAAGAACTCGCCCATGGTCGCGCCGGTGTAGGGCGCCAGGTACTGCAGCGGAGCCGGCTCCGAAGCGGTCGCGGCGACGACGATCGAATATTCCATCGCGCCGTTTTCTTCGAGCTGGCGGACGATCTGCGCCACGGTCGAGCGCTTCTGGCCGACGGCGACGTAGATGCAGTAGAGCTTCTTCGATTCGTCGGTGCCGGCGTTGACTTCCTTCTGGTTGATGAAGGTGTCGATCGCGACGGCGGTCTTGCCGGTCTGGCGGTCACCGATGATCAGTTCGCGCTGGCCGCGGCCGACGGGGACGAGGGCGTCGATCGCCTTGAGGCCGGTCTGCACCGGCTCGTTCACCGACTGGCGCGGGATAATGCCCGGAGCCTTGACTTCCACGCGCTGGCGGGTGGCGTCCTTGATCGGGCCCTTGCCGTCGATCGGGTTGCCGAGCGCGTCGACCACGCGGCCGAGCAGGCCCTTGCCGACCGGAACGTCCACGATGGTGCCTGTGCGCTTGACGGTGTCGCCTTCGCGGATTTCGCTGTCCGAGCCGAAGATCACGACGCCGACGTTGTCGGCTTCGAGGTTCAGGGCCATGCCCTTCACGCCGTTGGCGAATTCGACCATTTCACCGGCCTGGACGTTGTCCAGCCCGTGGATGCGGGCAATGCCGTCACCCACCGAGAGCACGGAACCGACTTCCGAGACCTGGGCTTCGGTGCCGAAGCTGGCGATCTGGTCCTTGATGACCTTCGAGATTTCTGCGGCGCGGATATCCATGTTCAGCCTTTCATCGCGTTAGCGAGGGTGTTCAAACGGGTACGGATCGAGCTGTCGATCTGGGTCGAGCCGATCTTGACGACGAGGCCGCCGAGGATCGCGGGATCGACGGTGGCGGAAAGGGTAACGTCCTTGCCCTCACGCGCCTTCAGCTTGGCGGCAAGCGCCTTCATCTGGGCATCGCTGAGCGGGTGGGCGCTGGTGACTTCGGCCTTCACTTCGCCGCGGGCGGCCGAAGCGATGGCGGCAAAGGCAGCCACGATCTGGGGCAGGGCGGCCAGGCGGCGGTTGGCCGAAAGCACACCAAGGAAATTCTGGGTCAGCGGGGACAGCTTGAGCAGCTTCGCCACACCGGCCATCGCCTGCGACGCGGCATCGCGGCCGATCTGCGGGTTGCGAATCAGTGCGGTGAGGTCAGCCGATTCCACCAGGGCCTGGCCCAGCGCGGCAAGATCCTTCTCAACCGCGGCGACCGCCTTGTTCTCTGCTGCCAGATCATAAAGCGCAGAGGCGTAACGCCCCTGAAGACTGGCGCTTAAACTGGCCGAAATGCCGCCGGAATTCTCCACGCGCTAAGGTTCCTTGCATCGGGTGCGTTGGCAGGGCGGAGAAGCGCAGAAAACGCACATCCACCCCATGGACGGGGGCGCGCATAGCCATGATTGTGCTGCGATGCAAGGTGGGGTTAGGAACAACCTTGCGAAGAATGATCGACGGGCGGAACAATCCCTCTACGAATACTGTCCATCACGCGCTCGCTCGCTGCGTTTGCCGCCCTGTCGGCGCGCTCCATATCGCCGGGATGGGTGCGCAGGCTCCTTTCCATCGCGCCATTATAGGCAGCTTCGAAAGCCTCGGCTTCAGCACCGCTGCAAAGTTGTGAACCATTACGGCCTGTCACGATGCAGGACTCCTTCCCGTTTACCATGAAGCACTCGATTTCGGTAGATACCGGAGCGCAGGCCGATGCCATCTGCAACGGGGAAAGGCCGGCCGTGCGATTGCGGTAGTCCTCCCAGCAAGTGCCAGGCTTTCCGGCAGCCCGCTCACAACGGCAGGCTGCTTCTGCCATGCGTTCAAGTGCAACAAGTTCTGCCTCGGTACGGATCGGGGCGGCAGCGGCGCTGGTGCCGGACTTTCCGGACATTGTCGCTGTGCCGATTGCCACGCCAACCGCCAATACGGTTGCAACGACAATTGGAATCAGCCGTGCCAGCTTTTTGCCCATGCCGGCACTTTGGCTAGGTTCGACTTGCCCGGCAAGGTTTGAAAAGGCACACAACCAGCCGGGACAGCGGAGAGGCGCATATGGGTGAATGGCTCAAACTGACCATGTCGGACGGGCACGAGATGCCCTGCTATCATGTCATGCCCGAAGGCGAGCGTCGGGGCGGGCTGGTGCTGGTGCACGAGATTTTCGGCGTGACCGAGCATATCCGCGAAATGGCCGAGGAATATGCCGGAGACGGCTATGAAGTGATCGCTCCGCAATTGTTCGACCGGGTCGAGCCGGGCTGCGAGCTGGGCTATTCCGGGGCGGACTGGGAGCGCGCGGTCCAGATTGCGCGGCAAGAGCATGACTGGGACCAGGGGCTGGACGACACCCAGCGCTGCATCACCTGGATGAACCAGCGGGGGCGGCCGGTGTTCATTGTCGGCTATTGCTTCGGCGGTTCGGTCGCCTGGCGGATGGCGCAGCTGTCCGAGGATCTCGACGGGGCGAGCTGCTATTACGGCGGCTATATCGCCACCCGCTTTGCCGATCAGGCGCCCAAGTGCGCCGCGATCACGCACTTCGCCCGCTACGATTCGCTGGTCGATTTCGCTCCGGTGGAAAGCCTGATCGCCAAGCAGCACCCCACCGCCCAGCACTTTGTCTATGAGGCCGGGCACGGCTTCAATTCCGACCGGCGCAAGGACTATCACCCCGAAAGCGCCGAACTGGCCAAGGAACGCACCCTGATGCTGTTCAAGGCGCTGGGGGGCTGAGCGCTTGGCCCGCATCCTGATCCTGCTGCCGCAGACCGATTACGACCCCAGCGAAGTGGCGCTGCCCTGGCAGGTCTGGACCGGGGCCGGGCACGAGGTGTGCTTTGCGACCGAGACCGGCCAGCCCGCCGCCTGCGATCCCGTGACGCTGACCGGGCAGGGACTGCCGCTGATCGCCCGCTCGCTCCAGGCCCGGGTCGAGGCGCGCGAGGCCTATGCGGACATGCTGGCAGACCGGAACTACAACCGCCCGCTCAGCTGGGCCAAGGTCCGCGTCACCAGCTTCGATGCGTTCCATTTTCCCGGCGGGCACGCCCCCGGCATGCGGCCCTATTGCGAGAGCGAGGTCCTGCAGCGGCTGGCGCATGAGATTTTCACCTATGACAAGCCGGTCAGCGCGGTGTGCCACGGCGTGCTGCCGCTGGCCCGCGCGGGTGTGCTGGTCGGGCGGCGGACCACGGCGCTGACCGAGCCGCTGGAAAAGATCGCCATCCAGCTGACCCAGTCCGCGCTGCCCGGCCACTATCGCACCTATCCCAAGTCCGTGGAGGCCGAAGTCAAGCACCGCATCCGTCCGGGCGGCCTGTTCGAGCGCGGCGGCCTGTTCCCGCGCTATGCCGGCCGACGCAATCCGGAGGCCGGTTTCGTGGTGCGGGACGGCCATTACCTCTCCGCCCGCTGGCCCGGCGATGCCTGGACCCTTGCGCTCCGGCTGAATGATCTGCTTGATGCGCAAAACGGGAGAGGACCAAGCCGATGAAAATGCAGCCGCTGTCGCCCGCGCTGGGCGTTGAAGTTACCGGCGTGCAGCTGGCCGCACTGGCCGATGCCGAGTTGCAGGAACTGAAGCAGGCGGTGTTCAACAATGGCGTGGCCGTGATCCGCGATCAGGACTTTTCGCCCGAACAGCACATTGCCTTTGCGAAACGCTGGGGCGGGATCGACGTCAACCTGTTCTTCCCCTCGAACAGCCAGTGGCCCGAGATTGCCGAGGTCCGCAAGGCCGAGGAACAGAAGACCAATATCGGCGGCGGCTGGCACACCGATCATTCCTATGACCAGATTCCGGCGATGGGCTCGATCCTGGTCGCGCGGGAACTGCCGCCGGTGGGCGGGGATACGCTGTTTTCCAGCATGGCGGCAGCCCACGACGCGCTGTCCGACGGGCTGCGCCAGACCCTGTCCGGCATGCGTGCGGTCCACACCTCGGACCATATCTACCGCCCGGACGGCTATTACGCGCAAACTGACATGGCGGCCGACCTGAAAGGCCACGAAGTTTCGACCCGCGCGGTCCACCCCGTCATCATCCGCCACCCGGTGACCGGGCAGAAGCTGCTTTACGTCAACGCCGCTTTCACCACCCATTTCGAAGGCTGGACCCGCGAGGAAAGCTTGCCGCTGCTGAGCTATCTCTATCAGCTGGGCAGCCGCGAGGAGTTCCAGTGCCGGGTGCAGTGGCGGCCCGGATCGGTGACGATCTGGGACAACCGCTTGACCTGGCACCTGGCGCAGAATGACTACCACGGCCACCGCCGGGTGATGCACCGCATCACCCTGACGGGTGAACCGATCGGGGCGTGATGCTTTGACCGCAAGGCGCGGGACGCGGGGCGCACAAGGGTGTGGCAGGGCTTGCTTCGAGAAGGAGCCATGCCATGACTGACATCATGATCGCCGACGAAGATGCCTGGACCGCCGTGCTGGCGCGCGACCGTGCCTTTGACGGGCGGTTCGTGACCGGGGTGCTGACCACGGGGATCTATTGCCGCCCCAGCTGCGCGGCGCGGCATCCGGCGCGGGGGAACGTGCGGTTCTTTGCCGATGGCGCGGCGGCGCGAGCGGCGGGGTTACGCCCGTGCAAGCGCTGCCTGCCGGACGATGTGAGCCGCGATGAACGCGCCGTGCTGGCCGCGATCGGGGCGATCAAGGCGGCGGGCCAGCCGCTGGCGCTGGTCGCGCTGGCGGCAGAGACGGGCTATTCGCCCAGCCACTTCCAGCGGATATTCACCCGCCACACCGGCCTCTCGCCCGCCGCCTATGCCCGCGCCTTGCAGGCCGAGCGGGCTGCGGGCGCGCTGAGCGAGGAAGGCCGGGTCACCGACGCGATCTATGCCGCGGGCTATTCCGGCCCGTCGCGGTTCTATGCCGCCAACAAGGAGCGACTGGGAATGACGGCATCGGCCTGGGCAAACGGCGGGGCGGGGATGACGATCCACTGGGCGGTGGTGCCGACCACGCTGGGGGCAATGCTTGTCGCCGCGACCGCCAAGGGCGTGTGCCGCCTGTCCTTCAATGAAGGGCGCGAGGCATTGGAAGCGCGCTTCCCCAAGGCTGAACTGGTCGAGGGCGGGGCGGAGTTCGAGGCGCTGCTGGGTGAAGTGATCGCGGCGGTGGAGAAGCCGGGCGACTTTGCTCACATCCCGCTCGACGTCAAAGGCACCGCTTTTCAGGAAGCGGTCTGGCAGGAGCTGCGCCGCATTCCGGCGGGCGAGACGCGGACCTATGCCCAGCTGGCCGCCGCTGTCGGCCGGCCGAAGGCGGTCCGCGCGGCGGGCAGCGCCAACGGGGCCAACAACGTTGCCGTGCTGATTCCCTGCCACCGGGTGATCGCCACCGGCGGGGGCCTGGGCGGCTATGCCTATGGGCTGGACATCAAGCGCGCTTTGCTGGACCGTGAGCGCAAATAGACCGGGAGATTCCAGTAATGCCGACCATGACCCTGCCGGAGGGCGCTCCGGCCACGCTGGGCGATGCCTTTGCCCACATCGGCAAGGTTACCGCGCCGAGCGTGCTGGACATGAAAGTCATGGTCCTGACCGAGGCCGCCGCCATGGCGCTCTATTACAAGACCGCCGAACTGACGGACGATCCGCGCGTGAAGGACCTGCTGCAAAAGAACGGGCGCGAGGAAATGCTCCACGCCCAGCGCGCCATGCTGGCGATCAAGACCGTATCGGGCGAGGATTTCCACGCGCCCCTGCCGGAAGACAATCCCTACCTTGCCGGCGGGGCCTTCCCGCTGGGCGAAATGACCAAAGCCGGCCTTGAAAAGCTGGCTCAGGGCGAATTCGGCGGCGAAAAGCTCTACGAAATCTGGGCCGACAACACCCCCAACCCGGAAGCCGCCCGCCTGTTCCGCCTCAACGGCGGCGAAGAGCGCGATCATGGCAACCGGCTGCTGGAAGCGGCAGGGTTGCTGGGGGCGTAGTGGCGGGGCGGGGTGTCCGGTTTTTCGGTGGTCGATGGTCTAGCTGAATGGCTGGAATGTCGGGGGGTGCGGATATCAGTCAGAGGTTTGAGAAAACACCCCGCATCCACCGTCCCAAGTAGTTTCCGCCGAGCGCTCCCAGACTGATCCACAATGGGCCGAAGAAAAAGTCGAGGGCGCTGGTTGAACGTAGGTTTTCTGGGTGTTGGCCTTGCCACCAACTGATGAAAACTATCATCGTCACCGGCACGACCGCTAAGACCGAGCATCCTAATTTGGGTTTAGCAAACAATAGGCCGAGAAATAGTCCGAGGAGCGATCCTATTGCGAAGGAGCCTTCGATGCTCAGTAGTAGGCTTTGGAAGCTCATTGGGGTGCGAGTATAGCGGCTAACCTAGTGTCCGCAATGTTGTCGTTCTTCGCCTGTTCGTGCTCTCACCGCTTCCAACCAAGCCAGGAGCACAATCGCTGCCAACCGTCGATGAGAATGGCGCAAGCAAGCCCAACCAAAAGCGGGCCGACCAGCAATAGACCGGCAAAGTACGCGATCTCCGCAGCACTATCGATCCAGGCTAATCGGCCTTGCATCAGTCGGACAGCCGTTGACAATGCCAATGCTGGCCACAAGATGAGCGCAGCTACCGTTATGACCGGAACAAGCGAACGCCCCCACCTTAAAAACTCTCTCATCAGTGCCAATTATCACGTTCCTTGAACGTCCGCTATGTACGCGCAATCTGCAGATATTGGACAACCGGAATGTTGGGGATTGGCGACGTTCTGGCTAGCGATTGAACGCAGCCTCAATACGCGCGACGACCTCGTTCAGTTCGGCTTCGCTTGGCATCTCGTGACTCCGGGTTGCCCCGTCAGTCAGATACGCGAAGGCCGTCCATTCCTCGTTCGCGCCCTGTAAAATCACAATCTCGGCATCTTTGGCCTTCCCCCTAATCCCGATAGCTCCGGCTAAGGTCTCGGAGCATCGAATTTGGGTGGCTGTAACAGTGTCGCGTAAGTGCGCAGAAGCGATGATACAGAAGTCTTTCGGGCGCTCTGGCAAGCGAGGCTTGGACAGCCAGTAAGGCTTCGACGGCGTCGGTTCTGTCGGCGCTTTCGCCTCACAGCCTGACAGGCAAAGGGTGGCAAGCCACAATGCACCGGCACTGCATCGGAAAAGGTTCATCAGCTCAGCTTATCGGCATCTTTTAATGTCCGCTATGTTGTCGTGTCCGGTCAGACCGCTAAGGCTGGAAAGTTGGGGATTGATGACACTCTCATTCGATCCAATTCTCATCATTGGCCGCAATTTCCAGGATCAATTTAGCACGCGTAGCCAATAGTGGGGCCCAGGTGAGATGGTCGTCGCCACTGCCTAGTTGCAAATCGTCTGCTTCCTCGCCGTTCAGCCAGCGCATTGCCGCATCTTTCCAACGCAGACCGATGTCACGCAATCCTTGGCGAGGGTGACGTTCGGATCCGCACTCAACGTAGTCAGTCGGACAATCGCCAGAGACAGCCCACCAGCCGACCCAACCGGGACGTGTGCCGCTTTCCACCGCCCAAACAGAGATGAAGGGCGCGACGTGCCATGCAGGCCAATCACCGATGCTTCTGAAGGGGCACTT
Source organism: Sphingomonadales bacterium (assembly GCA_017302615.1). GTDB lineage: Bacteria > Pseudomonadota > Alphaproteobacteria > Sphingomonadales > Sphingomonadaceae > Novosphingobium. The sequence continues at coordinate 115,007 of JAFLDB010000007.1, forward strand.
TTCGCGGGCAAGATACGCAAGCACGTTCTCTCGCTGCTGTGAACACCAGAGTTCTTCGTCTTGGTTGGAAAAGTCGCAATTCATGCCTGACTTGACCTAAAGGCTCAGCTTCAGTCAATCAATTGAACGTCCGCAAGGTTGTCGTGTCCGGTCAGTCCGGTTGGGCAGCTTTGTTGGGGGAAGTGGACTCTAGGGCCGAACTTCTTCACCTGCTGTGTATCGGGGTAGCTCCGCAAGAGCGTCTTCAAAACCCTGCCTAATCTGGGTTTGAGTGAAACCACGATCCCAAAGTTCGGTCATCAAGTAGACTAGCGCCTGCGGCAGCACCTGCAAACCGGGCCAAGGGTTGCTGTTGTGCAAGCCTCTGAGCGTGCCAGCAAATTCTTGAACCGCGCTGAGTCCACGGTCCTGCCATTCGTCGTCGGGATCACGCTCTGATTGGTCACTCATTCATGCAATCTACCCAACCAGCGGACGTCCGCAATGTTGTCGTATCCGGAATGGCAGTTTGCACTCAAATACCCCAGAAAGACGCCCCAACCCCTCCCGTCGCCCCGGACTTGATCCGGGGCTTGGCTGTTCTACCGGCGCGACCTTTGTCGCACGCGATGCGTAGGGGGCGCGAAGGCAGCCTGGCCCCGTGTCAGGCGCGGGGCGACGGCGGGGTGCGGTAGCCTCCCCCCCATCAAACAAAAGAATAGGGATCGATATCCACGCTTACCCGCACGCCTTGGGGGAATTGCAGCGGGTCGAGCCAGGCGCGGATTGCGTCCTGCAGCTTGGCTGAGCGGCGGGCGTTGATCAGCAGGCGGTAGCGGTAGCGGCCGCGCAGGAGGCTTAAGGGCGCAGGCGCGGGGCCGAGCACCATGACGTCGGGCAGGTTCGGTGCCGCGCCGCCGATGGCGCGGGCGGCGTCGCGGGCTTCGGCCTCGTCCTCGCTGCTGACGATGATCGCGGCCCAGCGGCCGAACGGCGGGGCGCCGGCATCCTTGCGGCCTTCGGCTTCGGCGGCATAGAACGCATCGCGGTCTCCGGCGGCGAGCGCGGCGATAACCGGCGCGTCGGGGTGGCGGGTCTGGATCAGCACTTCGCCGGGCTTTTCCCCGCGGCCCGCCCGCCCGGCGACTTGCGCGACCTGCTGATAGGTCCGCTCGGCCGCGCGCAGATCGCCGCCTTCCAGCCCGAGATCGGCATCGACGACGCCGACCAGCGTCAGATCGGGGAAGTGATAGCCCTTGGTGACGATTTGCGTGCCAACGATCACGTCGATCAGCTTTTCCTCGGCCGCCTGGACGAAAGCGCTGATCTTTTCCGGGCTGTTCAGCGTGTCGGACGTGACCACGGCCACGCGCGCTTCGGGCAGGACTTCGGCCACTTCATCGGCGATGCGCTCCACCCCCGGGCCGCAGGCGACCAGGCAATCGGGAGTGTGGCATTCCGGGCAGGCCTCGGGCGGGGGAGTCTCATGCCCGCAGTGGTGGCAGGCAAGGCGGCGGGAGAGGCGGTGCTCGACCAGCCAGGCGCTGCAATTGGGGCATTGAAAACGGTAGCCGCAGTGGCGGCACAGGGTGAGCGGGGCATAGCCGCGGCGGTTGAGGAACAGCAGGCTCTGCTCGCCCCTGGCCAGCCGTTCGCGCAGTTCGTCGATCAGCCGGGGGGCGAGCCAGCGGCCGCGCTCCGGCACTTCCTGGCGCAGGTCGACGATCGATATTTCGGGCAGGGTGGCCCCGCCGAAGCGGCTGGGCAGGTCGATCTTCTCGTAAACCCCGGCCTCGGCCAGTTGCAGCGATTCGAGCGCCGGGGTGGCACTGGCGAGGATGACCGGCACAGCTTCGAACCGGGCGCGGATCACCGCCACGTCGCGGGCGTTGTAGCGCACCCCGTCGTCCTGCTTGAACGAAACCTCGTGTGCCTCGTCGATCACGATCAGGCCCAGCCGCTTGTAAGGCATGAACAGCGCCGAGCGCGCACCGACCACCACCTGCGCCTCGCCAGAGACGATCGCCCGCCAGGCGCGGCGGCGCTCGCTCTGTTTCAGGCTGGAATGCCACAGCACCGGCGGTACGCCGAAACGGGCTTCGAAGCGGCGCAGGAAGTTTTCGGTCAGGGCAATTTCCGGCAGCAGGACCAGCACCTGCCGCCCCAGCCGCAGCGCTTCGGCCACGGCTTCGAAATAGCATTCGGTCTTGCCCGATCCGGTCACCCCGTCGAGCAGGAAGGGGGCGAATTTTTCCTCGCGCACGGCCGCAACGAAGCGGCTTGCGGCAGCGGCCTGGGCTTCGGACAGCTGCGGCACGGCATGGTCCGGCCGGGCGCGAGGGTAGGGACGGTCGAGGTCGACCGTGACGGGTTCAAGGATCCCGGCGCTGACCATCCCGCGCAGCACGCCGTCCGATACCCCGGCAATATGCGCCAGTTCGCGGATGCTCGCCTGTTCGCCGTGGAGCGCGTCCATCGCCGCCGCGCGCTGCGGGGTAAGGCGCTTGGGCTCTTCGCCAGACAGGCGGTATTCGGTCGTCGTCCCCCCGCCGCGCAGCGCCGCCATGGACCCCAGCGCCATCCGGGCAACCGCGTTCATCGGCGCGACGTAATAGTCCGCGCACCATTCGATCAGGCGGCGCAGGGGCGCGCTGAGCGGCGGCACGGGCAGCTTTTCCAGGATCGGGCGGAGCTTGGCCTCCGGCACTTCATCGCCCGGCAGGCGGTCCGGCTCCCAGACGATCCCCAGCACCTGGCGCGGACCCAGCGGGGCAATCACCAGCTGGCCGAATTCTGTCGCCATTCCAGCAGGAAGGCGGTAATCCAGCACCGGCAGGGCCGGGTTGAAGACAAGGAGTCGGACGCGGGTCATGCACGGCCTCTATGGCGCATTCGGCGGCGGGTGACAGCCCCCGTGCGGTAATGCGGAACGCGAAGGAGCAGGGGACCCATGGAACAGATCATCACCACATCACTGGCGCGGCGCAGCTTTCTGGCCGGAACGGCGGCCAGCGGACTGCTGCTCTTGCCCGGCTGCGCTTCGGTTGGCGGATTCTCGATGGTCGAGGCGATCCGGCGGCTGCTGATGCTTTCGTCCGAACGCGCCTTTGCCCGGCTGACCGCGCCCGGCGGCTTCTGGGACAGCGAAGTGGCGCGGTTCGATCTGCCCGTGCTGTTCACCGGCAGCGGCGGGGCGATCCGCTCGCTGCTGACCTCCACCGTGTTCAAGAACCAGCTGCAGAAACAGCTCAACCTGCTGGCCGAGAAGGGGGCGGAGCGGGCCGCCCCGGTGGTCTATGACGCAGTTCGTTCGATCTCGATTGCCGATGCCGTGGGGATCGTGCGCGGCGGGTCGACCGCGGCGACCACGTTCCTGCGCAGCGCGATGGGCCCGGCGCTGATCAACGCGATGATTCCCGGCCTCAGCGATGCGCTGCGGGTTTCGTCCGATCCGATTCTGGGCCAGGCGATCCGGGCGCTGTCGGGCGTCGATATCGGCGGCGTGGCCCAGGCGGTGGCCAACCGGGCCGACAATTCGATCTGGTACCAGATCGGGGCCGAGGAAAGCGCCATCCGGGCCAACCCGGCAAGCACCAACGATCCGGTGCTGATCGGCGTGCTCAAGGTGCTTTGAGGGGCTAGGCCCGCGCCGCAATCCGTGCCACTAGCCGTTCCTGACTCGCATCCAGGAGCCAAAGCGCCGTGAAGTTCTTCGCCGACACTGCCGAAATCGACGACATCAAGGATCTGGCCGCCACCGGCCTGCTTGATGGCGTGACCACCAATCCCAGCCTGATCATGAAGTCGGGCCGCGATTTCATGGAAGTGACGAAGGAAATCTGCGGGATCGTCGATGGCCCGGTCAGCGCCGAAGTGGTCGCGCTGGACCATGAAGGGATGATGCGCGAGGCCGAAGTGCTGCGCAAGATCGCCGACAACGTCTGCATCAAGGTGCCGCTGACCATCGACGGGCTGAAGACCTGCAAGGCGCTGACCGGCGACGGCACCATGGTCAACGTTACGCTGTGCTTCTCGGCCAACCAGGCGCTGCTGGCGGCCAAGGCCGGGGCGACGTTCGTTTCGCCCTTTGTCGGCCGTCACGATGATAACGGCTTCGACGGCATGGGCCTGATCAGCGACATCCGCCTGATCTATGACAATTACAACTTCGCCACCGAAATCCTCGTCGCCTCGGTCCGTCACGGCGTCCACGTGCTGGAAGCGGCCAAGATCGGCGCCGACGTGATGACCGCGCCGCCGGCCGTGATCCGCGGGCTGTTCAAGCACGTGCTGACCGACAAGGGCATCGAAGGCTTCCTGGCCGACTGGGCCAAGACGGGCCAGGCGATCTGATCCGAAGCGTGCGTTAGATGGCAGACGAAACTCCCCTCGATCGCTTCAAGAGCGTGCTGACCGGCGCCAGCCGGGCGATCGCGCACGAGCCCGAGGTGGAAGTAGCCTGGACCGCCGACCATCCGGTGATCAACGGCAAGAACATGCGCCTGCCCATGCCGGGCCGGAACCTGCCGCGCGATCAGGCGATGGAAGCGCGCGGTTTTGCCGACAGTTTCGCGCTGAAACTGCTGCACCACAGCGAAAGCCTCCACGCCAGGAACGCGCCCAGCGAGCCGACTGCCCGCGCCGCCTATGACGCGGTCGAGGCGGTCCGTTATGAAGCGCTCGGTTCGCGCGGCTATGCCGGGATGCGCGCCAATCTGGACGCGGCAACCCAGGTGAAGATCGGCGGCGATCCGATTGCCCGCGCCAGCCGGCCGGAAGAGGTGCCGATCCCCGCCGCGCTGGCCCTGCTGCTGCGCGAACACCTGACCGGCCAGCCGGTGCCGGAAGCCGCCCGCGAAGGGGTGGAAATGCTGCGCGGCTGGATCGGCGAGCGGGCCGGGGCCGATTTCGACGCTCTCGCGCTCAGCCTTGACGATCAGGAAGCGTTCCAGGGCCTTGCGCTCGATATGCTCCAGCACCTCGAACTGACCCAGGCCCAGCCGACCGAGGCCGAGAACGAGGAAGGCGAAGAGGGCCAGGACCAGGACGACAGCGAAGACCAGCCCGACGACGGAGAATCGAGCGAAGACCAGACGCCGAGCGAAGTCGCCAGCGAGCCGAGCGAAGGCGAGGACGACGGCGAGAGCGAGACCGAACGGCAGATGGAGGACGAATCCGCCGACGCCGAGGAAGCCGACGAGGGCGAGGAGGGGATGCTCCCGACCCGGCCCAACCGCGCCTGGACCGAGGTTCCCGCCGGGTTCGATTACAAGGCCTATACCCAGGCGTTCGATGAAGTGATTGCCGCTTCCGACCTGTGCGACGAAGAGGAAATGACCCGCCTGCGCGCCTATCTGGATGCGCAATTGAAGGGCCTACAGGGCATTGTCACCAAGCTGGCCAACCGGCTGCAGCGCCGGCTAATGGCCCAGCAGAACCGTTCCTGGGATTTCGACCAGGAAGAAGGCCTGCTCGATGCCGCGCGGCTGGCCCGGGTGGTGATTTCTCCCGGCCATTCGCTGTCCTACAAGATCGAACGCGATGTCGAATTCAAGGACACGATCGTCACGCTGCTGATCGACAATTCCGGGTCGATGCGCGGCCGCCCGATCAGCATCGCCGCGATCAGCGCCGATGTCATGGCCCGCACGCTGGAGCGCTGCGGGGTTAAGACCGAGATTCTCGGCTTCACCACCCGCGCGTGGAAGGGCGGGCAAAGCCGCGAGGCCTGGCTGGCCGGGGGCAAGCCCGCGCAACCGGGTCGCCTCAACGATCTGCGCCACATCGTCTACAAGAAGGCCGACGAGCCCTATCGCCACGCCCGCCGCAACCTGGGCCTGATGATGCGCGAAGGCCTGCTGAAGGAAAACATCGACGGCGAGGCGCTGCTCTGGGCGCACCAGCGGCTGCTCGGCCGCCAGGAAGACCGCCGGATCCTGATGGTCATTTCGGACGGCGCGCCGGTCGACGATTCGACGCTCAGCGTCAACAACGCCGGCTACCTCGAACTGCACCTCAGGAAGGTGATCGACTGGATCGAGCGGCAGAGCCCGGTCCAGCTGGTTGCCATCGGCATCGGCCACGACGTGACCCGCTATTACCGCCGCGCCGTGACGATCATGGACGTGGAGCAGCTGGGCGGCACGATGATCGAGCAGCTGGCCGCCCTGTTCGAGGACGAACAGGCTTGACCCTCGCGTTTAATCGCTCAATTAAACGCCCATGACCCACAGCACCACTGTCACCGACGCCGTCATGTCCCGCCGCTCGATCCGGGCGTTCAGCGACAAGCCCGTTCCTCTCGATGTCCTCAAGAAAGTGATGGACACCGCGCGCTGGACTCCGTCCGGCTGCAACTTCCAGCCGTGGGAAGGCGCGATCCTGACCGGCGAGCCGCTGCGCCAGCTGCAGGACAAGATGCGCGCCACTCCGCCGCAGGATCCCAAGGAATATTCGTGGAGCGATCCCGAAGTCCTGCCGGAATGCTTGGCCCGTCTGCACCAGGTCGGTGCGGACATGTATGCGGCGATGAACATCGAACGCGCCGACAAGGCCGCGCGCGGCGATTTCATGGCCCAGAACATCGTTTCGTTCGGCGCTCCGGCCGTGCTGATGGTCTATTTCCCGCGCGTCATGGGTCCGCCGCAGTGGTCGGACGTCGGCATGTGGCTGCAATCGATCATGCTGCTGCTGCGCGAGGAAGGGCTGGATACCTGCCCGCAGGAATTCCTTTCGCTCTACGCCCGCCTGATCAAGGATTTCCTGGGCGTTTCGGATGAAAGCCACATCTTCTTCTGCGGCATCGCCATCGGCTACCGCGATGAGAGCGATCCGGTGAACGCCTTTGACCGCAAGCGTGAACCGCTGGAAAGCAAGGTCCAGTTCCTCGGCTTCGAATAAGGACTGCCACAATGGATGTTTCCGCCGCCGTCGCCAGCCGCCGCTCGATCCGCGCGTTCCTCGACCAGCCGGTTGACCGGGCGGTGCTGACCCGCGTGCTGGAAAAGGCCCAGCGCGCGCCGTCGGGCGGGAACACCCAGCCGTGGAACGCGGTCATACTGACCGGCGATCCACTGCAGAACCTGCTGGCAAAGGTGGCGGAAGTGATCCCGCAGGGCGTGGCGGCCTATTCGCCGGAATACAACGTCTATCCGCCCGAACTGGACGGGGCCTATCAGCAGCGCCGGTTCGGCGTGGGCGAGGCGATGTATGCCGCGCTCGACATCCCGCGCGAGGACAAGGCCAGCCGCATGAAGTGGTTCGCCCGCAATTTCCAGGCCTTCGGCGCGCCGGTGCTGATGCTGATCCACACCCCGCGCTATATGGGGCCGCCGCAATGGTCGGACATCGGCATGTGGCTGCAGACCGTGATGCTGCTGCTGCGCGAGGAAGGGCTGGACAGCTGCGCGCAGGAAGCCTGGGCGGTCTATACGAAGCAGATCCGCGAATGCGTCGACATTCCGGACGATCACATCTTCTTCTGCGGCCTCGCCATCGGCCACGGGGACCGCGACGCGCCGATCAACAGCTTCCCGGTGCCGCGCGCCGGTCTGGACGAGGCGGTGCGCTGGGAGGGGTTCTGACCCGCCGGTCTTGACCCGCGCGCCAGCCTGCGTAAGGCCCGCGCCATGACCACCGCCGCACCCTTGAGGCTGTTCAACAGCCTGACCCGCCAGCTGGAACCTTTCCAGCCCGTCCACCCGGGCGAGGCGCGCGTCTATTCCTGCGGGCCGACGGTCTACAACTATCCCCACATCGGCAACATGCGGGCCTATGTCTTTGCCGACGTGCTGGGCCGCACGCTCAGCTTCAAGGGCTACAAGCTGACCCACGTGATCAATATCACCGATGTGGGCCACCTGACCGACGATGCCGATGCGGGTGAGGACAAGATGGAGAAGATGGCCGCCGAGCGCGCCCAGTCCATCTGGGACATCGCGCGGCACTATACCGAGGCCTATTGGGCTGACGTCAAGGCGCTGAACATCCGCCAGCCGGCCAAGTGGACCATTGCCACCGAATATGTCCCGGCGATGATCGACTTTGCCAAAAGCATTGCCGACAAGCACTGCTACGAGCTCGACAGCGGGCTCTATTTCGACGTTTCGACCGTGGCCGACTATGGCCGCCTCGCCCGGGCCCAGACCGAGGACGGCGAAGGCCGGATCGAGGCGGTGGAAGGCAAGCGCAACGCCGCCGACTTCGCGATCTGGCGCAAGACCCCGCCGGGCGAGAAGCGCCAGATGGAATGGGATTCGCCCTGGGGCAGAGGCGCGCCGGGCTGGCATCTGGAATGCTCGGTCATGTCGGGCGAGGTCCTGGGCTTCCCGTTCGACATCCACACCGGCGGGATCGACCACCGCGAGATCCACCACCCGAACGAGATCGCCCAGAACCAGGCGTTCTGCTGCACGAACGGCCTCGACAAGGCGGCAAATTCGGGTGCCAACGTGTGGATGCACAACAATTTTCTGGTCGAGCGCAGCGGCAAGATGTCGAAATCGTCGGGCGAGTTCCTGCGCCTGCAACTGCTGATCGACAAGGGTTATCACCCGCTGGCCTACCGGATGCTGTGCCTGCAGGCGCATTACCGCAGCGAGCTGGAATTCAGCTGGGAAGGGCTGGGCGCCGCGCTGGTCCGGCTGAAGCGGATTGTTTGGATGACGGAGCGCTGGAATTCAGATTCGGAACTTCAGGATGCAACAGTTCGAGCAGAGGTTGGAGACCTGAGCGGAATTTCGCCGGATCAAACAAAATTGCTCGCTCAGTTCGATGCCGCGATTTCGAATGACTTGAAGACTCCTGAGGCGCTGACAGCTTTCGAGCAGGCGATCGGTCTAAAGGGCAAAGGAGCGAGTTGGGCAATCGATGCGCTGACGCTTGCGCTATACATGGATCAGGTTCTCGGATTTGGACTGGACAAGCTTACTCGAAAGGACCTGCGCCTGCGACCCAAGGCCGCGACCATCACCGAGGACGAGATCGAAGCAGTCCTGACCCGGCGCAAGGAAGCCCGCGCCGCCAAGGACTTCGCCACGTCCGATGCGCTGCGCGACGAGCTTGCCGCGCGCGGCGTCGAGGTGATGGACGGCGATCCGCTCGGCTGGGATTGGAAACTGGGCTGATATTCTGGCGCGGTTATCCAAGACTGGCGCGCACCGAACCGCTATCCAGTGCGCCAATCCCATCAAACGGAGCCTACGATGACCCGCTGGATCAAGCTGCTGCTGATTGCCCTGATGCCTGCCGCGCTGGTTGCCGCCGCGCCGGCGGTGCCGGGCAGTGCCGGGGTCGATGTCACGTTGAAGCGGGCCTATGCCGGATATTTCAAGGAAAGCGGCGGGGAAGGCGGCGATTGGGACCAGCCGGTATGGAGCACCCGCACCACCCGCCTGATCCGCCAGTGGAAGCGCCACAACGGCGGCGAGCTGACCGGGCTCAGCTCCTATGGCTGGCTGTGCGAATGCCAGGACTGGCAGTGGCAGAAGTTCGCCTGGCAGAAGGCCGGGATCAAGCAGATCGCCCCCGGCAAGCTGGAAGTGACGGTCAAGGTCAACCCCGGCTTCGGCGATTTCCTGACCCAGCGGCTGATCATGGTCCGCGAAGGCAAGCGCTGGCTGATCGACGACCTGTTCAGCGAAAGCGCGCCGGGGGGCGTGCGCGCCGCCATGCAGCGGGAACTGACCGAGACGCCCGGCAGCTAGCGCCTGCGCCCTACCACCAGGCGATAGGGGATGAAGATCATCACTTCTGACAGCCCGGCCCGGACCCATTCGACCGGGCGGTGCAGGCCCTCGATCTCGATCGTGTAATCCGGCCCCAGCTTCTCGCCCATCTTCGTTGCATCGGCGATGATCAGGTCGGCCACTGCACCGCGGTACTGATCGGGCGCGACGATCGACAGCTGCATCTCCCCGCTCTGTTCCATCAGCGCACGGCCGACCGGCCGCACGCTTTTGACATAGCTGGTGATCCGTTGCTGCGCTGTCTTGGCGTCGGTCCCGCTCAGCGGCACCTTGACCAGAAAGGTGACGCGCTGGCTATCTGGCCGGGAATCGTTGCGCAGGGACAGTTCCTTGTAATTGGCCATGGTCAGCGGCTCCAGCGTGCGCGAGCCATAGGCCAGTTCGACCCCGGCCCGTGGCGCGGCCTCGATCGCGCTGCGGACCATGGCATAGATCTCGTCCTGCCGTTGCAGGCGATCGCGGCTGTCGCCCATCACGGTGACGGTCACGACCGCGAAATCGGCCTTGCGGATCAGCCCCACGGCCGGCGTGTCGGACGAATAATCGTCGGCATCGCGGCGCTGGGCCGTGACGATGACTTCCATGTTGCCTTCGCTGACCGCGTTCTGCTGGCTCCAGCCCGCAACGGGCAGTGCAGAGGCAAGCAATCCGATTGCAATGACGAACCTTTTCATGGCTAAGTCTCCCGCGGCAAGGGGCCGAATAGGCGCCCGGGGAGAGCACAAGTCAATGACCGTCATCGTTCTCAATCTCTTGCTCAAACCGCTGATCGAGCCGCACCTGCCGGACTGGGCCGAGGTGCGCTGGTATGCCAGCAAGGAAGAGGCTTTCGCGCTGGCACCGGAGGCGGAGATCGGCTGGTTCGACATGTATGCCCGCGCCGACATGGCCGAAGTTATGCGGCTGGCGACGAAGCTGAAGTGGCTCAACTCGGTATTCGCCGGGGTGGAGGCGTTCCCGCTGGACATGCTGGCCGAGCGCGGCGTGGTGCTGACCAACGGAGCCGGGATCAACGCCGTGCCGATCGCCGAATATGTCGTCATGCTGATGCTGGCGCAGTGCAAGGGCTACCGCGAAGTGGTCCGCGCGCAGGACCGGCACGAATGGCTGAAGGATTCGCCCGGCAAGCGCGAACTGTTCGGCAGCAGGGCGCTGATCCTGGGCTACGGCGCGATCGGGCAGGAAGTGGAAAAGCGGCTGGCAGGCTTCGGCATGGAAGTCAGCAAGGTCCGCCGCAGCACCGGCCCCGGCACACTTGGCCCGGATGAATGGCGCGCGCGCCTGGGCGAGTTCGACTGGATCGTGATTTCCGTCCCCGCCACGCCGGAGACCGAAGGGATGATCGGCGCGGCCGAACTGGCGGAGATGAAAGCCGATGCGGTGCTGGTCAACGTCGCGCGTGGATCGGTGATCGATCAGCCGGCGCTGGTCGCCGCGCTGGCCGAGGGGCGGATCGGCGGTGCGCTGCTCGACGTGACCACGCCCGAGCCGCTGCCGGCCGATCACCCGCTGTGGGATCTGGAAAACGCGCAGGTGACCATGCACCTGACCGGGCGGGCGCAGAACCGGATGTTCGAACGCTCCGCCACGCGGTTTCTGGAAAACCTCGGGCGGTACCACCGGGGCGAGCCGCTGGAACCGCGGGTGGATTACACGCTGGGCTACTGACGCCTATCCATCCTCCAGCAGCAGCAGTTCCGCCGTCACTTCGAGGCGCGGCTCGGGCAGGGCAGTGTGCTCTGCCGCCACCACCGCCGCATCGGCCACCAGTTGGCGCGGAATGGTGAATTCGTGGTCGGGCAGGGCATCGATGAACCCCTCACCCGCCGCCACGGCCTCGGCCCCGGTGAAGCACAACGTCACCGTGTGGCGCGTGCCGGCAAAGGTCACGCTGGCCCAGGCGCGCTCGGCATGGCGCAGCAGTTCGGCCCGGCCCTCGGCCAGGGTCATCAGTTCGGACAGCAGCGGCAGCCACGGCGTTCGCCGGGCGGCGCGGCGCTGGGCGGAAAGGGACGTCTGGTCCAGGGAAAGATCAATTTGCACGGCATTCCTCGCGATAGATGTTCATGAAATGTTCCACACGTTTCGCGGTTGCATCGCGGGGGGTGCGGCCGTTGCGCAGGTCCTGGACAAAGCGCGGGTCATGCGCGGCAAGCCGCCCGAACTTGGTCCACGGCATTCCGGTTTCACGCAGGAAGCGTTCGATCCGGGTAATTAGCATGGGTTGGTGCCCCCTTTCTCTTGCGGCGAATCGTTGTGGGAATAATCCTGTTCAACCGCGCGAAATCCTACTTGTCTAGGAAAAATACATCGTCTATAGGATTTTCATGGTTACCACCGATCCACGCACCCGGCTTCTGCAACTGGCCGGCGAGCGGGGCACCAGCCTCTCCCGCCTGTCCGAGCTGATTGGCCGAAATTCGACCTATCTTCAGCAATTCATTCGCAAGGGCAGCCCGCGCAAGCTGGAGGAGGGGGACCGCCGCACGCTGGCCCGCTTCTTCGGCGTGGATGAGGCGGAGCTGGGCGCGCCGGAGGATATTTCCCCCGCCGTGCCCGGAAAACCGCCGCGCGGGGAATGGGTCGATGTGCCGCGCCTGCCGCTGGGCGCTTCGGCCGGGCCGGGGGCGCTGGCGCTGGACGAGCTGCCGGTTGGCGCGTTCCGTTTTTCGGCGCGGTGGCTGCGCGAACAGGGGCTCGATCCGGCCCAGCTTTCGGCGATCCGGGTCGAAGGCGATTCGATGGAAGCAACCCTGCGCGATGGCGACGAGATCCTGGTCGACCGGACGTTGCGCCCCCTGCGCGACGGGATCCACGTGGTCCGGGTGGGCGAAGCGCTGATGGTCAAGCGGCTCGATCTGGCCCGGCCCGGCACCATTGCCCTGGTCAGCGACAATCCCGCCTACCGCACGATCGAGCTGCCGCCGGACGAGGTGCAGGTGATCGGCCGGGTGGTGTGGAAAGGCGGGCGGCTCTGAGATGCGGATTGCACTGTTCGAGCCGGAGATTGCCGGAAACGTCGGGGCCGTGCTGCGGCTGGGGGCCTGTCTGGGCGTGGCGGTCGATCTGATCGAGCCGATGGGCTTCGTCTGGGATGACCGGCGCGTGCGCCGCGCGGCGATGGACTATATCGACCATGTCGAAGTGGTTCGCCATGCGGGCTTTGCCGCGTTTCGCGAAACGGTCGGCCCGGCGCGGCTGGTGCTGTTCACCACCAAGGCCACGGCATCGCCCTATGACTTTGCCTTCCGGCCTGACGACGTCCTGCTGTTCGGCAAGGAAAGCGCGGGCGTTCCGGCCGAGATCGCGGCGGTGTGCGACGAGCGGCTGCGGATTCCGATCCGCGCCGAGGTTCGCTCCATGAACCTGGCCATGGCCGCCGGCCTCGCGCTGGGCGAGGCGCTGCGGCAGGTGGGGGGCTTGCCGGGCTGAACGCGCGGTTTTCCTACTCTGCATCGCCCTGTTATTCTGGCCGCGCTCTTTGAAATTGCAGGACTGCGCCGCTGTGCCCGGGTGACATAAGGTGACAGGGGGTGACACAGGGTTGCACAGGGTGACGCAAAGTGTTTTTTTGATCCAGCGACCCTGTGAACTTTGTCAGGTTTGGCGGGAAAACCGTTGCCTGCCCGACAAAGCCGGGTCAAAGATCGGGCCATGACCGAAACTGCCGAACCGCCCGTCCGCGTCGGGATCATTCCCGTTACTCCGCTGGAGCAGAACTGCTCTCTGATCTGGTGCACCAAGACGATGAAGGGTGCGCTGGTTGATCCGGGCGGGGATCTGGACAAGCTGCGCGCGGCCATCGCCAAGACCGGGGTGACGATCGAGAAGCTGCTGGTTACCCACGGCCACCTCGATCACTGCGGGCAGACCGGAATCCTGGCGAAGGAACTGGGCGTGCCGATCGAAGGGCCGCACGAGGATGACCGGTTCTGGATCGATCAGCTGGGCAGCGATGGCGCCAAGTACGGGATGCATGCCGAATCGTTCGAGCCGGACCGCTGGCTGAAGGATGGCGACAAGGTGACTGTGGGCGAGGCCGAGCTGGACGTGATCCACTGCCCGGGCCACACCCCGGGGCATGTGGTTTTCCACTATCCGGAAGGGCATCTGGCAATCGTCGGGGACGTAATCTTTGCCGGATCGATCGGCCGGACCGACTTTCCCCGCGGCAACCATCAGCAGCTGATCGATTCGATCACGCAGAAGCTGTGGCCGCTGGGCAATGACGTGACCTTTATCCCCGGTCACGGGCCGACCAGCACCTTTGGCCGGGAGCGGCAGGTCAACGGCTTCGTCAGTGATTACATTCTGAGCTGAAGCGGGCCTCCCCGCCCGGAAGCGGGGAGGGGAATGCCTTCTTACATGTGGCCGAGCAGCACCAGCACGGCGACGATCGCCAGGCCCAGCTGGGTCAGCAGGGTGATCAGGGTGCCAATGGTCCGGCCCTTGCCGAAGGTGGTGCCGTCCATGCCCAGGCCATGGGCGACGCGGCCCAGCATATAAATGCCGGCGACCGGGGCCAGCCAGGCACCGCCCTTGCCGGCCAGCTCCAGCACGGCGACCAGCGCGAGCACCCAGGGGGTGTTCTCGACGAAGTTGAGCTGGGCTCGCATGCGGCGCTCCATCAGGTCGTTTCCGCCGGTGCCGATGCTGATCCCGGCCTTGGACCGGACCTGGCCGCAACGGATCGACAGCCAGAGGTTGATCAACGCGGCGGCAGCGGCCATGCTGAGGGTGGTGGGCAAAATCATTTCTCTCTCCCCTGTGGTTCGGCCCCGAAAAGCGGACCATGGCGCTTGCAACCTGCGCCGAATTCGGTATAGGCGCGCCTTCGCGAGCCGCCCGGGCACTTGCCGAGGCGCGCTACTCTTAGACTTTTTGACTATTTGCAGGAACAGGTGCCGCAATGGCTGTCCCCAAAAGAAAAACCACTCCCAGCCGCCGGGGCATGCGCCGCAGCCACGATGCGCTGAAGGTCGAAGCGTTCCACGAGTGCCCGAACTGCGGCGAGCTGAAGCGCCCGCACAACCTGTGCCCGGCCTGCGGCCACTACAACGGGCGCGAGATTATCGCGGTCGGGCTCTAAGCCCGTCATACCGGAGTAATCGCGCATGAGCCTGCCGCGTATCGCCGTTGACGCGATGGGCGGGGATGAAGGCGTGCGCGTGATGATCGAAGGCGCGGCGCTGGCCCGCCGCCGCCACGATCGTTTCAAATTCCTGCTGGTCGGCGATGAACAGCGCATCAAGGATGCGCTGGAGCATCATCCGAACCTGCGCGGGGCAAGCGAAATCCTGCATTGCGAAGACGTGGTCTCGGGCGATGAAAAACCCACCCAGGCGCTGCGCCGGGCCAAGACCACCTCGATGGGCCTTGCCATCAACGCGGTGAAGACCGGCGATGCCGGGGCCGCGGTCAGCGCGGGTAACACCGGCGCGCTGATGGCCATGGCCAAGCTGGCGCTCCGGACCATGCCGGGGATCGACCGGCCGGCGCTGTCCGCCCTGCTGCCGACGCTGGGCGACAATGACCTCGTCATGCTGGACCTGGGCGCCAACACCGAATGCGATGCCCGCAACCTGGTACAGTTCGCGATCATGGGTGCGGCCTATTCGCGGATCGTCACCGGCCGCGATGCTCCCCGGGTCCGGCTGCTCAACATCGGCACCGAGGAAACCAAGGGCACGGGCGAGTTGCAGGCCGCGGCTGCCCAGCTCAAGGCTGCGGCGGACGAACTGGCAATTGCCTTCGACGGTTTTGTCGAGGCCGACAAACTGGGCCGCGGCGATGTCGATGTTGTCGTTACCGACGGTTTCTCGGGCAACATTGCCCTCAAGGCCGTGGAAGGCACCGCCCGCTTTGTCGCAGACCTGCTGCGCCGGGCCTTTGCCAGTTCGCTGCGTTCCAAGTTCGGCTTCCTGGTCTCTCGCCCGGCGACCGAACTGCTCAAGCATCACCTCGATCCCAACAATCACAATGGCGCGGTGTTCCTGGGGCTGAACGGCGTGGTGGTGAAAAGCCACGGTTCGGCCAGCGCGATCGGGGTGGCCAATGCTGTGGCTGTCACCGCCCGGCTGCTGGAGGAAAACCTGACCGAGCGGATCGCCGCCGACCTCGCCCGGCTGGGCATGGACAATCTGCGCTCCGTGCCGAAGGCGGCGGAATGACGCGGCGTTCGGTCCTGATCGGCACGGGTTCGGCCCTGCCGAAGCGCGCGGTCAGCAATGCGGAACTGGCTGAAACCGTCGATACCAGCGACGAATGGATCGTCGAGCGCAGCGGGATTCGCCAGCGTCATGTCGCCGGGGAAGGTGAAACCACTTCGACACTGGCGATTGCCGCGGCCCGCGCCGCGCTGGAAGCCGCCGGAGTTGACGGAACCGACATCGGCCTGATCGTGCTCGCCACGACCACGCCGGACCAGACCTTTCCCGCCACGGCCACGATCGTGCAGGACGCGATCGGGGCGAACGGCGGGATCGCCTTCGATGTGGCGGCTGTCTGCTCGGGCTTTCTCTATGCCCTGGGGGTTGCCGATTCGATGCTGCGGGCCGGCATGGCCAGCCGCGCGCTGGTGATCGGGGCGGAGACGATGACCCGCCTGCTCGACTGGGAAGACCGCACCACCTGCGTGCTGTTCGGCGACGGGGCCGGGGCCGTTGTACTGGAAGCGCGTGACGTGGCCGGGGACGGTCCGGGCGTGCTGGCGACGCACCTCCATGCCGATGGTGCGCATAACGAGCTGCTCTATGTCGATGGGGGGCCTTCGACGACGCAGACGGTCGGCCACCTCAGGATGAAGGGGCGCGAGGTGTTCCGCCATGCCGTCGTCAACCTGGCCGACGTGCTGGGCAATGTCCTCGCCGAAGTGGGACTGACTTCGGCCGATGTCGACTGGGTCGTGCCGCACCAGGCCAACCAGCGCATCCTCGATGCTACGGCCAAGAAGCTGGGTCTGCCGCCGGAAAAGGTGGTGGTGACGGTCGATCGCCACGCCAACACCTCGGCTGCGTCGGTGCCGCTGGCGCTGGATGTCGCTACCCGTGACGGACGGATCAAGCCGGGCGACCTGATCGTGCTGGAAGCGATGGGCGGCGGTTTCACCTGGGGTGCCAGCCTCATCCGGGTTTGAGCAACAGCGGATAAGTTGCCGAAATTGCGCGATTGCATTGCAATCATGCGACAGATTTGCAAGACAACTGCCTGAGAGGTCGCGACTCTGGCTATGGAAAGGTGCTGGTGCGCTCCATGACTACACTCACTCGGGCAGATCTTGCCGAAGCTCTCAACCGCAAGCTTGGTCTTTCGCGGTCAGACTCGCTCTCGATGGTCGAATCGATCCTTGAACACATGTCTTCCGCGCTTGAGCAAGGCGAAAACGTCAAGATTTCCGGCTTTGGCACGTTCCTGCTGCGCGACAAGGCTCAGCGGATCGGGCGCAATCCCAAGACCGGCGTCGAAGTGCCGATCACCCCGCGGCGGGTGCTGACGTTCCGGGCCAGCCAGATGCTGAAGGAACGGATCGCGAGGGGATGACGGATACCGGGTCCTCTGCTGAAACCGTGCAAGGTCAAGGCTTTGCCGATGGCAAGGATCCGGAAGCCCTGCGCACGATTGGCGAGGTGGCCAAGGCGTTGGGAATCCGGCAGCATGTGCTGCGATACTGGGAAGAACAGTTCCCGATGCTCAGGCCGCTGAAACGCAGCGGTGGGCGGCGGTATTACCGGGCTCAGGACATCCAGCTGGTCGAGACGATCGACCGGCTGGTCCACCGCGAAGGCTATACCCTAAAGGGTGCGAAAAAGGCGCTTCAAGGCCGACACCGCACTATCACCGATAGCACACCGGAGGCACCTCAGGCCCCTCCCGCCGCCACTGAACCGCCGCTCTCCGCGATCAGCGCCAATTTTGCCCTGCGCGCGCGGTTGATTGCGCTGCGCACTACACTGGTCAACGCGCTGCACGAGGCCTAGAAGCCACCCTCACGAGAGTGAGGAATACCCCCATGACACAGACCTACGACGCGGATCTCGCGTTGTTCATCAATGGCAGCTGGCAGATCGGCGAAGGGCGCGACCTGTTCCCGGTGGTCAACCCGGCGAGCGGCGAGACGATTGCCGAAGTGCCGCTGGCCAGCCCGTCGGACCTCGATGCCGCGCTTCATGCCGCCGACGCCGGTTTCAAGCTGTGGAAGGCCACCCCGGTCGACCAGCGCGCCGCCGTGCTCAAGAAGGCCGCCGCGCTGATCCGCGAGCGGGCCGATGCCATCGCCACCCTGCTCACCCTGGAACAGGGCAAGGTGATTGCCGAGGCACGGGCCGAAGTCCTGTCCAGCGCCCAGATCTTTGACTGGTGCGCCGAAGAAGCCAGCCGCACCTATGGCCGCGTGCTGGTCCGCCCCAGCGGCCAGCGCTCCATGGTGTTGAAGCAGCCGGTCGGCCCGGTCGCGGCGTTCAGCCCGTGGAACTTCCCGGTCTACCTGATGGCCAAGAAGCTGGCCCCGGCGCTGGCCGTCGGCTGCTCGGTGATTGCCAAGCCACCCGAGGAAACCCCCGGCTGCACCGGCGCGCTGATGCGCTGCCTGGCCGATGCCGGTCTGCCGGCGGGCGTGGCGCAGCTGGTCCACGGCGTGCCCGATGCGGTCAGCCGTCACCTGATTGCCAGCCCGGTGATCCGCAAGGTCAGCTTCACCGGCTCGATTCCGGTCGGCAAGCACCTGATGCGACTGTCGGCCGACAGCCTCAAGCGGGTGACGATGGAACTGGGCGGCCACGCCCCGGTGCTGGTGTTCGAGGACTGCGATCTGGAGAAGACACTGGACCTGGTCGTGCCGCAGAAGTTCCGCAACGCCGGGCAGGTCTGTGTCAGTCCGACCCGGTTCTATGTGCAGGAATCGATCTACCAGCGCTTCGTCGACGGCTTTGCTGCCCGCACCCACGGGGTCACGCCGGGGTTCGGCCTGGACGTGGACAGCAAAATGGGCCCGCTGGCCAATGTCCGCCGCCCGGCCGCGATCGAGGCGCTGGTCGAGGATGCTGCCGCCAAGGGCGCGCGGGTCATGGCCGGGGGCAAGCGCGGCAATGCCGGATTCTTCTTCCAGCCGACCCTGCTGGCCGACGTGCCGGACAGTGCCGACATCATGAACAACGAACCGTTCGGACCGGTCGCCGTCGCCGCTCCGTTCAGCGATCTGGAAGACGCGCTGGGCAAGGCCAACCGCCTGCCCTTCGGTCTGGCCGCCTTTGCCTTCACCGAAAGCCTGCGCACCGCAAACCTGCTGGGTGACGGGATCGAAAGCGGGATGGTCGGGATCAACACTTTCGCGATCAGCACGGCCGATGCCCCGTTCGGCGGGGTCAAGGATTCGGGCTTCGGCAGCGAAGGCGGACCGGAAGGGATGGACAGCTACCTCGTCACCAAGGCGGTCCATCAGGCCTGAGCGATCAGATCGACCCGGGGCCAAGCTCCGGGTCGATATCGCGCGGGCGGGTCAGGTGGACCAGCTTGCCGCATTTGTCCTTCAAGTCCGACCACTTGTCGATATCCAGTTCCAGCACGGCGAAGGCGGCGGTCGGGAACTTGACTTCCACCACGTCGCGCAGCGGGCTGGAGCCGTCGTCCGGAACCAGATCGAAGATCAGGTCTTCCAGCCCCGGGTTGTGGCCGACCATAAGGACGGCCTTGGGATCGCCCTCGGTCTCGCGCAGCAGGTCGATCAGGGTCGCGCTGCTGGCGAGGTAGATCCGCCGGTCCCAGTTGACCGCGACGGGACGGCCCGCGGCCTCGCAGGCGATCTCGATCGTCTCGGCGCAGCGGATCGCGGGCGAAGCGATGATCCGGTCCCAGGCCGCGCCATGATCGCGGATGTGGCGGCCCATCACCGCCGCGCCCTTCTTGCCGCGCTCGTTGAGCGGACGGTCGAAATCGCGGGCGCGCGGATCGTGCCAGTCGGACTTGGCGTGGCGGAACAGGCCGAGGATTTTCAAGGGGTGCTCTCTTGCTGATGGGGCTGCCCTGAAACACCGGCAGCGACCCGTTGTAAAGCCTCATCCAGCGTCAGGCGTGTGACAGGGGTTCCGGCCGGAAAGGCCGACAGGAGCCGGCTGGGGAAAGCCGACGACAGGACCACGAACATGCCGTGGTCATCCTTGCTGCGGATCAGCCGGCCAAAGGCCTGAGCAAGGCGCGCGCGGATGATCCGGTCATCATGGGCCTGCCCGCCGCCCGCCAGCCGCCGGGCGCGGTGCAGGATCGAGGGCTTGGGCCACGGCACCTGTTCCATCACCACCAGCCGCAACGAATGGCCGGGCACGTCCACCCCGTCGCGCAAGGCATCCGTGCCGAGCAGGCTGGCGCGGGGATCGTCGCGGAAGATATCCACCAGGGTGCCGGTGTCGATCGGATCGACATGCTGGGCAAACAGCGGCAATCCGCCGCGCGCCAGCCGGTCGGCAATCCGGCCATGCACCGCGCGCAGGCGGCGGATCGCCGTGAACAGGCCCAGTGCGCCGCCACCGGCTGCCTCGATCAGCCGGGCATAGGCTCCGGCCAGCGCGGCAATATCGCCCTTGGGCACGTCGGTGACGATCAGCACTTCGGCCTGCCCGGCATAGTTGAACGGGCTGTCGAAACTGGAGAGGCGCGGGGCGAGGCCGAGCTCGCCTGCGCCGGAATGGGCCACGGCGGCGTCCCAGTCCGGTCCGTTGGGGCCAGCCCGGTCAGTCAGGGTGGCGCTGGTCAGCATCACCCCGTGCGCGCCTTCCAGCACGGTGCGGGCAAAGGGCTTCATCGGATCGAGCCAGCGCCGGCGTATGCCGATGTCGAATTCGCGCGCCTCGGCCCGTTCGACCGCCAGCCAGTCAACGAATTCGGGATCGGCCGGGCCGCCCAATCGCTCCAGCAGGGCCTCCCAGGCTGCGATGAGGTCGATCCGCCAGGCCAGCGAATGGCGCGCGCCTTCGATTCTCGCCCGGCCCGGACCATCGAGCCAGTCGGGCGGTTCGGCCAGCAGGGCCTCCAGCCGCACGCCGAGCCGGATCAGCGGGCTGCGCAATTCTGCCAGCGCCGCCTGGGCCGCCCCGGCCCGCTCGATGAAGTCACCGTCAAGCTGAGCCGCTTCTGTTTCCAGCCCATAGCCCGCTTCCTGTCCGCCGCTTTCATCGCGGGCGTAAACGGTCGCCCGCACCGCCGCGAGCAGCTCTTCCAGCGGACCGGAGGGCGCGCCTTCGTGCAGGCGTTGCAGCCAGCCATCGCCGGGCAGGGCTTCGGCCGCGTGGCGGGCGGCGGCAATCGCCTTTGCTCCGGCCTCGTCATAGCTGGCCAGATCGGCCAGCCGGGCGGAAAGGCCCCGGCGCCGGCCCTTGGAACCGCGCTCCGGCCCGATCACCCAGCGGCGCAGCTCGATCGTTTCGGCCCCGGTCAGCGCGGCGGCAAAGGTCGAATCCGCCGCTTCGAACACGTGGTGTCCTTCATCGAACACGATCCGGGTCGGGCGCTGGGCAGTGTCACGCCCGCGCGCGGCATTGACCATCACCAGCGCGTGGTTGGCGATCACCAGATCGGCCTGGGCGCTGGCCCGCGCGGCGCGTTCGATGAAGCATTTGCGGTAATGCGGGCAGCCGGCATAGACGCATTCGCCGCGCTGGTCGGTCAGTGCCTTGATCCCGCGCTGGCGGAACAGCGTGCCAAGCCAGCCGGGCAAATCCCCGCCGATCATGTCGCCGTCCTGGCTATAGGCCGCCCAGCGCGCCACCAGCTGCGCGAGGATTGCAGGCCGCCCGGAAAAACCGCCTTGCAGCGCGTCTTCCAGGTTGAGCAGGCAGAGGTAGTTCTCCCGCCCCTTGCGCACCACCACCGGCTGGCTGCCGTCGGCGCGGGTGGCGGGCCAGGCGCGGCGGCTTTCGCGGCGCAGCTGGCGTTGCAGCGCCTTGGTATAGGTGGAAACCCAGACCGTGCCGCCCGATTGCTCCGCCCACAGCGAGGCCGGGGCAAGATAGCCCAGCGTCTTGCCGATCCCGGTCCCGGCCTGGGCCAGCAGCAGGTGCGGCAGTCCTTCGCGCCGGCGCGGTTCGAACAGGTGGGCGGCTTCCTGCGCATAGGCGGCCTGGGCGCGGCGCACTTCGGCGCCCGCCCCGGTCAGGCGGGCCAGGCGCGCGTTGACGTCATCCGGGTGCAGCGCGACTTGTCCCGGCTGGGGCCGCTCGGGGGCTTCTTCCCATTCCGGCAGGCGGGCGAACAGCCAGCGTTCGGCCTTGGCCGGCGCTGCAATCCGCGCGGCCAGCAGCGGCGCCCAGGCCCAGCGCAACCGGGCCAGGTTCTGCAGCGTAGACCACGCCCCTTCGCGTTCGGCCCAATCGCTTTGCTGGCAGGTGGAAAGCAGCGCTTCGGCCGCCTGTTGCAGCAGGGCGGGGACCCCGTCGTCGCCGTCCGGTTCCGGCAGGTCCAGCGCATGGGCCAGGCCCTTGGCGGTCGGCACGACGAAGCGGGCCGGGTGGACGAAGGCGTAAAGCTCCAGCAGGTCCAGCCCGGACAGGTCGGGATAGCCCAGGCGGGTGGCCACCAGCGGCGCGTTGAGCAGCAACAGCGGCGTATCGGCCGCCGCCACGATCGCGTCACCCTTGGCCACGGTGCGGGTCGCGCCATGCCCGTCGCGCAGCCAGCAGCCACCGTGGCTGGCGTGCAGGGCGGGAAGGGGCAGGGCGCTCGTCACCGGTGCAGTTAGAACGGAAATGGAACACGGTGCAAGCGGTTGACCGCGCCTTTGCCCTGCGCCAGCGTCCGCCGATGCCGAATCCATCCCGCGCCGCGCTGATCGACCGCCTGCCCAAGGCCGAGCTTCACCTCCACATCGAAGGCTCGCTTGAGCCGGAGCTGCTGTTTGCCCTGGCTGCGCGCAACGGCGTGGCGATTCCCTTTGCCAGCGTGGAAGAGGTTCGGGCGGCCTACTCGTTCTCCAACCTGCAGGATTTCCTCGACATCTATTATCAGGGCATGTCGGTGCTGCTGACCGAGCAGGACTTCTACGACCTGACCTGGGCCTATCTGGAACGCGCCCACGCCGATACGGTCCGCCATGTCGAGATCTTCTTCGACCCGCAGGGCCATACCGAGCGGGGCGTGGCCTTTGAGACGGTGCTGAACGGGATCGAGCGTGCACTGAAAGACGGCGAGGCGCGGCTGGGGATCAGCTACCGCCTGATCATGTGCTTCCTGCGCCACCTGAGCGAGGAGGATGCCTTCGCAACGCTGGACCAGGCCCTGCCGCATCTGGAGCGGATCCACGGGGTCGGGCTCGATTCGTCCGAAGTCGGTCATCCGCCGTCGAAGTTCCAGCGCGTCTTTGCCCGGGCGCGGGAGCTGGGCCTGCATGTCACCGCACATGCCGGCGAGGAAGGCCCGCCGGAATATGTGCGCGAGGCGCTGGACCTGCTGCATGTCGAGCGGATCGACCACGGCAACCGTGCGCTTGAAGACCCGGCGCTGGTCCACCATCTGGCGCGTGACGGGATGACCCTGACGGTCTGCCCGCTGTCCAACCTGCGGCTCTGCGTGATCAAGGATATTGCCGAAAGCCCGGTCCGGCGGATGCTGGAACTGGGCCTCAAGGCCACAGTCAATTCCGATGATCCGGCCTATTTCGGCGGCTACATCAACGCCAATTTCCATGCCGTGGCCGAGGCGCTGGACCTGACCGAGGCGGAAATCGTGCGGCTGGCCGAGAACAGCTTTACCGGATCGTTCCTGCCGATGGCCGACCAGATCCAGCACCTTGCCGAAATCGCCGAGGTGGCCGGTGACCGATAAGGTCTATCTTACCGCCGACCGCCTGCTGGAAGACAGCTTCGCGCTGGCCAATCTGGTGCTCGAATCGGGCTTTCGGCCGACACATATTGTCGGGATCTGGCGCGGCGGGGCACCGGTCGGCATCGCGGTGCAGGAACTGCTGGCCTATCGCGGCGTGGAAACCGATCACATCGCGATCCGCACCGCCAGCTACACCGGGATCGACCAGCAGGCGAAGGAAGTCCGGGTCTATGCGCTGGGCTATCTGATCGACGTGCTGAACCCGGAAGACCGGCTGCTGGTGATCGACGACGTGTTCGATACGGGCCGCTCGATCGAGGCGTTCCTGGCCGAGCTGAAAGCCCGCTGCCGCCACAACACGCCCGAAACGATCCGCATCGCCACGGCCTATTACAAGCCGAGCCGCAACCAGACCGCGCTCAAGCCGGACTTCTTCGTCCACCAGACCGAGGAATGGCTGGTCTTCCCGCACGAGATCTGCGGGCTGACCGAGGAAGAGATCCGCGCGCACAAGCCGGGCGCGGCGCAAATCCTGGGCAGCTAGCTCCGCTTCCAGATCGTCCGGCCTTCCTTGACCGTTTCCACCACCCGGATCGAGCGGATGCCATCGACCGGGGTGGTCAGCGGATTGCGGTCGAGGATCACGAAATCGGCCAGCAGCCCGGCCTTGATCCGGCCCTTGCGGTTCTCCTCGAACACTTGCCAGGCAGGGCCGGTGGTCAGCATCTGCAGCCCTTCATAGGCGCTGAGCCGCTGATCGGGGCCGTTGATGACGCCCGAAAGCGAGGCGCGGGCCATACTTGACCACAGCTGCACGAACGGATCGAGCCGGGTGACGGGTGCGTCGGAGTGGTTCGAGGGGTGCAGCCCCGCCTTCATCGCCGCCTTGAACGGGCTGATGAAAGCCACGACCTCCGCCGGGAAGTTGCTGCGGTGAATGTCGGCAAAGTAGAGCGTGTGGTTGGAGAAATAGGCCGGGCCTACCCCGATCCGGGCATAGGCGGGCAAGTGATCGGGCCGCTGGAATTGCGAGTGGATCACCACCGGGCGGCGGTTGTCGGCGGCCTTGATCCCCAGCGCGTCAAAGCCCTTGATCGCCATGTCGATCGCCGCATCGCCGTTGGCATGAACGAAAAGCTGCCAGCCGCGCTCGTGCACCAGCCGGGCCTGCTTGTTGAACTCCTCCTGCGAGACGATCGGCTGGCCGTGCCAGGGGTGATGCCCCTCGGGCGAGCCATTGGCATAGTCCCGCGTGAAATAGGCGGTACGGGCCTGGGGCGAGCCATCGAGGACGAACTTCACCCCCTGCAGCTTGGTGTGGCCCTGATACTGCCCGAACTTGAGGTCCGGCATGGCCAGCAGCGCATCGAGGCCGCCAAAGCTGGGCAGGATGGCAAGATCGATCTTCATCCGCTCACGCGCGGCGGGGCTCAGCAGGAACTTCATTTCCCCGATCTGGGTCGCGCCGTCCTGGGCATGGGTATAGCCGCGGCTGGCATAGCCCAGCTGCGTGGCATCCAGCGCGCTCAGCATCTGCGCCGCCGTGGGGCGGGGCAGGGCCTGATAGAACGGCATCAGCGCCGCTTCGAACACCACTCCGTTCACCCGGCCCTTGCCGTCGCGCAGGAACAGGCCCCCCGGCGGATTGGGCGCATCGTCCTTGACCCCGGCAGCGGCCAGCGCGGCGCTGCTGGCGACCAGGCCGTGGCCGGTGAAGTGGATCAGTACGACCTTGCGCCCCGGAAAGGCCGCGTCGAGATCATCGCGGGTCACGTGGCGCTTTTCGGCCAGCGGCTCATCCTTGTAATTCCAGCCGATGATCCACTCGGCCTCGCCGATCCCTTTCGCGGCAACGCCCTGCCGCAGCTGGGCGATCAGCGCGGGAATGTCGCGGGGCGGGGCATCCCCGGCATCAAGGTCCACCCCCGTTTCGATCTGCATCAGCATCGAGAAGTGCGAATGGGCGTCGATGAAACCGGGCAGCATGGTCTGCCCCTTGAGGTCACGGTCGGTGGCCGAAGGGCCGGCCAGCTTGCGCGCCTTGGCGAGGCTTCCGGCAAATACGATCTTGCCGCCGCGCTCGACCACGGCCTGCACCGTCGCGGGCTTGTTGCCCTCCATGGTGATGATTGTGCCGCCGTGCCACAGCGTGGCAGGCTCGGCGGGAGGTTTTGCCGTCCCCGCCGCTCCGAGCGAAACCATGGCGCACACTGCCACAAGCAGCGTTCCCAGCCTGCCGATCATCCTCTTGTCCCCTCGCATCTCTTCCGTCCGGCAACCATGCACGGCCCTCCGCCAGGGTGCAACCTTCGGCACAACGGGATGACTTCGCGCTTGCGAAACCGGCGCATTCGCGCAAAGGCGCGGGCACTATGACCGATGAAGCACTCCTTTCCGCCGCACAGGTTTCCAAGGCTTGGCCCTTCGAGGAAGCGCGCAAGCTGCTGAAGCGGTATCCGGCAGGCAAACCGGGCGGGGCGCCGGTGCTGTTCGAGACGGGCTATGGTCCATCCGGCCTGCCGCACATCGGCACGTTCCAGGAAGTGCTGCGCACCACGCTGGTCCGCCGCGCCTATGAGACGCTGACCGGCGGCGCGCCGACGCGTCTCGTTGCCTTCAGCGATGACATGGACGGGCTGCGCAAGGTGCCGGACAATGTTCCCAACCAGGGCCTGCTGACCGCCTATCTGGGCCACCCGCTGAGCCGGATTCCCGATCCGTTCGGGAAGTACGAGAGCTTTGCACATCACAACAACGCGATGCTGCGCGAGTTCCTCGACCGGTTCGGGTTCGATTACGAGTTCGTTTCGTCGAGCGACCAGTACAATTCCGGGGCCTTCGACGATGCTCTGCGCGGCATCCTGCGCCACTGGCAGGCGATCATGGACATCATGCTGCCGACCCTGCGCGAAGAGCGCCGCCAGACCTATTCCCCGGTCCTGCCGGTCAGCCCCAAGACCGGACAGGTGCTGCAGGTGCCGGTCGAAGTGGTCGATGCCGAGGCGGGCCTGGTCCGTTTCGAGGATCACGGCGAATTGGTCGAAAGCTGCATCCTCGGCGGCAATTCCAAGCTGCAGTGGAAGGTCGATTGGGCGATGCGTTGGGTCGCGCTGGGCGTCGATTACGAGATGTGTGGCAAGGACCTGACCGATTCCGTGCGCGAAAGCGGACGGATCACCCGCGCGCTCGGGGCTACGCCGCCCGAGGGGCTGATCTATGAGCTGTTCCTTGACGAGGAAGGCCAGAAGATCTCCAAGTCCAAGGGCAACGGCCTGACGATCGATCAGTGGCTGACCTATGGCAGCGAGGAGAGCCTGGGGCTGTTCCTGTTCCGCGAACCGAAGAGTGCCAAGAGCCTGCATACCGGGATCATCGCCAAGAACGTCGATGAATACTGGCAGTTTCGCGAGAAGCTGCCGAGCCAGCCGATCGAGCAGCAGCTGGGCAACCCGGTCTGGCACCTGCTGCGCGCCAACGGCTATCACGGCGGTGATGGCGACAAGCTGCCGGTTACCTATGGCCTGCTGCTCAATCTGGTCGGCGTGCTGGGGGCCCAGGCAACGCGCGAGCAGGTATGGTCCTACCTGGGCAATTATGTCGCCGATGCCGATCCGGCTCGGCACCCCGAACTGGACAAGCTGGTGACCAATGCGCTGGCCTATAACCGCGACCTGATCGCGCCCACGCTCAAGCGGCGGAGGCCCGAGGGCGGGGAAGCGGCGGCGCTGGCCGCGCTGGACGAGGAACTGGCCGCCACCAGCGACGATGCCACGGCGGAAGAACTGCAGAACATCGTCTATGAGATCGGCAAGGACCCGCATTACGGGTTCGAGCAGCTGCGCGACTGGTTCAAATGCCTGTACGAGACTCTGCTTGGCTCCAGCCAGGGACCGCGCATGGGCAGCTTTATCGCGCTTTACGGCATTGCCAATACCCGCAAGCTGATCGCCGAGGCGCTGGCCTAGACCCTGCCGGCAACCCAGTCGCGCGCGGCGCGGCGGTGCAGTTCGGTATCGTCCGGCAGCGGCGAGTCTTCGGCCAGCCGCCGGGTAGCGATGACCCAGTCATCCGGGATCGGTTCTTCGAACCGCACTCCGGCAAGGCTGTCGCGGACCCAGACGATCTGTCCGAAAGCCTCATGGCCAGCCCATTGCAGCAAGGCCTTGCCGGTATGGCAATCGAGTCCCGGCTTGCCGACCCGCGCACCGCCTGCCGAGAGGTCGATCAGGGCGACGCGGTGTTCGTCGTGGAGTGTGATCAGCTTGGCCGGCAAGCGTACGCGCAGCCGGGCATGGGCGCGCTTGCCCACGGCGACCAGTTCGGATGGATCGGGCCGGATCATGGCAGGCAGCCTGCCATGACAGTCCAAATCCAGTGTTTCCCCCGGCCCTGGGGAATCTACGCAGGCGCAGCGATCCAGCGCGCGATCTTGGCCTCCAGTATTGGCAGCGGCAGCGCGCCCGATTCCAGCACCTGATCGTGGAAGGCGCGGATGTCGAACCGCGTACCCAGTGCGGTTTCGGCCTGTTTGCGCAGCTTCTGGATGGTCAGCGCGCCGATCTTGTAGCCCAAGGCCTGGCCCGGCCAGACGATATAGCGCTCGACTTCCGCGGTCGCATCGCTGCGGCCCATGCCGGAATTGGCCAGCATGTATTCGATCGCCTGTTCGCGGCTCCAGCCCTTGGCGTGGAGCCCGGTATCGACCACCAGCCGCATCGCCCGCAGCATTTCATCATCGAGCGTGCCCCAGTGGTTCATCGGGTCTTCGAACAGGCCCATCTCGTAACCGAGCGTTTCGGCATAGAGCGCCCAACCTTCAACAAAGGCGTTGTTGCCGCCGAACCGCTGGAAATCGGGCAGGCTTTCATCCTCTTGTGCCAGGCTGATCTGGAAATGGTGCCCCGGTGCGCCTTCATGCAGGTAAAGCGTGACCACCCCGGTCAGGAACCGGCTGGGCAAATCATAGGTGTTGTAGAAGAACACCCCCGGCCGGCGACCATCGGGGCTGCCCTGGTTGTAGGAGCCGCCAGCCTCGTATTGTTCCCGCCAGGCCGGATAGGGCTGAATCACCAGCCGGGTCTTGGGCACTTTGTTGAAGAACCGCGGGATCTGTGCATCGACAGCGCTGGCCGCGTGGGCAAAGGCCTTGGCATATTCTTCCTTGGTCTTGGGATGATAGCGCGGATTGGTGCGAATCTCGTCGAAGAACTCGCGCAAGCTCCCGGCAAAGCCCAGACGCTGGCGCACCCCGTCCATCCCGCGCTGGATCCGCGCCACTTCGGACAGGCCCAGGCGGTGGATGTAATCCGGATCGAGCCGCAGCGTGGTCTGGCTTTCGATCGCCTTCAGGTAGAGGCCCGCGCCGCCCTTCATTGCCGAAATGCCGACCTGCTGGCGCGCGGCCGGCAGGTATTCGTCGTTCAGGAAGGCCCGCAGGCGGCGATAGGTTGGCAGGACATCCCGGGTGATCGCACCGAAGAAAGCGTTGACCAGACCCTGGCGCGCGCCTTCCGGCACGGCATCGGGAAAGGCTCGCACCGCCGAGGCCAGCGGCGATGTGGCGAGCGGCTCGGCCAGCACGCCGTCGATCTGGGCCACCATGTTGCGGGTGGTCATGGCCGTTTCGACCACGCCGCTGTCCATTCCTTCGCGGAACCGGGCGATCGCATTGTCAATCACCTGCGGGAAGGCGCGCAGCAGTTCCAGATTGGCGGCATAGTCGGCCTCGCTGGCGTAGCGCAGCGGGCCGCCCTGGGCGATCAGCGAGGGGAACTCGACATGAAAGCCGCCGAAATGGGTGAAGGGCCGCACCGCAGTGAGCGCCACCATGTCGGGCTGGAGCCACATCGCCGCCTCGCGCTTGTCGCGGCTGAAGATGTCGTACGAGATCTGGCGCGGCGGGCTGAGCCGGGCGCGGTCGATCTTCGCCAGCGCGGCCCGGGTCCAGCGCACCACTTCGCGCCGGGCCCGCAACTGGGCATCGCTGAACAGCAGGCGAAAGGGGGCGGCATCGACCCGCCCTTCGCGATAGGCCAGGCCCAGCGGATCGACCGCATCCTCGCGCCGGGCGGTTTCCCGGAACAGGGCCATCAACCGCGCGTCCTCGCCGCTGGCAGGATCGGAAGCGGCGTATGCGGGCAGGGCGGTCAGCGCGCCCGATGCCGCCATGCCGCCGACGAACCGGCGGCGGCTGAGCGGAAAGGTCATGCCGATCAACCCCACTTGCGCGACCGGTACCATTTGGTCAGCACGTATTTGACCCCCTTGGTCACCGGGGTGCCCGCATGCATCGTGTTCTCGTTGGGCATGCCGTTGGGCAGGTTGTTGTTCCACACCAGCAGCGCGCCGCGCGCGGGCTTCACCGACAGGCCGATCTGGGTGAAGAAGGTGTCGCCGCCTTCTTCCACATCGTTGAGATAGGCCATCGCGGTGATGGTCCGCTGGCCGCCGCGCTTGGCCTCGTCCTTCCAGTAGGCGGCGCGGGTCCAGAACAGGTCGAGGTGGTACTTGAACTCCTGCCCGACCTCGTAACGCTGGCCCTGCATCGTCTCGCCATAGGCGTGGGGAAGGCCCAGCAGGGTGTCGATCCGCTCCTCGATCAGCTGGATGAACGGATCATAGGGATCGACATTGCCCGAACTGCTGGTCCGCCAGGCTTCGACCTCGCCGTGCGAGAGGACTTCGGACGGCTTGGCGGTGCGATCGACCATGGCGATCAGCTGCGCGCATTCCTGCTCGTTCAGGAAGCCGCCGATCGCCCAGATCTCAGCCTGATCGGTATCGAGCCGGACGGCGGCCGGATTGGCATCAAGCTGCTTGCGGACATGGTTTCCCACCTTGAGCAAGGCGGCGCGATCGGGGGCTGGGGCATCCTGGAACACACTCATGGTCAGATTGCCTATCCGATTGTGGCGCCAAGGCAAACCATTAGAGGCTTGCCCAAAGCGCCGGTTTGCGTCAGCCTGCGGCCATGACGACCCTTACCGCTGCTGCCCGCTATTCGCGCGGCGCCATCGCCCTGCACTGGATCATGGCCGCCCTGATCGTGCTGAACTTCGTCCTGGCCGAAATGGCCGAGGATGCCTCGAAGGACGAGCGATCGATCCTGATGGGCAACCACAAGGCGATCGGCATCACCATCCTGCTGTTCACCCTGGTGCGGATCGGGTGGAAGCTGGCCCGTCCGGCGCCGCCGCTGGTCGATACCCTGAAGGCGTGGGAGGCTGCGCTCTCGAAAGTGGTGCATGGCCTGTTCTACGTTCTGATGCTGGCGATCCCGCTGGCCGGCTGGGCCGCTTCCTCGGCCTGGGGCAACGGCGCGCCGGTCGACATGTTCGGCCTGTTCGGCATGCCGGCCCTGCCGGTCGAGCACGGCAAGGAATCGGCCGGCCTGTTCGGAGAGATCCACGAGACGACCGCCAAGCTGATGTTCGTGCTGTTCGTGCTGCATGTGCTCGGTGCCCTGAAGCACCACTTCATCGATCGGGACGGCACCATGCGGCGGATGGTACCCTGGCTGAAGTAAGCGCCGCAACCCAGCGCCACTGACAAGACAGGCCCCGGCAGTGTTCCTGCCGGGGCCTGTTCCGTTCAGGGGCCGCGCCTTACCAGAAGAAGTCGTAGATCACGTCCACCACTTCGCCGGTATAGATGTTCACCAGCACCGCATCGTCATAGTAGCGCACCCAGCGGTACGGCCCATAGGCGTCGGGCAGGCGGTAGAAGGCCGGATCGGCAATCCAGTAATCCTCGCCGAAGAACAGCGCATCGAGGAAGAAGCCGATGCTCAGCCGCGAGTAGGAATAGCCGCGGTAGGGGGCGTAGTAATAGCCGACCTGGAAGTAGCTGGGATAGCGGTTGCGCCAGCCGTACCAGTCATAGCGGTTGTGGTTGCGCCATTGGCGGTCCCAGCGGCGATAGTCGTGGCCCCAGGCCCAGTTCCAGTTGCTGTTCCAGCCCGACCAGTTGCGGTGGCGCGAGCGGTCCCAGTGGTTCGACCAGTTGCGCTTGCTCCAGTAGTCCCGGTTGCCGCCATAGTGGCGGTCGTTCTTCTGGACCCGGCTGCGCCAGTCACCATCGTTGCTGCGGCGCCGGTCATTGTCGCCCCAGTTGCGGCTGCCGTCGCGCTGACGCCAGTCGCCATCGCGATTGCGCGAGCGGCTGCCGTCATCCCAGCTGCGTGACTGGACAGTGGCACTGCCCTGGCTGTTACGGCTGCGCCAGTCGTCTCCGCCCCGGCCGCGGCGATCGTCGGCCTGGCCATCCCGGCCGCCACGGCGCTCGCCGTTCCAGCCGCCCTGGGTCTGGCGGGTCTGCTGCACCGGCGGCGGAGCCTGAGTGGTGGTCCGGGTGTTGGTCTGGCCGTCGCCGGACCAGGTGCGGCCACCGCCATTCCAGTTGCCCTGAACCTGGCGACGCTGCTGCTGCGGCGCTTCGACCTGGCCGGTGGCGGCACCATTGCCGCGCCAGCCGCGATCCGCGCGCTCGCCGTTGCCGCGCTCGCCATTGCCGCGCCAGCCACGGTCCGCGCGCTCGCCATTGCCGCCCTGACGGCCACCACCGTTCCAGTTGCCCTGGCGGGACTGGACCGGCGGCGCGGCCTGGGGGGCTTCGCTGCGGGCCGGGGGCGACCAGCTGCGCGGCGCGGCCTGCGGGGCCTGGCTCTGCTGCTGAGGCGGGGGCGACCAGCTGCGCTGGGTCTGCGGCGGCGGAGCCTGCCGGGCGGGCGGGGCGCTTTCGCTGCGGGCGCTACGCCCGTCGTTCCAGCCGCGGTCCCGCTCGGGCGCGGCCTGGGCCATGGCGGGGATCGACAGCGCCGCGATCGTCAGGGCGATCAGGCTGGCGCGCATTCCGGTGGTGTTCGACTTCACGGCCATGGCCGCATCTCCATCGCTATGTGCCGCACCTGTCGCGGCCCTTATGAACAGGTTGCTACGCGAGTCGTGCTGACGGCAGGGTGAATGACTTGGTAAGGTTTGCGTTCAGGTTCGCGAGGGATTGAATGAACGAAATGGGTGAAACGCTGGACGCAGTACTGGCCGATGCCACGGCCCGGCTGGAACGCGCCGCGCGTGACCGGCGCAGCGCGATGCATGTCCCGGTGGTCGGCACTGCGGACGGCGACCTCAGGATGATGGTCCTGCGCGCCTGCGAGCCCGGCCTGTCGCGCCTGCGCTTTCACACCGATGCGCGCAGCCCCAAGGCATTGACCATCGGCAGCGGCAGCCCGGTCAGCGTGCTGGCCTTCGATGCCGAAGCCAAGGTCCAGCTGCGCCTGCGCGGCACCGGCCGGATTGAACTGCGCGGCCCCCAGGCCGATGCCGCCTGGGCCGCCGCCACGGCCTTCGCCCGGCGCTGCTACCTGGCCGAAGCCGCCCCCGGCACTCCGGCCGACACAGCCCTGTCCGGCCTGCCGGAAGCGGTCGAGGGCCTGATGCCGAGCGAGGAGCAATTGCTCCCGGCGCGCGACAATTTCGCCGTGCTGCTGATCGAGTTGCAGCACCTCGACTGGCTGTACCTCGCCCATGACGGCCACCGCCGCGCGCAGTTCGCGCGGGGGGCAGAGGGCTGGCAGGGGACCTGGGTGGTCCCCTGAGCCGTCAACCTCAGCGCGTCAGCTTCTTATACGCCAGACGGGTCGGACGATCCGCCGCGTCGCCCAGGCGGCGGCGCTTGTCTTCTTCATAAGCGGCGAAGTTGCCTTCGAACCATTCGACGTGGCTGTTGCCTTCGAACGCCAGAATGTGGGTGGCCAGACGGTCAAGGAAGAAGCGGTCGTGCGAAATGACCACGGCGCAGCCGGCGAAATTCTCGATCGCGTCTTCCAGCGCGGCGAGGGTTTCGACGTCGAGGTCGTTGGTCGGTTCGTCGAGCAGCAGCACGTTGCCGCCCTGCTTCAGCATCTTGGCCATGTGTACGCGGTTGCGTTCACCGCCTGACAGCTTGCCGACGTTCTTCTGCTGGTCCTGGCCCTTGAAGTTGAACGCCCCGACATAGGCCCGGGTGCTCATGTCCTGGCCGTTGACCTTCATGTAGTCGAGCCCGTCGGAGATTTCCTCCCAGACGTTGTTCTTGGGGTTCAGGTCGTCACGGCTCTGGTCGACATAGCCCAGGTGCACCGTGCTGCCGATTTCGACTGTCCCGCTGTCAGGCTGTTCCTTGCCCGTCAGGATCCGGAACAGGGTGGACTTGCCCGCGCCGTTCGGTCCGATGATCCCGACGATGCCGCCCGGCGGCAGGGTGAAGGACAGGTCTTCGAACAACAGCTTGTCGCCATAGGCCTTCGAGATGTTCTTCACCTCGATCACCTTGCCGCCCAGCCGTTCCGGCACCTGGATGACGATCTGGGCCTTGCCGATCGGACGGTTGTCCTGCGCGTTCTGCAGTTCCTCGAACTTGCGGATACGGGCCTTGGACTTGGTCTGGCGGGCCGCCGGGGTCTGGCGGATCCACTCCAGTTCGCGCTGCAGCGCCTTCTGCTTGCCGCTTTCCTCGCGGCTTTCCTGCTCCAGCCGCTTGGCCTTCTTTTCCAGATAGGTCGAATAGTTGCCTTCGTAGGGGAAGTACGATCCGCGATCGAGTTCGAGGATCCAGCCCACCACGTTGTCGAGGAAGTAGCGGTCGTGGGTGATCATCAGCACCGCGCCGGCATATTCCTTGAGGTGGTTTTCCAGCCATTCGACACTTTCGGCGTCGAGGTGGTTGGTCGGTTCGTCCAGCAGCAGGATGTCCGGCTTCTGGATCAGCAGGCGGGTCAGCGCGATGCGGCGCTTTTCACCGCCGGAGAGGTTGTCTACCGCCCAGTCGCCCGGCGGGCAGCGCAGCGCTTCCATCGCGATTTCCAGCTGGTTGTCGAGCGTCCAGCCGTCGACCGCGTCGATCTTGCCCTGCAGCTCGCCCATTTCCTCCATCAGCGCATCGAAATCCGCGTCTTCCGGCGGATCGGCCATGATGTTGGAAATCTCGTTGAAGCGGTCGACCAGGTCGGCGGTTTCGCGCGCGCCGTCCTTGACGTTCTCCAGCACGGTCTTCGACTTGTCGAGTTCCGGCTCCTGCGGAAGATAGCCGACCGTGATGTTCTCGCCCGGCCAGGCCTCGCCGGTGAAGTCCTTGTCGATCCCGCCCATGATCTTCATCAGGGTGGACTTGCCCGCGCCGTTGGGGCCGACGATGCCGATCTTGGCACCCTGATAGAATTGCAGGTTGATGTTGTTCAGCACCGGCTTTTGCGCGCCGGTGAAGGTCTTGGTCATGCCCTTCATGACGAAGGCGTATTGGGCGGCCATGGGTGGTCCTTCTGGAATGGGAAACTGGCTTTGCAGCGCCCTCTACAGAGCGGCGGGGCAGCGGGCAAGCATCACGGCGGAAGGAGGACGGGCCCGGGTGCCGGACGGGGCAAGCTGACAAAGTTCACAGGGTTCAGGGAAGCAAAAAATCGCCGGGCGCAGCACAGGCCCGGACCGGCCCGGCTGGGCGCCGAGCTGCGCAAAGTGGCGGGAATCTGGGAGGAACGCGGCCATTGGGCGATTATGGCAGATCGCCGGGGTGTAGGAAAACCGGCAGCTCCGTCCCGCCGCCGGGTGACGTGGGGTGACACGGGGTGTCGCAGGGTGACAGCGGCAGGGTGACAGATGACGACAGCGCGTGACCAAAGGTGACGCGCTTCGCGCCCGGCCCTTGCCAAGCGGCGCGGCGCGGCATAGCCAGCCGGGCCATGAAGATCCTTGCCCGCGCCGCCGCGCTCTCCGCCCTGTTCCTGTCCACCGCAGCGATTGCCCAGACCGCGCCCGATGTCGCCTGGGATATCACTGCCGACCTGACGACCGAGATCGGCGCGCGTCCGGCAGGGTCCGAGCAGGAGGCAAAGGCGCGCGACTGGGCGGTCAAGCGGCTGACCGCGCTGGGCTTCAAGAACGTTCGGGTTGAACCCTTCACCGTCACCGGCTTTGTCCGCGGCGCGGAAACGGCGGAGCTGACCGCGCCCTATCCGCACAAGCTGCACGTCACCGCGCTGGGCTATTCCGCGCCGACACCGAAGGGCGGACTGAAGGCAGAGCTGGTCTATTTCCCCAACCTCGACGCGCTGAAAGCCGCGCCCGAAGGCTCGCTCAAGGGCAAGATCGCCTTCATCGATCATGCCATGACCCGCACCCAGGATGGCTCCAGCTATGGCCCCTATGGCGCGGCGCGGCGGCAGGGTCCGGGCATCGCCGCCAGCAAGGGCGCTTCCGGCGTGGTGATCCGCTCGATCGGCACCGACATGCATCGCAACCCGCACACCGGGGCGACCAGCTGGCCGGCCGGCACTGCCGCCATTCCGGCCGGGGCCGTCTCGCTGCCCGATGCCGAGCTGATCGCCCGGATCGCCAGGACCGGCAAGCCGATGACCATGACTCTGGTGCTGGAAGGCAAGGCCCAGGCGGACATGCCCTCCGGCAACGTGATTGCCGAGCTGCCGGGGCGCGATCCCTCGCTGCCGCCGATCCTGATCGCCTGCCACCTTGACAGCTGGGACCTTTCGACCGGCGCGTTCGACGATGCCGCAGGCTGCGGGATCATCACCGCTGCGGCGCTGCGGGCCCAGGCCAAGGGCCAGCCATTGCGCACCATCCGCGTGCTGTGGGCCGGGGCGGAGGAAATCGGCGTGTTCGGCGGGGCGGCCTATGCCCGCGCCAATGCCGGCCAGCCGCATGCGCTGGCGATGGAAAGCGATTTCGGCGCGGACCGGGTCTGGCGGGTGCGCTTCAACCTTTCGCCCGCCAACAAGCCGCTGCGCGACAAGCTGACCGCGGCGCTGGCCCCGCTGGGGATCGCGGCCGGGGCAGGCAAGGCCAATGGCGGGGCCGATGTGACCGCGATCATCGCCGCGCAGAAGCTGGCGGTGATCGATCTCGACCAGGATGGCACCCGCTATTTCGATCTGCACCACACCCCGGACGACACGCTCGACAAGATCGATCGCAAGCAGCTGGAACAGAACGTCCAGGCCTGGACCGTGGTGCTGGAAATCGTCGCCAACGAGCCGGGGCCGATCAGCCCCGAATGATCAGGGGGGAATGGTCAGCCCTTGATCAGTCCGGTCAGCGGTCTGCCCGCGCCGCCGGGGAACAGCAGCGGCGCCGCGCGCTGCGGGTCGAGCCCGAAATGGCCGGCCAGCGCGCCCGCCAGCACGGCATCGATCGACTGCGTGGGTTTGAGATCGCGCCCTTCGTAAAGCTGGGCGGGTGCCAGCCCCGGCCAGTCGGCCAGGATCCGCCCGCCCGCCACGGTGCCGCCCAGCAGCATGGCGAGGCTGCCGGTGCCGTGGTCGGTCCCGCCGGTGCCGTTGACCGCCGCCGTGCGGCCGAACTCGGTCGCCACGATCACCAAGGTCTGGCTCCAGGCCGCGCCGAGGCTGTCCTTCAGCGCGCCGATCAGCGCATCGAGCGCGGTCAGCTGTGTATTCAGCCGCCCGCGCTGGCCGGCATGGGTATCCCAGCCGGTCGTCTCGGCCATGACGATCCGCGCGCCGTCCGGTCCGGCCATCAGCGAGGCGATCAGCTGCCCCGCCGCCACCGCGCCGCGCTGCGTGCCGCCGGCCAGGTCCCCGGCCATGGCGCGGGTCTGCAAGGCCTCACCCCACAGCGCGTGAAGCTGGGCATCGCTTTCATAGAGCATCGACACGCGTTGCAGCAGGTCTTGCGGGGCTTCGGGCAGGTTGGTCGGCGCGTAGCTCGATACCTGGATGCTCCCGCGCAGCGCGGCCGGGATCGTTGCGGAAATGGCCAGGGCGCGCGGCGTGCCGGGGATCAGGCCGATCAGCCGGTTCATCCAGCCGTCCTTGCGCTCATAGGGCCGCTCGCCGCCCGTCTCGAGCACGTTCTGCCCGTCGAAATGCGAACGGTCGCGATAGGGCGAGGCGACCGCGTGGGCGAACAGCGCCTGTCCTTCGCCATAGAGCCCGCCGATCCGCTCCAGCGCCGGGTGCAGCGCGAACATTCCGCCCAGCCTGGGCCGGTCCATCAGCTCCGCCGCCAGCTCGCCGCGCAGGCCCGCATAGGCGGGATCGCCCGTGGGGGCGAGAGTGGCGAGTCCGTCCGCCGCGCCGCGCTGGATCAGGAAGATGACGCGCCGCTCGGTCTCGGCCCTAGCCCAGGCGAGGCGCGGGCCAATCAGGCTGGCGGCCGCGCCGCCGATCAGGACTTGTCTGCGGTCAAACATCGTCACCTCCGCAGCATTTCAGGGGAAACCAGCAGCAGCGCCAGGGCCTGTTCGCCGCTTTCGGCGCGGGCCAGGGCATCGCTCGTCGCCGCGGACAGCGCGCCGGGAAACAGCTGCGCCGCCAGCCGCCGCGCGTCGATGGCCGGGGCAGTGCGCTTCGCTATCCGCTGTGCCACTTCGACTCGACGATAGAGCGCGTCCGGCCCGGCCCAGCTGGCGGCGATATCGTCATAGCCGGCGGGCGATCCGGGGCGCCAGATCGGCTGGCCCAGCTGCTGGAACGCGCCCGCCGCCGTCGCGCCGGGCAGGGCCTTCACCCCCGTCGCCCGCAGCGCCGCCAGCGACCATTCCCACGGTGTGCGGAACTTGGCCGGGCCGTTCCACACCTCCGGCGCGGCGATCAGTACGCGGTAGAGGCTGGGCAGGTCCCCGCCGGTCTTGAGGAACGCCGCTTCCAGCCGCGCGACCAGTGCCGGGGGCGGATCGTCGGCGGCAAAGTGGCGGGCCAGCTTGGTGGCGATATGCCGCGCGGTGGCGGGATGGACCGCAAGATCATCCAGCACGGCCTGGGCCTGGGCTTCGCCGCTCTGGCTGTAACGCTTGCCGAGGATCGTCCGCGCGCCGGGTTGGTGGATCGGCGCGGCGAACCAGAAGCCGGGACCGGGGCCGCGCAGGATCGGTTGACGGGCCAGGCCTCCCACGGTCCACCCGGTCAGCGCCCGGGCCAGTTCCGTCACGTCGGCCTGGCCATAGCCGCTGCGCACGCCCAGGGTGTGCAGTTCCAGAATCTCGCGCGCGAGGTTTTCGTTGAGCCCGCGTTCGCGCCCGCGCTGGGCCGCGCGGCTGCCCAGCGGGCTGTCCGGGCCGACCGACTGCGCCTGATCGAGATAGAGCAGCATCGCCGGATGCCGCTCCACCGCCGACAGCATCGCGCGGAAGCTGCCCATCACATGCGGGCGAATCGCGGTGAATTCCAGATCGCCGACCAGGCCCACCACCGCGATCTTATCGATCGAGACGGCAAAGTGGTTGGCCCAGAAATGGACCAGCCGCTCGGCAAAGGGCGCGGCGCTGGCCAGCGCCACTCCGGTCCGCGCGGCCACGGCGGCGACATACTGGTCGCGTAGCTCGCGGTAGGGGGCGGGGACGGTTCCGGCCTGCTGTGGCTGGGGCATTTGCGCTTCGGGGGTGGTGGCAGCGGCTTTCTTCTCGTCCCGCCGCTCGCGCCGGTCATCCTGCGCCTCGGCCAGCATGGTCACCAGCGCAGGCGTGCGGGGCAGCGCGGCCAGCGCGGCGGGAGCAGGATCATAGGCCTTGAGCTGCGCCGTCAGCCAGGCCCTGGGATCGCCCGGCGCGGCTTCATCACCGCGACCGCCCAGCCCGAACCGGTGCAGCGCCGTCGCCACCTCGCGCATCGATCACTCCCGCATCAATTACCGGACCTGCGCAGAATGCGCGAAGCCGCACGCGCTGTCATGCCGCGAATTGTATCGGATTGTCACGGGGTTGGCGCTTAGACTGCGAGGCAGTCTTACCTCGACGGATCATTGATTTGGCTTTCGGCCTGAGGCTTCTAACGATTTGCAAGCCAAGGTTCGAGGTCGATCAAAGGCTTGTCAACGGCAACCGATATTGCCCTGCCCTCGCGTCGAGATTCGAGCAAAGGCTCAATGATCCTAGCTCTTCGAGCATCTGACAAACGGCAGCCTTCAAGGATAAGACGTACTTGATCGTCGTCTATGTGCTTGTCGAAAACTTCTTGGAATTTTTTTCTTCT
The DNA here is from genome assembly GCA_017302615.1 of Sphingomonadales bacterium. Lineage (GTDB taxonomy): Bacteria > Pseudomonadota > Alphaproteobacteria > Sphingomonadales > Sphingomonadaceae > Novosphingobium. Next base: position 154,514 of record JAFLDB010000007.1, read on the forward strand.
TTTCTCGACTTCCTTGGATACTATTGGATCAATGGAAACCAAATGATTGAAAAATCGTTGCGCAAACTCGGGCTCAAATAATGACATCCGTGACATAACGGCAGGTTGCCAGTGCATGCCATCCTGTAATAGAATCACGGAGTCTTCGCGCCAAGGTATTGTAAAGCCAGCTGGACCGTGATGTCCGATGGACTCGTCTCGTAAGTGTACGAGTTTAAGATGCATTGCCCTTTGAGTATCACTAAATTGTTCATTTAAGGCCAATTTACCTCGATGATTTGATTGTCGTTCGAGGCTGCGGGCGTAAGCCATTACTGCTGAATGGAGCAATGCCATTGCAATCAAGTCACCGCTTCCCGGTTCATCTCTATGCCTAGGGTCCAAACTCAATCAGCCTCTTGAAAATTTGAGCACACATTGATTCAGGGAGTCTCCGCTGAAGCAGGAGGCTCTTGGAGATGTCGCGTTCGTTGTTCTGGCTGTCGGATGAAGCATGGGGC
>JAFLDB010000008.1:0-17500 GCA_017302615.1 Sphingomonadales bacterium
GCGCCTCGCTGCTGTCCCGGGCGCGCGCCTACGGCGAGCTGCTGCGCGGCGTGGTGGCGCACAAGCCCGACGTGCTGGTGCTCAGCGGCACGCCCCGCGCGGCCAGGCGCGCGGTGGCCGCAAGCCAGCGCGCGTCGGCGCTATTCGGCAACCGGTTCGACCCCGGCCTGCTTCAGCACGGCTTCGGCCTTGGCCTTCTCGGCGGCCTTTTCGGCGGCGCGCTCGGCCTCGGCCTGCTGCTTGATCTTGTCGACATCCATGCCGGACGCGCGGCCGAGCGTGGCCCAAAGCTCGCGCCCTTCGGCCTCATAGGCGTCGATCCGGGCCTGCTGCTCGTCTTTCTTCTTCTGGTTGGCTTCGATGAAGGCGCGGGTTTCCTCGTCCGTGCGGTCCAGCGGCCAGGAGTTGATATAGGTCACCTCGGGCAGGGGGCGCGGCTTCTTCCAGCTTTCGGCGGCCATGATCGAGAAGATCCCGACCGTGATCGAGGCGGCGACAATCGCGATCGGCCAGCGCTTCGATCCCGCATCGCGGAACACGGCGCGGAAATCGGCAATGGCCCCGGTGGGGTTGATTTTCTGCCAGTAGGACATGCCCCCCAGATAGGGCCTGCGCGCGCGCGGCGCCAGTGGTCAGTTGTAATCGACCGAAATCGGGATGCGGCCGCGATAGTTGCCGCCGCGCCCGTTCTTTACCGTCATCCGCGCGCCGAAGGTGAATTCCAGCTCGCCATTGGCATCCAGCTGCGGATCGGCGGGCAGATTGGTGGTGAAATCGGTCAGTTCGGCCACGGCCCCGTCGGGCGTGGTCATCGGTACCCGCGCGGGCAGGTCGATCCGCACCCGGCGCAGCGGCGTGCCGGTAATCCGTCCGCGTCCGGAAACAGCGCTGCCGCCCAGGTCGATCAGGTCCCCCTGGGTGCTCTTGCCGCCACTGTGGGCATCGACCTGCGCGCTGCCCCCGCTGCGGCTGACCAGTGCCAGCTTGGCAAAACTGAGGTCGGCCCAGATCTCGATCGTCAGCGGGCGCTCGCCCGGCTTGGCCATCGGATCGGCATAGCACAGCCGGCAGGCTTCCTGCCCCAGCGCCGGGGCGGCAGGCAGCAGCAGGGCCGCGATCAGCAGGGCAAGGCTTCTTCCCATGCTGTCAAAATCGGCGCTTATGGTTAATTTTGGCCTAAGGGCAATTACCCAAGCGGCACATGGAGTTGCCGCCCCTCGCGCTTCAGCCAGCGATTCGCCGCGCGGATATCGCCTTCGTAGATCCGGTCCAGAAAGGCGTGGAAGTCCGGGCTGTGATCGAAGTGGACGAGGTGCGCGACCTCGTGCGCGACGACCGAGCGGCGCACGAAGCAGGGGGCCATGATCAGCCGCCAGTTGATCCGGATCGTCCCGTCATGCGCGCAGGAACCCCAGCGTCGCCGTGCGCTGCTCAGCATCAGGCGCGGCACCGGCTGGCCGGCCACGGCGCAGTAATGGGCCAGATCCTCGGCCAGCAGCCGCTTTGCCTCGCCCTGGAGCCAGCGGGTCAGGCGCGGGGCGAGCGATTCGGCCGGGCCGCCGACGTGGAAATGCTGCTCGCTCACCCGCACCCGGCGCAGCGCGGCGGGATCGTGGTGGATGGTCCGCGCCTCGCCCAGATAGGCCAGCGCCGAACCGTGCCCCAGCACCGTCCGTTCCGGCACGGCGGCGAGCTGCCCGGCCAGCCAGCCGGCGCGGCGCTGGGCAAAGTCCAGCGCTTCGGCGGTGCGGCCCCAGGTGGGGAGGGTGATCCGCACCTCGCTGCCATCGGGGGCCAGGCGCATGGTCATCCGCTTGGCCTGGGCGGTGCGGCGCAGCACCACCGGCAGGATCCGCCCGGCCACTTCGACCTGCGGACCGGCGCGGCCACCGCGGAGCAGCCAGTCAATCATCGGCCAGCTCCATGCCCGGCGGCAGGATGATGTGCTGCTCGATCGGCCCGGCCATGGCTTCGGGAATGGCCTTGCCGCGCACCGAAACGCCGGCGCGGTGGACTTCTTCCGGATCGCCGCAGATCAGGTGATGCCATGCGGGAAGCGGCGCGTCCTCGGCCCGCAGGCGATAGGCGCAGCTCTCCGGCAGCCAGGCCAGGCTGGCGGCAAGCTTTGGAGTCAGCCGCACGCAATCGGGCACCTTGGCCTTGCGGTGGGCATAGTCGCTGCACCGGCAGGACTTCAGGTCCAGCAGCTTGCAGGCGACATTGGTGGGATAGACGATGCCGGTGTCCTCGTCCTCGGCCTTGTGCAGGCAGCACTGGCCGCAGCCGTCGCACAGCGCTTCCCATTCGGCGCGGTTCAGCGCGTCCAGCGGCAGGGTCCAGAACTGGTCCCTCAGGCGGCTCACTTGACCAGCTTGGCAAGATCCCCGGCGACGGCATCGGCATTGACGTCAACCGGCAGGGCGACGATCGGCTTGCCATCCGGGTCCATCAGATAGGCCATCCGGCTGTGATCCATCAGGTAACCGCCGGGGGTGTCCGCCCCGCGCGCCGAAACCGCCTTGAACGCTTTCACCGCAACGTCGACTTCCGCCTGCGATCCGGTCAGCCCGATCAGCTTGGGGCTGAACGCGGCGGTGAATTCGCCCACGCGGGCCGGGGTATCGCGCGCCGGATCGACCGTGATGAAGATCGGCTGGACCTTGGCCGCCTGTTCGGGATGGGCCGCGGCAAATTTGGTGAAGCCCTGGATCAGCACCGACATGTCCATCGGGCAGGCATCGGGGCAGAAGGTGTAGCCGAAATAAACGATCCGGTACTTGCCCTTGAAATCGTCCCAGCTGACGCGCTTGCCGTCCTTGTCGGTCAGAGTGAAGGGGCCGCCGATGGTCGATCCGTCGATCATCGCGCCGACTACCGGTTCCTCCACCTTGCCCTGGCCGGAACAGGCGGCAAGCGAAAGCGACAGGGCGGCAAGGGCGATCGTGAAGTAAGGCTTGGTCATGGCGCGCCGGTTCATGCTCTGCTAAACCGCGCCGCGCAAGGAGCCTTTCGGGCCGTTCGTCGATTCTTCGGCGGTTCCGTCCGGCTCTGCCGCAACAGGAGGTTTCGTTTCCAGTGCCAAGGTTGATCAAGCTGCCGCTCGCTCTCGCGCTCGCTGCCCCGCTGGGGCTGGCCATGCTGCCTGCGCCGGCGCTCGCCCAGTTTTCGGAAAGCTACAAGTTTCTTGAAGCGGTGAAGAAGAAAGAGGGGCAGGAAGTCACCGACATGCTCGCCAAGGGCAGCCCCAACCTGATCAACACCCGCGATGTGACCAGCGGCGAAACCGCGCTGCACATCGTCACCACCCGCCGCGATCTCACCTGGATGCGCTTCCTGATCGAACGCGGCGCCAATGTGAACGTGCGCGACGTCAAAGGCGTGTCGCCGCTGGTCATCGCCAGCAATCTCAACTTCCTGGAAGGGGTTGAGCTGCTGGTGGAAAGCGGCGCGCGGGTCGATGAAAGCAACAATTCGGGCGAGACCCCGCTGATCACCGCGGTCCACAACCGCAACCTGCCGCTGATGCGGGTCCTGCTGAAGGCCGGGGCCGATCCCGACCGGGCCGACAATTCCGGCCGCACCGCGCGCGATTATGCCAAGCTGGCCGGCAATCCGGCCCTGCTCAGCACGATCGAGAGCGAGGCCAAGCCCAAGGCCAAGCCGGGTCAGGGTCCGCAGATCTTCGGACCGAAGCTGTGAGCGCGGCCGTGGCCCAGGAACCCGCCAGCCTGGACGATTTGCGGGTGCTGCTGGCCCCTGCGATTGCCGATGCCGCCGCCTTCGACGGGTGGAGCGAGGCCGCCGTGCGCGATGCCGCCCAGCTCCACGGGGTCGATCCGGAAGCCGCCGTCTTCGCCTTTTCCGGCGGGGCGATGCAGATGATCGAGGCCTGGGTGCGCAGCGTCGATGCGGCGATGCGCGAAGCCCTGCCGGCCGAACGGATCGCCAGCCTCAAGATCCGTGAGCGGATTGCCACGCTGGTCCAGTTCCGGCTGGATGCCATTGCCCACCAGAAGGAAGCCCTGCGCCGCGCGCTGGCCATCATGGCCATGCCGCAGAACGCGGCGCGTGCCCTGGCGCTCGGGTGGCAGAGCGCGGACGCGATGTGGCGGCTGGCCGGGGATACGGCGGCCGATTACAATCATTACACCAAGCGCCTGACGCTCGGTTCGATCTATGCCGCGACCCTTGCCGTTTACGTCAACGACAAGAGCGACGACAACGCCGATACCCGCGCCTTCCTCGACCGCCGGATCGAAGGGATCATGAAGTTCGAGAAGGCCAAGGCCCAGTTCCTGCGCCCGCGCGAGGAAATGTTCAGCCCGGCGCGGCTGCTCGGCCGCTTGCGCTACCCGGCGCGGTGATGCGTGACCCTCCCTGTGGCCGCTGGCCATGGGGAGGTGGCAGCCACCACTTGCGGCAAGCGCGCTGCTGTGGCAGCGCCGCCCGGTCATGACGCTCGATCAGCTCCCGCTTGGCCAATCGGCCCGCATCGTCGCGGTCGATCGCGCGCGGCTGGTGGCGGAGGAGGCGCTGCGGTTGGCGGCGCTCGGGCTGGATGCAGGGGCGACGGTCAGCATCGCGCATCGCGGCGTGTTCGGGTCGAGCGATCCGATTGCCCTGGCCGTCGGGCGGATGACCGTGGCGGTGCGCCGCGCCCACGCCCGCGCGATCACGGTCGAAGTGCTGTGAGCCTGCGCAGCGCGGCGCTGGTCGGCAATCCCAACGCCGGGAAAAGCGCGCTGTTCAATGCGCTAACCGGGGCGCGCCAGAAGATCGCCAACTATCCTGGCGTCACCGTGGAGAAGAAGGCGGGCCGGCTGACCTTGCCGACCGGTGAAGTGATCGAACTGACCGACCTGCCCGGTTCCTACGGCCTCGATGCGACCAGCCCGGACGAGGAAGTGACCCGCAAGGTCATTCTGGGCGAACTGGCCGGAGAGCCCGCGCCGCAAGTACTTGTGGTGGTGCTCGATGCCTCCAACCTCGAACAGCATCTGGTCTTTGCCCAGGAAGTGATCGCGCTGGGGCGGCCGACCGTGGTCGCGCTCAACATGCTCGATCTGGCCGAACGCGACGGGCTGGTGCTCGATCCCGCGGCACTGGAACAGGCTCTGGGCGTGCCGGTGGTGCCGACCGTGGCGGTGCGCCGCCGCGGGCTGAACCAGCTTGCCGCCGCGATTGCCGCCGCCGAAGAGCGTCCGGCCGAACACCACCGCCCGCACACCACGCTGACCGAGCGGCGACTGACCGCCCACGCGATTGCCGAAGGCGCGATCGTTTCGGAAACCAGCCGCCACCGGCTCCACGCCCGGCTTGACCGCCTGTTCCTGCACCCCTGGGCCGGGCCGCTGATCCTGTTCGCTCTGCTGTTCGTTATGTTCCAGGCGGTGTTCAGCTGGGCCACGCCCTTTGCCGATGCGCTGGAAGCGGGCCTTGCCCTGCTGGGCGAGCAGGTCCGCGCGGCTCTGCCGCCGGGGCTGGCGCGCGATTTCCTGACCGACGGGATCATTTCCGGGGTCGGATCGGTGGTGGTGTTCCTGCCGCAGATCGTGATCCTGTTCTTCTTCATCCTGACGCTGGAGGCGACCGGCTATATGGCCCGGGCGGCTTTCCTGATGGACCGGCTCATGGCCGGCGTCGGCCTGTCGGGCCGCAGTTTCATTCCGCTGCTGTCCAGCTTTGCCTGCGCGATTCCCGGAATCATGGCGACCCGCAGCATTTCCGATCCGCGCGACCGGCTGACCACGATCCTGATCGCGCCCTTGATGACCTGCTCGGCCCGGCTGCCGGTCTATGCCCTGATCATCGCCGCGTTCATTCCCAACCGTTCGGTCTGGGGGCCAGTGGGCTTGCAGGGACTGGTGCTGCTGGGGCTCTACGTGTTCGGAATCGTCGCGGCGATGGTGGTGGCGCTGGTGCTGCGCCGTTCGGTCACCAAGGGCGCGGCCTCGGGCTTCATCATGGAACTGCCCAAGTACCAGCTGCCGCGCGCCAAGGATCTGCTGATCGGCCTGTTCCAGCGCGCGTGGATTTTCCTGCGCCGCGCCGGGACGATCATTTTCATGGTCACCGTGGTGCTGTGGCTGCTGCTGAACTTTCCGCGCGCGGGCGCGGGCGAGAATCAGGTCGATGCCTCGATCGCCGGGAGAATCGCCAATGGCCTTGCCGTGGTTGTGGAACCGATCGGCTTCAACCGCGATATTGCGCTGTCGCTGATCCCGGCCATGGCCGCGCGCGAGGTTGCGGTCAGCTCGCTCGCCACGTCCTATGCCGTCGGCGCGGATGACGAGGAAGCACAGGCCCAGCAACTGGGCGAGCGGCTGAAGGCCGACTGGTCCCTGCCGACCGCGCTGGCCTTCCTCGCCTGGTTCGTCTTTGCCCCGCAATGCATGAGCACCATTGCCGTAACCCGCCGCGAAACGAATGGGTGGAAATGGCCGGGCTTCATGTTGCTCTATCTGTTTGCGCTGGCCTACATCTTCGCGGGAATCATCTATTGGAGCGCCGTTGCGCTCGGGCTTTAGCGAAGGAAGAGGGAAATCATGGCAGGCAGCGTCAACAAGGTCATCCTGATCGGCAACCTTGGCGCGGATCCGGAGGTGAAGTCGTTCCAGAACGGCGGCCGGATCGCCAACCTGCGGATCGCCACCAGCGAGCAGTGGAAAGACAAGAACACCGGCGAGCGCAAGGAGCGGACCGAGTGGCACAGCGTGGTGCTCAATTCGGACGGTCTGGTGGGCGTTGCCGAGCGCTATCTGCGCAAGGGCAGCAAGGTTTACATCGAAGGCCAGCTGCGCACCCGCAAGTGGCAGGACCAGTCAGGTAATGACCGCTACACCACCGAGATCTCGGTCGGCGGCATGGGCGGCGTGCTGACCATGCTCGATGGCGCGCCGGGTGGCGGTGGCCAGGGCGGCGGCGGTGGCGGCGGTTATGGCGGCGGCCAGCGCAGCGGCGGCGGCGATTTCGGCGGTGGTCAGCGCTCGGGCGGCAGCGGCTTTGGCGGCGGTTCGCAGGGCGGCGGTGGTTTCGCCGACGATCTCGACGACGATATCCCGTTCTGATCGGGGCCTAGTTCTTCAGCAACCCCTTCAGCGCGGCAAAAGCCCCGCCTTCGCTTTCGCTGAGGATCCCGGCCTTGCGCCGGAATTCCTCGGCGCCGGGGCCTTCCAGATAAGGATCGATGGCCAGCCCCAACGTCTGGGCGACGGCTTCGCCCAGGTCGAAGCGGCCGTTTTCCATCTCGATGTCGTCGAGTTCCTCGGCCGACAGTTCGATTTCCGCATCGCCGCTGACCGGCTCTCCGGCGGGCACGAAGCGCAGCGCCAGCGGCTCGTCGATCCGCACCGGCAGGTCTTCGCCCGATACGGCGCAGCTCTGCACGATATCCGCCGTGACCCGCCCGGTGGCGCGCACGGTCGGCCCGTCGGCGGCCAGCATCACCCGCGCGGTAAGCGACTTGACCGCAACCAGCGCAAACCGCGCGGCCAGGGCGGCGCATTGGGCCTCGCTCGCCTCGATCACCTGCTCGCCGGCCGGCAGGCGGGCCGCTTCGACGATCCGTTCCAGCTCGCTCATGCCGCGATCCGCCCGGCGAGGAGATCGGCATTGGCCGTGGCCGCAAACCGCGCGGCCATGGCGCGCAGCTCGGCGGCCAGGAAGGCCGTGTCGGCGCCTTCGTTCAGCGTCACATTGCGCTCGATCGCGGCGATCAGGTCGGCATCGTCAGCCTTGGCCAGCGCCGCTTTCAGCGCCTCGATCCGCCCGCCCAGCGCGCCCATCAGCTTGCCGACGTGCTTGCCCACCACCAGATCGCCCACGCCTGACTGGCGCAGCTGGCCGTCCATGTCGTCCACGAACAGCTCGGTCAGCCGGGCCGAAGGGGCGCGCAGGGCATCGTCGCCGTCCAGCCGCAGCATGACCAGCGCCAGCACCAGCGTGACCGCATCGAAGCGCCCTTCGACCGTGTCGGCAATCCCGCCGCGGGTGAACCATTCGGGCTTGCGGGCCAGTTCGACGCTGCGGTGCCACAGCGGGCGGACTTCCTCGTGGCCGCGGTCGGCCTTGCCGAACAGGCGTTTGAGCAGCAACATCGGTGGATACCCTTTCATTCAGCGGCGATTAAACCGGGCCTCGCCAAGCGGCCTTATTGCGCGGCGGGCCAAGGCAGCCTAAGGCTGGCCGCGATAGAGCAGATGGGGCGGTGCGGGCAATCCCGCAAGATCGCCGGACGGAGCAAGTTCACGATGCAAGCGAAGGTTCGTATTCTGGGAGTGGCCGTCGCGGCTCTGGCGCTGTCGGCCTGTGCCACGATCAAGGACCAGCGCGGTTACCTGGTCGATGCGGCGCTGCTCGATTCGCTCCAGCCGGGGATCGACAACCAGCTTTCGGTTGAACGCATGCTCGGCCGTCCGTCCTTCATCAGCCAGTTCGGCAAGAAGGACTGGTACTATATCTCCACCCAGACCCGCCAGGCCGCCTTCGGCCGGCCCAGGGCCAAGGAGCAGCTGCTGGTCCGCGTCAGCTTTGACGAGAAGGGCAATGTTGCCGGGGTCGAACGCTCGGGCATGGAAAAGGTCGCCCAGATCAACCCCGATGGCGACAAGACGCCGACCCTGGGGCGCGAGCGGACCTTCCTGGAAGATCTGTTCGGCAACATCGGCCAGGTCGGCGCGGCCGGCGGCGGTGCGGGCGGCCCCAACGGAAGTTGAGGTTGAACCCCGCTGCGGCATCGCCATATTGCGGGCATGACTGATCCCCATTCCAGCCACGGCCTGATCCAGTGGCACGGCACCACCATCATCGGCGTCAAGCTTGGCGGCAAGACCGTCATTGCCGGCGACGGTCAGGTCTCCATGGGCAACACCGTGATGAAGCCGAACGCGCGCAAGGTGCGCCGGATCGGTGACGGCAGCGTGATTGCCGGGTTCGCCGGGGCCACCGCCGATGCCTTCACCCTGTTCGAACGGCTGGAGAAAAAGCTGGAAGCCGCCCGCGGCCAGCTGATGCGCGCTGCCGTGGAACTGGCCAAGGACTGGCGGACCGACAAGTACCTGCGCAACCTCGAAGCGCTGATGATAGTGGCCGACAAGGACACCATGCTGATCCTGACCGGCAACGGCGACGTGCTGGAGCCGGAACACGGCATTGCCGCGATCGGATCGGGCGGCAACTATGCCCTGTCCGCCGCCAAGGCGCTGGTCGATTATGAAAGCGACCCGGAAAAGATCGCCCGCCGCGCCATGGCCGTGGCGGCAGAGGTTTGCGTGTTCACCAATGACCGCGTGACCGTGGAAGTCATCGACGCCTAACCGGCGGCGAAGAACAGGGTCTGGATCAGCCGGCCGTTTTCCGGCGTGGTGCCGAATGGCCGTCCGGCATTGTGGAACATCCACGGGCTGAACAGCACCAGCCGGTTGAACCGCATCGGCACGGTGAAGGTCTTCTCCCAAGCCGCCGGTCTCAGCGTGTCGCGGTTGATCACTTCCCCGATCAGCACGTTCACATCGGCATAGCCGGCGGCCAGCAGGTCTTCGATCCGGCTTGGCACCCGTTCCAGCCCGGTCCGCTTGTGGCGGAAGAAGTCGGTCCCGCCGCGGCAATGCTCGGGCAGGGACAAATAAAGAATGCCGGAATAGGTGCTGGGATCGACATGGACGCCGGAATGGCCCTTGTCTCCGGCCAGCGTCACCCGGCAATGGCCGTGCATCGTGCCGGGCTGGGGCCGCACCGGCGTGCCGATGATCCGCGATACCGCATCGTCCATGCCGGGAATCGGCAGCGGTGTGGTGGATGGCAGCCCCGGATAGTTGCCCTGCTTGAAGGCCGGATCGTAATCCAGCGCCAGCGCCCGCCGCCGGGCGAGGTGCGGATCGGCCAGGAAATCGTCGATCACGATCAGCGAAGGCAGGTTCATGGGGCGGCGATAACAGGTGCCGCGCGGCCTGTCTGCCCATCGGTGCAGGCTTGACCTGCGCGGGCCACCCCCCATCTAGGGCGGGATGAGTGACAGCCTTACCCCCAAAGCCATCGTCCGCGCGCTGGACGAACACATTGTCGGCCAGGCCGATGCCAAGAAAGCCGTGGCCGTGGCCCTGCGCAATCGCTGGCGGCGGCAGCGCCTTTCAAGCGAACTGCGCGACGAGGTGACCCCCAAGAACATCCTGATGATCGGGCCGACCGGCTGCGGCAAGACCGAGATCAGCCGCCGGCTGGCGAAGCTGGCCGACGCGCCCTTCGTGAAGGTCGAGGCGACCAAGTTTACCGAGGTCGGCTATGTCGGCCGCGATGTCGAACAGATCGCCCGCGATCTGGTGGAAGAAGCGATCCGGCTGGAAAAGGACCGCCGCCGCGAAGCCGTGCGCGAAGCGGCCGAGAAGGGCGCGATGGACCGGCTGCTGAAGGCCCTGGTCGGCGATGGCGCGTCCGAGGCCACCCGCGAATCGTTCCGCCAGCGGATCGTCGAGCGGGCGATGGACGAGGTCGAGGTGGAGATCGAGGTCGAGGACAGCCCGGCCGGCGGGATGGAGATCCCCGGAATGCCCGGCGGGATCGGCATGATCAACCTCAGCGAAATGATGGGCAAGGCGCTGGGCAAGCAGAACCTCAAGCGGCGCAAGCTGAAAGTGCCGGAAGCCTGGGCCAAGCTGGTCGACGAGGAAGCCGAAAAGCGGATGGACCAGGACGATGTTGCCCGGGTCGCGCTGGCCAATGCGGAAACCAACGGCATCGTCTTCATCGACGAGATCGACAAGATTGCCGTATCCGACGTGCGCGGCGGTTCGGTCAGCCGCGAAGGCGTGCAGCGCGATCTGCTTCCGCTGATCGAAGGCACCACCGTTGCCACCAAGTACGGTCCGATGAAGACTGACCACGTGCTGTTTATTGCCAGCGGCGCGTTCCATGTCGCCAAGCCCAGCGACATGCTGCCCGAACTGCAGGGCCGCCTGCCGATCCGGGTCGAGCTGAAGGCCCTGTCCGAAGACGACTTCGTCCGGATCCTGTCCGAAACCCGCGCCAACCTGATCGAACAGTACCGCGCGCTGCTGGCGACCGAAAAGGTCACTCTGGACTTCACCTCCGGCGCGGTGCGAGAAGTGGCGAAGATCGCTTGCCAGGTGAACGAGGCGGTTGAGAACATCGGCGCGCGGCGGCTGCAGACCGTGATGGAGAAGCTGCTGGAGGAACTCAGCTTCGAAGCCGAGGACCGCGAGGGCGAGACGGTCAGCGTGGACGAGAGCTACGTCCGCGACCGGCTGAGCGGTCTGGCGCGGGATACCGACCTGTCGAAGTACATTCTGTAACGCGCCAATCGCCCCGCACCCTCGTCTTTGCGAGGAGCGCAGCGACGAAGCGATCCAGAGCGGCAAGGCCCGGCACTGGCCACCACTCATCCACTGCTGTAACACGGCCCCATGCAGACCCCCGAAGACCGCCCGATCTACCGCCTCCTCACCGGCAAGGACGACCGCGCCTTTTGCGAGCGGGTGTCCGAAGCGCTGGAGCAGGGCTGGCGGCTGTACGGCTCGCCCACGCTGGCCTGGGATCAGGAAAGCGGCTGCATGAAGGCCGCGCAGGCCGTAGTCTGGCATGAGGCCGATGTGGTGAAGTGACGGCCTACTCCGCCGCCTGCCCGTACTCCTCGATCGCTTCGGCCTGCCGCGCCCACATTTCGGCATAGAGCCCGCCGCGGCGCAGCAGGTCGGCGTGGGTGCCCTGTTCGGCCAGCTGGCCTTCGCTCAGCACCAGGATCGTGTCGGCATCGGCGATTGTCGACAGCCGGTGGGCGATCGACAGCGAGGTGCGCCCCGCCGCAACAAAATTGAGCGTGGCGAGGATTTCCTGCTCGGTCCGGGTGTCGAGCGCCGAAGTTGCCTCGTCCAGCAGCAGGATCGGCGGGTTCTTGACGAGGGTGCGGGCGATCGCGACGCGCTGCTTTTCCCCGCCGGAGAGTTTCAGCCCGCGTTCGCCCACTTCGGTATCGAGGCCCTGCGGCAGGCGCTGGACCAGGCCCCACAGCGCCGCGCCGCGCGCCGCCGCCTCGACCTCGGCCGGGCCGGCACCATCGCGGCCGTAGGCGATGTTGTAACCGATGCTTTCGTTGAACAGCACCGAATCCTGCGGAACGATGCCGATCGCGGCGCGCAGGCTTGCCTGCGTTACTTCGCGGATGTCCTGCCCGTCGATCAGGATCCTGCCCTGCCACGGATCATAAAAGCGGAACACCAGCCGGGCGATCGTGCTCTTCCCCGCGCCGGACGGGCCGACAATCGCCACCTGGTGGCCGGCGGGCACTTCGAAGCTGAGGCCTTTCAGGATCGTGCGGTCCGGCTCGTATCCGAACACCACGTTGTCGAAAGTCAGGGTCGGCCGCCCGATCACCAGAGCCGGAGCGCCGGGGGCATCCTGCACTTCGATCTCGGTGTCGATCAGGCGGAACATGTCGGCCATGTCGATCAGGCCCTGGCGGATCGTGCGATAGACCATGCCGAGCATGTCGAGCGGGCGGAACAGCTGCATCAGATAGGTCTGGACGAAGACCAGCTGCCCGGCGGTATATTCGCCGCGCGCCCAGCCCCACACGGTCAGCGCCATGGCCACTGCCATCAGCAGGTTGGTGACCAGCGCCTGCGCCATGTTGAGCAGGCCGAGGCTGTTCTCGCTTTTCACGGCCGCCGCGGCATAGGCGCGGGTGGCCTGGGCATAGCGGGCTTCCTCGCGCGCTTCGGCACCGAAGTATTTCACCGTCTCGTAGTTAAGCAGCGAATCGACCGCGCGCGACAGCGCCTGCCCGTCGAGCCGGTTCATCTGTTCGCGCAGCTTGGTGCGCCATTCGGTGATCGCGCGCGTCACCCAGATATAAGCGACCACCGCCAGTGCCGTCGCCGTCACCAGCGGCCAGCCGAAGTTGAGGTAGAAGATCACCCCCACGCCCGCCAGCAGGATCACCGTGGGGGCGATGTTGAACAGCATGAAATAGAGCATCGTGTCGATGCTCTTGGTCCCGCGTTCGATCACCTTGGTCACTTCGCCGGTGCGGCGGGCGAGGTGGAAGCGCAAGGACAGGCGGTGCAGGCGGTTGAACACGTGTTCGGCCAGCTGCGAAGTGGCCTGCTGGCCGACCCGTTCGAACACGATGTTGCGCAGGTTGTCGAACACCACGCCGCCCATCCGCCCGGCGGCATAGGCCAGCACGAACAGCATGGCGAAAGTGATCACCCTGGGGCCGGTCACGCCCATCGCGTCGACCGCCCATTTCAGCAGATAGGGCAGGGTGAACTGGGTCGCGGTCGATAGCAGGATCAGCGCGACCGCGCCGACGATCCGCACCCGCAGCCCCAGATCATCCTTCGGCCACAGATAGGGCAGGAACCGGCGCAGCGTGCCCCAGCCGTCATGGCGGGCGGGGCGATCGGGCGCGGCGGGGCGTTCGGGCGGCATCGCCCCCATGTAGGCCGAATGCGCCGAAAGGGAAGGGCGCCAGGCCGGTCTGCGCCGTCAGTCCAGCCGCGAACCCAGGTTGTCGCGGTGCCGCGATCCGGTGTCGATCGCGTCCGACGGTACGTCGAAATAGATCTTGCGGGTGGAAAAATCGATCGCGATCCGGTCCAGCTGGCGCAGATCGCGCATTCCCAGCAGCAGCGCCGGCTTGCGGTGCAGCCCCAGCGAGACGAAGGCCGGGGAATCGGCATAGGCGATCATCACGTTGCCGAAATTGATCTCGCCGATCTGGAGCCGCCGGGCATAACCGATATCGGCAATGATGACCTGGCCGGTCACCGATTTCAGCTCGGTCCGGCCCTGGAAGGCGCGGTTGGACAGGGCCCGTTGCAGGGCGCGGTTGCCGATCGAGGTTTCCGCCCCGGTATCGATCACCACGTCGGTCCGCACCCCGTCGATCACGGCATTGGCCATGATCAGCTGGCCCGAGCGGCGCCGCGCGGTGACCACGATCTCGTACCCGCGGTTGCCGCCCAGTTCCTTTGCATCCGACACCGCGATCAGGCCCTTGCGGAAATCGATCTGGACCCGCTGGCCCTGCAGGCTGTCCAGCCCGATGATCCCGTCCGCGCCGATATTGCCCTGGTCGAGCAGCGGCGCGAGCACACCATAATAAGAGCGTTTGCCCAGATCGATCTGGTCGATCTCCACCGTGTCGACCATTTCGCTGCCCGCCACGCCGGTCAGCTTGGCCCGGCCGGTAACGGGAATGGCCAGCTTGCCCGCTACCCCGCGCGAGATCACGGTGTTCATCGCGCCGGTATCGATCATGAACTCGAACGGGCCATGCGCGCCGATCCGTACCGGCACTGTCATCCGGTCATGGCGGTCCTCGCCGATCTCGATCACGTCGACCTGGCCCACTTCGGGCGCGGCATTCTGGCCGATCACGACCGGCATTGCGACCAGCAGCGAAACGAAGGGCACGAACAGCGAATTGAGCGCCATGGCAGGTTCCTCTTCGCCGCGCAGACTAACACCCTGCGGGCCGGCAGGCCATGCCGTCCGTCGAATGGTGGCATTTGCCAATGCTTAAGGTCGCCGCGCTATGGCCGGGGCATGATCGATCTGGCCGACCGGGCGCTGCGCAAGCTGCGCGAATTACAGTTCAACCGCGATGCCCGCGCCGTGCTGGGCACCGCGCCGCTGCGCGCGGCCGACGATGGCGTGGTGCTGTTCTCGATGATCGGCACCCGCGTGGTCCTGCCCTATCTGGTCGCGGCCAAGAGCCTGCATGCCCGGCTGGGGCGCGGGCGCTTCGTGATCCTCGACGATGGCACGCTGACGGCGGACGACCGCGCGGTGCTGGCCCGGCATCTCGACCGGCCGGAAATCCGCAGCCTTGCCGATGTCGAAGTGGGCGATTGTCCGCGCGGCGGGTGCTGGGAACGGCTGCTGACCCTGCTCGACCTGCGCCGCGACGCCTATGTCATCCAGCTTGATTCCGATACGGTCACGCTCGGCCCGGTGCCGGAACTGGAACGGGCGATTGCCGACCGGCGCGATTTTACCCTGCTGGGCGGGGAAGATGCCCGCTGGCTGCCGGTTTCGGCCTATGCCGAAGACCTCGCCGCGCTGGGCGAAGGGGCCCATGTCCAGGCCAAGGCCGAAGCGGCGATGGCCCTGCTGGCGGCAGAAGTGCCGGGGGTGACCCACTACCTGCGCGGCTGCGCGGGCTTTGCCGGGTTTGCGCCGGGCGGCTCGGGCCGCGAGATTGCCGACGGCTTCAGCCGCGCGGCGCGGGCGCTGCTGGGCGATGCCGTCTGGGCGCAATGGGGCAGCGAACAGGTGATGAGCAACGTGATCATCGCCAACGAAGGCGAACCGGTGCTGCTGCCCTATGACCGCTATCTGAACTTCTGGAACGAGCCGGTTTCCAGCGAAGCGGCCTTTGTCCACTTCGTCGGGACCTATCGTTACCACGGCGGGGCCTATGCCGCCGCCGCGCGCCGGGCGATGGCCGGGCTTGATTGCGGGCTCAGCGCTGCGGCCTGATTGTTCCGCTGACGCGGGTGCATCACCGGCCCGCTCCCCCGGCCCAACCACCCGATGAGTATACCCTGGGGGCGGCTGGGCCGGGTGAGCGGGCCGGTGTTTCAGATAAGTTTGGCTGAAAACAGACTTTAGCGCTTAAGCACCAGTCCCAGCACTTCGCCGATCCGCTCGCGCGCGAAGATCAGCAGCCAGCCGCCATAGACCGCGCCGCCGGCCGCAACCAGCAAGGCCAGCCGCACGGCCACGTGCAGGTCGGGCAGCATGCGGTCCACCAGCAACACGCTGGCGGTCATGGCGAGGCCCGCCAGCACCGGCGCGCCCAGCGCAGAGCCCAGCTGCCGCGCCGTGACGCCGATGGTCGGCAGGCTCCACGCGGCGGTGATCGCGGTCAGCAGCGGATAGCCGAGCAGCCAGGCCCAGGCGACGCCGGGCAGACCGGCCAGCGTGATCCCGGCAAGGAATGCCGCCGGCATGACAATCGCGCCCAGGATCGAGCTGCGGGTCGAGATGCCCGGCTGGCCCATGGCGTTGGTTGCGGGAGCAAACATGACGTGCAGGGTCATGAACGGCATGGCCAGGGCCAGCAGCTGGATCAGCGGGGCCGAGCCGAGCCACTTGGGGCCCAGCATCACTTCCACCGCCGGCGCGGCGACCGCCGCCAGTCCGAGGCAGAACGGCACCGCCAGCAGCATCACCACCCGCACCGATTTCAGAAAGCCCTGGGCCACGGCCGCGCCATCGTCCTGGATCCGGGCATAGGCGGAGAACGCCACTTCATTGAGCGGTGGCACCACCTTGTTGACGAACAGCTGGGCCAGGAACAGCGCGGTGGTATAAAGCCCCAGCTCGCCCGGTTGCAGCAGGCGGCCGGCAATGATGATGTCGGCCTGGGTCTGGAGGAACCAGAACACCTGGCCCACCATGATCACACTGCCATAGCTGGCGAGCGCCCTGGCGCCGCGAAAATCGAAGGTCGGCAGGATCCAGGCCTTTGCCGCCAGCATCATCCCCGCAGCGCGGCTGGCGAAGGTCACCAACGGCGCGGCGATCAGGGTCCACACCCCCCAGCCGGCGAAGGCCCCGGCCAGCGCGGTCAGCGCACCCAGCATGGCCGATGCCATGTTGACCTGGGCCTGGCGGCGGAAATCCATCTGCCGCGACAGGACCGCATAGCCCAGCGCGAGGAACGGGTTGGTCAGGTAGATCAGCGCCTGGACCCGCAGCAGGTCGGCCACCATCGGCTGGCCATAATAGGAAGCCACCAACGGTGCGGCGAGATACTGCGCCGCCGCCAGTGCGCCGTTGATCACGATCAGCAGGCCGAACAGCTGGCGCAGCTTGTGGGTGTCCAGCGCCTTGTCCTGGATCGCGGCATTGGCAAAACCATAGCCATTGAGCAGCCCGAGCAGGACCAGCACCACCGAGGTCATGGCGAACAGGCCGTAATCCGACGGCGAAAGGATGCGGATCACCAGGAAGGTGGAGACCCAGGCAATCAGCTGGCTGACAATCTGTGTGCCCGACCGCCAGATCACCGCGCTGCGGACCTGGCTGCGCAGCGCGCCGTCCTGCAGATCGGCCTCGCCGGTCAGGTGGGGGGAGTGGGTCAAGGCCGCACGCTCTGCAGCAGGTCGCGCAGGCCGCCCTCCGAGCCGCCCCGGCTGTGCGCACGGCGGCGCCAGTGCAGCATGGGCCGCGCCAGCGCCGGCAGGACGTTCCACAAGGCAAAGCTCAGCTTCCAGACCTTGCCCGAAACCTCGGCCTTGACCTGGCGCAGCGCGGCGAGGCCGCCGGCGGTGTCGCCGTCGATCACCCGGTCGACCGCGTGTTCGAAGTCGATCGCCCGCTGGGTCAGCGCGATCAGTTCCGCCACCAGAGGCTGTTCCGGCGCATCGGCGGGGAGGGCAGCATGGGCCTTTTCATAGACGCGCAGGTTCCCGCGCAGCATCTTCTCGCGGCTGGCCGAGGCGGAGTTGGGGCGCACCCGGTACTCACCCAGCAC
>JAFLDB010000008.1:25000-141194 GCA_017302615.1 Sphingomonadales bacterium
ATCTGCAGGACCATTATGTCGTCCCGATGAGCTGGGAACTGCGGCCTGGCGTGTTCAGCTTCAACCGTGAACTCGGCGGGTTGCGACTGGTGTGGAACGTCCTGCGGTACCTTGCGCGGCGGGACGGGCCGATGACCATTCCGGCGGCGCAGACCGGGGCCTTCGTCAAGTCCGATCCCGCGCTCGACCGGCCCGACATCCAGTTCCACTGCCTGCCGGTCAGCGGCGACATCAAGGCTGCGGCCGAAGGTGCCAAGGGCAAGCTCTCGGCCTTTCCCGGGCTTACCCTGGCACCCTGTGTGCTGCGCCCGGAATCGCGCGGTCGGGTGCGCCTTGCCGGACCGGATCCGGAAGCCGTGCCGGATATCGTCCACAACTACCTAGTCGCGGCGGAGGATTGCCGGTTGACGCTGCGCGGCATGGCCCTGGCCCGTGATCTCGCCGCTTCGCCGGCCTTGGCATCGCTGATCCTGCGCGAGGATGCCCCGGGGGCAGAAGCGGACAACGAAGAAGCGCTGCTGGACTATGCCCGGCGCTTTGGCAGCACCGGCTATCACCCGGTCGGCACCTGCCGAATGGGCAGCGACGATGACGCCGTGGTTGATCCGCAGCTACGTGTGCGCGGGGTGGAGCGGCTGCGGGTAATCGACGCTTCGGTCATGCCGCGCCTGGTATCGGGTAACACCAATGCCGCTGCGATCATGATCGGCGAGAAGGGTGCGGACCTGATCCTGAAGGGCGCTGCTCAGTAACGCAGCCGCACGGCATAATCGCGTGCCCGGGCCTTGCGCTGGGCGGCGCGACCGGCGGGGCTGAGCTGGCCCTGTCCCGGCGGGACCACGGCGGCAAGGTCGGACAGCTTTACCACCCGTTCCATCCGGATCGCACGGGCCGGATCGGCCCCGTCCGGCAGGCCCTGCCAGCGCAGCACCGAAATGCCGGAGGAATGGCCCCCTGAATCGAGCCAGTTGGCAAAGCCAGGATCGCGCGCCGAGATCACGAAGGTAAAGCTGCCAGCCGCATCGGGCCGGGCCTGGACGTGATTGAGGCTGGAAGTGCGCACGTCATACTCATAGGCGACGCCCCAGGGATCCGTGATCTGGCAGCCCAGCGATATCGCACCAAGTGCGTCGACTGTGATGACAAGTGCCTCGTCCCCGGCCAGCGCATAGTGGCAGCTGGTTGAAATCCCGCGCCCGCCCGGACGAAGGCGGGTCGGCGCAAAGCGGTTGGGTTCCCGCGAGAACAGGAAGCGGTTGTTGTAATCCATCCAGTACGGCGCGATCCGGTCAAGGATCTCTGCGCTGCGCCGGGCGAGCCGAGCGTAGTCGCGCGGGGCGGGACGGACCTTGGGTTCCAGCCGTTCCAGCCGCAGGGCGATCGGGCGCTGGCGTGACCAGTCGGTCAGCAATTGCCGCACGCCGACGATGTAATGACCATCCCCGGGGATCACCATGTGGTTGATCCGTCCGGCGGCGGGCGCGCTGTCCAGCGTCACGACAAAGCGGCCATCCGGACCGATCCGCATCTGCTCGGTCTGCAAGGTGGCAAGCATCCGCCCGCCTTCGACCAGCATTTCGCCCATGCCGGGAATGCTGTCGCGCACTTCCATGTGCAGCTGCACCGGTCCGGGGTTCGGCACCCGGCCGTGAAGCCGATAACGCGCCGCACCATCGACAGTGAAGTTCATGTAGATGTTGTCGGGATTGTCGATCCCGAAGCCCGATCCCGGCACGGTCATGCCGTGCCAGCGGTGCGGCGCGTTGACGTTCCAGATCACTTCGGCGCGGGTCGCATCCTCACCCAGCGCATAGTTGATTGCCGAGACCCCGATCGATTGTGCCGCCAGCTTCAGCCGGGCGGCTCCGGCCTCCGTACGGGCCTGCGGATCGCCGGCATAGAGTGCCTCGACCCGGCCTATCGCCGCTTTCACTTCCGGGCGGGCCAGCAGCCGCAGGATCGCGCGTTCGCGGTCAAGCTGGCTGGCGGAATCGAGCGTTGCCGCGTTCGCCATCCGGGGGGCGGCCATTCCCGCCAACATCAAGCCGAGGAATGGTCGCCGGGAAATCATTGCAGGTCCCTCAGTTCGGTCTTCTGCACCTTGCCCGCCGCGTTGCGGGGCAGATCATCGACAAACACCGCACGGCGCGGAACCTTGTAATTGGCCATGTTGTCGCGGCACCAGCCGATCAGGCCGGGCTCGTCCAGTTCGGTTCCCGCACGCAGCACGACAAAGGCCTTGCCGACTTCGCCCATCCGTTCGTCGGGCACGCCGATCACGGCCGCCATGGCAATCGCCGGATGCATCGCGAGCAGCTTTTCGACCTCGGCCGGATAGACGTTGAAACCGCCGGAAATGAACATGTCTTTCTTGCGGTCGGTGATCCGGACGTAGCCGTTTGCGTCCATCGTCCCGACATCGCCGGTGTGGAGCCAGCCGTCCGCGTCGATTGCGTCGGCCGTGGCGGCGGGATCGTCGAGGTAGCCCTGCATCACGCCGATGCCGCGGACCAGGATTTCCCCGGTCTCGCCGCGCGGCAATTCCTGCCCGTCATCGCCGGCGACGATAACCTCGTTGCCCGGAATCGCCGCGCCGCAGGTGTGGGCGATCAGGTCGACCGGATCGCCCGGTCGGCACGAGGTGATGTTGACGCATTCGGTCATGCCATAGGCGGTGATGATGTCCTTCATTCCCAGCTCGGTGCGGATCCTCTCGATCAGCACCGGGGGCACCGTGGCCGCGCCGGTGGTGCCGCCGCGCAGGGAGGAACAGTCGAAGGCGCGCTTGTCGCGCTCGGCCAGCAGCATCTGGAAGATCGTCGGCGGGCCGGGCAGGAACGCGATGCGTTCCTGCTCGATCAGGCGGATCGCCTCGGCCACGTCGAACTGCGGCATCGGCACCATTACCGCCCCGGCCAGCAGGCAGGCGACCCAGCCGACCTTCATGCCAAAGGAATGGAAGAACGGGTTCGCGATCAGGTAGCGTTCGCCGCGCGCCAGACCGGTATTGCCGATCCACACGCCGACCTGCGGCAGGATCCGGCCGTGGGTCATCAGCACGCCCTTGGGCACGCCGGTGGTGCCGCTGGTGAACATGATGTCGGATATGTGATCCGGCGTTACCCCGGCCAGCGCGGCGTCAATCCGCTCGTCACCCGCGCCGCGCACGCTGGCGAGAAAGGCGCCGAACTGGCTGTCCAGCATGACCGTTTCCCGCAGTGCGGGCAGGTCCTCGGCAGCCAGCAGGGCGGGGTAGTCGATCCCGAGGAAGCCGGTGACGGTGAACAGCATCCGCGCATTGGTGCGGCGCAGGATGTCGCCGGCCTCGCGGCCCTTGAGCCGGGTGTTGAGCGGGACGATCGCCGCGCCGCAGGCCTGCGCAGCCACGGCGGCCACCACCCATTCGCGGCTGTTGGGTGCCCAGATGCCGATCCGGTCGCCGGTGGAAACGCCGCGCTCCAGCAGCGCCGAAGCGGCGGCGCGGCATTCCTGCCAGAGTTCGCTGAAAGTCCGCGTCTCGCTCCCTTCGATAAGCGCCACTTCATCCGGCCAGCGCTGCGCGGCGGCCTCGGCGGCGTGGGGAATGGTCAGGGGCAGCGGCTCAGCCATGCATGTTTCCGGGACCGAAATAGGCTTTCATTTCAACAACCTTGCCAGCGTCATCGAAAGCGAAAGTGTCGATCACATCGATCGCCATGTCCTTGCCGTCCCAGTGCAGGCGGACCTGCATGGCGAAAGCGGCATGGGCGGCGGCGACGCGCACCGGGCCTTGCAGATGCAGCGTTGCGCCGGTCGCCATCGACTGGACATAGAATTCGCGGATCGCCGCCTTGCCGACCCTGGGTTCGGACCCGATCGGGTCCTCGACTACGGCATTGTCGGCAAAGATCCCGGCGGCCATCTCCGGATCGCCCTTGGCAAAGGCCTCGACATAGGTGTGGACGGCGGCTTCCATCTGTTCGGGCGTCGGCATGGCACTCACTCCGGGAAATAGCGGCTGATGGTGTCGACCACGCAGGCCGGCTTGTCGCTGCCCTCGATCTCGACCGTGACGCGCACCACGGACTGGACCGCGCCTTTCACTTCTTCGACGCCGACGATCTCGCCCACGCCCCTGATGCGGCTGCCGACCTTGACCGGGCTCAGGAACCGCAGCCGGTCCGCTCCGACATTCACCGCATGGGTGAAGCCGCGCACTTCGATCAGGTCGGGCAGGAAGAAATTGACGAGGCTCATCGTCAGATAGCCGTGGGCGATGGTCCCGCCGAACGGGCCGTCCTTGGCGCGCTCCACATCGACGTGGATCCATTGGTGATCGCCGGTCACTTCGGCAAAGCCGTTGACCCGGTCCTGCTCGATGGCGAGCCACTCGGTCGGGCCAAGCGTGGTCCCTTCCTGGCCGATCAGATCGCGCGGGCTTTCGTAAACCTTGGTCATGGTCAGGCCCGCTGGCTGGAAACCGACAGCACTTCGCCGGTCATGTAGGACGACAGGTCGGAGGCGAGGAACATCATCACGTTGGCCACCTCCCAGACTTCGGCCGGACGCCCGAAGGCCTCCTTGGCGGAAAGTTCAGCCAGCAGTTCGTCGGTCGTCACCTTGGCGAGGAAGGCGTGCATCGCGATCGACGGGGCGACCGCGTTGATCCGCACATTGTGTTCGGCCGCTTCCACGGCGGAACAGCGGGTGAAGGCCATGACGCCGGCCTTGGCCGCGGCATAATGGGCTTGCCCCTTCTGCGCGCGCCAGCCGAGGACCGAAGCGTTGTTGACCACCGCGCCGGATTTGCGTTCATACATCGCCGGCAGGAAGGCCCGGCTCATCCGGAATACGCTGTTCAGCGTCACATCGAGCACGCGGAACCACTGTTCATCCGTCATGTCGACCACGTCGACCTCACCGCCAAGGCCGGCGTTGTTGATCAGCACGTCGATATGGCCCAGCTGCGCCAGTGCAGCGGCGTGGAGCGCGTCAACCTGGTCCTGGCTGGTCACGTCGCAGACGAAAGTCGCCGGGCGCTGGCCGCATTCGGCGGCGATCCGGTCGGCCGCTTCGCCCAGCCGGCGCTCGTGAAAGTCGCTCATCAGCACGGTCGCGCCTTCTTCCACCGCGCGCTTGGCGGCGGAAAAGCCGATGCCGGTTCCGGCTGCGGCGGTGACGACCACGGTCTTGCCGGCCAGCAGGTTGCGGCCCTGCGGATAGGGCGGGATCGGAGCGGCCATCACACGTCACCCCGCGGTTCGCGCGGCATGCCAAGGCCCCGTTCGGCGATCAGGTTGCGCTGGATCTGGTTGGTCCCGCCATAGATCGTGTCGGCGCGGCTGTAGAGGAACAGGTTGGGCAGGGTATCCCACTCGTATTCGCTACCCTCGGCCACTTCGCCGGCCTGGCCGAGCACGTCCATCGCCAGTTCGCCCAGGCTGCGCCGCCAGCTGGCCCACTGGATCTTGTAGGTCAGCGCCGCCCCGTCGATCTTCGAATGGTCGGTGTTCGACAGCATCCGGAGCGCGCCGTAGCGCATCAGCCTCAGGCCGATTTCGGCCTTGGCGATGCGCTGGCGGATCAGCGGGTTGTTGGCCGCGCCGTTGGCCCGGGCGGCAGCAATCAGCTCGTCCAGCTCGTTGCGGAAGGCCATCTGCTGACCCAGCGTGGAAACCCCGCGTTCGAAGGCCAGCAGGCCCATCGCGATCTTCCAGCCATAGCCGACCGCGCCGATCATGCTGTCTTCCGGGCAGCGCGCGTCGGTGAAGAACGTCTCGTTGAATTCGGCGTCGCCGTTGATCTGCTTGATCCCGCGGATCTCGATCCCCGGCTGGTCGATTTCCATCATCAGGAAGGTCAGCCCCTTGGGGCCCTTCGATCCTTCCTCGGTCCGGGTGACGACGAAGATCCAGTCGGAAATGTGGGCCAGGCTGGTCCAGATTTTCTGGCCGTTGACCACCCATTCCCCGTTTTCGAGCCGCCCCTTGGTGCGGACCGAGGCAAGGTCGGATCCCGCCCCGGGTTCGGAAAAGCCCTGGCAGAAGATCGTCTTGCCGGCGGCGATATCGGGCAGGAAGCGGCGCTTCTGCTCCTCGCTGCCGAAGGCCAGGATGGTCGGCCCGGCCAGCTCGATGCCGATGTGGTTGACCCGTCCGGGAACTCCGGCGCGGGCATATTCCTCGGCAAAGATCACCTGCTGGGCCAGGGTGGCATTGCGGCCGCCCCACTGTTCCGGCCAGCCGATGCAACCCCACTTGGCCTCGCCCAGCCGCTGTTCCCATTCCTTGCGGCGTTCAGGGCTGGCGGTCAGCTTGGTGATGCCCTTGATGTCCTTGAACTCGCCCGCCATCTCGGCGTTCAGCCAGTCGGCGCACTCTGCGCGGAACTCTTCGTCCGCGGCCGAGAAACCCAGCTTCATGCGACTTCTCCCAGAATCATCGTGGCGATCCGTTCACGGTGCCATTCGCCGCTGCCCAGCATAGACTGGATCGCGCGGGCGCGCTTGAAATAGAGGTGGGCATCGTGTTCCCATGTAAAGCCGATCCCGCCGTGCAGCTGGATCATGTTCCCGGCGCACAGGAAGAAGGTGTCGGCGGCAAAGCTCTTGGCGGCATGGACGGCGAGCTCCGCTTCGTCCGAGCCTTCGTCCACCGCGCAGGCCGCCCAGTAGACGGCACTGCGGGCCTGTTCGATCTCGATCATCAAGTCGGCCAGCCGGTGCTTGTAGGCCTGGAACGAGCCGATCGGGCGGCCGAACTGGACGCGTTCCTTGGCATAGGCCACCGTGCGGTCCAGCGCGGCCTGGGCCCCGCCCAGCGCCTCTGCGGCGACCGCGACAAACCCGGCGCGGTGCGCGGCGGCAATCGCGGCGGCGGGGTCGGCCAGCGGCTCACCCTTTGCGCCATCCAGCGTGACGCGGGCATAGGGACGGGTCTGGTCCATGGTGGTGAGCGGCGTAACCGTCACGCCCGGCGCGTCGGCCGCCACCAGCCAGGCCCCGGTGTTGCTGGTAACGACAAACAGCTGCGCCGATCCGCCGTGGGCGACAAAGCCCGCGGCTCCGGTCAGGCTGGTGCCATCCGCCGTGATGGCCGCATCGTGAACGTACCCGGCAATGACTTCGCCCGAAAGCAGGGCGGGAAGGTGCGCGGCCTGCTGCTCCGCGCTGCCCCCGGCGGCAATCGCCTGAGCCGAAAGGGCGAGCGAGCCGAGCATCGGCAGAGCGGCGACCTGGGCACCGGCGGCTTCGGCGATGATCGCCAGTTCGACCAGGCCAAGGCCCGCACCGCCCGCGCTTTCCGGAATGCCGATGCCGGACAGGCCCAGTTCCTGGCAAAAGGCGGTCCACAGCGCGCGATCGATTCCGGCATCCGGCCCGCCCGCGGCCATGGCCTTGCGGGTGCGTTCGCTGGTGGCGTTCTCGGCAAAGAAGGCGCGCGCCGTCTCGCCGATCATCTGCTGTTCTTCGGTAAAGACGAATTCCATTATGCGGTCCCCCAGACCTTGCGCGGCGGCACGCGGGTGGCGAGCAGCTGTTCCACCGCCGCGCCGACTTCCGCCGGTTCCCACTTCGCGCCCTTGTCGACCACCGGGCCTTCGCGCCAGCCGTCTTCCAGCATGATCTTGCCGCCTTCCAGTTCGAAGACGCAGCCGGTCACATCGGCGCTTTCGGCGCTGCCCAGCCAGACGACGGTCGGGGCGATATTGGCCGGGTCCATGACGTCGAAAGCCTGGCCTTCGGTCGCCATCTTGTCGGCAAAGGCCTGCTCGGTCATCCGGGTGCGGGCCGAAGGGGCGAGGGCATTGGCGGTGATGCCATAGCGCCCCAGTTCCGCCGCCTGGACCAGCGTCAGCGAGGCGATCCCGCCCTTCGCGGTCGAATAGGCGGCCTGGGCGATCGAGCCCTGCAGCCCCGCGCCGGACGAGGTGTTGATGATCCGCGCGTCGGGATTGGTCCCGGCCTTCTGCTTGGCGCGCCAGTAATCGACCGCGTGCCGCGACAGGCAGAAATGCCCGCGCAGGTGGACGTGCATGGTCGCGTCCCACTCTTCCAGCGTGGCGGACACGAACATCCGGTCGCGCACGATCCCGGCGTTGTTGACCACGACATGCAGATCGCCGAACGCGGCCACCGCGGCATCGACGATCCGCTTGGCCGCGTCCCAGTCAGTGATGTCTTCGTAATTGGCCACGGCCTTGCCGCCGGCGGCGACGATTTCGGCCACCACACCATCGGCGGCGCTGGTATCGCGCCCTTCGCCGTTCAGCGAGGTGCCGATGTCGTTGACCACCACGTTCGCGCCCTCGGCGGCGAAGGCCAGAGCATAGGCCCGGCCGAGGCCGCGCGCGGCGCCGGTGATGATGACGGTGCGGTTGTTGCAGATACCCATTACAGCCTCTCGATGATCGTGACGTTGGCCTGCCCGCCACCTTCGCACATGGTTTGCAGGCCATAGCGGCCGCCGGTGCGCTCCAGCGCGTTGAGCAGCGTGGTCATCAGCCGCGCGCCAGTGGCGCCAAGCGGATGGCCCAGCGCAATCGCGCCGCCGTGCACGTTGACCTTCTCGTGCGGAATGCCCAGTTCCTTCATCCAGGCCATCGGCACGGACGCGAAGGCCTCGTTGCATTCGAACAGGTCGATGTCGGCCACGGTCATGCCGGCTTTCTTCAGCGCATATTCGGTCGCCGGGATCGGCGCGGTCAGCATCCACACCGGATCGTCGGCGCGGACCGAGATGTGGTGGATGCGGGCGCGGGGCTTCAGGCCGTGTTCCTTCACCGCGCGTTCGCTGGCGACCAGCATCGCGGCGGCGCCATCGCAGTTCTGGCTGGAAATCCCGGCAGTGATGATCCCGCCTTCCTGGACGGTGCGCAGGCCTGCCAGCCCTTCGAGCGAAGTGCCGGGGCGAATGGTTTCATCCGCGGCCAGTTCGGCCATCGGGGCGATTTCATTGGCGAACCAGCCGTTGTCGGCTGCCGCCTGCGCGCGCTGGTGCGAGGCGACCGCGAATTCCTCCATCTCGGCGCGGGTCAGGCCCCACTTGGCGGCGATCATCTCGGCCGAATTGATCTGGTTGAGGATGCCGTCGCCATAGCGCGCGACCCAGCCGGGCGAGGTGTTGAACGGGTTGGAGAAGCCATAGGGCTCGGCGGCCAGCATTGCTGCCGAAATGGGGATGGCGTTCATCGCCTGGCTGCCGCCCGCGACGACCAGATCCTGGGTTCCGCTCATCACGCCCTGCGCGGCGAAGTGGACGGCCTGCTGGCTCGATCCGCACTGGCGGTCGATCGTGGTGCCGGGCACGTGCTGCGGCAGGCCTGCCACCAGCCACACCGTGCGGCCAATGTCACCCGCCTGCGGCCCGATCGTGTCGCAGCAGCCCCAGACGACATCGTCCACGGCATTGGCATCGATCCCGGTGCGCTCGACCAGCGCCTTGATCGGGTGCGCGCCAAGGTCGGCCGGGTGCAGCGCGGCCAGGCTGCCTTTCTTGCGCCCGATGGGCGTGCGGACGGCGTCGATGATATAGGCTTCAGGCATTTCAGTTCTCACGCAAAGGTGTGTTCGGGGCCAATCGGCAGCGAGCCGCCAAGCACGGCTTCGTCGATCCGGCGGACATGGAAGGCGCGGTCGCCCCAGGCGCCGCACAGCGCCCAGCTGCGCTTCATCCAGAAGTGCAGGTCGACCTCGTAGGTATAGCCCATCGCGCCGTGGACCTGGATCGCGGTCTCGGCGGTCTGGATCGCGGCATCACCGGCGGCCAGCTTCGCGTGGCTGACGTGGGTTGCCGCGCTGGTCACCCCGTCCTGCAAGGCCTGCGCCGCGCGCCACACCACCGGCTTGGCGAACTCGATCGCTACCGCGCAGCTGGCAAGCTGGTGCTTCAGCCCCTGGAACGCGCCGACCGGCTGGCCGAACTGGGTCCGGATCTTGGCGTATTCGGTGGCCTGGTGCAGCATCGCATCGGCCAGGCCAAGCAGCTGCGCCGCGCTCATCAGCGCGCCGAGGTTGAGCAGGTGCTCGTCGGCCGGGCCGCTGGCACTGAACATCGCCAGGTTGCGCAGCGGATCGACGCTTTGCAGCGGCTGGCCCTCGCCATCGGCCACCCAGGGGTTGAGCACATGGGGCAGGGGAACCGTGCGGGTACCCTGGGCTATGGCTTGAAGCCCATCGGTGTCACCCTGGTGTACCAGCCAAGGCACCGCGACGAAGGCGGTATCGACCAGCGGTTCGGCCAGGCATGCCCGCCCGCATTCCGCCGCGATCAGCGCCGCTTCGACCAGACCCAGGCCCAGCCCGCCGTGTTCTTCGGGGACCAGCAGCCCGGTCAGCCCCATCTCGACAAGGCCCTGCCAGATCGCGGGATCGCGGTTGCCCTGCTCGTCCAGCCGGCGCAGCACTTCCGGGCCGTGGGTGCCCGACAGGTAATCGCGGACAGACTCGGTCAGGGTCAGCTGATCATCGGAAAAA
The DNA here is from genome assembly GCA_017302615.1 of Sphingomonadales bacterium. Taxonomy (GTDB): domain Bacteria; phylum Pseudomonadota; class Alphaproteobacteria; order Sphingomonadales; family Sphingomonadaceae; genus Novosphingobium. Next base: position 35,454 of record JAFLDB010000008.1, read on the forward strand.
CGGAAATCCATCAGCCTGCTCCCACGCGCGGAAGGCCCAGCAGACGCTCGGCAATGATGTTGCGCTGGACCTCGTTCGATCCGGCATAGATCGGCCCGGAGAGGGAGAAGATGTAGCCTTCCAGCCACTGGTTGATCTGCCCGTTGCCAAACCGCTTCAGCTCGGCATGGGCGCCCAGGATCTGCATCGCGGTGCGGTGCATCGACCGGTCCAGTTCCGACCAGAAGATCTTGTTGAGGCTGGCTTCGGCGCCGATCTTGCCGCCCGCCATGATCTTCGAGGCGACCGCATAGGTGTTGTAGGCATAGGCCTGCGCCGCGCCCCAGGCCTGGACCACCGCCTCGCGCGCGGCGGGGGAGGCTTCGGCCTCGTGCGCGCGGTAAAGCTCGACCAGCCGCTTGGCGGTGGCCTGAAACCGGCCGGGCGAGCGCAGCATCAGCCCGCGTTCGAACCCGGCGGTGGCCATGGCCACGTTCCAGCCCTGGCCTTCGCCGGCCAGACAGTTTTCGACCGGCACCCGCACTTCATCGAAGAACAGTTCGGCAAAGCCGGTATCGCCGTGCAGCTGGCGGATCGGGCGGCGGGTGATGCCAGGGCTGTTCAGGTCGAACAGGATGAAAGTGAGGCCCTTGTGGCGCTTGCTGTCGGGATCGGTGCGGAAAATGCCAAAGCCCCAGTCGGCAAAGGCGGCGCGGCTGGACCAGGTCTTCTGCCCGGTGATGACATAGTGATCGCCGTCCCGCACCGCCTTGGACTGGATTGCCGCCATGTCGCTGCCCGCGCCGGGTTCGGACCAGGCCTGGGCCCAGATCACTTCGCCGCGTGCCATCGGCGGCAGGAACCGGGCCTTCTGTTCCTCGGTGCCGAATTCCATGATCGTCGGGCCAAGCAGGAAGATACCGTTCTGGTTGGCCCGGTTGGGGCCGCCGGCGCGGAAATACTCTTCTTCGAAGATCAGCCACTGGATCAGGTCCAGTCCGCGCCCGCCAAACTGTTCGGGCCAGGTGACCATGCCCCAGTTGCCACTCGCCAGAGTGCGTTCCCACGCCACGTGCTGGTCATAGCCCTCGCGGCATTCCAGCGTGACGAGCGGTTCCTTGGGAACATGCGCTTCCATCCAGGCGCGCACTTCGGCCCGGAATGCTTCCTGTTCGGGAGTGTAGTGCAATTCCATGGTCAGAACTTCGCCGCCTTGCCGGTCTCGACGAAGGCATCACGGCTCTTCTGGCTGTCTTCGTGCATGTACATTTCCAGCGTGAAGCCCTGTTCCCAGCGGTACCCGCGATCAACGTCGCGCGGTTCCAGACCGTTCAGCGCTTCCTTGGCGATGACCAGCGCCTTACGGCTCTTGGAAGCGATGACCGCGCAGAAGGCCCGGGCCTCTGCCACCAGGTCGGCGCGCGGCACGACCTTCTCGACCGCGCCCAGGCGGTATGCTTCGGCCACCGGAATGTTGCCGCCGGTGAAGAAGGCCGCGCGAACCTTGTGCAGCGGCAACATGCGCGACAGGTGGCTCGCCCCGCCCATTGCCCCGCGATCGACTTCGGGCAGGCTGAAGAAGGCGTCGTCGGCGGCAATGATCGTATCGCTCGCCCCGCAGATGCCGATCCCGCCGCCGATCACGAACTTGTGCGCGGCCACCACCACCGGCACTTCGGCATCGCGGATCGCCTTGAAGGTCAGGTAATTGCCGCGGTTGAGCACAGTGATCCGTTCCGGGTGGGCCTGCATCTCCTTGATGTCGACCCCGCCGCAGAACCCGCGCGATTCTTCGGCGGCGCGGATCAGCACGCAGTTTACCTCGGGATTGCTCGCCGCCGCCGTGATCATCGCCGGCAGGCTCATCCAGGTCTCGCTGTCAAAGGCGTTGACCGGGGGATGGTCGAACACGATCTCGGCGATGCGGTCGGTGATGGTGGTCGTAATCGGCATGGCGTTCAGTCCTGTCCGCACAGCGCGGCGATGCGCGCCCGTGCCTCGGTTTCGATTCCCTGCAGCAGGTCGGCGCAGGCCGGCAGGTCGGTCAGCCGCCCGGCGACCACGCCGGTCGCCATCAGGCCTTGCTCGGCATCGCCGGAAACAACCGCGCGCTGGATCATGATCGGGGCAGCGGCCGCCATCATCGCAGCGCTCAATGGCATTTCGCCGTGGCTGGTCATTCCGCGGGCAGTGGCCAGCACCTGGCCCCAGCCCATCCCGGTCTGGCGCTTCATCTCCAGCCCCGCCTCGACCGCGCGCAGAGTCATGGCGATCCGGCCCGAGCCTTCGATACGCTTGAGCAGCGGGTTCAGGATCATCCGCTGCGGGATGCCATCGACCTTGGTGGAAACGATAATGTCACCCGTGCCGGCCTTGACGTAGGCCGCCTTGGGGGCAGCCGGGACCGGGCTTTCGGCGGTCATCAGGAACCGGGTGCCCATGGCAATCCCGCAGGCACCATAGGCCAGCGCTGCGGCCAGGCCGCGCCCGTCGCCAAAGCCGCCGGCGGCCACCACCGGCACCTCGACCGCGTCCAGCACTTGCGGCAGCAGCACGGTGGTCGGCACCGATCCGGTATGCCCGCCGCCTTCGCCCCCCTGGACGGTGACCATCTCGCAGCCCAGCTGGACCATCTTTTCGGCGTGCTTCACCGCTCCGACGGTGGGGATGCAGAGTATCCCCTTGTCGCGAAACGCGCCGATCATCTTGGCGTCCGGCCCGCGCCCGAAGCTGACCGCTTTCACCCGGTCGGCATTGGCAAGGATGATTTCGACGATCTCGGCCGCGCCCGGCTGGAACGAGTGGAAATTCACTCCGAAGGCGTGGGGCGTCAGGTCGCGCAGCTGGGCGATTGCCAGGTTCAGTTCGGCCGGCTTCATCACCGCGCCGGCGAGGAAGCTGAAGGCCCCGGCATTGCTGGTCGCGGCGACCAGTTGCGGCGTCGCGATCCAGCCCATCGCGGTCTGGATCACCGGAAGGCGGCAGCCCAGCCGCCGGGTCAGGTCAGTGGCAAGCGGATCGGTCAAGGCTCAGCCCTTGCCGTCGCGCTGCTTGTTGGCGGCAGCGGCGGACTTGCCGGAGACACCAGCAATGGAATTGCCATAGACCAGATCGTTCTGGGCGTGGGCGAAGTGGTGCATGTGGAACACCGCGTCCATCGCGCTGCGCTTGCCGCGCAGTTCCTCGACATGATTGACCGCCTGCTTGGTCAGCCAGTTTCCCAGCCGCGGCGCGGCGGCCAGCTTGGCGGCCCAGGCGGCAGTTGCCTCGCGCAGCTCGGCGCGTGGGACCACCTTGTTGACCATGCCGAACTGCTCGGCCCGGGCGGCGGGCATCCGCTCGCCCAGCAGCAGGAATTCCTTGGCCACGCGCGGCGGCAGCTCATAGGCGTGGGCGAAGTATTCCACCCCCGGAATGCCCATCATCGGCACCACCGGATCCTGGAAGAAGGCGTCTTCGCTGGCCACGATCAGGTCGCAGACCCAGGCCAGCATCAGCCCGCCGGCAATGCAGGCGCCCTGGACCATGGCGATGGTCGGCTTGGGAATGTCGCGCCAGCGGCGGCACATGCCGAGGTACTGTTCCTGCTCGCGGGTATAGAGCAGCTCGGCGGCCGGCTTGTTGGTGTGGGGGCCGATCATCAACCGCTTGTCGAACTCGGTGTGCAGATCGCGGCCCGGAGTGCCGATGTCATGCCCGGCGGAGAAATGCTTGCCTTCGCCGGCGAGCACGATGCAGCCCACGCTGTCATCCTGCACCGCGCGGTTGAAGCAATCGTCCAGCGCATAGGTCATCTGGCCGTTCTGGGCGTTGTTGAAGCCCGGTCGGTTCATCGTGATCCAGGCGACGCCGCCGACCACCTCGTAGAGCACCGGCTCTGCGGTCTCGTACTCGGGCGGTGCGTCCTGCGGTTCGACGAGTTCGCGTCCCTTGGTCATGCTGCCCTCCCGATTGTTGGATTGTCCTTGATCACGCTGGCGCGGATGTTGTGCGGATCGAGGCTGGCGATGATCGCCAGCGCCTCACCATCGGGCAGAGCGGTCTCGCCCGTCACGGCATCGATCAGTTCGAACCCGGTCGCTTCCTGCACCTGGGCGAAGGTCACGCCAGGGTGCAGCGAGACGACGCGGATCGCGTTGTCAGGCCCGCCGAAATCCATCACGCACAGGTTGGTGACGATGCTGCGCAGATCGACTGCGGAATAGTTGCCGCCCGGCACGCGCTTGGCCGGGTTGTAGCCCACACCCGACACCATATCGACCTCGCCGGCCACGAACACACGGGATGTGTGGCTGGGGAAGAAGAAGCTGTTGGGGTGGTAGATCGTGTTCCCCGGAAAGCCGCGTACGCCCAGCATCTGGGTCTTGGGCTGCTGGTGGGTGCCGCCCAGCTGCGACAGGTTGATCTGGCCGAATCGGTCGATCTGGGTCGGCGTGACCATGGCGTGGCGCCGCCCGGTCCAGACCGCGGCATCGAAGAAGCGGCTGAACGGCAGGTAACCGGCCGCCTTGCGATCGTTATAGCCGCGCGGGCCCAGCGGGACCGGCTGTTCGACCAGATAGGCTTCGCCATCGGTCATCATCAGTTCGGGACTATGGGTCAGCTTGGCCAGGCTCGCCGCCAGGCGCGGGACCGGACCTACCCCGGTTGCCACGACTTCGCCATTGTTCCGGAAGGCTTCCGAGCAGGCGAAGATGCACAGTTCTGCAAGGGTCACGTCAGTCATCAGAAAATCGGCAAGGGCAAAGCCTTGACCGCCTCCACTCCGCCGAAACCGGCCAGGTAAGTCTGCTCGTCGCTGGCGACGAAACGGTCCGCCACTTCGGCCCAGTTGCCGGGTTCCTTCGCGGCATCGGTGTAGGCCTTGAAGGCCTTCATGTCCCAGCCATAGGCCGGTGGCATCGAGCTGGGGTGCGCGCCGCCGGGAATCTCGGTCACGCCGGAAATGAACGCGCGTTCGACGATGTTGGCCTGGGCCTCGGCGGGGTAGTGGTCTTCCATCCGGTCGACCAGTTGCTCGCAGCTGACATAGGTTTTCGCGGCGGCGCGGGCGAACCATTCGTCGTAATAGACATCCGGGCCGAAGGCGTGGATGTTGCCGCGCCAGTCGCTGCGGTTGACGTGGAGCAGCGCGGCATCAAGCTTCAGCGCGGGCATGGCAATCAGCACTTCGCCATCGGCGTAGGGCGATTGCACGGTCTTGAGACCGCCCAGTTCGGCAAGGTCGGTACCCAGACCCACCCGGGTCGGGAGGAACGGCAGGCCGAAGGCGGCGGCCTTCAGCCCCCACTGGAACATGCCCTCGTCCAGCTCCAGCACTTCGATCTGTCCGGCCTCGCGGGCCTTGCGGAACCAGGGTTCGAGCGGGATCGCGTCGAGGCTGACGAAAGCGAAGACCAGCTTCTTCACCTTGCCCGCCGCGCAGAGCATGCCCACGTCTGCGCCGCCATAGGCGACCACGGTCAGGTCCTTGAGGTCCGAGCGCAGGATCTCGCGCACCAGGGCCATCGGCTTGCGCCGCGGGCCCCAGCCACCGATCCCCAGCGTCATTCCGTCGCTGAGCTGTCCGACGATCTCCGCCGGGGTCATCCGTTTGTCGAGCATGGTCATTCGGCTGCCTGCTGTTGTTCCTTCATCGCCTTCTGCCAGGCCCATTCGTGGCCCCAGATGCTGATGCCGATGTGCTTGGTCACTTCCCAGCTGGCCGGGTCGATCACCAGGCTGTCGCAGCCGATCTCCAGATCGAAGCCGCTGGGGGTCTGGACATAGAAGCCGACCGTTTCGTCGTTGAAGTGCTGGCCCAGGCTGGCGCTTTCCGGCAGGCCCATGGCCTTCATCCGGTCATAGGCTTTGCCGACCTCGACCAGGCTGGGGTACTGCAACATCACGTGGACCGCGCCGGACGGCGGCACCGGGCCTTCACCGAAGGCGATCGAGTGGTGGCGGCCGTTGTCGGCGTGAAGGAACGCGAAATGCATCGCCGGGGCATCCGGCCCCATCAGGTGGAAGGCCGGCATGTCGGTTTCATGAAAGCCGATCACGTCGCGGTGAAAGGAAAGGGCCGCAGGAAAGTCCGGCGCTGAGAACACGGCGTGGCCCATGCCCATCTCGCCGGTGATGAAGTGTGAAATGCCCAGTGGCGAAACGAATGGTTCGTCGGTGCGGCTGTCGCCGGAGAAGAATTCCAGCCCGTTTCCGGCCGGATCGCTGGTGCGGAAGCCGGCCTCGACGCAGCGCAGCGCGGCTTCCTCGGTGGTGAAGCGCTCAACCGGGCGTCCGGCTTCCGCCACGCGCGCAGCCAGTGCATCAAGCGCGGCGGCATCGGTCACTTCGTAACCGGCAGCCTTGAACCAGTCGCGGTTCGACTTCTCGATCCGGAAGCGGAACGGACGCTCGTCGATCCGGAACTGCATCGCACCGTCCGCTGCGTCGGGCGCGCGCATCACGCCCGCCAGCTGCGTCAGAAACGCGTCCCACCGCTCCGGCTGGGCCGTTTCGACAATCACATAGCCAAGCGCCTTGACGCCCATGGCCATTACCCCCCTTTCACCAGGTCGAGGAAGTACGGACGTTCTCCCCCGCCATCGACATTGATCCTTGCTCCGCTGACCCAGGCGGCCAGCGAAGAACACAGCCACAGCACCGCCCCGGCGAGGTCTTCACCGGTACCCATCCGTTGCAGCGGCATTGAGCGGCCCACCGCGGCCTGCGCTTCGGCATCGCCATAGGTGGCCTCGGCATTCTCGGTGCTCATCAGCCCGGCGATGATCGCGTTGACGCGGATCCCGGCCGGGCCCCATTCCTGCGCCAGGCTTTGCGTGAGGTTGAGCAGCCCCGCCTTGGCCGCGCCGTAAACGGCGGTGCCGGGCGACGGGCGAATGCCCGAGACGCTGGCGATATTGACGATCGAGCCGCTGCCCTGTGCCGCCATGTGCGGATGCGCGGCCTGGGCCAGATAGAGCGGCGCGACGAGGTTGAGCTTGAGAATTGCATCGACAAAGCGCGGGCTGGCCGTTTCGGCAGCGGCAGCGGGCGATCCCCCGGCGTTGTTGACCAGGATGTCGATCCGGCCGTGGCGGCCCACGACTTCCTCGATCAGGGCCTTGGCGGCATCGGCGTCGCGGATGTCCGCGGCCAGGAACTCGACCCCTTCCGGCAGGCTTTCAGGTGCGCTGCGGGCGCAGGCGACAACCTTGCAGCCGGCTCCGGCCAGCGCGGCCGCGATGCCCCGGCCAAGGCCGCGCGTGCCGCCCGTTACCAGGGCCACCTGACCCGTCAGATCGATTGCCGGCACCTGTGCCAAGACCGTTCCTCTCCCCTCGCAGGCGATTTCGCTGAATCGCGGCATCAAACTATGACTGAAAGTGCATTATCGGAAGCCAATCGGCTTTTCAATTGACGATTTGCGTATCAAACGATAAAAAAATTTACGAGGCCGACGGTTTCGGCATCGGACGAGTCGATAAACAGGAGCTTGGGAGAATGGCCACCGCCGCATCGCGCGTTGCAGACGCGCAGAGCACGCCTACCGCAGAAGAACTGATCGCGCGCGCCCGCGCGATGGTTCCGGTGCTGAAGGCCCGTGCCCGACAATGTGTGGCCAATCGCAACGTCTCGGCCGAAACGATTGCCGAGATGCAGGAGGCAGGCTTTTTCCGGATCGTGCAGCCGCGCCGCTACGGCGGCTATGAAATGCACCCCAACGTGTTCTTCGAAGTGCAGAAGCTGCTGGCGGAAGGCTGTATGTCGACCGGCTGGATGTATGGCGTGGTCGGATGCCACCCCTATGAGCTGGCGCTGTTCCACGACAAGGCTCAGGAAGAGGTGTGGGGGGATGATCCCTCGATGCTGGTCTCTTCCACCTATCAGCCGGTGGGCAAGGTGACCCATGTCGAAGGCGGGTTCCGCCTGTCGGGCCGCTGGGGTTTCTCGACCGGTTCGGTCCACTGCGGCTGGGTCCTGCTGGGTGCGTTCTGCCCGCCCAAGGAAGACGGCACCCCGGCGGAAATGCGCACCTTCCTGCTGCCGCGCAGCGACTATGCGATCGACGAGGATGCCTGGCACACCTTCGGCCTGCAGGGTACCGGCAGCCACGACATCATCGTCGACGACGTGTTCGTGCCGGATTACCGCACGCACCGCTCGATCGACGGGTTCCTGTGCCAGAATCCGGGGCAAGAAGTGAATACCGGCCCGCTCTACACCCTGCCCTGGGCGCAGGTCTTCGTCCGTTCGGTCTCGACCGCGGCGTTCGGCGGGGCGCAGGCAGCGATCAATGCGGGCATGGCGATCATGCAGGACCGCATTTCGACCAACACCGGCAAGGCATCGAAGCAGGATCCGATCCTGCATGCCGCGCTGGCCCGGGCGATTGCAGAGAAGGGGGAGATGGAAACCACCCTGCGGCTGACCTTCGATGACCTGATGGGCTATGCCGAGCGGGGCGAGCCGATCCCGATGGAGAAGCGGGCGTTCTATACCTACCAGTCGGCCACTGTGGTGCGTCGCCTTGCCAGCCTGATCGACGATGTGGTCCAGCTGCTGGGCGGCCGGGCGATCTACATGACCAGCGACATCATCCAGCCCTGGCTCGATCTCCACGCCGGCCGCGCCCACGTGGCCAACGATCCGGGCAATCGCACCAGCGACGCGATCAATGCCATGCTGGGCGAAGCCCCGCTCAACCCCTTCCTTTAAAGGTGCATGCGATGAGCGGGCTGAACGAAGCGACCTACACCGTCGACGGGTATGATATCCACCTGAAGGAGGCCGGGAGCGGCCCGGTCGTGGTTTTCATCCACGGCAGCGGGCCGGGCGCCTCGGGTGCGTCGAACTTCCGGCAGAACTGGCCGGCCTTTGTCGAAGCCGGTTACCGTGTGATCCTGCCCGATCTGATCGGCTATGGCGCTTCGTCCAAGCCTGAGGGGATCGACTACACCCTGCAGCTGTTCACCGACACGCTTTATGGCGCGCTCAAGGCCCACGGGATCGAGCGGGCCGTGCTGGTCGGCAATTCGCTGGGCGGGGGCGTGGCGATCCAGTTGACGCTGGACCATCCCGAGTTCACCGAGCGGCTGATCCTGATGGCGCCGGGCTGCATCGAGGAGCAGGCCGACTATTTCAAGATGCCGGGGATCACCAAGATGGTCTCCAATTTCGGCGGGCCGGATTTCAACCTGGACGAGCAGCGGCGCCTGATCGGCAATCTGGTCCACCCCGATTTCGCTCCGAACATCCCCGACGCATTGGTGCAGGAACGCTTTGCGGTAGCCCGGACCCAGCCCAAGGATGTACTGGTGCGGATGCGCACGCCCAACCTGGGGCCGCGCGTCGGTGAGCTGAAAGTTCCGATCTTTGTACTGTGGGGCCTGAATGACGAGTTCTGCCCGGAAAGCGGCGCGCGCCACTTCCTCGACCAGTGCGACGATGCCCGCTGCCTGACTTTCACCCGCACCGGCCACTGGGTGCAGGTGGAGCGGGCCGAGGAGTTCAACCGCTATAGCCTGGAATTCCTGCGTGGCTGAAGGCTATCCCCTGGTGCCGGAGGATCTGCCGCTGAAGTTCAAGGCGGCGATGCGGCGGCTGGCGGCTTCGGTCGCGGTGGTCGCGGCGCGGGGGGACAATGGGCCGATCGGCATGGCCGCCACCTCGGTCACTTCGCTGACCGCCGATCCGCCGGCAGTGCTGGTCTGCGTCAACCGCGCGACCGCGCTGCACGGACTGTTGGTCCCGACCACACCGCTCAGCGTCAACCTGCTGTCGCGCGATCAGCAGGACGTCTCGGCTGCCTTTGGCGGCGGGGTGCCGCAGGACGAGCGGTTCAGGATCGGGGACTGGCGCGAAGGGCCGGGCGGCGTTCCGGAACTGGCTGGCGCCCAGGCCAGCCTCAACTGTGTGATCGATGCCATGCTGGCCTATGGCACCCATTCGATCGTCATTGCCCGGGTCCTTTCGGCCACGGTCAGTGATGCGGTCGATCCGCTGATCTACCAGGACGGAGCCTATCTGTGAGCCTGCGTGAGGACCTCTCCGAAGAACTCTATCGCTGCCTGCGCAAACGGCGCACGGTTCCGCCGCTGATCGCGCGCCATGGCGATCTGACGGTCGACGATGCCTATGCCATTTCGCTCGGCTTTCTGGGCAAGCGGCTGGCCGATGGCGAGCGGGTGGTCGGCAAGAAGATCGGCGTCACCAGCAAGGCGGTGCAGGATATGCTGGGCGTCCACCAGCCCGACTTCGGCTTTCTGACCGACTGGATGGAGGTCGGCGAGGAGATCGACGTGGACGCCAAGGCGCTGATCGCGCCGCGCGCCGAGGCGGAGATCGCCTTCGTCCTCAAGGACAGCCTGAACGGCCCCGGCGTGACAGCCGCCGATGTGATGGCCGCGACCGACTATATCGCCCCCTGCTTCGAAATCGTCGACAGCCGGATCCAGGACTGGAAGATCGGGATTGTCGATACCGTGGCCGACAATGCCTCGTGCGGGGTGTTCGTTCTGGGTGAGGGGAGGGCCGATCCGCGCGGATTGGATCTGCCCGCGCTGCATGTCACCGTCACCAAGAACGGCGCGCCCTTGTCGGAAGGATACGGCAGCGCGGTGCAGGGCGATCCGGCCCAGGCGGTGGCCTGGCTGGCCAATACGCTGGGCGCCTATGGCGTCACGCTGGATGCCGGGGACGTGATCCTCTCGGGCAGCCTTGTCCCGCTGGAACCGGCGGTGAAGGGCGATGTGTTTGAAATGACCCTGCACGGTGTTGGCACCTGCACGGCTCGGTTTGTCTAAGGAAACAGCAATGGCACGGGTGAAGGCCGCGATCATCGGTTCGGGCAATATCGGCACCGATCTGATGATGAAGATGATCAAGTATCCGCAGAACATGGAACTGGCCGCGGTGGTCGGGATCGATCCCGAATCCGAAGGCCTGGCCATGGCCCGCGCCCACGGCATTGCCACCACGCACGAAGGGATCGAGGGGCTGAAGCGGCTCGATTGCTACAAGGACATCGGCATCGCCTTCGATGCGACCAGCGCCTACGCGCACAAGGTCCACGACGAGGCGCTGCGGGCCGACGGGATCCAGGTGGTCGATCTGACGCCGGCCGCGATCGGGCCGTTCACCGTGCCGCCGGTCAACATGAGCCAGCACCTCGACCAGCCCAACGTCAACATGGTGACCTGCGGCGGGCAGGCGACGATTCCGATTGTCGCCGCGGTGGCGCGGGTTTCGGACAAGCTGCACTATGCGGAGATCGTCGCCTCGGTCTCCTCGCGCTCGGCCGGGCCGGGTACGCGCGCCAACATCGACGAGTTCACCCGCACCACTGCCCGCGCGATCGAGGTGGTCGGCGGCGCAACCAAGGGCAAGGCGATCATCATCCTCAACCCGGCCGAACCGCCGATGATCATGCGCGACACTGTCTTCACGCTGAGCGAGGGCGGGAGCGAGGACGCGATCCGCCGTTCGGTGACCGAAATGGTCGCGGAAGTGCAGAAGTACGTGCCTGGTTACCGCCTCAAGCAGGAAGTCCAGTTTGAGCGTTACGGTGACAACAACCGGCTGAAGATTCCCGGCATGGGCGAGTTCACCGGGATCAAGTCGATGATCATGCTCGAGGTCGAAGGGGCCGGGGATTACCTGCCGAGCTATTCCGGCAATCTCGACATCATGACCGCCGCGGCCAAGGCCACCGGCGAACTGCTGGCCGCGCGCCGCATGAATCAGGGGGGGATGGCCCAGTGATCAGCACTTTCAACGTCGAGGCGGGCGACAAGCTCTATATCCAGGATGTGACCCTGCGCGACGGGATGCACGCCGTCCGCCACATGTACGGGATCGACCATGTCCGTGCGATTGCGGCCGCGATCGAGGCTGCGGGCGTCGATGCGATCGAGGTGGCCCACGGCGACGGCCTGTCGGGCGCAAGCTTCAACTATGGCTTTGGCGCCCACACCGACTGGGAATGGCTGGAGGCCGTGGCCGAAGTGCTCGACAAGTGCGTGCTGACGACGCTGATCCTGCCGGGCGTCGGCACGGTCGAGGAACTCCGCCGCGCCTATGATATCGGCGTGCGCTCGGTCCGGGTCGCCACCCACTGCACCGAGGCCGACGTATCGAAGCAGCATATCGGCATTGCCCGCGATCTCGGCATGGACGTGTCCGGCTTCCTGATGATGAGCCACATGATCGAGCCCGAGGCGCTCGCCAGCCAGGCCCTGCTGATGGAAAGCTATGGCGTGCAGTGCGTCTATGTGACCGACAGCGGCGGCGCGCTGGACATGGACGGGGTCCGCGCCCGGTTCGAAGCCTATGACCGCGTGCTGAAGCCCGAAACCCAGCGCGGGATGCACGCCCACCACAACCTCTCGCTGGGTGTCGCCAATTCGATCGTCGCGGCGCAGTGCGGCGCGGTGCGGATCGATGCCAGCCTGACCGGGATGGGCGCTGGCGCGGGCAATGCGCCGCTCGAAGTCTTCGTCGCCGCTGCCGACCGCAAGGGCTGGAACCACGGCTGCGACGTCAATCTGCTGATGGATGCGGCTGAAGACCTGGTCCGCCCGTTGCAGGATCGCCCGGTGCGGGTCGATCGCGAAACGCTGAGTCTGGGCTATGCCGGGGTCTATTCCAGCTTCCTGCGTCACGCCGAAAAGGCCAGCGAGACCTATGGCATCGATACCCGCGAGATCTTGCTCGAGCTCGGCCGCCGCAAGATGGTCGGCGGACAGGAAGACATGATCGTCGATGTTGCCCTCGACATGGTGAAAGAACGCAATGGCTGAGATTTCGCAGCACCGTCCCTTTCCCGCCGCCGAGGTTCCCGGCTGGGATTTTGAAACCGACGTTGCCGTGATCGGCTTCGGCGCGACCGGAGCCTGCGCCGCGATCGAGGCCGCCGATGCCGGTGCGCGGGTCCTGCTGTTCGAGCGCAATTCGGGCAGCGGCGGGGCCTCGGGCCTTTCGGGCGGAGAGATCTACATCGGCGGGTGCGGCGGCACCGACGCCCAGCGCGCCGCCGGGTTCGAGGACAGCACGGAGGACTTCACGGCGTACCTCAAGCTTGCTGGAGGTCCCTGCGCCGACGAGGCCAAGTGCGAAGTCTATGGCCGCGAAGCGCTGAACCACTATGCCTGGCTGAAAGCACAGGGCGTGCCCTATCGCGGCAATTACCTGCCCGGCAAACACATCGAGCCGACGGACGATTCCACCCTGATCTGGTCGGGCAGCGAGGCGGCGGCGCCGTTCTGCGACCTCGCCAAGCCGGCCCCGCGCGGCCACGTAATCCAGCACATGGGCTGGGGCGGGGGGCGTCCGCTGGTCGATGTGCTGGAAGCCAGCGCCCGGGCCAAGGGCGTCGAAGTGATCACCGATGCCCGCGCGATGGCGCTGATCCGCGATGGTGAGCGGATCGTCGGGGTGGTGGTGCGGATCGACAACCAGCCGCGCTTCGTCAAGGCAGCGAGGGGCGTGGTCCTGGCCACCGGCGGCTTCGTTTTCAATGAAGCGATGCGGCGCAAGTACTGCCCCGAGACGTTCAAGCTCAACGATCCGATCGGCGACAAGGACGATGGCCTGGGGATCGAGCTGGGCCTGGGCGCGGGCGGCGATGCGATCCACATGGAGCAGTTCTTCACCACCTGCCCTTGGACGATGCCGGAAAGCCATGCCTACGGTGTTTTCGTCAACACCATGGGGCAGCGCTTCATCAACGAGGACTGCTATCACGGCCGGGTCAGCCGCTGCGCGGTCGATCAGCCGGGCGGCAAGGTCTACCTGCTGCTCGACAATGCGCATTTCGTCCAGCCGATGGACTTTGCCCGGATGAGCATCGCCGGGACCGGCGACAGCTGGGAAGAGGTCGAGGCCGAACTGGAGATGCCGGCCGGCACGCTGAGCGCGACCATGGCGGTCTATAACGAACACGCCCGCGAGGGGCGCGATCCGCTGTTCGACAAGCGAGTGCCGATCCTGCCCCCGCTCGACCAGGGACCGTTCGTCGCGCTCGAGCTGGATTTCCACGCCAGCTATTTCAGCTTCTTCACCCTGGGCGGGCTCAAGACCTCGACCGACGGCGAAGTGCTCGACCGGGGCGGGGCGCCGGTGCCGGGACTATATGCCGCCGGGCGCTGCACTTCGGGCCTGCCGGCCTGGGGGCATGGCTATTCCTCGGGGCTGAGCCTGGCCGACTGCACCTTCTTCGGCCGACAGGCCGGGCGCAAGGCGGCCAGTGCCTGAACGCCTGGCCGAGCGGCTGCGGGCGCTGGAAGACCGCGAGGCGATCCGCGACCTGATCGCGCGCTATGGCCCGCTGGCCGACAGCGGACAGGCCGAAGCGGTCGCCGCGCTATTTGCCGAGGACGGGGTCTATGCCGTGGGCGGGATGGGCGAAGCGCAGGGACGCGCCGCCATTGCCGCGCTGATCAGCGGGCCGGTCCACCAGTCGCTGATGGCCGATGGCTGTGCCCATGTCCTGACCAGCCCTGTCATCGCGCTGGAAGGCGACCGCGCCGTGGCGCGCTGCCACAGCATCGTGTTCCGGCACGAGGATGGCGAATGGGCCCCGGTGCGGGTGGCCGCGAACCGCTGGGAGCTGACGCGCGGCAAGGCGGGCTGGCAGGTGACCCGCCGCGATAACGCGCTGCTCGATGGCAGCGCCGCCGCCCGCGCCTTGCTCAGCTGACCAGCTGTCCGCCGTCGACCACCAGCACTGTCCCGGTCGCCTTGCGGGCCTTGTCAGAGGCGAGGAAGGCGACTGCTTCGGCAATGTCTTCGGGATCGCAGCTGCCGTCGACCAGCTTGGGCATGCCGCGCATTACCATCGCCCAGTCGAGATCGCCGGCTGGCGGTTCCTGCTTGGTCATCGGGGTGTTGACGTGGCCGGGAGCGACCGCGTTGATCCTCACGCCTTTGGGGGCATACTCGGCCGCCAGGGCGGTCGTCATCCCCACCACCGCGTGCTTCGAGGCGCAATAGGCGGCGGTATAGATCATGCCGCGCAGACCCGAGGTAGAGCCGATGTTGACCACGTTGCCCTTGCTTTCGACCAGGTGCGGCAGGGCGGCCTGGCACAGCACGAAGACGCTGGTGGTGTTGATCCGCAGGATCCGCTCGAAGTCCTCGACCGCATAGGTCTCGGTCGGCCCCCACTTGAGCATGCCGGCCACGTTGCACAGCACGTCGAGCCCGCCCTCGGCCGCCTTGGCAACCAGCGCGCGGCAGGAGGCATGGTCTTCGGCGTCATAGGGCACCGCCGTGGCGGCATCGCCGATCAGCGCGGCGGTTTCAGCCAGGCCGGTCTCGTTGATGTCGCCGATGATCACCTGCGCGCCTTCACGGGCAAACAGCAGCGCGGTGGCGCGTCCGATCCCCGATGCTGCGCCGGTGACCAGCACCCGCTTGCCTGCAAACCGCATCTGTCCGTTCTCCTCAGCCGAAAGTCTCGGGCGCATCGCCCATAACCGCCACGGTCGGCCGGCCATCCCCATCGACCGCATGGATCAAGCAGGACAGCCGCTTCGAGCGCGTTTCCGCGATCCACCAGCGTCCTTCCGCCTTCACATAGCTGTCTTCGTACTCGACCCCCATCTGGGTCAGGGTGCGGCTGGCCAGGTTGATGTTGTGGAACAGCAGCGACCAGCGGCCCCGGGCCCGATCGTTGCTGTCGAATTCGATCACCCCATTGGCGCCGTGGTGGATATCGAAAATCCCCGGCGCGCAGCCCATCTTGGCATAGACCGCAACAAAGGCATCGCGGCTGTCGAATGCCGGGAAGCCGTCATAGGCAATGACGGCCCCGTCCGGCAGCAGGCAATCGCGGACCGTTTCCGGTTCCTTCGCGTCGCAGGCCCGCAGGTAACGCGCCTTGAGGTCCCGGATCGCCCGGTCATCCTCAAGGCGCTGCAGTCGTTCCTCCAGACTGGCCATCCGGCTCAGAACTTCAGCCCGACCGAGACCCCGAAAGTGCGCGGTTCGGGGAAGTAGCCCAGCAGGATCCCGCCGAAGCCGGGGCCGAAGTCGATGAAGTTGGACGGGTTGTCCTCCTTCGTCAGGTTGCGGACGAAGACCGAGACTTCGGCCTTGGCCCCGCCGACCGGGATTTCGCTGATGCTGGCCCGCAGGTTGATGATCGTGCGGCCCTTGGACTTGGTGGAGTTGGCATTCTGGTCCGAAGCGGTCGGCGTCACCAGCGGATAGGGGAAGGTATAGTAGCTGGAGACATAGCTGAGATCGCCGTAGAGGTTCAGCTTGCCCCAGCTGCCGCCGATCGCTTCCCAGTCGAACCCGACCGAGGCCGTGGTCTTGGGTGCGTGCGGGAAGGCCCGGTTCGCGGAAACGTCCACCCCGCCATCGATGAAGCTCTTGTACTTGGGATCGAGGATCGCGAGCGAGCCGTTGATCGTCAGGGTGGGAAGCGGCTTGAGCACCGTTTCGAATTCAAGCCCCTGGATCCGCGCGCCGGCGGCGTTCTGGACGATCGAGGCCGCACCGGTCGAGGCGGTGAAGACCGACAGCTGCATGTCCTTGTGTTCGCTGCGGAAGGCGGCGACGTTGAAGATCACCTTGCCGTCGGCCAGCCGGGTCTTCATCCCGAGTTCGTAGCTGTCGACCTTTTCCGGGCGGTAGGGGTTGCAAAGCTCGGTCGCGCCGCTCTGGCAGGCCGGGGTCGGTGCGACGAAGACGTTGGACTCGCCGTTGAAGCCGCCGGATTTGAACCCCTGTGCGAAGCGGGCATAGAAGTTGACGTTGGGATTGGCTTCCCAGGCCACGGTCACGGCCGGGGAGAAGTTGTTGTACTTCGCATCCGGGATCACGCCATAGGGCAGGTTGGCGACGACCAGCGGCGAGAAGATGCCGCTTCCCGCATCGAAATTGACCCGGAAGAAGCGCCGGACGTCCTTCTTCTCATGGGTATAGCGTCCGCCGAGGCTGACCTTCAGGCTGTCAGTCAGCTTGTAATCGAGCTGGGCATAGACCGCGAAGGCTTCGGTGTTCGAGCCATAGTCCGATTGCAGATCGACCCCGCCGCCGAAATAGGTTTGCGGGTTGAGTGTCTCGGCCTTCTCGTCAAAGTAGAACGCGCCGAGCACGTAGTTGAGCCGCCCGCCCGCGCCTTCGCCGGTCAGCTGCAGTTCCTGGCTGAAGGCGTGGTAATCGGTGATGCGCTGGGTGAAAGCGACGGGCATCGGCGAGCCATCGAGGTCAAGCCCGTCGGCCCAGTCGAGATCGCGGTAGGCGGTGATCGACTTGACCGTGACCGCGCCCAGATCGGCGGTCAGCGTCAGGGCGTGGCCATAGGAGCGCGAGCGTTCATAGGCCGGAGCATCGATCGATGCGGTTTCAACGCGGTTGGGGTTGGCCACCGTGTGCAGCGGGAAGAACGCCCCGCCAAACGGGAAACCGGGTGAGGCCGGATCGAAGATGTCGCGCGGGTCGCCATTGCGGTTGACGCGCAGCAGCTGCGAGAACGGCGGGTCCTGGCTCGCCTTGGTATAGTCGAAGGTATAGTCGGCCGTGACATTGTCGGACAGTTCCGCCCGGACCTGGACCATGAAGCTGCCGCTGTCGATCGAGTCGGTACGGTCGCCGACCACCGGGTGATCGGGCACCAGATCGATCAGGCCATCGCGCTTGCGGTACTGGCCCGACAGCTTGACCGAGAACGGTCCCATCTGGGGCAGATCGAGCACGCCGCGCACGCGCAAGTCGTTGAAGCTGCCATAGGTCAGGTCGACCGAGCCACCGGCTTCGCCGCTGGGCTTCTTGGTCACGAGGTTGACTGCCCCGGCGAGGGCGTTGCGGCCATAAAGCGTGCCCTGCGGCCCACGCAGCAGTTCGACCCGCTCCAGATCGGCGACATCGAAGATCGAACCCTGGGCCTTGGCGATATAGACCCCGTCCAGATAGAGACCGACCGCCGGTTCCCAGGTGATTGCCGGGTTGATGGTAACCGAGCCGCGGATCGACACCTGCGAGATCGTCTTGGAGGCCGGGGCCCGCTCGATCTTCACGTTGGGGGCAATGGTGCCGAGCTTGTCGATCGAGTCGATCCCGCGGCTTTCGAGATACTGGCTGCCGACGGCGGAAATCGCGATCGGCACGTCCTGGATGTTCTCGGCCCGCTTCTGCGCGGTGACGACGATATCGCCGATGCCTTCACCCTCGCCATCCTGGGCGAAGGCAGGGTTGGCCGACAGGGTGGCCAGGGCGAACAGCGAAACGGTGGTAAACAGGCGCATCGGGTATCCCTCCCTTGGTTCGGAACAGCTGCTACGTGACAGCGGTTTTGCGTAACTCAAGTAAGGTTTGGTTACGCGAAAGATGATTGCATGGCAATACAAAACCAGATAGCGTTATTGAAAATGCCGTAAGGCTACGCGAGTGGAGGGGAAATGTTCGCTTTGGCAATGGCCCTTGCCGCTGCTGCTCTGCCCGATGAAGCACAGTGCCGGGCCGTGACCTTGCAGCCGGAGGCGGCCTGGGCCTATGGCGTCGGGCTGCAGGGTTTCATCTACGGCTACCCGATGGTCGATCTGCTGAAGCAGCAGCACAACGAAACCCACCGCACCGGGGGCAGTCAGCCGGCGCTTGCCCCGGTCAACGCCATTGCCATCTATCCGCACCTGCTGACCCCGGAGACGCAAGGGCAATTGCGCGCGGCCAACGCCGACACATTGTATCTCAACGCCTGGCTGGATCTGTCGCGCGGGCCGGTGCTGTTCGATGTCCCGGCCTTTGGTACGCGGTATTACACGCTGGCGTTCATGGACCTTTACGGCAAGCCGCACCATGTCGGCACGCGCACCAATGGCGGCGCGGCGGCGCGTTATGCGCTGGTCGGACCTTCTGGCGGCACGGTGCCGCAGGGCTATCTGCCGCTGGTGCTGCCGACCGACACGGTGTGGATGCTGGGCCGGGTGCTGGCCCGCGACGATGCCGACTTGCCGGCCGCGCGCCGGCTGAGCGAGGCGATCAAGGTGACCGGGCCGGCCGGCGCGCCGGTCACGGATGCCGCGCCGCTGCGCCCGTTCGACAGCCTGCTCTATTTCACCATGCTCAACCAGGCGCTGCGTCAGGTTCCCGCCCGTCCCGGGGAAGCGGCGCTGATGGCGACATTCGACCAGGCCGGGTTCGGCCCGGGCCGCCAGTTCGATCCGGCGTCATTGAAACCGGGCGAGGCGCTGGGGCTGGGCTGCGCGGTGCGGCTGGGGCCACAGGTGCTGGCCCAGCGCGGCTTCCGCCCGGCGCGGGTGCAGAACGGCTGGATGTGGTCGGGCGCGATGGCCGATCCCGGGAACGATTTCCTGCTCAGGGCCGAAGTGGCGCGCGGCGGTTATGTCAACGCGCCCGAGGAATCGATCTATCCCGCGGCAATTACCGACAACCGGGGCGAGCCGCTGCGCGGGGACCGGCGCTACCGGATCCGTTTCGGCAAAGGCTCTCTGCCGCCGGTCGATGCTTTCTGGTCACTGACCGCCTATGATCGGGCCACTTCGCAACTCGTGGCCAATCCGCTGAAGCGCTACAACATCGGGGACCGGCCCCGGGGCCTCAGGTACGGCAAGGATGGCAGCCTGACGCTCTACCTTTCCACTGCCCGTCCGCCAGAGGGGGCCAGCAACTGGCTGCCGGTGCCGGCTTCATCCTATCACGTGGTCATGCGGCTCTACCTGCCGCGTGCCGCAGCGCTGGACGGCAGTTATGTCCTGCCGCCGATTGAAAGGATCGACCCATGATCAGCATGGCCCGTTCGCCCTGGTTCGCCGCCAGTCTGCTTGCGCTGGCTCTGGCCGGGTGCGGCAAGGCCCCCGGTGGCGGGGCGGAGCAGCAAGCCGAAGTGCCGCTGGCGCCCTATCCGCAGCAGGTGCTGTGGGGCGATACCCATCTCCACACTGCCAACTCGCCCGATGCTTTCGGCTTCGGCAACCGGCTCGGCCCGGAAGAGGCGCTGCGCTTTGCCCAAGGCGAGGAAGTGACTTCGACCATGGGGGTCAAGGCCAAACTGGCCCGCCCGCTCGACTTCCTGGTCATTGCCGACCATTCCGACGGCCTCGGCTTTGTCCAGAAGCTGGCCGATGCGCCGCGCTTTCTCCTCCCCAACGACACGCTGAAGCGATGGCACGACATGTTCAACGCCGGGCCGGAGGAATCGGCCAAGGCGATGAACGAGATGATCGACAGCGCCGGATCGCAGGCCGCCAAAGGGCTGGCCGATCCCAAGCAGATGGAGGAAGACACCCGCGACATGTGGACCGATCACGTCGCGCTGATCGATGACTACAACCAGCCGGGCAAGTTCACCGCCTTCATCGGTTACGAGTACACCTCGATGCCCGGCGGCAACAACCTGCACCGCGTGGTCATGTTCCGCGACGGTGGCGACCGGGCGGGGAAGGTCGTGCCGTTCCTGTCCCAGACCAGCGACAAGCCCGAGGACCTGTGGTCCTACATGGAAGCCTATGAGCGCGATACCGGCGGGCGGGTGCTGGCGATCCCGCACAACAGCAACGTTTCCAACGGCCTGATGTTCCAGCTGACCGGCCCGGGCGGCGGCCCGATGAGTGCGGCCGAAGCCCGCCGCCGCGCCGCGCGCGAACCGGTGGTCGAGATCACCCAGATCAAGGGCGACAGCGAGGCTCACCCGTTCCTGTCCCCCAGCGACGAGTTCGCCGGGTTCGGTGTGGCCGGGTGGGACGTGGCCAATCTCAACGCCAAGCAGGCCACCACGCCCGACATGTACGCCGGCAACTATGTCCGCGAGGCGCTGAAGCGCGGCCTGCTGATCGAGCAGCGGACAGGCGTGAACCCCTACCGCTTCGGCCTGATAGGATCGACCGACAGCCACACCGGTCTGGCCACTGGCGACGAGGACAACTTCTTCGGCAAACACACCGGCAACGAACCCCGCCCCGAGGCCCGCGACCGGGTCACCCCGGCGATGGAACTGGGCACCAACCTGGGCCGGTTCAACTGGCAGTACCTGGCCGGCGGCTATGCCGCGGTCTGGGCCCGGGCCAACACCCGCGAGGAGATCTTCGACGCGATGATGCGGCGCGAGGTCTATTCCACCACCGGCCCGCGCATGGTCCTGCGGGTTTTCGGCGGCTGGGATTTCCGGCCCGAGGACCTGAACGCCGACTGGGTCAAGGCCGGGTATGAGCGCGGAGTGCCGATGGGCGGAGTGCTGCCCGATCGCAAGGCGGGCGCACCGGTCTTCATCCTCTCGGCTCTGAAGGATCCACAGGGCGCGAACCTTGACCGGGTTCAGGTGGTCAAGGGCTGGGTCGATGCCGCGGGCAAGACGCACGAAAAGGTGTTCGACGTGGTCTGGAGCTCGCCCGAAGCCCGCAAGATAAGCGGCGGCAAGGTGCCCGCCGTCGGCAATACGGTGGACCTGTCAAAGCCCGCCTATGCCAACACCATCGGCGCGCCGAGCCTGGCCACGGTGTGGCGCGATCCGCAGTTCGACCCCGCCCAGCGCGCGTTCTACTATGTCCGCGTGATCGAGATACCGACCCCGCGCTGGGTCGCCTTTGACGCCGTGCGCTACGGCCTGAAGCTGCCTCCGGAAGTGGAGCTGATCGCCCAGGAACGCGCCTATTCTTCTCCCATCTGGTACGAGCCCAAATCATGACCACGCTTGAAGCCCGCATCGACCGGCTGGAATCGCTCGACGCGATCCGCCAGCTCCCCGCCAAATATGCCCTCGCGCTGGATATGCGTGACATGGATGCCATGGTCTCGCTGTTCCCGGCCGATGTCCGGGTGGGCAAGGGTGCCAGCGGACGGGCTGCGCTGCGCGCCTATATGGACCGCACGCTGCGCTCGCCGTTCACTGGCACCTCGCACCACATTGGCGGCCACGTGATCGAATTCGACGATCCCGATCATGCCCACGGCGTGGTCTATTCCAAGAACGAGCACGAGACCCCGGTAGCGGGCGGGGCGGACGAATGGGTCATCATGCAGATGATGTATGTGGATGATTACATCCGCCAGGACGGCCGGTGGTATTTTGCTCGGCGCCTGCCGCTCTACTGGTACGCAACCGATCTCAACAAGCCGCCGGTGGGCGACAACAAGATGCGCTGGCCGGGCACCGATCCGGTGGAAGGCAATTTCCACAAGCTGTTCCCCAGCTATGCCGAATTCTGGGCGCGCGAGGGCGATCACGGCGGGCCGGTGGCCGAACCCGCGCCGCTGGAAGGCTTCCTCAACGCGATGCGCCGGGGCGCGGCCGCGCCGAAGGTCAAGGTCCGGGCGGACTGACTCGCATTCAGATACGATTCTTGGGTTCGATTCTCAGGCCAAGTCGTTATGAGGCGAGCTTGTCATCGATCCGGGCAAGCGTGATGGAAAATCCGCAACGCTCCTGCGAATCGAGCGTGAATTCCTGATACCTCGTGAAGAGGCCCCCCAGGTGCTGGTCGATTTCGTCTTGCGTATAGTCCAGCGCATTCACGCTGCGATAGCCCCGGGCCGAAGCGCGCTCGACCGCAGCGTCGCCGTCGTCGACGCCGAAGAAGACGTTCATGACGCCCTCACCGCGATGGGCCAGAAACTGTGACACGGCGCTGTCCTGCTCCCGGCCGGGCATCGGAGCACACAATTCGATTCCCGCATCCCAAGCGATCGAAACGTTGATACCCCAAGGCTCGCCCGTCCAGTCGGCATCGATGAAGGTGGCACCCAGCAGATCGCGGTATTTTCTCTTCGCCTCTGCCAGATCATGCACAGCGATCATGACCCGATTTACGCCTCGCAGTCCCATCAGGCATCACTCCAAACAGCAATACTCGGGCGAGGCTTGCTGCCGCTTCTTCAGATCATGTAGCTGCCGCCGTTCGCGGTCAGCAGCGAACCGGTCACGAAGCTGGCATCGTCGCTGGCCAGAAAGGCCACGGCAGCGGCAATCTCGGCCGGATCGGCCATCCGGCCAAGCGGAATCCCCGCTTCCATCGAGGCGATCCATTCGTCCGGAATGCCCTGCATGATCGGGGTATTGGTCGGCCCCGGCGCAACCGCGTTGACGCGGATCTTGCGCGGGGCGAGCTCGCGCGCGAGCTGGCGGGTCAGGCCGATCACCGCCGCCTTGCTGGCGCAGTAATGGGCGCTGCCTTCGCCGGACTGCGCGCTGGTCGAACTGATGTTGACGATCGCGCCGGGGTTGCCGTCCGCCGCCACCACCCGGGCAAATTCCCGGCAGACATAGAACGTGCCGTTGAGGTTTACCGCCAGCACCCCGGCCCAGCCATCGTCGCCCATGTGGATCACCTGGTCGACGATCACGTCCGAGCTGCCCTGTTCGGCCAGTTCGGCATTGCGCTTGGCCATGGCGGCATAGAATTCGTCCGAGCCATCGTTCGCGGCGCGGCCGATCCCGGCGTTGTTGACCGCGATGTCGAGCCGTCCAAAAGCCGCGCGCGCGGCCTGCACCGCAGCCGCGACCGAGGCGGAATCCGCCACGTTGCAGGCCAGCGCCAGCGTTGCGCCGCTGGCCGCGGCTTCGGCCTGGTCCAGATCGAGCGCGGCAACCTGCGCGCCCTCTTCCATCAGCCGCCGGACAACGGCTGCGCCGATCCCCCGGCCGGCCCCGGTGACAATGGCGGCGCGCCCGGTCAGCCGCCCGCTCACTGCGCGTTGGCTCCGGTCAGGTCATTGGCGGCGATATAGCCGAAGGTCAGCGCCGGGCCGATCGTCACGCCCGCGCCCGGATAGCTTTCGCCCATGGCCGAGGCGGCGCAGTTGCCGATCGCGTAAAGGCCGGGGATCGGCTTGCCCTTGCCGTCCAGCACCCGTGCCTTGGGATCGGTACGCAGGCCGCCGTTGGTGCCGATATCGCCGGGATACATCGGCATGGCATAGAACGGCCCCTTGCTGAGCGGGCGCAGGCACGGATTGGGCGTCACCCGCGGATCGCCGTACATCTTGTCATAGGCCGCTTCGCCGCGGTGGAAATCGGGGTCTTCGCCCTTGGCGGCATATTCGTTGTAGCGGGCAATGGTGGCTTCCAGCCGGGCCGGATCGACGCCCATGTCCTCAGCCAGTTCGGCAATGGTCCGGCCCTTCTTGAGGATCGTCTTGACCATCCCGTTCTGCAGCCAGTCGGGCACCAGCGGATAGACCGGACCGACCGGATAGCTGTGGCGATAGGTGTGATCGAACACGAACCAGGTCGGGCTGGCATCGCCATGTTCGCGCTGGCGGCGGGCCATCTGCTGGCCGGTGATGTGATAGGATGCCGCCTCGTTGAGATAGCGTTCGCCCTGCTGGTTGACCATCAGGCTGCCGGGGAGCGCCCGCTCGATCGTGCAAAGCCGCCCGCGATCCTCGCCCGGCACGCAGAACACCGGGGCGGCCCAGGTCGATTGCAGGTTCATCGTATCCGCGCCCAGCGTCTGTCCGGCGCGGATCGCATCGCCGGTGTTGCCACCGGTTCCGCCGGAATAGAGCGCGTTGGGATAGAGCGGGGCATGCTCGTCGCGCATCGCCTGGTTCTTGTCGAAGCCCCCTGCCGCCAGGATCACGCCCTTGCGCGCCCTGATCCGAATGGCCTTGCCGTCACGGCGCACCACCGCGCCCGTGACCTTGCCGTTTTCGCTGACCAGTTCCTCCAGACCGCTGTCCAGCCAAAGCGGCACTTTCGCCTCGTTCAGCGCCAGCCGCAGCCCGCCGGCCAGCGCGTTGCCCAGCGTCAGGCGGCGATCCTTGCGCGAAGTGAAACGGAACGGCCAATCCAGCCAGTAGCGCATCAGGCTCTTGGCCAGATGCCACCACCAGCCCTTGGCCCGGAACAGCAGGATGTAGGTCTCGTCGAAATGCCAGTTGAGATAGCCGAACAGCGATGCCGCCGGAGAGGCAAAGCGCAGCGTGCGGACATCGTCGCCCAACTTCTTGCCATCCAGCGGCAGCGGCATGTGGGTGCGGTATCCGGTCGGCGAACCGCCAGGGTTCTCGGCATGGTAATCGGGATAGGGGAAGGCGTGGTATTCGATTTCGGTGTTGCCGCCCATCCAGCGCAGCATCCTGGATGCGTTCTCGACATAGGCGCGGATGTTTTCGTCCGGCACGTTGTCGGCGGAAAGCGCGCGGACATACTTGAAGGCATCCTCGACATTGTCGTGAAAGCCGGCCGCGGCGGCCTGGTCGCTGGCCGGGATCCAGATCCCCGCGCCGGAGGTGGCGGACGTGCCGCCCCACAGCTTTTCCTTCTCGATAATCAGCACATCGGCGTGGTTCTTGGCCGCGACCAGTGCGGACAGCATCCCGCCCGCGCCCGATCCGACGACCAGAACGTCGACTTCCTTGTCCCAGCTCGCGCTCATCGTGCTGCCTCCCCGGTTCAGGACGGAATGTAGAGCTGCGCGGCCTTGCCGCCATCGACCGGCAGGGCCACTCCGGTGATGTAGCTGGCCGCGTCCGACAGCATGAAGACAATCGCTTCGGCCAGTTCCTCCGGCTGCCCGCCGCGGCCCATCGGGATCGCGTCGGCGGTCTTGGCGGCCAGTTCCGGGGCCTTGGTGGCAAAGTCCAGCGTAGCGGCGGTGTTGACCTGGCCCGGCACGATCGCGTTGACCCGGATGCCCTGCCGCGCGCCTTCCATCGCGGCGACGGCGGTGAACTGGATCAGCGCGGCCTTCGATGCCGAATAGCTGGAATAGTTCGCCATGGCGCGGATCGCGGTGGTGGAGCTGATGTTGACGATGGAGCCCTTGCCCTGCGCGGCCATGACTTTCATCGCCGCCTTGGTGCCGATGAACACGGCCTCGCTGTTGACGGCAAAGTCCTTGCGCCAGTGTTCCAGCTTCAACCGGGAAATCGGCGCGTAATGGGTCGACATGGCGTTGTTGACCAGCATGTCCAGCCGCCCGTGGCGCGCGGCAACATCCTCGATCAGGGCTTCGAAAGCGGGATAGTCGGTCACGTCGAGCTGCACCGCTTCGATCTGGCCGCCCTCGCTTTCGATCTGGGCGCGGGCTGCGTCGAGCAGTTCCTGCCGGCGGCCGCAGATTACCACCTGGGCCCCGCGCCGGGCCAGCAGTGCGGCCGTGGCCAGGCCGATTCCGTCGCTTCCCCCGGTGACAATGGCTACCTTGCCGCTCAGATCCTGGCTCATGCCCGCTCCTGTCCCAAACCTCTTGCCCGCCCGTTTGGCGGATATTCAAGAACGCAATTGACGCAGCAATAGGCTTTCTGTCAACCTAATGCGTAATCAATAAGTCAATTGACTACGAATCCATAGGGTGAGGAGCGCATATGGCCGATCTTTCCGGCAAGGTGGCACTGGTTACGGGGGCAGGGCAAGGGGTCGGGCAGGGAATCGCCCTGGCGCTGGCGGCAGCCGGGGCGAAGGTCGCGGTGACCGGGCGGACTCTCGCCAAGCTCGACAAGACCTGCGCGTTGATCGCCGAGCGCGGCGGCGAGGCGCTGCCGATCGAGGGCAACGTCAAGGCCCCGGCCAGTCTGGCGGCGATGGTCGGGCGCACGGCAGAGCGGTTCGGCGGGCTCGATATCCTGGTCAACAATGCGCAGGAAGTGCCGAACGGCAAGTTGCTCGACGTGACCGACGAGGCCTTCCTCGCCGGGTTCGAATCCGGCCCGCTGGCCAGTTTCCGGCTGATGAAGCTGGCCCATCCGCTGATGGAGGCGCGCGGCGGCGGGGTGATCGTCAACCTGGCCTCCTCGGCCGGGATCCGCTGGGACATGACCGGATACGGCGCTTACGGTGCGGTCAAGCAGGCCACCCGCGTGCTGACCCGCGCGGCGGCGGCGGAGTGGGGCCGCGCCGGAATCCGCGTGCTGACGATCGCTCCGCACGCTGAAAGCCCGGGCCTGAAGTGGTGGATCGCCAACAACCCGGAAGAGGCCGAAGCCTTCTTCCGCACCATTCCGCTCGGCCGGATCGGCAAGCTGGAGGAAGACATCGGGCGGGCCGTTGCCGCGCTGTGCGGATCGGATCTTTCGTACCTGACCGGGGCGACCATCCCGCTCGATGGCGGGCAGGCCAACTTCGACTGAGGGGCGGAAAATGGAAAAGGTCATCTGCCTGCTGTGGGCCGAGGAGGACATGGATCGCGAGCAGTTCAGTGCCGACCTGCTGGCGCGGCTGCCGGTGGCGCTGAAGGCGGCGGGCGCGCGGCAACTGCGGATCAATCTGGAGGACGCGGTCAGCGCGCGTGGGGCGGCGCTGCGGCAAAGCCGGGGTGAGCGGCAGCACGATGCCATGGTCCAGTTCTGGCTGCCCAGCGCCAACGCGCTGTTTCGCACCGGCATCGATGCCGCGCTGGGCGCGCAGGCCGCGCGCTGGTGCGGCTGGGTGGTGGCGGAATCGACCATCATCGCCAATAGCGCGCACCCGGCGGTGGCGGCCGAACGCACGCCCGGCTGGTCGCAGACCGCGTTCCTGACCGTGCCGCAGCGGCTGAGCCACGCGGAATGGCTCTCGCTCTGGCAGGACCGCCATACCCGCGTGGCAATCGAGACCCAGGCCAATTTCGAATATGTCCAGAACCTGGTGGTGCGGGCGATCACGCCCGATGCGCCGCCCTATGCCGCGATTGTCGAGGAGTGCTTTGAGGAAACCGCGCTGACCGATCCCTTCGCCTTCTTCGATGCGGTGGGCGATCCGGCGAAGTTCAAGGCCAACCTCGACCGGATGATGGAAAGCTGCGATGCCTTCATCGATCGCGGCACGATCGACGTGATCCCGACCGGTCAGTACACGTTCTGACCCACCCGGATTTGCGCGAAACAGACGCCCGCCGCGCTGCGGGGCCGCACTTTGCGTAAAGAAAGGCTATTTCAAGTTCGCAAAACATCGTTTATCACCTAGGCGAACGCATCAATGCGTCGAATCGAGGGAGTGGGTATGTCTGAAGCAAAGGTCGCACTCGTCACCGGGGCCAGCCGCGGTGCAGGCCGGGGAATTGCCCGCGGCTTTGGCGAGCTGGGCTATACAGTCTATGTCACCGGCCGCACGGTCGCTCCCGGCGATGCCAAGGGCTGGGACGGCACGGTCCTGCCCGGCACGGTTGCCGAAACGGCGGCGGAAGTGACTGCGGCGGGCGGCAAGGGGATTGCCGTAATGTGCGACCACGGCGACGATGCCCAGGTCGCCGCGCTGTTCGAGCAGATCGAGCGCGAGCAGGGCCACCTTGATGTGCTGGTCAACAACGCCACCTACATCCACCACCAGCTGATCGACAAGAAGCCCTTCTGGGAGAAGGAGCTCGACGCGGTGAAGATCCTCGATGTCGGGCTGCGCAGCGCCTATGTCGCCAGCTGGCACGCGGCGCGGATGATGGTGAAGCGCGGATCGGGCGTGATCGCCTTCGGGTCTTCGTTCGGCGGTTCCTGCTACATGCACGGTCCGGCCTATGGCGCGCAGAAGGCCGGCGTGGACAAGTTTGCCCACGACATGGAGCACGACCTGCGCGGCACCGGGGTGACGACCGTTTCGATCTGGATGGGGCCGCTGGTCACCGAACGCTCGCTGATCGCGCAAAAGACCAACCCGGAACAGTACGAAGGCTTCATCGACGCGGCGGAGAATCCGGAATTCACCGCCCACATCATCGACGCGATCAGCAAGGCTCCGAACCGCGACGAGCTCTCCGGCCAGACCCTGATCGGCGCGGAAATCGCCAAGGAGCTGGGCGTGACCGACCGGGGCAAGGAGAAGCCGAGCTACCGCGACATGCTGGGCAGCCCGCGGCCCAAGAACCCGGCGGCCGTCTACTGACATGGCCGGCCGGTTCCACCTTGCCGACCTGTTCGAGACAGTCGCACGGACGGTTCCGGACCGGACCGCGCTGATCGGCGCGAGCGAGCGGCTGACCTTTGCCGAGCTGGATGCGCGGTGCGACCGGCTGGCGGCCGGCCTCGCCGCGCATGGCGTGGGGCGGGGGGATTCGGTCGGGCTCTACCTCTACAACTGCCCTGCCTACCTTGAGGCGTTCATTGCCGCCTGCAAGCTGGGCGCGGTGCCCTACAACGTCAATTACCGCTACCGCGCCGACGAGCTGCGCTATCTCTTCACCAATGCCGACAGCGCGGCGATTATCCACGGCGCGGAATTCTCCCCCATCATCCGCGAACTGCGCGGCGATGTGCCGACGCTGAAGCTGACCGTCGCGGTCGAGGACGGATCGGGCGCGGACACGGCCGGGTCGCTGCCTTACGCCGAGCTGCTGGCGCACGAGCCGGGCGGCCCGTGGGAGCGCAGCGAGGAGGACTATCTGCTGTGCTACACCGGCGGGACCACCGGCATGCCCAAGGGCGTGATGTGGCCGCACCGGGCCTTCGTTTTCGCCTGTGCCGGCGGGGCGGGTTATTTCAACCCGCACGGCCCGATCCAGCAGCCGCAGGACATCGAAAGCCGCGCGCGCGATGGCTATCCGCTCAAGATGTTCCCGCTGGCCCCGCTGATGCACATGGCGGCGATGTGGGCGCTGTGGAGCGCGCTGCTCAACGGGGTGACGATCATCCTCGATGAAGGCCGGGTGTTCGATCCGGAACGGGTGTTCGACATTGCCGAGCGCGAAGGGGCCAACCTGATCCAGTTCGTCGGCGATGCAATGGCCACCCCGCTGCGCGATTGCCTGCGCGCCCACCCGGGCCGCTGGAACCTGTCGGCGGTGATGAACCTCGGTTCGGGCGGGGCGGTCTTCTCGCAGCATCTGAAGGACGATCTGAAAGCCCTGGTGCCCAGCGCCAGCATTACCGACGGGCTTGGCTCGTCCGAAACCGGCATGTCGGGCATGGCCGAAAAGTCCGACGAAGGCGTGATGCGCCTGCCGGCCGGTGCCCAGCAGCAGATCATTGTCGATGGCCGGCTGGGCAAGGTCGGCGAAACCGGTTTCATCGCCCGCACCGGCAACACCCCGATCGGCTATTACAACGATCCGGTGAAGACGGCGGAGACTTTCGTGACGATCGACGGCACGCTGTGGGCGGTGTCGGGCGATGCCGGGCGGCTCGATCCCGACGCCATGATCACCGTGTTCGGGCGCGGATCGACCTGCATCAACACCGGCGGCGAAAAGGTCTTCCCCGAGGAAGTCGAAGAGGCGCTGCGCACCCATCCGGCGATTTTCGACGCGGTGGTGGCCGGCCAGCCGGACCCGCGCTGGGGCGAGCGGGTGATCGCGGTGGTATCCCCGCGCGAGGGCGTGGACCGCCCGCCCTATGACGAGGTCAAGGCCTACCTGTCCGGCAAGCTGGCCGGATACAAGTTGCCCAAGGCCCTGGTCTGGGTGGACGAGGTCAAGCGTTCGCCCGCTGGCAAGCAGGATTACCGCTGGGCCAAGGACATCGCGGCAGGAGCACAATGAGCCAGATCGATCCCGTTTTTGCCGCCGTCACGGCCCCCGGCACTCCGTTCGAACTGACCGAGCGCGATGGCTTGCGCCAGTTCGCCAATGCCGCGCCCGATCTCAACCTGATGATCGAATATGCCCGGCGGCACGGCGACAAGACCTTCCTGGTCGATTACTCGTCCGACGGGGCGGAGCGGCGGCTGACCTTCGAACAGGTGTTCGCCTGGCGCGATCAACTGGCCCCGATGCTGCACATCAAGCGCGGTGACCGGGTGGCGATCTGCATGCGCAACCGGGCCGAGTGGATCGTTGCCTTCATGGCGGTGATGAAGGCCGGGGGGATTGCCGCGCTGCTCAACAGCCGCGGCTCGCCGGCCGAGCTGGTGGCGATGATCGATGATGTGACCCCCGCGCTGGTCCTGGCTGACAGCCGCCGCGCCGCACTGATCCGCGAAGGCGGCTATCAGGGCCGGATGCTCGATCTGACCAAGCCCTTCGAAGGGCAGGAGATCGAGCGCCGCGCGGGTGAGGCGATGCCCGATCCGGGCCTGGCCCAGCCGCTCGATCCGGCCACGATCCTGTTCACCTCGGGCACGACCGGCCGGGTCAAGGGCGCGGTCCTGACCCATCGCAGCCTGATCACCGGGCTGATGCTGATGCAGCTGTCGGGCGTGATGGTGCTGCACAACATGGCCAAGGCCCACGGCATCCCGGCCGATGTGCTGATGGCCAACCTGCCGCAGCAGGCGGTGCTGCTGGTCTATCCGCTGTTCCACATCTCCGGCCTTGGCGCCGCGTTCCTGTCGCCCCTGTTTGCCGGATCCAAGGTGGTGATCATGCGCCGCTGGGACGCGCAGGAGGCGGTGCGGCTGATCGAGGCGGAGAAGATCACCATGTTCTCCGCCGTGCCGACCATGTTGTGGGACATGCTGCACCGTGCGAAGCTGGGCGATGCGGACCTCTCCTCGCTGCGCAATGTCGCCTCGGGCGGGCAGGCGCTGCCGGTCAACCTGCTGGACGAGATCCGCGAGGCCTGCCCGCAGGCGGTGATGGGCACCGGCTATGGCATGACCGAAGCCTCTGGATCGCTGGCCCAGGCAGTGGGAGAGGATTTCATCCGCAACCGCGCTTCGGCCGGTCGCGTCCTGCCGCTGGCGGATGTGCGGATCGTCGCGCCCGATGGCACCGTGCTGCCGACCGGCGAGAGCGGGGAAATCCAGCTGAAGGGCGCGATGGTGATGGCCGGGTACTGGAACCGCCCCGAGGAGACCGCCGCCGCCTTTACCGGGGATGGCTGGCTGCGCACCGGCGATGTCGGCTACGTCGATGCCGAAGGCTACATCTTCATCGTCGACCGGGTGAAGGACATGGTCATTTCCGGCGGCGAGAACATCTATTGCGCCGAGGTTGAGCGGGTGATGGGCGAAATCCCCGGTGTGGGCGAATGCGCCGCCTTCGGCATTCCGGACGAACGGCTTGGCGAACTGCTGGTCGCCGTCGTGAAGGGCGAAGGCCTTACCGAACAGGCGGTGATCGAGCGGGTCGGCGAAAGCCTGGCCCGTTACAAGGCCCCGGGCCGCGTCGCGATTGTTTCACAGCCCTTGCCGCGCAACGACGTGGGCAAGGTCAACAAGGTGGCGCTGCGCGCCGCCTGGCCCGATTTGATTGGAGAAGAGTGACATGGGCATGCCCAAGGATATCGGTATCATCGACTGCATGCTCGGCATTCCGGAAGCGGAGGACCGTTCCGACTGGTTCACCGCGTTCCGCCCGCTGATCAAGGACGCACAGACCCTGCAGCAGTTCTCGATGCCGGCGCAGTACATGTTCAAGGACGTGCCGCAGACCGGCCATGCCGACGATTACGTCAAGTGGACGGTCGAGCAGATGGACAAGCACGGCATTGCCAAGGCGCTGGTCGGCTGGAACGAGAACGAGACCTCACGCCGGGCCAAGGAGCTTTACGGCGACCGGTTCTTCTTCGATCTGCCGTGCGATCCCAACAAGGGGATGGAGGAAGTGCGCCGGATCAAGCGGATCCATGCCGAGGTCGGCCTGTCCGCCATCTCGGTGTTCCCGGCCGGAACGCTGCCGCAGGTGGCGATCAACCACAAGTACATGTTCCCGCTCTATGCCTGCGCGGTGGAACTGGACATTCCGATCTGCCTCAACGTCGGCATTCCGGGACCGCGCATCCCGATGGAAACCCAGAAGGTCGAGCATCTCGACGAGGTCTGCTGGTTCTTCCCCGACCTCAAGATCGTGATGCGCCACGGGGCCGAGCCGTGGCAGGACCTGGCCGTCAAGCTTATGCTCAAGTGGCCGAACCTGTACTATTCGACCAGCGCCTTTGCGCCCAAGCACTATCCCAAGGCGATCATCGATTACGCCAACACCCGCGGCGCCGACAAGATCATCTACGCCGGCTACTTCCCGATGGGCCTCAGCCTGGAGCGGATCATGTCCGACATGGAGAACGTGCCGCTGAAGGACGAGGTCTGGCCCAAGTTCCTGCGCGAGAATGCCGAGCGCGTCTTCAAGCTCTGACTGCTGCAACCACAACGACAAGAACCGGATTACCGGGGAGAATGACATGACCGAAGCCGCCACCGATGCCCGCACTGCGCCTGTCGCGGTCTGGCAGGTCCTTGAAAAGATGACCAAGGAAGAGCGCGAGGCCTGGCGCGTCGCGCCGATCGCCAACCGCCCCAGCCCGGAGGCGCGCAATCTCGATATCGGGTTCCCGTTCGGCTGGTACCCGTTCATGCTGGCGAAGGACCTGGCCGTGGGCCAGGTCAAGCCGGCCCGCTATTTCGCGCGCGATCTGGCCGTGTGGCGCGGCGAGGACGGGCAGGTGCGGATGGTCGATGCCTATTGCAAGCACCTGGGCGCGCACATGGGCCACGGCGGCAAGGTGGCGGGCAACCTGCTGGAATGCCCGTTCCACGCCTGGCGCTATGACGGCGAGGAAGGCGTGGTGAAGGAGATTCCCTATGCCAAGGCGATCCCGCCGCAGGTAAAGCGCAAGTGCACCCGCACCTGGCACATCCGCGAGGCGAACCAGTGGCTGTGGGTGTGGTATCACCCGGAAGACGCTGCGCCGCTTTACGATGTCGTACATCTGCCCGAGGCCAGCGATCCGGACTGGACGCCCTATGACATCGTCGAATGGCGGATTTTCGGCTCGCTCCAGAACATGGCCGAGAACGGGGTGGACTTTGCCCACTTCAAGTACATTCACGGCACCGCCGAACTGCCGACCTCGGAACTCTCATGGGGCGAATGGGACCGCTGCGGGATCGTCCGCGCCAAGATGGGCACGCCCAAGGGCATGGTCGATGGCGCGATCACCAGCAATTCGGTTGGACCCGGCCAGGCCTGGGTGCGCTTCACCGGGATCTGCGAGACGCTGCTGGTGGCCTGCATCATCCCGGTCGAGCAGGACGAGCTGCAGGTGATCTATTGCTACACCCAGCCGCGCGAGCAGGCCGAAGGGCCGATGGCGGGCCTCGCCCGTGCGATCATCAAGGACGTCAACAAGCAGCTCGATCAGGACAAGGTGGTATGGGACCGGATGCGTTACGAGCCCAACCCGATCATCTGCGACGGTGACGGGCCGATCCCGCATTTCCGCAAGTTCTATCGGCGCTTCTATGCCGGCGGTGACGGCGTGCCGTCATCGCAGCGGCAGGCAGGCTGAGCCGTGCCGACCCGGCGCGATGTGGTGGCAGGCGGCGCGGCCGCAGCCGTGCTGGGCGCGGCGGGAGGAGCACAGGCAATGAAGGCAGGCGGTGGAACCGGGGAACTGCTGTCCAGCCATGACGCGCTGGGCCTGGCCGAACTGGTGCGCAAGCGCAAGGTCGCCCCGACCGAACTGCTCGAAGCGGTGATTGCCCGGGCCGAGGCACTCAACCCGCGCTTCAACTTCATGGCCCAGAAGCATTACGACTTCGCCCGGGCCGAAATCGCGGCCGGTCTGCCCAAGGGGCCGTTCACCGGCGTGCCGTGGCTGCTCAAGGACCTGGCCGCCTATATCAAGGGCCTGCCGACCGAAGGCGGCAGCCGGCTCAACAAGGGCGAGAAGGGCCTGTTCACCACCGAGCTGGTCGAACGCTATCGCCGGGCCGGCCTGGTGGTGTTCGGCAAGACGACCACGCCGGAATTCGGCCTGACCGGCACCACCGAAAGCGCGCTGATGGGCGCAACCCGCAACCCGTGGAATCCGGAGCGGATTGCCGGCGGCTCGTCCGGCGGCGCGGCGGCGGCGGTGGCGACGGGGGTGATCCCGGCGGCCCATGCCACCGACGGCGGCGGCTCGATCCGCATTCCGGCTTCCTGTTGCGGGCTGTTCGGCCTGAAGCCCAGCCGTGGGCGGATGCCGATGGGGCCCTATCGCACCGAAGGCTGGGGCGGACTTTCCACGCCCCATGCCATCACCCGATCGGTGCGCGATTCCGCGGCGCTGATGGATGCGACCCACGGGCTGGAGCCGGGTTCGCGCTATGGCGCGCCCAGCCCCGATGGCAGTTTTCTAGATCAGGTCACCCGCAAGCCGGGGCGCCTGCGCATCGCCTACATGCCGCGCCCGCTCAGCGGCAGCCCGGTCGATCCCGATTGCCTGGCCGCGGTAGAGGCGGCGGCAAAGCTGTGCGAAAGCCTGGGCCACCATGTCGAGGAAGCCGCGCCCAAGCTCGATGTCGCGGCGATGGGCCAGGCCAGCTTTGTCCTGATTGCTTCCTCGGTCGCCGCCGACGTGCTCGATCGCGCGAAAAGCCTGGGGCGCGAGCCGGGGCCGGACCTGCTGGAGCCGATCACCCTGGGCTTCGTCGGCTATGGCCGTACTACTACCGGCATGGACTTTGCCCGGGCCAACAACACCCTGCAGGGCGTGGCCATAACCGTGGCGCAGTTCATGGCCCGGTACGACGTGATCCTGTCGCCCACGCTCGCCGCGCCGCCGCTGCCGCTGGGCCGGATCGGGCTTTCACCGGGGGTGGACTTTGCCACCTGGGGACAGCGCACGGCGACCTTCTCGCCCTACACGCAGCTTGCCAACCTGACCGGCCAGCCCAGCATGTCGGTGCCGCTGGGCCAGTCGCGCGATGGCCTGCCGATCGGGGTGCTGTTCACCGGTCGGTATGGCGATGAGGCACTGCTTTACCGCCTTGCCGGGCAACTCGAACGCGCCGCGCCGTGGGCCGCGCGCCGCCCGGTGCTGGGATGAGCGCGGACCTCGCCCCCTTTGCCGGCCTGCTGGGCCTGATCGGCCTGGCGGGGCTGGCCGGGATCAGGAACCCGGTCGCCAGGGAACGAACCGGAGCGGCGGTAC
Organism: Sphingomonadales bacterium; assembly: GCA_017302615.1. Taxonomy (GTDB): domain Bacteria; phylum Pseudomonadota; class Alphaproteobacteria; order Sphingomonadales; family Sphingomonadaceae; genus Novosphingobium. Next base: position 71,073 of record JAFLDB010000008.1, read on the forward strand.
GCCTGCTCGGCATCCTTGGTTTGGGCGGCCTGGCCGGGATCTGGATCGACGGGGCCGGAGCCCTGGGCGCGGCCGGCGCGCTGGGGCTGTGGAACCATCAGGACCCGAAGCTCGCCCGCTGGGGCCGGCTTGGCTGGGTCTTCCCGATCGGAATTTACTATCTGGCCCGGCACCTGGCCGGCTGACAGGAGGATTGCATGCGTGGTTTGAAGGACAAGGTCGGCGTGGTTGCCGGGGGCGGGCGCGGGATCGGCGCGGCCACGGCGCGGCGGCTTGCCGATGAAGGCGCCGCCGTGGTGATCGGCGACATTACCGAGGAATGGGCCAAGGAAACCGCCGAAGCGATCCGCGCCGCCGGGGGCAGGGCGATCGGGGTCTATCTCGATGGGACCAAGGCCGCCTCGCAGGCCGCCATCGTCCAGGCCGCGCTCGATGAGTTCGGCGGGCTCGATTTCTACCATTCCAACCTCGCCGGCGGGACCGAGGGCGATATCGACGCGCTCAACTGCCCGGAAGAAGTGCTGGACCGTTCCTTCGCGATCAACACCAAGAGCCACATGTTCGCCACGCAGGCCGCGCTGCCGGTGATGCTGGAGCGCGGCGGCGGGGCAATGATCTATACCTCGTCCGGCGCGGCGATCGGCGGCAATGCCTTTCAGGTCGCCTATCCGATGACCAAGAACGCGATCCACGCGCTGGTCCGCCACGTCGCCGCCAAGTACGGCAAGCAGGGCATCCGTTCCAACGGGATCTGTCCCGGCGTGGTCCTGACCGAAGCGGTCAAGCAGCACCTGACCGACGAATACGTCGCCGCCGCGCTCAAGACCGTGCCGCACACCCGCCTTGGCGACCCGGACGACATTGCCGCTGCCGTTGCCTTCCTCGCCTCGGATGACGGGGCCTGGGTCAACGGGCAGGTCTGGCATGTCAACGGCGGCATGATCAAGCGCGACTGATGGACGCCGCTACCGCCCCCCGCTCCAACCCCTGGGTGGTGCTTGCCACCCTGCTGGTGATCTACATTTTCAACTTTGCCGACCGCTATCTGCTGACCGGGCTGATCGGCCCGATCAAGCAGGAGTTCGAGATCGGCGACGGGATGATCGGCCTGCTGATGGGGCCCGCCTTTGTCGTGCTCTATGTGGTGATGGGGGTGCCTTTCGCGCGGCTTGCCGACCGGGGATCGCGGATCCGGATCATCGCTGCGGGCTGCGTGCTGTGGAGCCTCGCCACGGCCGCGACCGGCCTTGCCACCGGGCCGATCTCGCTGGCCCTGGCGCGGATCGGCGTGGGGGTGGGCGAGGCAGCCTTTGTCGCCCCGGCCTATTCGCTGCTGACCGACTATTTCAAGCCGGAACGGCGCGGGCTGGCCTTCGCGATCCTCGGGCTGGCGACCTATTTCGGCCAGATTGCCGGGCAGGCCGGCGGACCGGCGCTGGCGGCGGAGATCGGCTGGCGCTCCACGTTCTTCGCGGTCGGCCTGCCGGGCGTGGCGCTGGGCTTCATCGCCCTGCTGCTGGTGCGCGAACCGCCCCGGGTCCTGGCTGCGGGCGTGCAGGCGGTGGCGGAGATTCCGATCGGGAAGCTGATCGGCCTGCTGCTGCGCAGCCCCGGCTATGTGATGATGGCGCTGGGCTTCGGCCTTGGCACCCTGTCCGGCGTGACTTTCGGTTTCTGGGGGCCGGAATTGTTCACCCGCAATTTCGATCTCGACCCGGTAACGGTCAAGACGGCTTTCGCGCTCAACTTCGGCCTTGCCGGACTGTGCGGGATGCTGGCCTTTGGCGCGCTGTCGGACAAGCTGACCCAGCGTGGCCGGGTCTGGCCGGTGCGGCTGTCCGGCCTCGCCCTGCTCTGCGCCACGGCATTGGTGCTGGTCGCGGTCTGGGCTCCCAGCTTCGAACTGGCGATGCTGGTGGCGATCCCCTGCGGCCTCCTCGGCGGGGGCTGGTCGGTCGGGATCTATGCCGGGCTGCAGCACATGCTGCCGGCCAGCTACCGCGCTAGCGCCACCGCGCTGTTCATCGCCTTCATCACCTTGCTGGGCTACTTCGTCGGCCCCTGGGCGACCGGAGCGATCAGCCAGTCGCTGGGCGACGATGCCGCATCGCTGCAAACGGCGATCAGTGTGGTGGTGCCGGCCGGCTTCCTTGCCGGGCTGTTCGCACTGCTCGCCGCCGGACGGGTCGAGACGGACCGGGAAATGCTGGCCGGACAGGAAACGGAGCGCGCGGCATGAGCGCCGCGCCGCTGTTTCCGGCCGGAGCCGCGCTGGTGCTGGGCGCCAGTGGCGGGATCGGGGCCAGCGTGGCTGAAGTCCTGGCAGCGGACTGCAGTGCCGTCGCGCTGGTCGGCAACCGGCGGATGGAGACGGTCGAGGCCCTGGCGGGCCGCTTGCGGGATGCCGGGCATCAGGCCAGCACCCACCGCGCCGACGTGCGGGACCGGGCCGGGCTGGACCGGCTGGTCGAAGCCGTCCTGGCCGAGCATGGCCGGATCCATACCCTGGTCTGGGCGGTCGGTCCGCTGGTCGAGCAGCATTATCTGGCTGATACCCCGGAGGCGGCCTGGCGTGCGGCGATCGACATCGAACTGCATGGGCTGGTGAGTGCCGTGTCCGCCGTGCTGCCTGCCATGCGCGCGGCTGGCGGTGGTTCGATCGTCCATCTCGGTTCTGCCGGTCACTTGCGCTGGCCTGACCGCGACGGGTTGTCGGTGGTGCCCAAGGCCGCCAACGAAAGCTTCCTGCGCGGCATCGCGCGCGAGGAAGGCCGCCACGGCATCCGCGCCAATTCGGTCCTGGTCGGCGTGATCGATGCGGGCATGTTCCACGATCTGATGGCCAAGGGCGCGTTCCCCGAAGGCTGGACCGAGCAGACCCTGGCGATGCTTTCGGTCAAGCGCTGGGGCCGCCCGGAAGAGATCGGCCATGCGGTCAGCTTTCTCGCTTCGGTCCGGGCCGCCTATGTCACCGGGCAGCAGATCAACGTTTCGGGCGGGTTCGGGCTGTGAGCGCGGCAGGCTGGTATGCTGCCCCGCAGGAACTGCACGACCTGGCCTTCCGCTATGGCCTGGCGGTGGACAGCCGCGATCCGGCCATGCTGGCAGCGATCTTCACTCGCGATGGCACGCTGCGCGGACTGGGCGAGGGCCAGGCCCGCTATACCGGTATGGCCGGGTGGGAACGGATGATTGCCGAGGTTTCGGCCAGCTTCGGCCAGACCATGCACAATGTCTTCAACCAGACCTTCGACCGCGCCGAAGATGGCACGGTAACCGGGCTGACCACCGGCATTGCCAGCCACCTGCTGCCGGTGGCCGAAGGCAGTGCCACGGTGCCGCTGCTGGATTTCGCCATGCGCTATCACAACCGCTATGCGCTGGAGGACGGGCGCTGGAAATTTGCCGATCGCCAGCTGGAAGTGGTCTGGGTGGAACGCCGCCAGGTCGCCCCATTCGATCCGGCGATGCTGGGGCGTGAGCTCAAGGGCTTTTGAATCGTGGATTTGTGCCGCGTTTGCAGGTGCGAAGTGTTGACGGAACGGCAATTTGGGGGTTTGTCCGGGCAATGAGTGAAGCCTTCTCGATCGATGACGTCGATCGCGCGATTGTCGAACAATTGCGCGTCAATGGCCGCGCCACCAACCAGCAGATCGCCAACACCCTGGGGCTGACCGCGGCGACCGTTTCGGCCCGCATCCGCCGGATGGAAGAGGCGGACAAGCTGCGGGTGGTGGCCGTGTCGGACTTTTCCGCCCATGGTTACAACGTGCTGATGGAAGTGGCGATCGAGGTCGATGGCCGCCCGGCTTCCGAAGTGGCGGCCGAACTGGCCGAGTTTCCCGAGGTTTTTGCCGCGCATCTGGTAACCGGGCGCTATGACATCGACATGCTGGTGGTGCTGCGTGACATCGGCGACCTGCCCAGCCTGCTGCTCGACAAGTTTTCCAAGGTGAAGGGCATCCGCTCGATGGTTCCGGCGATTGCCGTCGACGTGATCAAGTACAAGTTCGATGTCGCCCCGATCGAAGCGAGGGAGGATGCATGAGCGCGCCCCAGCTTGACGATCTCGACCGCCAGCTGATCGAGGTGCTGGCCCGCGACGCGCGGGTATCCAACCGCAAGATCGCCGGGGAACTGGGCGTGACCGAAGGGACCGTGCGGGGGCGGATCAAGCGGCTGCAGCAGGAAGGACTGATTTCCTTCACCGCGATCACCAGCTTTGGCATGGCTGCGTCGACCCGGATGGCCTTCATCGGGGTTCAGGCGGAAGTGAGCGAAGTGCGCGATGTCGCCCGCCGCATTTCCGAACTTGACGCGGTCAACGCGGTGATGATCACCATGGGACGGTTCAACATCCTGGCGATCTGCCTGTTCGATTCGCTCGACAGCCTGCTCGAAGTCGCCTCGGACCAGATCCTGGCCCTGCCGGGGGTTCACCATGTCGAAACCTCGATTGCGGTCAAGACGGTGAAGTACAACGCGCGGGTGGTGCGGATCACCGAGATCGACGCCGGTGCCGACGAGGGCGATTGAGCGGTTTGCGTAGTTGTAATGTGCCAGTTTTGCGCATTGCGAACTGAAAATGCACGTTAGATGGCCAATCACGTAAACCAGTTGCGCAAACCATGCGTTTTGCGCTATCCTCGTGGCAACGAATCCATGGGGAGAGATTATGGCTACGACCGCTGACTACGGCCTCGGCTCGTTCACCTATCCGCGCGGCTGGTTCATGGTCGCCCGATCGGAAGAGGTAACCTCGACCCCGATCGGCGTGCGCTATTTCGGTGAAGAGATGGTGATGTACCGCGGCGCGCAGAGCGGCAAGGCCTTCCTTGTGGAGGCCTATTGCCCGCACATGGGCACGCACCTGGCGCGCAACACCACGTCTTATGTCGTCAAGGACGGCGAGCATGTGGAAGGCGACAATATCCGCTGCCCCTATCACGGCTGGCGGTTCGGCCCGGACGGCAAGTGCAACCAGATCGCCTATTCCCCGGTTCCGCCGCCCAAGGCGGCTTGCCTGAAAAGCTGGAAAGTGATCGAGCGGGCCGGCTGCCTGTGGGCCTGGCACGATCCCGAAGGGCTGGAGCCGGACTACGATCTGCCCCCGTTCGAGGCCTATGACGCGCCGCACTGGGTCAACTGGAACGTGCGCGAACTGGGCGTGCTGAACAGCCACCCGCAGGAAGTGGTCGACAACATGGCCGACAAGGCCCACCTCGAACCGGTTCACGGCTCGATCGACATGGTCAGCTTCGAGAACGAATTTGCCGACCACGTCTGCCGCCAGATCCTTTCGGCCGGGCACAAGACGCTGGCTTCCGATGGTGGCGAGCCGATGACCAACGATACCTGGTATACCGGGCCGGGCATCCTGCAATCGGTGATGGTCGGGGCCAACCCCTCGCACATGCTGATCGCCCATACCCCGGTCGATGATGGGGTGATCAAGGTGTGGTACGGCCTGCTGGTCAAGGTCGACAACGCCGAGCCGAACGCCGACGACATCGCCCTGGCCCGCGCCTATGAAGAGGCAGGTGTCGAAGCCTTTGCCCAGGACTTCGAGATCTGGGGCAACAAGCGGCCCTGCCTCAACCCGATGATGGTGCGCGGCGACGGTCCGTTCGACAAGGTCCGGGTGTGGTACCGCCAGTTCTTCAATCCGCGCGCCGAGGCGGCGACTTTCCAGAAGCGGGTCAACGGCCGCTACACCACCAAGGGGACCAAGACCGCCCCGTGGGAAAGCGCGGCCTGACCGGCAGGATCTCTCCAGAAGACTGAGGCCCGCATCGGTGTACCGGTGCGGGCCTCCTTGTCTGTGCGTGGTGTGTGGCTGGTGTGCCTGCGGTGTGCCGTTCAAGTAGCGGTTGCGCCGCCGTCCACCACCAGCGGATGACCGGTGACGAAGCTGGCCTGGTCGCTGCACAGCCACAGCACGGCCGCGGCGATTTCTTCGGCCTGGCCCATCCGCCCCATCGGGGTCAGCCCGTCCAGCACCTCCTTCATTTCGGGATTGGCGGTCAAAGGCGCGGTCATCGGCGTTTCGATCACCCCCGGGCAGACCGCGTTGACGCGGATCCCGGCCTTGGCCCAGCGCAGCGCGCCGTGGCGGGTCAAACCGATCACTCCGTGCTTGGTCGCGGTATAGCCCGGCTGGGCAGGATTACCGACCAAGCCATTGATAGAAGACGTATTTACAATCGCGCCCCGGCCCTGCTTCAGCATCACGTCGGCCTCTTCGCGCATGCAGTACATCACGCCCGACAGGTTGATCGCAATCGCCCGGTCCCACACGGCATCGTCGTACTCGTCCGATCCCATGTTGTTGATGCCGGCATTGTTGTGCGCAAAATCAAGCCGTCCGAACTCGGAGACGGCGCGGGCGACCAGCGCCTTGACCTCACCCGCATCGGCCACGTTGCAGCGCTGGTAGACCGCCTTGCCGCCAGCCGCGGCGATCAGTGCAACGGTCTCTTTCCCGCCGGTATCGTTGACGTCCGACACGACCACCGCCGCGCCCGAGGCGGCAAAGCCCAGCGCGGTGGCGCGGCCGATTCCGCCGCTGGCCCCGGTCACCAGCGCGACCTTGCCGTCAAACCCGTAATTCATCCTGCCTCTCCTTGATATGCGTAGAAAATGGCTTACAGGATAACGCAAATAGCGGTCAATCACCGATTACGGGAGTTGAACACGAATGTCTGATAGCCTTTTCACGCCCGTATCGCTTGGCGATATTTCCCTCTCCAACCGCATCGTCATGGCCCCGATGACCCGCGACCGGGCGGGGGAGGGCGATGTGCCGACCCAGCTGATGGTAGAATACTACGCCCAGCGGGCAAGCGCCGGACTGATCGTGACCGAGGGAGTCCAGCCCAGCCCCGTCGGCAAGGGCTATTGGCGCACCCCCGGCATCCACAGCGCCGCCCAGGTGGAAGGCTGGCGCAAGGTGGCCGATGCCGTCCACGCGCACGGCGGACGGATCGTGATGCAGCTGATGCATTGCGGTCGGGTGGTGGTCCCGGCCAATCGCGGGTTCGAGGCCGACGTCATCGCCCCGTCCGCCATTCCCTGTCCGGTGCAGGTGCCGGGGCCTGATGGCACACCAATGGACTGCGCGATGCCGCGCGAAATAGCTGCGGCGGAAATCCCGGCTCTGCTTGAGGAATACGCGGCGGCGGCCCGCAATGCGATTGCGGCAGGACTGGACGGCGTGGAACTGCACTGCGCCAGCGGCTACCTGATCAACCAGTTCCTGAATCCCGCCAGCAATCACCGCACCGATGAATTCGGCGGCTCGGCAGAAAACCGCGCCCGCTTTCCGCTGATGGTCCTGAAAACCTTGGCCGAAGCCATCGGTCCGGGCCGGGTCGGTGTGCGCATCTCTCCAGGCAACCCTTACAACGCCATGGATCCCTCGGATCCGGCCGCAACTTTCGGGCCGTTCATTGCGGGCGTCGATGCCCTGGGGCTGGCCTTTCTGCATGTTGCCGACATGGCCCTGCCAGAGCTCGATACGCTCGCGTTCCTGCGCGCGAACTTCAGCGGTGCGATCATTGCAAACAACAACCTGAAGGCCGACAGCGCCCGCGCCCTGCTGGATGCCGGAAAGGCGCAAGCGGTCAGCTTCGGCCGGGCCTTCATCGCCAATCCCGACCTGGTCGAGCGGATCGCCGCCGATGCGCCGCTGGCCAAGCCCGACTATGCCCTGCTCTATACAGGCGAGGCGCGCGGTTACACCGATTACCCGGCCTACAGCGCCTGACGCAAGACGGCCCCCGGTCGATGGACCGGGGGCCGCAAGCGCGCCTGTCGGCTGGAGAGCTTAGCCCACCGCGCGCAAGCCCGGCTGGTCGCCTTCGCCTTCGGGCTTGGCATAGTAGCGGCTGTACCACTGGCGGAACTGCGGGATCGGGCCGTCGCCATCGCAGATGATCGGATTGGCCTCGAACCGCATCCGGTCCCAGATCACCTTGTCCTGATCGAGCTGCTTGCAGATGTCGCGGATCAGTGCCTTGGCCAGGCCTGCGCCGGGGCCGCTCGCCTGGCTTTTGGGCTGCATGAAGCCATAGCGGACCCGCAGCACGTCTTCCTCGATCGGGACCAGGCTGGCGACCAGCAGGGTTTCCGAAATGCCGCGGAACCGGACCCAGCTTTGCCCGGCGCCCATGGTGTCATAGCTGATCAGGCCATCGACCACACCGCCCGGCGTGCCCATCTGCGCCTTGACGTCCGCGCCGCGGCCCCAGTCGCCCCAGCGCAGTTCGGCCTTCGGCACATCGGCCGTGCCGTGGATGTACTTGAAGTGGGCGACATCGACGCCGTTCTCGGCCATGTTCTGGATCGATCCGTAGACGATCCATTCGTGCATGTCGTATTCGGTCCACTCGGGATCGCCGTATTCCTCGTGCACCACCACATCCCACATCGGGGCGACGTTCTGGTCCGGGTGATACCAGACCCAGATCCAGCCATTGGCTTCGGTCACCGGCCAGGTGCGCAGGCACTTGCGCTTGACCTGCGGCGGGATCGCCTTGGCATAGGGGATGTCCTTGACCACGCCTTCCTCGCCATCATAGCGCCAGGCGTGGAACGGGCATTCCAGCAGGTTGCCATGGACCTTGCCGCCGTGGCCCATGTGCGCGCCGAGGTGCTTGCACCAGGCATCGGTCACGCGGACCTGGCCGTCCTCGCCGCGCCACATCGCAAGATCCTTGGAGAAGTAGCGCAGCGGCTTGACCTGGCCGACTTCGATGAAGCCGGTTTCCTCGACCGCGTACCAGCCGAACGGAAAGCCGATGTCGAGCCCGCGCTCGGCCGGGGTGGGGCGGTCGTCCAGCGGGGCGACGCGCCAGTCAACCAGGTCCTGGCCGCGCAGCTTTTCCAGGATCTGCCAGACCGCCACGGGCGGCGTGCGTGCGTCGGTGGCGGAAGGGGTGTTGCTCATTGCCGTACTCCTCTCACGCAGCCTTGGACTTGGCGCCGGGCCGGTTGTCGATGGTGGTATGGACGCCGTTGACGCGTCCCTGGAATTCCGCTGCCTTGTCGCGGGGGTTGTAGAACTGGCGGTACCAGATCCGCTCCTTGTGGAACGGGCCGTCGTCCGGGATCTGCATGATCGAAAGGGCCGGCTCCTTGTGTTGCCAGACCTCGAAATCCTGGGCGAAGGATTCCAGGCTGACGTCCTGATAGGACCGCGCCATGGATACACCGGCTTCATCGGCGCGGCTCTCGCCCACCTTGACGAACAGCATGAACCAGACCCGCACTTCGCCGTCTTCGACCGGGGTGTGGCAGATCACCATCAGTGACGGGTGCTGTCCGTCCATCCGGCACTGCAGGATGCCGGGGCCGGTGTAAAAGGTGTCGGTCACAAGGACGTCGTTCGATCCTTCCACCAGCGTGCGGTGCCCCGCGCCAAAGCGCTGGATCGCCTTGTGGCCATCGAACTCGTTCTCGAAATAGAGGATGTCGCGGCTGCCGTGGACAGGCACGAAGTGCGCGGCATCGACGATGTTGTCGACGATTTCCTGGGGGTGGATCGGCAAGGTGCCAAGCGGATCGACCCGCCAGCGCACCCAGCCCTTGTCCTCCAGATCCCATTCCTCGAAGGCCGGCAGGTCATAGTCCGGCTGTCCGCCCTCGGCATCGTGCCACATCCAGATGCAGCCGGCGCGTTCCATCACCGGGAAGGTCTTGATGCAGGCCGCCTTGGGGATGCCGTGGGTGGAATAGGGAATATCGTCGACCTTGCCGTCCGGGCCGAAGCGCCAGCCATGGCCGGGGCAGCGGATCGATTCACCCTGGATCTGTTCGCCGTCCTTGACGATGTAGCTGGTGGTGTTGCGGGCGATGTGGATCCGCATGTGCGGACAATAGGCATCGACCAGGTACACCTTGCCGCTCTCGCCGCGATAGGCAACGAATTCGCGCCCGAAGAAGCGCAGCGGGACCGGCTTGTCGGCCACTTCATCAGCGGCGGCGATCATGAACCAGCCGCGCGGGAACGTGTGCGGACCCAGTCCGTATTCGGCAGTCTTGGCCATTGGCTCTCCCTCCCTTGGCGCGATCAGATGAACGTATCGGTGTTGGCGTTGCCCAGCAGCACCGACCCGAGGTTACGGCTGACCGAACCGGGGTTGTTGGCGATGTGGGTGCGGCCCGAATGGATATCGACGAAGGCCCGGACCAGCGGGCTGCTGCGGTAGATGCCCAGTGCGCCGCAGGAATAGAACATGCGCGAGATCAGCTTGGCGCAGCGATCGAGGATCTGGCCGGACTGGAAGCGGAACAGCAGCCGTTGTTCCAGATCGTACTGCGCGCCATTATTGGCCTGGCCCATCAGCACGTCGAAATTGCGGTTCAATACCAGTTTCATCTCGTCGATCGCGGCCGCCGTTTCGGCAATCACGGCCTGGGCATCGGGGTCGTTCGCGGTCTTGGAAAAGTCGTTCGAGCTGACCCGGGTCGAGCCGTACTCGCGGAAGGCATCGAGCGCGCCCTGCAAGGCCCCGATCGAGGACGAGGACACCGCGCGGACGAAGATCTGGCCAAACGGCAGCTTGTAAAGCGGCGCGTCGTTGACTTTGAGGCCCGGGCTGGTGGTCTGGAACCCGTCCTTCGAACGGTGGGTGCGATAAGCCGGGACAAAGGCGTCCTTGACCACCACGTCCTGACTGCCGGTGCCGCGCAGGCCCAGCGTGTCCCACACCCGGTCGATCTCGAAATCGGTGCGCGGGACCAGGAAGGTGCGATAGTCCGGCGGCCCGCCTTCGGGATCGGGCACTAGCCCGCCCAGGAAGGCCCATTGGCAATGATCGACGCCGGAGGAGAAGCCCCAGCGTCCGCTGATCCGGTAGCCGCCTTCGACCGGGGTCACTTCTGCCCGCGGCATGTAGGAGGAGGAGATCAGCGTGGTCGGATCATCGCCCCAGACATCGGCCTGGGCCTGGGCATCGAACAGCGCCAGCTGCCAGTTGTGGACCGCGACCACGCCCAGCACCCAGGCCGAGGACATGCAGCCCTCCGCCAGAGTCATCTGGACCGCATAGAAGCTCTGCGGATCGAGTTCGTAGCCGCCCCAGCGCTTGGGCTGGAGGATCTTGAAGAACCCGGCCTCCTGAAACTCGCGGATCGTCTCGTCCGGGACCTTGCAGTCGGCTTCGCACTGGGCCGCGCGGGCGCGCAGCGCAGGCACCAGAGCGCGGGCGCGTTCGACCAGGGTCTGGGTCAGGTCAGGCTTGCTGGCAGTGATTTGCATCGGGGTTCTCCCTGAAAGAATGGAAGGTCAGGCCGCGTCGGCCAGGGCGGCCTGTTCGTCGGCGCCAAAGCCGACGCTGAAATCGTGGCCCCACAGGCTGACGGACGTGCTTTCGAAGACGGTGTGGTGGTCCCAGTCGATCGTCCGTCCGCCAAAGCCGTATTCGATCGCGAAACCGCCGGGCGACATGAAGTAGAAGCTGGTCATGTGATCGTTGGTGTGCTTGCCCAGCGTCGCCATCAGCCGCACGCCCTGCGCCAGCATCCGGTCATAGGCGCGGCCGACCTCGTCCAGGCTGCCGACTTCGAACATCAGGTGGACGCAGCCCGACGGCACCTCGCCTTCGAACAGGGCCAGGCTGTGATGGCGGCCGTTGCCGCAGTGCATGAAGTCGATGCGCTGTTCGATACCGGGTGCGGGGCGGTGGACCAGGATGTCGGACAAGCCAAAGCCCAGTACGTCCATCATGAAAGCGCGGGTCGCGTCGATCTGCGGCGCGGGCAGGACCATGTGGCCAAGCCCCAGATCACCAGTGACGAAGCCCGGCACGCCGGCCGGCGAAACGAAACGCTCGAACCCGGTGCGGTAGCCATAGCTGAGCTCGTGGCGGTTGCCCGAAGGATCGCGGAACCAGACCATGTCGAACACGTGGCGCAGCGCCAGTTCTGCTTCGCTGGCGGCATGGAAGGCCACACCGTGCGTGCGCAGCCGGTCTTTGGCGGCCTCGAATTCGGCGGCGCTGCGCAGTTCCCAGCCGGAGGCGAAGTAACAGTCGTTTTCGCCCCGTTCGACAAAGACCCGCCCGGCACGCTCGTCCATCCGCAGCGCGATGCCGCTACCGGCGGGATGGGCGCTCATGCCCAGCATGGCTTCACCGAAGCTGCTCCAGGACGCCGGATCCTGCGCCTTCACCACTACATATGCCAGTGCCGCAACGTCCATCATCGCACCTCAGCCCATTCCTGTTTGATGGCAGGCTAGGGGGTCGGCGCAGGGCAAAACATTGACCGGAATCAAATTGACCGATGTTTGCGTAACAAATAGAGTCATAAATAACGCATTTGGGCATCATGACCGGGAATAAGGTCGCTCTATGCGGATAATGCTGCATGGTGCGTAGCGAATGTGATTGACCGGGGCGGGCCGCTTGGCCAATGCTGGCGGCAAGGAAAGGCAAGGGACGGGATTGATGGCAGGCAAGGATTATGGCGCGCTTCTGGCACCGGGCCGGATCGGCAAGATGGAGCTGCGCAACCGGATCATCGTGACCGCGATGGGGGTCAGCCTGTCCGAAGTCGATGGCCATGTCGGCGAGCGGTTGATGGCCTATCATGAGGAACATGCGAAGGGCGGGGCGGGGCTGATCATCACCGGGGTGGCCGGGGTCGCCTGGCCGACCGGCGCGGTTCAGCCCAACCAGACCGCCATTTCCGATGACCGGTTCCTGCCGGGCCTGAAGGCCCTGACCGAGCGGGTCCACCGCCATGGCGCGAAGATCGCGGCGCAGCTGCACCACGGCGGGCTGGTCGCGGGCTATTCGGCCGATGCCTTCGATCAGGAACTATGGGCGCCGTGCTTCCCGCCGCCGATGCAGGGCGATTTCCTCGACTATTTCCTGCCGGAAGAGCTGGCCGGCTTCGCCGGAGGCAAGATGCCGCGCCTCAAAGTGCTGGAACCGGACGATATTGACCTGGTGGTGAATCAGTTCGGCGCGGCGGCGGGCCGTGCCAAGGCGGCCCGGTTCGACGCAATCGAGATCCACGGTGGGCACGGCTATCTGCTGTCCTCGTTCATTTCGCCCAAGACCAACACCCGCACCGATGAATATGGCGGCAGCCTGGAGAACCGCCTGCGGCTGCTGCTGCGGGTGATCGGCGCGGTGCGTGATGCGGTGGGGCCGGATTTCCCGGTCTGGGTCAAGCTTGATACGGCCGAGCATGGCAAGGACGGCGGGATCACGCTGGACCTTGCGCTCGAAGCAGCGCGGCTGGTCGAAGCTGCCGGGGTCGATGCGATTACCGCCACGTCCTATCACAACACCGGGATGGGCAAGCTGCACTCTGCTTCCAACATCCCGCACGAACCGGAAACCAACATCCCTGCCTCCACCGCGATCCGCGCCGCGGTCAAAGTGCCGGTGATTGCCTCGGGCCGGGTCGAACCGGCCAATGCCGCGGCCCACATCGCGGCGGGGCAGTACGATTTTCTCGCCATGGGGCGCCAGCTGCTGGCCGATCCGCACTTGCCGACCAAGCTCGCGGGAAATGCGCCGGATTCGGTCCGGCCCTGCATCTATTGCTACACCTGCGTCTCGACTGCCTATGTCCGCACCCCGGTGCGCTGCGCGGTCAATCCGGAAACCGGTTTCGAATGCGAGCGCGTGCCGGGAAGCGTCACCGGCAAGCACTTTGTGGTGATTGGTGGCGGGCCGGGCGGGATGGAAGCGGCCCGGCGCCTCAATGCCGAGGGCAACCGGGTCACGCTGATCGAGCAAGGTCCGCGTCTGGGCGGAACGCTGCGGATTGCGGCTCTGGCCTATCCCGCCAACGAGCGCCTGCTCGACTGGCTGATCCGCGAGATCGAGCGCTCCTCGGTCACGGTCCGGCTGGACACGGCCGCCACGCCCGAACTGCTGCGCCAGCTCGCCCCCGATGCGGTGATCGTTGCGACCGGTGCACGGCGTGACATGCCTGAACTGCCAGGCAATGATCTGCCCCATGTCTTCAGCGGCGATGACATGCGCAAGCTGCTGCTGGGCGAAGGCTCGGACGCGCTGAAGCGCAAGACCGGGCTGATGACCCGGCTGGCCACGAAGGTCGGCGCGGCGATCGGAATTACCGCCAACCTCGATTTCGTCCGGAGCGCCACCAAGACGTGGATGCCGCTGGGGCAGCACGTGGTGATCATCGGCGGCGAACTGGTCGGGATCGAACTGGCCGAATTCCTCCACGAACGCGGCCGCACTGTCACCGTGATCGATCCTGCGCCACGCCTGGGCAAAGGCCTGCTGCTGGTCCGCCGCATGCGCATTCTGGCCGAGCTCAAGGAACACGGCGTCTCGCTGAACGGCGGGGCGAAGGACATCGCGATCGAGCCCGACGCGGTCTGCTTCACCGATGCCAGTGGCGGGGCGCAGCGGATCGCGGCCGATCACGTGATCGTGGCGATGGGTGCCAGCGGCGACACCGCCCTGGCCGACCAGCTGCGCGGGCAGGGCTTCACGGTTGAAACCGTGGGGGACTGCAACGGCGTATCCTATATCGAAGGCGCAATCCGCGGCGGTGCGGAAGTGGCGACGCGGTTGCTGGCGTAGGGTCCTAGCCTAAGCCTCGAGATACATTGCCCGCAACCGCGCAATCTCGTGCGGGCCGATGCCCAGTTCGCGCGCGAGGTAGGCATCGACACTGCCATAGGTGCGGTCGATGTGGTCGAGGAACCGCACGATATGCGACGCGCCCGATGGCTCGAACAGGGCCTCGGCCTTCATGCCGCCCGGCTGGGCCTGACCGCGGGCATAGAGCTGGGCCATGGGGTTGTCCGGCCAGTCCTCAGCGCGAATGGCCGGCATCTCGTTCGCCGGCTGGCGAAGTGCGGTCGACAGGTGATAGTCCGCAATGATGACCGAACGGTCGACACCCAGCGCGGACAGCACCAGCGCTGCGCCGATCCCGGTGCGGTCCTGCCCGGCCGAACAGTGGAACAGCAGTGCCCCATCACTTGCCAGCAGCCGGCGGAACAGCGCGCGGTATTGCGGGGCCAGGGTCTTCTCCGTTCCGGCATACAGCGGGCGTCCGTCCTGAGAACCCATCCGGGAGAGCATAGGGCGGATCGAATAGTCGTTCGAAACGAACAGCGCGCCGGTACGGTCATCAAGCAGCGTCGGGGCGATCGCCCGCTCTTCCAGTGAGCGAAGATCGATGATCGTGCCAATCCGGAGCCCGCCCAGCAGTCGGTAGTCCGCGTCACTGAGCAGCGGCAGCGCGCCGGACCGATAGATTGCGCCCCAGCGCACCCGCTTGCCGCCGGCTCCGGCATAGCCGCCCAGATCACGGAAGTTTGATCCACGCTCCAGCGTGATCTGGCGTTCGGCCACGATCATTTGGCGTCCGTCACCGCCATCGCGCAGCAGCAGATAGCGGCGCGCGTCGCCGGGCAGCACGACGACCGCTTCACCGCCACGCTGGCTGCGGACCAAGACGCGAGGCGCGGCTCTGGCATCGGCGCGGTCCAGGGACATGATCGTTACCGGGTCGCTATCGGACCAGGTCACCTTGACCCGCTGACTATCGATCCGCACCACCTCGACCCGCTCGATCGCCAGCGCGGTTTGGGCCGTCAGCAGTGCGGCAAGGGGAACGAGGAACTTCAATCGCATCGAGGCAGCTCCAGTCCGGGCATCGTGCGCGCCGGCTTCATGTGGGACACATCGAACCTGATCAGGCCGAACATCGTCGTGTACAGCAGGCTGCCATCGTCGTCCGCCTTGACCCCGGTGAAGGCCCCGTTGAAGCGCGGATCGTTGCCTGAAGCGATCGACATGACCAGCCTTCCGGTCCGCGCATCAAGGCCGAGTTGGTAGAGGCCGCCCGGCTTGCTGCCGATCGTGCCGTTGAGAACCACCATCCGGCTGCCGCCGCTGTAGAAGGGGACCGTGGCAACTGTGCCGATATCGGTCCGGCGCCATGCCGACTGCCAGCGATCACGGGCCGGATCCCAGCGGAACATTGCCACGCCGCGCGGCAAGGGCCGCGTCGCACCCAGCAGCAAGCCGCGCAGAAACGAGCCCTTGCCGGGATAGGGCTTCACTTCCGCCGGCGGCAGCATGCTGTTCATCACAAATGCAGTCCGGCCACCCACCACCACCGATTGTTCGGACTGAACAATCGGAAACTCCGGACCCAGATCAACCTCGATCTGATCGGCGATCCGGGGGGAGCGCAGCCCGGGCCGGCCCCTCCAGTCGCGGGGCAAGCCATCGCGCCAGAAGGCCACAAGCCGCATCTTGCGCGCGCCGTCGGTCAGCACCACCAGCTTGTCCTCGCCCGGGCCGAAGCCCATCAGCGTCGGGGTGGAACCGGTCCCGTCGGCAATCTTGCCGACCGGCAGCCGCTCGCCGCGATCGTACTCGGCCGACCAGGCACCGCGCCCGGGATCGGCACTGATCGTGCCGTCGGCGAGCACCACCAGCCGGTACATCCGCCGGTTGGACGCAACATAGACCGCGCCGCCGCCTGCCTCCTCGCTGGTGGCAAAACCGTTGGTAAACAGTTCGTCCGGATCGGGCACAGTCCAGGTGGCGACCTGCTTCAAGCTGGTCCGGTCAAACGTCGCGATCCGCCCGCCCAGCGTGCTGACCAACAGGTAGCCGTTGAAGGTCATGCCCATGCCGAAGGCGGCGTCGCGGGCAAAGAACGTCCCTTGACGGACCCGGTCATCGTCGAACAGCTCGGGCGGCAGGCTGGCATAGCGCGGAGCGCCAAGCCGGGAGGAGGGATCGGCCGGGTCAAGGTTGTCGATCTGGACCAGGCCACGGGCATTGCCACCGATGAAGCCATGATCGCGGGTGAACAGCGAATAGAGCACGCCCTGATCGACCTGATCCTCGACCGCACTGGCAAGGCGGTTGGGTTGGGCGGCGACATATGCGGCCAGTCCTGCCTCATCTCCGGCGCTCAGAAAGGCGCGGATCGCTTCGAACTGGCGGTGCCGGGCGGCGTCATCGAGCAGGACCAGACCCGGCAAGTCCTGCCGGATCGGTCTGCGGTCGATCTCGACGAAGCGGCCGTCCACGAAATGCAGCTTGCGCAGCGCCGTGCCGGAAAAGAACCAGTAGACCTGTTTGCCCCCGAGCTTGGCCCCATAGGCCGGAATGCCCAGCCCGTCGCTCGGCACGATCGCGGCGCCCGCTGCCGTCATGCAATAGTGTCCGCGCGGCACCCTTACCGGGGTGCTGTCAGTCGCGGCATCGTTCCAGTGACTCTGGTTGTTCGGGCTGTCGGCCAGGAACGGGTTCCTGGCAGGTTCACCTGCCTGGGCTGCAGCAGCGGTCAGCAGGCCCAAAAGCGGCGGGGCCACCATCCGGACCGCGAAGGTCCGGATGGCAGCCCCGTCTGGCTTACCCGTCTTGCGGGCGCAAACCATGGGATCAGAACTTGATGCCCAGAGTCACGCCGTAGGTACGCGGATCGGCAAAGAACCCGCCGGCATAGCCAAGCGCGCCAAAGTCGATCCCGCGGGCAAATTCATGCCGGTTGGTCAGGTTCTTGCCCCAGAACAGCAGCTGCCCTTCGCCGCCGCCCAGCGGGATCTTGTCGATCGAGATCTGGGCATCGAGCTGGTGCTTCGGATCCGATAGCAGCTGCTCGTTGAACGGGGTCGAGATGCTGTTGGCGAAGCTGTACTTCGGCGATTCATAAGTATAGCCGACCCGGGCGTTGAAGGTCATCCCGTTGTCCGCCAGCGGCACCCGCAGATTGGCGGCGATATTGCCGGTGTACTTAGAGGTATAGCCGGTGCGGGTGATCGAGGCGATATCCACGATCGGCGCGCCGACAGCGCCCGAAGTCGGGACCAGGAACTCCTTCGGCTTCACATCGACATAGCCGAACGAGCCATCGATCGAGAAGTAGTCGTTCAGGACCAGCTGGCCTTCGACTTCGAAGCCGGTGTAATCGACCTTGCCGACGTTCACGATCCGCGAACCGAACACGCCCGGGGTGGCGGTGACGACCGGGATGTTGGCCGCCAGATCCTCGAACTTGTTGTGATAGACCGCGAAGTTCAGACGCAGGTGGCGGTCGAACAGTTCCGACTTCACGCCGAATTCGTACGACACGAGCTTTTCCGGACGGAACGGGGTCAGCACCCCGGCCTGGGCGGTATCGGGGGCATTGAAACCACCCGAGCGATAGCCGCTGGCTGCGCGGAGATAGGTCGACACGTCATCCGAGAATGCATAGCGCAGCATGGCGTTCCAGGTCAGGCGCTTGAAGCTGGCCTGGCCCTGGTCGGGCACGGCCGGAGCGGTGGCACCGGACTGGTAGCGGGTCATCTTGCGCGAGTCCCAGGTGTGACGCAGGCCGCCGGTCAGGCTCAGCTTGCCGTCACGTCCGTCGACATACCAGGTGGCCTGGCCATAGACGGCGGTCGATTCCGCGCTGGTTACATAACGCAGCAGGCCGTTGGTCACGACCATGCGGTAGCGGGCCGGATTGGCCGCCACGAACGACGGACCAAGCGCGCCGAAGTTGCCCAGGAACACGGTGTTGGTGTCGAGGATGAAGCCCGAGTTCTGCGGGTTGTTCTCGTCGCCCTTCTCGAAGAAGTGGAACGCGCCGACCACCCAGTCGAGCTTGTCGGTATCGCCCGAGAATTCGATCTCCTCGCTGTACTGCTTGTGGCGACGCACGTTGTTGGTGTCGAACAGGCCCTGGGTTGTAGTCGGCACCGGCGCGGTGGAGATGAACGGGATGGCTGCCGGCGGGATAGTCGGGATGAAGGCCAGCAGAGCCGCCGGCATGCCGTTGAACAGCGTGGCATTGCTGAACAGCGGACCGCGGAACGTGCCCATGCCATCGAGATCGGAGCCGGTCGAGATGCTGTCCCACTTGCGGTAGCCGCCGGTGATCTTGACCTTGAACGGGCCGAAATCGTTCTGGACCTGGATGTTGTGGCCCTGCATTTCGTCAGAGGCTTCACGGTCCATGTTCAGGCAGATCGTTTCACGGAAGGTGCGGGTCGGCGCGGCCAGCGCGGCACAGCCCGGCTCGAGGAAGGTGGCAAGGGCCAGGTACTGCTGGACCGGCGCCTGCTGGGTCTGGGTGATACCCGGCTGGCCATTGACCACCAGCGGCGGACGGGCAGTGCCATCGGCCACATTGGTCAGCTGGAAGGCATTCGGCCGACCCCTGGTCTTCGACCAGTCGAAGATATAGCGGAAGCTGCCGGTGCCGCCGATGTCGAACTTGGCGGCAAAGCGGACCGCATCGGTGCGGCGGGCACCCGGATCGTCCTTGTCATCGGCGGCAAGCAGGTTGTCTACCACGCCGTTGCGCTGGCTGTGGACGTAGCTGAACGTGGTGCTGATGCCCAGGATCTCGCCCGGATCGAGCGAGACCTTGGCGTTCCAGGCCCCATAATTGCCGAAGCCGGCACGGGCCGAAAGTCGGAAGTCCTTGGACGGATCGCGCGAGATGAAGGCAATCGCGCCGCCGATGCTGTTGCGACCAAACAGGGTGCCCTGGGGCCCGCGCAGCACTTCAACCCGCTCGATGTCCGAAACGTCGAGCGCGCTGGCGCCGGAGCGGGCGATGTAGATGCCATCGACGTAGAGCGCGTTGGCCTGGTCAAGCCCGAACGATTCGCTGGCCGGCGAGGAAATGCCGCGCATCGAGATCACCGCTGCCGAAGTGCTGGTGGTGCTCTGCACGATGGTGACGTTGGGGGCGAGGCCGCTGAGATCGCGGGAATCGCGGACGTTCAGCTTTTCGATCTTCTCGGCACCGATGGCGCTGATCGCGATCGGCACTTCCTGCAGGTTCTGCTCGCGCTTCTGGGCGGTGACGACGATATCGTCGAGGCCGCCGGCCTGGTTGTCTTCGGCTTCCTGGGCCATCGCCGGCGTGGCAACGGCAAGCAGGCTGGCGCCGAGCATCAGGCGCGCGACGGAACGCTGGCTGTAAGCAACTTTCATGAATCCTCCCCTCAACCTTGGATTTCCGGTTTGAGCTGATTGCTGAATGCCTATTTGCGTAAAATTTGTCAACTAGGATTGCGCAATATGCTGGCCAACATCGGTTCCGCTGGCCTTATCCGCGCAAATCAGGCCGATTTGGGGCGTGATTCCTTGTCTGATCCGCCATGCGGTTCGCCTGTCGGTTCGCGGGATTCGCAGATCGCGGCTTGAAGCACGGTGCGCGCGAGCCTACCTGCGCGGGGCATTGCAGCGTTACGCTCCGCACAACCGGACAGGCAAGGGTATCAGGCTTACATCATGGACGATCCGCTGAATCGCCGGATGACGGTTGCCCTGCTGGCGCTGTTGCCGCTGCTGGTCCTGTTGTGGGCCAGCTTGCGGTTCGAGCCGCTGTCTGCCAATCCGGTCGCGCCTGGCGAGGATCCCGCGCTGCTGGCTGAACTGGAGGCCTTGCCCGGCCGACCGGGAGAACTGCCCCCGCTGGAAATGGTCGATCCGGCCAGCCTCGGCACCGATCCACGCGCACTGAACGCGGCGATCCCGTTTGTTGGCGGGCGGCTGGAGCCTGCGCAACCCTATCGTTTCAGCGGCACACCGGGGGATTTCGCCAATGCCCGCGATTGCCTGGCGCTGGCCGCCATGGCCGAGGCCGGCAACAGTGATCCGGGGCAGCGAGCGGTGATCCAGGTGGTGCTGAACCGCGCGCGCCATCCGGCCTTTGCCAATTCGGTCTGCGGGGTGGTATTCGAAGGGTCGGAACGGGCCACCGGCTGCCAGTTCACGTTCACCTGTGATGGATCGCTTTCGCGCCAGTACGATGCGGCCAGCTGGGCCGCTGCGCGCGGCCGGGCGGAGCAGGCGCTGAAGGGTTATGTCTTTGCCACCGTCGGCAACGCCACCCATTACCATACCGACTGGGTCCATCCGTGGTGGAGCCCCAAGCTGGAGAAGATCGCTCAGGTCGAAACCCACCTGTTCCTGCGCTGGCCGGGATACTGGGGCTCGATGAAATCCTGGCGCAAGGCCTATGGCGGCAGTGAGCCCTCGCTGGCCGTGCTGATGTCCCGCCCGCGCATGGATGGCCTGCCGCCGCTGGAATCGCTGCCCGCCACCAACCTTGGGATGAGCCCGGTGACCATGCCGCCGCTGCCGACCGATACGCCGAAGGTGACCGGCGGCGACGTGGTGATGCGCCTGCCTTCGGGCAAGGCCAACTTCGTCACCATCCTGCCTTCGGCCGGCACTGAAAGCGCGCTCGCCATGGCCCGCAAGCTGTGCCCGGCCGAAGGGACCTGCCGGGTGATGGGTTGGTCCGATCGCAGCCTGATCCCGGCCAACCTGCCGCTTTCCGGCGCGTCGCGCGCCGGCTTGCAATTCAGCTATTCGCGCGACCCGGCGGGCGCGGAGATCGTGCTTTACAATTGCGACAGCTTCACCGGCCTGCCGCGCGAGAAATGCATCCCGCGCGCGCGGTGAACTATGGCTTGGGCGGATCCTGCGGTCCCAGCAGCCTTCCATCCGGGCCGAAGCGCGCTTCGCCGATCTCGTCCCTATGGCTCCTGACGAAACGCCACAACAGAATCGCTCCGATCACACCTGCGAGTGTGATCGCCAGCGCCGCGCCTTTCATGTCCGGCTCGCTCCGCAGAAGGAGGAATGACGCGACGAGGCTGGTCGCGAACAATACCGCCGGGCCGTAGATGGCGGGATCGGGGTTCCAGTGCGGCTTGGCCGGAGCTGGCTCCGCCCCCAAAATGATCAGCAGCCAGGCAAAGATTCCAGCGTCCAGCACTTGCCTTACCGCATCGGGCGGATCGGCCATGGTGTGATCGAGGTATACGGCAAAGAGCCATGCTCCGCAGGACAACGATCCCAGCAGAAGCGAAGTGCGCCTTGCGATCCGAAGGATCGTCATTCCGGCGATCACGCGCTGAACTTGCCGCCTTCCGCCGCCAGCTTTTCGAGCAGCGGCGCGACCGGCAGGTTGTGGCGCTTCAGCCCGTCGACGATCTTGCCCAGCCCTTCGTGGTCGGCCCAGTACATGATCCCGCCGGTCCAGGCCGGCCAGCCATAGCCGTTGAGCCAGACCAGATCCACGTCCCCGGCGCGCTGGGCGATACCTTCTTCCAGGATCAGCGCGCCTTCCGACACCATCGGGTAAAGCAGGCGCTCGAAGATTTCCTGCTTGTCGATCGCGCGCTGGGTCACGCCGCTCTTGGCCGCGAAATCGGCAATGATCGCCTTGACCTCGTCCGAAGGACTGCGGCTGCGGTCTTCGGCGTAATCGTAAAAGCCCTTGCCGGTCTTCTGCCCCCAGCGGCCCGCCGCGCAGAGCGCTTCGCGGATCGTGGTGACCTTGCTGGGGTCGCGGTGCCAGCCGATGTCGAGGCCCGCGAGGTCGCCCATCTGGAACGGCCCCATCGGGAAGCCGAAATCGAGCAGGACCTGATCGATATCGTAATAGGCCGCGCCTTCCATCAGGAGCGTGTTGGCCTGTTCCTGCCGCTTCGACAGCATGCGGTTGCCGATGAAGCCGTGGCATACGCCGGACACCACCGGCACCTTGCGGATCGTGCCGGCCAGCTGCATCACGGTGGCGAGCTGGCTCGCCCCGGTCTTCGCCCCGCGCACCACTTCCAGCAGCTTCATGATGTTGGCGGGCGAGAAGAAGTGCATCCCCAGCACGGCTTCGGGCCGGGTGGTGGCCGTGGCGATCTCGTCGATGTCGAGATAGCTGGTGTTGCTGGCGAGGATAGCGCCCTGCTTCACGATCTTGTCGAGCCGGCCAAAGACATCCTTCTTGACCTCCATCGATTCATAGACAGCTTCGATCACCAGATCGCAATCGGCCAGGTCGTCGAAGCTCAGGCTGGGGGTCAGCCGGGCCATGGCCGCCTCGGCATCGGCCGCCTCGATCCGCCCGCGCTTGACGCTGGCTTCATAGTTCTTCGCCATCACGCCCACGCCGCGGTCGAGCGCGGCCTGTTCCTGCTCGACGATGGTGACCGGGATCCCGGCCGAAAGGAAGTTCATGGTGATCCCGCCGCCCATGGTACCGGCTCCGATCACGCCGACCTTGGCGATCTGGATCAGCGGCGTATCCGCGGGCAGATCGTCGATCTTCGCGCAAAGCTGCAGCGCGGCATCGATGTGCTCCTTGGCACCGGGCAGGGCATCGGTCATTGTACGGTTCCTCTCAATTCACCTGGCGGTCGTAGCCCGCCCAGTAGGGCGCGCGCAACTCGCGGCGCAGGATCTTGCCGCTGGCGTTGCGGGGCAGGGCCTCGATCACGTCGATTGTCTTGGGCACCTTGAACCCGGCCAGCCGCTCGCGCGCCCAGCCGATCACGCTATCGGCATCGATCGTGTGGCCGGGCTTGGGCACGCAGACGGCCTTCACCGCTTCGCCCCACTTTTCGTCGGGCACGCCGATCACGGCCACTTCAAGCACATCGGGGTGGCCATAGATGCCGCTTTCGACCTCGGCCGGGTAGACGTTCTCCCCGCCCGAGATGATCATGTCCTTGGCCCGGTCATAGATGTAGACATAGCCGTCTTCATCCAGATAGCCGACATCGCCGGTGGCGACCCAACCGTCCTTCATGGTGCTGGCGGTGGCATCGGGCAGCTTCCAGTAACCCAGCATGTTGTTGCTGGAGCGGGTGCAGATCTCCCCGATCTCGCCCACCGGCAGCACCGTGCCATCGGCCCCGCGCACTTCGATTTCCACGCCCGGCAGCGGCTTGCCGGCCGAGCGCATCCGCTGGTTGCCTTCGACCGAGTGGTCTTCGGGCGGCAGCATGCAGATCGTGCCGGTGGTTTCGGTCATGCCGTAAGCCTGGATGAAGCCCGCGCCGAACATGGCGATGCACTGGCGCAGCAGTTCCAGCGGAATCGGCGCGGCGCCATAGAGGATGTATTTGAGATTGCTGAAATCGGTCTTGGCGCAGTCCGGGTGGTTGAGCAGCATCTGCAGTGCGGCCGGCACGATGAAGAACCGGGTCACGCCCTTGTTCATCACCGCGTCGAACACCTTGGGCGGATCGAACTCGGCCAGCACCACGCCGGGCAGGCCGGCAGCCAGCGCCATGATGCCCAGGCCCGTGCCGCCGATGTGGGCGCAGGGCATGGCCACCAGCACCGCCTCGTCCTCGCCCCACAGGTTGTAGGGCTGGGGATTGTCGAAAGCGGCCTTGCGCAGGCCGAACAGGTTGTCGTTCGAGAGGACCGCGCCCTTCGGATTGCCGGTGGTGCCGCTGGTATAGAGCTGCAGCACGGCATCGTGGGTTTCGGACGGGGTGAAATCGCTGCGCGGCGCCTGGGCGATCAGCTCGCGCGCCTCGGCCGAGGACAGGCAGGCAATCAGGCCGGGGCGCTGGCCCAGCGTGTCCTTGCAGGCTTCGAACCCGTCGCCCAGGAACAGCACCTTGGCTTCGGCATTGTCGATGATGAAAGCCGCTTCCGGTTCGGCCAGCCGCCAGCCAACCGGGGTCATCACGATCCCGGCGCGCGCCGCGCCAAAGAACAGGGTGAAATAGGTCCCGCTGTTCTTGCCGAACCAGGCGATCCGGTCGCCCTTCTTGAGGCCCATTGCCAGGAGCGCGCTCGCCACCCGGGCGGTCGCCTGTTCCAGCTCGGCATAGGTCAACTGTAGATCGTCGGAATCGATCGCGGCCCGGTCCGGCGATTTCGACGCCCAGTGCCGGATGAACTGGTCAAAGGTGAACAGATCGCGCGTTTCTGCCACGCGATCGATCAGTTTCTGGATATCCTGTTCGGTCATCTCATTCTCCCGCCGTGCAGTTTAACCGCGCGATTAAGGAGAGCAAGCGGACTCTTGGGTTTACCCCGCCGCAGTTGCGATCAGCCGCGTGTAGAACGCGATCATCGCTTCCAGATTCCCCAGCGTGATATGCTCGTTGGTGCCGTGGATCATCTTGGTCTCGGCCGTGGAAAGCGAGATCGGCATGAACCGGTAAACGTCGTCGGAAACCGGGGTCATATTGCGGCTGTCGGTGCCGCCGACCACCAGATAGGGGGCGGCAATCAGGCCCTGATGCCCGGCCCGGGCCGAGGCGACGATCAGTTGCCAGCCGAGCGATGTTGACGAGGAAACCGGGGTCGGCTCGCGCGCGCCGCGCTCGGTGATCGCCACTTCCACCGGCAGGCCCGATACCGCAGCCTTGGCGCGCTTGAGAATCTCGGCCGAGGAATCCCACGGCGCGATCCGGTAGTTGATCAGCGCATTGGCGCTTTGCGGCAGGACGTTTTCCTTGGGCGAACCTTCCAGCATGGTCGGCGCGGTAGTGGTGTGGAGCATGGCGGCGGAAGTCGGGCTCTTGGCCATGGTCGAGACGATCTGTCCGCCCAGCAGCCACTTGTTGGCCGCAGCGACCTTGGTCATGCCCCCGGCCTGTGCGGCCAGCACGTCGATCATCGCGCCGACGGGGCCGCGCAGTTCCATCGGGTGCTGGTCGGCATGGATCGCGACCACCGCTTTCGACAGGTTGACCGTGCCGATTTCCGCCGGCGGCATCGATGAGTGGCCGCCGGGGGCCGGGGCGGTGACGCGCAGGGTGACATAGCCTTTCTCGGCCACGCCGATCATCATCGCCGGTTTGCCCAGCACCGGGGTGTCGGTGGTAATCACCCCGCCTTCGTCCAGCGTGAACAGCGCCTTGACCTTGCGGTCGGCCAGCAGCTTGGCCGCCGCCGCCGCGCCGGTCCCGCCGACTTCCTCGTCATGGCCGGAAACGATGTAGATCGTCCGCTTGGGCTTGAACCCTTGGGCCGAGAGGGCCTCGAGCGCTTCGAACATGGCGATCAGCGAGCCCTTGTCATCGATCGTTCCGCGGCCCCAGACCGCGCCTTCGGCAATGGTTCCGGCAAAGGGCTGATACTTCCAGTCCTTCTCGGTCCCGGCGGTGACCGGCACCACGTCCTGGTGGGCCATCAGGATGATCGGCTGGGCGGCCGGGTCGCTGCCCGCCCAAGTATAGACCAGCGTCTGGCCCAGCAGTTCCTTCTGCATCGCGGCATGGGCCTTGGGATAGGTCGTGGCCATCCAGCCTTGCAGCTTGTCCCATTCGGCCGTCTGGTTCTGGGCGGCGTCCTGGTTGCTGACGGTCTTGAACTGGACCGCCTGGCTGAGGTTGCGGGCCGCGGCATCAATGCTGAAGGGGGCGGCCGGGGCAACCTTGATCGCCGAACCATCGGCCACTTCGCCCGGGGCGAACATCATGGTGCGCGCGGTCACCGTTCCGCCCAGCGCCAGCACGGCCACACCCAGGCCCAGAACCCACTTCTTCATTGCCATCCCCTCCGATGCGTTCCCCCGCAGGCTAGGCGGCGCGGGGCAGGGTGGCAAGACAGGTCCTATCCGCTCGCCATCAGGCTGGCATTGCCGCCGGCGGCGGTGGTGTCGATGCAGGTGACCCGCTCGGTCGCGAACCGGGCGAGATAGTGCGGCCCACCCGCCTTCGGTCCGGTGCCGGACAGCCCTTCGCCGCCGAACGGCTGGCTGCCGACCACCGCGCCGATCTGGTTGCGGTTGACGTAAAAATTGCCGACCCGCGCCCGCGACTGGACCAGCCGCCGGGTCGCGTCGATCCGGCTGTGCAGGCCCAGCGTCAGGCCAAAGCCGGTGGCGTTGATATCGGCAATGACCTGTTCAAGGTCCTCGCCCTTGAACCGGGCAACGTGAAGCACCGGCCCGAAGTGCTCGGCATCCAGTTCACGGATCGAGCCGATCTCGATGATCGTCGGGGCAACGAAAGTGCCCTTGGCGCAGGACGGGGGCAGCTCGCGTTGCCACACCGTATTGCCCAGCTTCCTCATCTTGGCGATGTGCGCGTCCAGCTTGGCCTTGGCCTCGGCATCGATCACCGGGCCGACATCGGTGGCGGGGTGTTCCGGATTGCCGATTATCAGTGCGGCAAAGGCCCCGCGGATCATCTCCAGCATGGCGTCGTAAACATCGTCCTGCAGGTACAGCACCCGCAGCGCCGAGCAGCGCTGGCCCGCGCTCTGGAAGGCGGAAGCGACGACATCGCGGGTGACCTGCTCCGGCAGGGCCGAACTGTCGACGATCATCGCGTTCTGTCCGCCGGTTTCAGCCACCAGGATTGGCAGCGGACCATCGCGGCCTGCAAGGCTGCGGTTGATTGCGCGGGCGGTTTCGGTCGATCCGGTAAAGGCGACGCCTGCGATGCCCGGATCGGCGGTCAGCATGGCACCGACCTTGCCGTCGCCGGGGGCAAGCTGCACTACATCGGCCGGAATGCCGGCCTGATGCATCAACCGCACGGCCAGCGCGGCAATCAACGGGGTCTGCTCGGCCGGCTTGGCGATCACGGTGTTGCCTGCTGCCAGCGGCCCGGCGATCAGGCCGGTGAAGATCGCCAGCGGGAAGTTCCACGGACTGATCGCCACGAACACGCCGCGACCGTGCAGGGTGAGGCGGTTGTCCTCGCCGGTCGGGCCGGGCAGGCGTTCGCCTTCGGGGGTGAACAGGCGGCGCGCCTCGCCGGCGTAATAGCGCAGGAAATCAACCGCCTCGCGCAGTTCAAGCACGGCATCGACCAGGGTCTTTCCGGCCTCGCGCTGGCACAGGGCGAGGAATTCCGAGGTGTTTGCCTCATAGAGATCGGCCACCTGCTCCAGCAGGTCGGCACGTCCGGCCCCGCCCAGTGCATCCCAGCCGGTCTGGGCGGCAACGGCAAGGCCGATCATCGCATCCACTTCGGCGGCGCTGGCCGGATGACACGAACCGATAATCGCCTCGTTGTCATGCGGGGCGCGGACGGGCTGGGCAGGGGCAGCTTCGCCCCGTTTCACCGTCGGTGCGGCGGTCCACTGCCCGTCTCCCTGCGGCAAGGCGGAAAGTCCTGCCAGCAGCGGTTCGCGCACCAGCGGGTCGGCCAGATCGACGCCCGCGCTGTTGACCCGGCCGGGGAAGATGTCGCGCGGCAGCGGGATTGCCGGATTCCGGCGCGGCGATAGCGCGGCCAGTTCTGCCACCGGATCGCCGACCAGTTCCGCGACCGGCACTTCGGCATCGGCCATGCGGTTGACGAAGGATGAGTTCGCGCCGTTCTCCAACAGGCGGCGGACGAGGTAGGCGAGCAGGTCCTTGTGGCCGCCGACAGGGGCATAGATCCGCACCGGGGTGCGCTGCTGTCCGGCCTCGGCCTCCAGCTTGGCCAGTTCCTCGTAAACGTCCTCGCCCATGCCGTGGAGGCGCTGGAACTCGAACTCGGCGCTGCCCGCCAGGGCCTTGATCGCGCCGACGGTATAGGCATTGTGGGTGGCAAAGGCCGGATAGATCGCATCGGGTGCAGCCAGCAGCTTGGCCGCGCAGGCGAGGTAGGACACGTCGGTCGCGACCTTGCGCGTAAAGACCGGATAGTCGCCGTGCCCGCCGACCTGGCTGAGCTTGACTTCGCTGTCCCAGTAGGCGCCCTTGACCAGCCGGACCATGATCCGGCGGTGGTGCCTCCGGGCGAGGGCCGTGACCCATTCGACCAGCGGCACGGCGCGCTTGGAATAGGCTTGCAAGGCGAGGCCAAAGCCCTGCCAGCCGGTGGCGAACAGGTCTGGATCCGCGACCAAATCCTCGATGATGTCGAGCGACAGTTCCAGCCGCTCGGCCTCTTCCGCATCGATGGTGAAATGGATGTCGGCCGCGGCGGCTTTCAGCGCCAGCTCCTTGAGCATCGGCACCAGCACCGCGCGGGCGGCCTCGGCATGGAGAAAATCATAGCGCGGGAACAGCGCGGACAGCTTGACCGAAATGCCGGGCGAGCGGACCACCCCTTCGCCCGCTTCCTGCGCGATCCGGTTCAGAGCGGCCTCGTAGGACCGGCGATAGCGCTCCGCATCGTCATAGGTCATGGCCGCTTCGCCCAGCATGTCGAAGCTGTGGGTCAGGCCCTGCTTGCGTTCCGGGGCGGCGCGCTCCAGCGCTTCATCGATGGTCCGGCCGAACACGAACTGGCCGCCCAGGATCTTCATCGCCTGCAAGGTGGCAGTTCTGATCACCGGTTCGCCCAGCCGGCTGACCGCGCGCTTGAGCGAGGCGCCGAACCCGCCGGCCTGCTTCTGGCTGAGCACCTGGCCGGTCAGCATCAGCGAGAAGGTGGCGGCATTGACGAAGGTGCTGCTGCTTTCCCCGACGTGTTCGGACCAGTCGATCCCGCCCAGCTTGTCGTGGATCAGCGCGTCGGCAGTGGCGGCGTCCGGCACCCGCAGCAGGGCTTCCGCCAGGCACATCAGGGCAATGCCCTCGTCGGTGCCAAGACCGTAGGTCTGGAGAAAGGCATCGAGGCCGCTGGCCTTGCGGGCGCGGGCGCCTTCGACCAGCCGCGCGGCGATCCGGCTGGCTTCGGCATGGACTGCGCTGGCCGGGGCGGCCTGCCGGATTCGCTCGGCCAGGCAGGCTTCCTCTTCCATGCGATAGGCGGCGCGAAGGGCGGAACGGTCGATCTGTCCAGACATGGGACAGGCCTCTAGCACTGGTTGCAACGGAAACCAATCTTGCGCGCAAACCTGTAGAAAAACTTAGCCGAAGCGCGGCTGCGCGGCGGTTTCATGGCGGGGCGCACTGCGCTAAGGCGGCGTTTCATGCTGAAACGGCTGTGCCTTGCCCTGGTCCTGCTGACCTCCTCCGCGCTGATGACCGCGCCGGGGCGGGCGATGCCGCTTGCGGTGATGGCAGACATCCCGTTGGGGCCCGCAATTCCGGGGGAAAGCCGCTATGCCGGTGCAGTGGTGCGGACGGTCAGGGGGATGATCGAATATACCCGCTGGCCGCAGCACAATGATCCGCTGGTGCTGTGCGTGGCCGGGCCGACCCAGCACGCCGGGCAGATCGGATCGATCCGGTTAAGCGACGGACGACGGGTAGACCGGCGTAACGTCAATGCCACACCAGGTGCACTTGGCGGGTGTCACATCCTCTATCTGGGGAACCTGGCGATCGCCTTGCAGCGCCAGCTGACCGAAGCCGTGCGCGGTCGCGGCGTGCTGACCATTGCCGAAGCCGACCCGTCCAATGCGGCCGAGGCGATGTTCGCTTTCACCTACAAGCCAAACGGCCTGTCCTTCCGGCTCAATGTCGATGCGGTCTCGCGCTCTGGCCTCAGGGTCGATCCGCGCGTGCTGCGCCTCTCGCAGGGAGGGGCGTGATCATGCCGGTGAAGGACGATCTGCCCCTGCCGACCCTGCGCGACATGCTGGCCAGCGCGCACCTCAGGCTGATCATGTTCGCGGTGCTGCTCGCCACGGCCAGTCTGGTGCTGAGCGGCGGGCTGGTGATCCGCAACTATGCCCAGCGCAACCTGGAACTGGTTGGCCGGACCGTGGCCTACACGGTGGAGCCGGCGGTGCTGTTCGGCGATCGCGAGGCGATCCGCCAGGGCATCGTCTCGGTTGCCGCCGGCCGCGGGATCGAGCGGGTCGAGGTGCGCGACAGTGCCGGCCAGCTGCTGGCAGAATGGCAGAACCCGCAGCAGGGCGCGTTGGCCACGCTGAGCCGCGCAGCCAACCCGGTGTTCTGGCCCAATCCGGCGGTCGACCAGGTCCTCCGCGGCGAGGATCACATCGCCGAAGTGCGGATCTACGGTAATTCCGAGGGGATCCTGCGCTATGGCCTGGCCGGAACGATCATCGCGCTGGCCTGCCTTGGCCTGACGGTGATTGCGACTCGGATCCTGGCGCGCCAGCTGCAAAGCGAAGTGGTCCGCCCGCTGGAACATGTTGCCGAAGTGGCCCACGCCGTCCGGCGTGACCGCGCGTTCGAGCGCCGGGTGCCCGCCTCCGGCATTGCCGAGATCGATCGCTTCGGCCGCGATTTCAACGCGCTTTTGGCCGAACTGCAGGGCTGGCATGCCGGACTGACGTCGGAAAACCGTGAACTGGCCTGGCGTGCCAGCCACGACGGGCTGACCGGCCTGGGCAACCGTCAGATGTTCGAAACGACCCTGTGCGGCGCCATCGACCATGCCCGGCGCGATGGCAGCGCGCTGGCCGTGCTCTATCTGGATATCGACCGGTTCAAGGCGATCAACGACGATCATGGCCATGCCTCGGGCGATGCCGCGCTGGTGGCGGTGGGGGAGCGGCTGCGCGCCGCGATCCGCCAGAATGACCTGGCCTTCCGGCTGGGCGGAGACGAATTTGCCGTGCTGCTCGCGCCGACATCGGGCCGCGACCAGGCGGGCATGGTGGTGGAACGGATCCGGCAGGAAATGGCCCAGCCGTTCCGTCTGCCCAGTGGGGTGCACATCGCCGCGCGGCTCAGCGCCGGGGTGGCGATCTTCCCGGAAGACGGGGAAAGCGGCGACGCGCTCTTGCGCAAGGCCGATGCCCGCATGTACCGGGACAAGGGTAGGGATTTGGGGTCGGGAGTCTTTGTAAATGCGTAACATTTTCATCGCCATGCTGCTGGGCATGCTGGCCGCTTGCGCCACGGTTCCGGCCAAGCCGGCTTTCAACAAGCAGCAGGTGGCCGCCATGACCGAACTGGGGTTCGAGCCAGTGGGCGAGAATTACGAGCTCGACTTCAACGACCGCGTCCTGTTCGAAGTGGACAAGAGCGACCTGCACCCCGAAGCCGCCGCTTCGCTCGGCAAGATTTCCACGGCCCTGCAGGCTGTCGGGATCAAGGGTGCCACCGTGGTCGGCCACACCGATTCGACCGGGGCGGACGATTACAACCTTGGCCTGTCACAGCGCCGCGCCGCCTCGGTCAAGGCGGGACTGGCCGCATCGGGCATGGACCCGGCCCGGGTTCGCGCCGAAGGCCGGGGCGAGACTCAGCCGGTTGCCAGCAACGATACCGAGGAAGGCCGCGCCCAGAACCGCCGCGTGGTGGTCATCGTTTCGCCGGAAGACACGCAGTAAGCTTCAGGATTGCCCGCCGCGCTGACGGCCTTATGACCGCAGCATGAGCGCAGCCTGGCAATTCTGGATCGATCGCGGCGGAACTTTCACCGATGTCGTGGCCCGCGCCCCCGATGGCGCGGTGCGCACAGCCAAGCTGTTGTCCGAAGATCCGGCGCGAAACGAGGATGCGGCGATTGCCGCTATCCGCCTGCTGACCGCAACGCCGGCCGGTCCGTTGCCGCCCTGCGCGGTGCGGATGGGCACCACGGTTGCCACCAATGCCCTGCTGGAACGCAAGGGCGAGCCAACGGTGCTGGCGATCACGCGCGGCTTTGGCGATGCCCTGACCATCGGCAGCCAGGAACGACCCGAACTGTTCGTGCGCGAAATCGTCTTGCCAAGGCCGCCCCACGCCCATGTGATCGAGGTCGACGAGCGGGTGACGGCCGAGGGCGAAGTGCTGCGAACGCTAGACGAGGAGGCCGCCACTGCCGCCTTTGCCGAAGCGGTGGCGGCAGGGTTCCGCTCGATCGCGATCGTCCTGCTGCACGGCTGGCAGCACAGCGCGCATGAGGCGCGGCTGGCGCAGCTGGCGCGGGAGGCCGGTTTTGCCCAGGTCTCGGTCAGCCATGAACTGGCCCCGCTGATCAAGCTGGTCCCGCGCGGGGATACCACGCTGGTCGATGCTTACCTGTCCCCGGTGCTGCGGCGCTATGTCGACAATTTCACCGGGCAGCTCGGCGGGGCCGGGCAGGCGCTGTTCATGCAATCGAGCGGCGGGCTGATCGATGGGGCGCGGTTCCACGGCAAGGACGCGATCCTCTCCGGCCCGGCAGGGGGGATTGTCGGCATGGCCCGCACTGCCGAAGCGAGCGGCGCGGACAAGGTGATCGGCTTCGACATGGGCGGCACGTCCACCGACGTGTCACACTATGCCGGGCATTACGAACGCGACAGCGAAACCCGCGTGGCCGGCGTGCGGATCCGCACCCCGATGCTGCGGATCCACACCGTGGCGGCGGGCGGCGGATCGATATGCCGGTTCGATGCCGGGCGGCTGGTGGTCGGCCCGGAAAGCGCCGGGGCGGTGCCGGGTCCGGCCTGCTATCGCCGCGGCGGCCCGCTGACGGTGACCGATTGCAACGTCATGCTGGGCAAGCTGATCCCGGCGCATTTTCCCAGCCTGTTCGGCCCCAACGGCGATGAGCCGATCGACCGCGCCGTGGTGGCGGAAAAGTTCGGAGTGCTGGCCGACCAGATCGCCGCCGAAACCGGGCAACGGATGCAGCCCGAGGAAATCGCCGAAGGCTTCGTGCGGATTGCCGTCGCCAACATGGCCCAGGCGATCCGCCAGATCAGCGTGGCGCGCGGGCATGATGTGACCAGCCATGCGCTGGCCTGCTTTGGCGGGGCGGGCGGGCAGCACGCCTGCCTGGTGGCCGATGCGCTGGGGATCGAAACGGTGCTGATCCATCCGCTGGCCGGGGTGCTTTCCGCCTATGGCATGGGCCTGGCCAGCGAATCCGCCGTGCGCGAGGCGAGCCTGGGCCTGCCGCTGGCGGCAGGGGTAGAGGCAGCGGTCGAAGCGCTGCGGGCGCGCCTGTCGGAGGAAGCCGAGACCCAGCTCGGCCAGACCCCAAGCCGGATCGCGGCCAGCCTGTTCATCCGCCCGCAGGCATCGGAAAACGCGATCGAACTGGCTCCCGGCCCAGCCGGGGAACTGGCCGAGGCCTTTGCCGCCGCCCACCGGGCCGAGTTCGGCTATGACGGCAGCGGCCCGCTGGTTGTCGACCGGGTGCGGGTGGAAGCGGTGCTGGAAGATGCCTCGGCCATCGGCCTGACCTGGCCCCTGCCGGAAGCGAGCGGGGACCCGCTGGAAGTGGCGTCATGCTGGATGGCGGGGGCGATGCGCCAGGTGCCGGTGTGGCACCGCTCGGCCCTTGCGGCGGGCTTCAGCGCCGCAGGTCCCTTGGTGGTGATCGATGATCTGGCCACCACGGTGGTCGAACCGGGCTGGGCGCTGGGCGTCGATCCCGACGGCACCCTGCGCCTGATCCGTGCAGAAGCGCGGGCGCCGCGGGGTGAGGAGAGCATCGCAGCCGATCCGATCCGGCTCGAAGTGTTCAACGGCCTGTTCATGGGCATTGCCGAGGAAATGGGCTCGGCGCTGGCCCGCACCGCCAGCTCGGTCAACATCCGCGAGCGGCTCGATTTCTCCTGCGCGCTGTTCGATGCGGCGGGGCGGCTGGTGGCCAATGCGCCGCACATGCCGGTGCATCTGGGCTCGATGGGGGAAAGCGTGGCGCGGATCATCGCGGCGCGCGGGGAAGGGCGCGATGGCCGGGGCATCCGGCGCGGCGATGCCTATGTCCTCAACGCGCCCTATGCCGGGGGCACCCACCTGCCGGATATCACCGTGGTCGCGCCGGTCTTCGTTGCCGGCGATGGCGACGCGCCCAGCTTTTATGTGGCCGCGCGCGGGCACCATGCCGATGTTGGCGGGATCGCCCCGGGATCGATGCCGCCGACCAGCCGGACGATCGAGGAGGAAGGCGTCCTGCTCGACAACGTCCTGCTGGTTGACGAGGGCCGGTTCTGCGAAGCGGAGCTGCGCGCGCTGCTGTGCAGCGGGCGCTGGCCGGCCCGCAATGTCGATCAGAACATCGGCGATCTTTCCGCCCAGGTCGCCGCTTGCCGGCGCGGGGCGGTGGGCCTGGAGGCGGCCTGCCGGGATCATGGCGCCGATGTAGTCCGGGCCTATATGGGCCACGTCCACGCCAACGCCGAAGAGGCGGTAAGACGCCTGATCGGGCGGCTGGAGGACGGCAGCTTCCGGCTGGAAATGGACAATGGCGCGGTAATTGCCGTGGCGGTCTCGGTTGACCGGGCGGCGCGCCATGTCACGATCGACTTTGCCGGAACCAGCGCGCAGCTGCCGGGCAATTTCAACGCGCCGTTCAGCGTGGTCCGCGCCGCGGTAATGTATGTGCTGCGGACCATGATCGACGATCCGATCCCGATGAACGAGGGCTGCCTGGCCCCGGTAACGATCCGGGTGCCGGATGGCTCGATGCTATGCCCACGCTATCCCGCCGCCGTCGTCGCCGGCAATGTCGAGACCAGCCAGGCGGTGACCGATGCCCTGTTCGGGGCCTTCGGCGCGATGGCCGCCAGCCAGGGGACGATGAACAATTTCACCTTCGGCAACGCGCGCTACCAGTATTACGAAACCATCGCCGGGGGATCGGGTGCCGGGCCGGGCTTTGCCGGGGGCAGCGCGGTGCAGACCCACATGACCAACAGCCGCCTGACCGATCCCGAGGTGCTGGAAAGCCGCTTTCCGGTGATGGTGGAAGAGTTCCGCATCCGCACCGGATCGGGCGGGTCGGGCCGCTGGCCGGGCGGCGATGGGGCGGTCCGCAAGATCCGCTTCCGCGAAGCGATGGAGGCGGGGATCCTGTCCGGCCGGCGCCTGACCCGCCCGTTCGGCCTGGCCGGCGGCAGCGATGCCTTGCCCGGAATCACCTGGGTCGAGCGAACCTCAGGCGAGGTTGAGGTTCTTGATTCCACCGCCGGGGTGACAATGGCTCCGGGCGATGCCATCGTGATCGAGACACCGGGCGGGGGAGGATACGGCGCGCCATGAATTATTGGGTTCTCGCCGGAATCGCGGTGATGATTGCGGGTTTCACCCTGCGCCTCAACGCGCTGGTGGTGGTCGTGCTGGCAGCCCTGGCGACGGGCCTCGCCGCCGGACTTGAGCTGGTTGCGATCGTGTCGGCCTTCGGCAAGGCCTTCAACGATACCCGCTATGTCAGTGTGGTCTGGATCGTCCTGCCGGTGATCGGGCTGATGGAGCGGCACGGCCTGCAGGAACGCGCCCGCGCGCTGATCGAGGGGCTGAAGGGCGCAACCCTGCCGCGCCTGCTGACCGGCTATCTGCTGCTGCGTCAGGTCACTTCGGCCATGGGTCTTACTTCGATCGCCGGCCATGCCCAGACCGTGCGCCCGCTGCTGGCGCCGATGGCCGAAGCCGCGGCCAGGCCAAAGGACGAAGCCGAGGCCGAGCGGGTCAAGGCCATGGCCGCCGGGACCGACAATGTCGGCCTGTTCTTTGGCGAGGACATTTTCATCGCGATCGGATCGATCCTGCTGATGAAAGGCTTCATGGAGCAGAACGGGATCATTCTGCAGCCGCTCGAGCTGTCGGTCTGGGCAATCCCGACCGCCTTTGCCGCCTTTGCCATCCATGGCCTGCGCATCTGGCTGATGGGGAGGGCAAGGGCATGATCGGCCTCGCCCACGTCTACATTCTGGCGGGGATTGCCTTTGCCGCCTTCGCGCTGCTTTCGGCCGGCGATGCCAGCAATCCGAAGCGGTGGGGCAATGCCGCTTTCTGGGGGCTGCTTGCCCTGTCCATGCTGGCCGGGGACCAGCTGGGCGATTTCGCCAACGGCCTGCTCGTCCTGGCGCTGGTCGCGATTGCCGGCTTCGGCGGGCTGGGCCGGGGCGAGCAGCGCGGCTCGGCCGAAGCGCGCGCCGCCGGGGCCGCGCGCCACGGCAACCGCCTGTTCCTGCTCGCGCTGGTCATCCCGGCCGTGGCTCTGGCCGGAACCTTCGGTTTCAAGGCCGTGCCGTGGCTGGTCGATCCCAAGAACGTCACGCTGGTCAGCCTTGCGCTGGGCGCGCTGCTGGCGCTGGTGCTCGGCATGACCTGGCTGAAGGCAACTCCAGCCGAGCCCTTGCATGAAGGTCGCCGGCTGATGGATTCGGTCGGTTGGGCGGCGATCCTGCCGCAGATGCTGGCCAGCCTCGGCGCGGTCTTCGCGCTGGCCGGGGTCGGCCAGGTAGTCGGTGATCTGATGAGCGCGGTGATCCCCGATGGCAGCCGCCTGGCCGCCGTGATCGCCTATGGCCTCGGCATGGCGCTGTTCACCATGGTGATGGGCAATGCCTTTGCCGCCTTCCCGGTGATGACCGCCGCAATCGGCCTGCCGCTGCTGATCCACCAGTACCACGGCGATCCCGCGGTGGTCGCCGCGATCGGCATGCTGGCCGGCTTCTGCGGCACGCTGATGACCCCGATGGCCGCCAACTTCAACGTGGTCCCGGCCGCCCTGCTCGAACTGAAAGACCGCAACGCCGTGGTGAAAGCGCAGATCCCCACCGCTCTGCCGCTCCTCGCCGTTAACATCGCCCTGATCTGGTTCCTGGCCTTCTGATGCAGCTCACCCCCCAAATCGCCGCGCGGTTCATGGCGCTGACCAGTGGTCACCTGACCCGCGAATACCCGCACAAGCTCGATCACGTGATGGATGGCCCGGCCGATGTACTGGCCCCATCGGTGCTGCACCCGATCTTTCACGGCAGCTTCGATTGGCATTCCTGCGTCCACGGCTGGTGGCAGGTGCTGCGCCTGGCCCGGCTCTATCCCGATCTCCCCGAAGCGGAGCAGGTGCGTGCGCTCGCCGCGCGGATGCTGACGGCAGAGAATTTCGCCGCCGAATGCGCCTATCTCGACCGACCGTCATCGCGCGGGTTCGAGCGGCCCTATGGCTGGGCCTGGGCGCTGGCGCTCCACGGTGAAATGGTTCGTCACGATGCGCCATGGGCGCGCCGCGCCGATGCCTTCGCCCGGGCTTTTGCCGACCGGTTTGCAGCCTTCCTGCCGCTCCAGACCTATCCGATCCGGACCGGCACCCATTTCAACAGCGCCTTCGCCATGGTCTTGGCGCGTGACTGGGCCTCAGAGCACGATCCTGATCTGGCCGAGCTGATCGCCCGCCGCGCGCAGGACTGGTTTGCCAATGACCGCGCCGCCCAGGCCTGGGAGCCGGGCGGCGACGAGTTCCTCTCTGGCACGCTGTGCGAGGCCCTGCTGATGAGCCGCGTGCTGGGCGCGGATTTCCCCGGCTGGTTCGATGCCTTCCTGCCCGATGTCGCGGCGGGCCAGCCGGCCACCCTGTTCACCCCCGCCACGGTCAGCGATCGCAGCGACGGCAAGATCGCCCACCTCGACGGCCTCAACCTCAGCCGGGCCTGGTGCTGGCGAGGAATCGCGCAGGCCCTCGGCCCGAACCACCCGGCCAGCGCCATCGCAAGGGCCACCGCCGAAACGCACCTGACCGCCGCCCTGCCGCACGTGGCAGGCGACTATATGGGCGAACACTGGCTCGCCAGCTTCGCCCTGCTGGCGCTCGAAAGCGCCTGATTTAGGGGAAAATGGTGCCCAGAAGAGGACTCGAACCTCCACGCCGTTTCCAGCGCCGCCACCTGAAGACGGTGCGTCTACCAATTCCGCCATCTGGGCACGGAGCAGATGGCCAAGTCGCCAGCTGCCGGGTAGGAGCGCGCCACTAGCCGGGGGCATGGGGGGCTGTCAACGCCTGTTTGACGCCTTCTGCAACAAAACGGCTTGCCCCGGCGCGGCGGCTCTGAAACCTTGGGATCGACGGGGCCGGGCGAGTCCCGCTGATGGAGGATTGCCGTGGCACAGTTTGACCTGATCATCCGCAATGGAACGATCCACGATGGCACCGGCGCGCCCGGGCGGGTGGGCGATGTCGCGGTGAAGGATGGGCGAATCGTCGCGCTCGGCACGGTCGAGGGCGATGCCGCGCAGGAAATCGACGCGACCGGCCGCATCGTCACCCCGGGCTTCGTTGATGTGCACACCCATTTCGATGGCCAGGTCACCTGGGAAAGCCGCCTTTCGCCCTCTTCGGGCCACGGCGTCACCACGGTGGTGATGGGCAATTGCGGGGTCGGCTTTGCGCCCTGCCGCCCGGATCAGCGCGAAACCCTGGTCAAGCTTATGGAGGGGATCGAGGACATTCCCGAAGTGGTCATGGTGGAAGGCCTGCCGTGGAACTGGGAAACCTTCCCCGAATATCTGGATGCGCTGGAGCAGCGGCAGCTCGATATCGATGTCGCCGCGCAGATCCCGCATTCGGCGCTGCGGGTCTATGTGATGGGCGAGCGCGCGGCGCGGAAAGAGCCGCCCACTGCCGAGGATCTGGCGGCGATGCGTGCGCTGGTGGCCGAAGGGATCAAGGCCGGAGCGTTCGGCGTCACCACATCGCGCAATGTCATGCACCGCACCAGGGCCGGGGACCTGGCGCCCAGTCTCTATTCCGACGTCGATGAGCTGTGTGCGCTGGCCGAGGGGCTTAACGATGCGGATGGCGGCGTGTTCCAGATCATTCCCGCCCCGGCGGAACCGGCGGAGGTGGAATTCCCGATCCTGCGCGAAGTGGCTGAAAAGTCCGGCCGGCCGATTTCCTTCACCCTGCTCGACGTGCCGGGCCAGCCGGGCGAGGGCTGGCGTCATCACCTGGCCGGGCTGGAGCAGGCCGCGCGCGATGGGCTGACCATGCGCGGGCAGGTCGCGCCGCGCCCGGTGGGCATGTTTTTCGGGCTGGACCTGTCGCTGCACCATTTCAGCAGCCACCCCAGCTACAAGGCGATTGCCCACTTGCCGCTGGCCGAGCGGGTGGCGAAGATGCGTGAGCCTGAATTCCGGGCCAAGCTGCTGGCTGAACAGCCGGAGGATACCAATCCGACCACGCTGATGCTGATCGCCGCTTTCCGGGGGGCCTATCAGTGGGACGATGCCCCCAATTACGAGCCGCATCGCGACGACCGGGTCGATGCCCGGGCAGAGGCGGCCGGGCAGTCGCTGGATGAATATGCCTATGACGCGCTGCTGCAGCACGATGGCCGCGCGGTGTTCTATCTGCCCGCGGCAAACTATACTGAGGGCAATCTGAAATCGGTGCGGACCATGCTGGGCCATCCCAACACGCTGATGGCGCTGGCCGATGGCGGGGCGCATTACGGCCTGATCTGCGATGCCAGCTTCCCGACCTTCTTCCTGCAGCGCTGGGTCCGCGATGCAACGCCGGAAGAAGCTATCGACCTGCCCGATGCGATTGCCGAACTGACCGGCAATGCCGCCGCACTGGTCGGCCTGACCGACCGGGGGCGGATCGCGGTGGGGATGAAGGCCGATCTCAACGTGATCGATCTCGATGCGCTGAAACTGCATGTGCCGACGATCGAATACGACCTTCCGGCGGGCGGCAAGCGGATGCACCAGCGCGCCGACGGGATCGAGGCGACGATCGTCTCTGGCCAGGTGACCTATCGCCATGGCCAGCACACCGGCGCACTGCCGGGCCGGCTGGTGCGGCGCGGGGAGCTGGCCGAAGCGGCCTGAGCTGTCCGTCCCTGATCAATAGCCGGCGTTGAATGCCCGAACCCGCCGGTTCACCTCGTCGATCCATGCGTTGCCACGCCTGATCAGATCGTCGATCCGGCTGCGCTGCGCCCAGAACAGCTTG
The DNA here is from genome assembly GCA_017302615.1 of Sphingomonadales bacterium. GTDB lineage: Bacteria > Pseudomonadota > Alphaproteobacteria > Sphingomonadales > Sphingomonadaceae > Novosphingobium. The sequence goes on from JAFLDB010000008.1 coordinate 111,253, forward strand.
TCCTGCCGAAGCGCGATTTCGACGTTTGCATCGGTGGCGATGCCGGCGATCGTGTTGAACGGCTCATTCGGAATGCAGTTGGGCCGGTTGGCGGTAGAGGCACAGGTGAAGCGTCGGGTGGCCTTCACCCATTTGTTGGCGCTCGTCAGGCCAAAGGTCTTGTTCATCGGGCGGCTGTCCTCGCGGTAAGACTGCAGGCAGGAACCATACTGGATTCGCCGCTCGTTGAGGCTTCTGACATAATTGTTGTTATCATTTGTCCCGGTAATGGCGGGCTGACTGAAGTCGAAACTGCCGCATGCCTGCTCCAGCGTCTTGACGCCCTTCAGGGTGGCAAGGTCGGCGCGCAGGGCGGATGGCCTATGCGCATCCCAGGTCATGCTGAGGTACTTGGCGGGATTGGATTCAACTTCGCGCCGGGCGGCATTGAACATCGCGGCGATCTCGCCATCGGCTGCGGCCAGCGCCTTGTTGGCTTCGGCCCTGCCTTGGGGGCCATTCGCATCGCGGGCAACGTTGCTGAGGCACAGCTTGTACCATTTGGCCTTTTCATCGCGATCACGGATGAAGGCCTTGTCCTGATCCGCCTGGGACGGGATCTGGGTGAGCATTTGCGCCCAGTCTTCTGCGGTGTAGTCGAGATCTTCCTTGCGGCAGCGCTCGATCCCGGCGCGAACCCTTTGCAGGTTTTCCGGGCGAGCGGGCGTTGTGCCTCCGGCCGATGCCGAAGCTCCGGAGCCGGCAAGTGGATAGCTTGCCGCCTTCCATCCCGCGATGCCGGGCCGCATCCAGAAAACGTTCCGGTATCCGGCTTGCACCGCGCGCAGCGCGACATTGTAGGACAGGAAACAGCGATCGTGATGACAGTAAACGATGATCGGCCGGTTCTTGTCGCCGCGCGCCACCTTATCCAGCGCTGTAGCAAAGGGTGCCTGAAGCGTCGGGCTGTTGCTTGCTGCGTCATATGCGTTCAGCGCGCCTGGCAACTGTTCGGAGCCGTTCATCGCCGCCAGGACGACCACTTCTGCGCCGAACTTGTCGATAATGCACTTAGCTTCGCGGGCCGAGACGGTGGTGGCTCCGGGCAAGGTCTGGGGTGTCAGGCCGCTGCCCACGGCGGACAGGCCGCCGGGGTAATTGTTGTCGCCAGGTGTCTGCGGATCGGCCCCCGGCTTGCAGGCAGCATTGATCGCGGCGCGGGTCGGAGTTTGCGCGGCGGCGGGGGAAACTTGCCCAAGGCCGAACATGGCCAGCACAAAGGCTGCAATCGAAAGTCTCTTCACTTTTCATTTCCCCACCGTCGCGGTCGTTCCACCGCATGGCTGCATTCCAACATAGGTGCGAACGGTTCGCAACGGGGATCATCACTTCAGGCGAGGCTTGCCCCAGTAGACAGGCTGGCGCGCACTGCCTGGCCGCCTAGGGCCGGGGCATGTCCGGCCGCCTGATCCTGATCTTGGGAGACCAGCTTTCGCCCGCCCTGTCCTCGCTCAAGGCCGGGGACAAGGCGGGGGACCGGGTGCTGCTGGCCGAAGTGATGGCCGAGGCCAGCTATGTCCCGCACCACAAACGCAAGATCGCTTTCGTCTTCGCCGCGATGCGCCACTTTGCGGCGGAACTGCGCGCGGAGGGCTGGCAGGTCGATTACGTAAAGCTGGACGATCCGGCCAATACCGGATCGCTGGCCGGGGAAGTGCGGCGTGCGCTGGCGCGGCATGGCCTGAGCCGGATGGTGGTGACCGAGCCGGGCGAGTGGCGGCTGCTGGAGGAAATGCGCGGCTGGCCGGAGACGGAGCTGCTGGGCGATGACCGCTTCCTGGCCGACCGGCATGGCTTTGCCGACTGGGCCGAGGGGCGCAAAGGCCTGCGGATGGAGCATTTCTACCGGCTGATGCGGCGCAAGACCGGCCTGCTGATGGACGGGGACCAGCCCGCCGACGGACGCTGGAACTTCGATGCCGAGAACCGCAAGCCGGCCGCCGCGGACCTGCTGCTGCCGCGCCCGCCGCGGTTTGAACCCGATGCGATCACCCGCGAAGTGCTGGGCCTGGTTGTGGCGGGCTTCCCGGACAATTTCGGCTCGCTGGACGGCTTTGCCATGGCCGTGACCCGGGCCGATGCCGAAGCCGCCTTTGCCCATTTCCTGAAGCACGGCCTGCCGCAGTTTGGCGCCTATCAGGATGCCATGCTGGCGGGACAGCCGTTCCTTTATCACGCCTTCATCTCGCCCCAGCTCAACGCCGGGCTGCTCGATCCGCTGGCGCTGTGCCGGGCGGTGGAGGCGGAGTGGCGGGCGGGCCGGGTGCCGATCAACAGCGCCGAAGGGTTCATCCGCCAGATCATCGGCTGGCGCGAATTCGTGCGCGGGATCTACTGGTGGCGGATGCCGGGCTATGACCGGGTCAATGCGCTGGCGGCGAAGCGGCCGCTGCCATCTTTCTACTGGAGCGCGGATACCCCGATGGCCTGCGTGCGGGCCTGTGTCGAGCAGACCCGCGATCATGCCTATGCCCACCATATCCAGCGGCTGATGGTGACCGGCAATTTCGCGTTGCTGGCCGGGATCGATCCCCATGCCCTGCACGAATGGTATCTGGCGGTCTATGCCGATGCCTATGAATGGGTCGAGCTGCCCAACACCGTGGGGATGAGCCAGTTTGCCGATGGCGGCCTGCTGGCCAGCAAGCCCTATGCCGCCAGCGGGGCCTATATCGACCGGATGAGCGACTATTGCCGGACCTGCGTCTATGACGTGAAGGCCAAGGCCGGGCCGAAGGCCTGCCCGTTCAACCTGCTCTACTGGGATTTCATTTCCCGCCACCGCGAGCGGCTGGCGCGCAACCCGCGCATGGCCCAGATGGTCCGCACCTGGGATCGCTTCACGCCGGAAAAGCAGGAGCAGCTAGGGCGCGATGCCGCCCGGTTTCTGGAGAGCCTTGCCTGAGCGGCAACGGTCGGAACAGTACTTCACACTGTCCCAGTCGCGCGCCCATTTCTTGCGCCAGGCAAAGGGCAGGCCGCAGGCGGTGCAGGTCTTGCTGGGCAGGTCAGCCTTGCGGCGCATTTTCGGCATGGCGGCTATTCCGGCAGGCAGGTGCCGTCCCAGGCATAGAGCCCGCCGCTGTCCTCCGGGGTCAGCCGGTCGAGCACACTCAGCAGGTACCCGGCCGACTGGTCGGGGCTGAACAGTTTGCCCGCCGCAACTCCGCGCTGGAACGGGGCGGACAGGCGGCTGTCGACCGTGCCGGGATGCAGCGCCACGGCAAGGGCCTGCGGATGGCTGCGGCGCAGTTCGATCGCGAAGTTGCGGACCAGCATGTTGAGCGCGGCCTTGCTGGCGCGATAGGAATGCCAGCCGCCGAGCCGGTTGTCGCCGATCGAGCCGACCCGCGCCGACAGCACCGCAAAGACCGCGCGCCGGTCCCGCGGCAGGAGCGGCAACATGTGTTTGGCGATCAGCGCCGGGGCGATTGTGTTGGCGGCAAAGACTTCGGCCATCGCGCCGCCGTCCAGCGCCTTCCAGCTCTTTTCGGGCGCGATCCCGCGCGCCGGATCGTGCAGCAGACCGGTAGCGACCAGCACCAGCGCGGGCGGGGCGGGCAGGCTGGCGGATATGGCGCTGAGCGAGGCCTCGTCGGCCGGATCGAACCGGAACGGGATGACGCCGGGCGGCACATCTACCGGCTCTGAGCGGCTGCCGCCCCAGACCGAACTGTAGACACCGGATATGGCAAGCCGGGCGGCCAGCGCCCGGCCGATTGCTCCGCTGGTACCGAAAACCACGGCGGGGCCAAGACTTGCGGTGTTACTGTCCATTCCCGGCCCCTGCCGCCGGTCATCCGGCGCGGCCACCTGCCGAAACGGGAAGCCGCTGCCGTGACCCAAGAGGCAGCTTGAGCGCGGCAGGCTGGCGGCCTTTAAGCCCGGCATGACCGCTACCGCATTGCCCCGTCCCGTTGTCCTTCTCGGCCTCGCCGGGATACTTCCGCAACTGCTGTGTCTGGCCGTGGTGGTGGCCCTGCCGGAATGGCGCTGGGTCGCGCTGGCGGCGGCCTGCTTCTATGCCGCGCTGATCCTTTCGTTCCTGGGCGGACTGTGGTGGATGCTGGCCCTGCTGCGCGGGGAACGCGGGTGGGAGCCATACCTGCTGGCGGTCGCGCCCAGTCTGGCCGGCTGGGCCGCGCTGCTGCCGTGGTGCTTCGGCCTGACCTGGCCGGGGCCGTCGCTGGCGCTGCTGGGCTGCGCGCTGCTGGCCAGTCCTCTGGTTGACCGGCGTCTGGGCCGGCAGCTGGCACTGCCCGCCGGATGGCTGCGGCTGCGGATGATGATGGCCAGCGGACTGGGGTTGACCAGCCTCGCCCTGGCCCTGCTGTTCGCCTAACCGGCGGCGCGGGTCTCGCCTGGAGCGAGGGTGTCGATCACCTGATCGGCCATGTCCACGCCCGATCGCCATGCGCCTTCGATCATCGGCGCGGTGATCCAGTCGCCGCAGGTCCCCAGCCGCAGGCGCGGATTCCACAAGGTGCGGCCGCGCTGGCCATAGGACAGGCCGAAGCGCCAGCGGTGCGCCTTGAGGAAGGCTGGTTCAGGCAGTGTGGCGCCGGTTTCGGCTGCGAAGGCGGCCAGCAACTGCGGGGCGATGGCCTCGCGGTCTTGCTCAAGGTGGGCCTGGGTCCATTCGGCGCTGGCCTGGATCACCCAGCATTCGTGCGGGCCGCGCCCCGGCTTGGAATTGTCGCGCGAGGCCCAGGCGATCGCCCCGCTATCGCGGATGTAGTGCGGCAGTCCGGCCAGCGGCTCGTCAAACCCCGCCATGACCGTCCAGCACGGGCGGGACTTGGCCGCCGCCGCTTCGCGCGCCATGTCGAGATCGTGGAGCGAAACGAGCGGCGCGGCCTGCTCCGCCGGGACAGCGATCACCATTCCGGCAAAGGGCCCGTCGCACAGGCCGGGGCCGGACAGATACCAGCCAAGGCCGTCGGATTCGATCCGCTGGACCTGCGCCGAAAAGCGTACGTCGTGAACCTGGCACAGCGCCGCGACGAGCGCGCCCATGGTCGGCATGCCGACCAGCGCGCCATCCGGGCCGTGGGGCCAGGGCGCGACCAGCCGGGCATCCTGCCAGCGGGCCACCTGTTCGGCAAAGTCGGCGCTGAACGGCTTGAAGTATTGCGCGCCGAAATCCCAGTCGCGGCCATCGACGCTGAGGCTGGACAGACGTCCTCCGGGGCGGCGCCCCTTGTCGAACAGGACGCTGTCGATGCCGCTTTCCTTGAGGCGCGCGGCGCAGGCAAGGCCTGCAATCCCGGCACCGACAATCCCGATCTTCATCGCCCGCGCGTTCCGACCTTAGCCGTGTCCCATCAGCGACAGGACCTCGCGGCGGCTGCTCGGGTTGTCGCGGAAGCAGCCCAGCACCTTGCTGGTCACCATGTCGACGCCGTGGGTGCGCACGCCGCGACCGGTCATGCAGCCGTGGGTTGCCTTGATCACTACGGCCACGCCTTGCGGGCGCAGGTTTTCCCAGATGCACTGGGCGATCTCGGCGGTCAGGCGTTCTTGGATCTGCAGGCGGTGGGCATAGCCGTGCAGCACCCGGGCCAGCTTGGAAATGCCGACCACGCGGTCGGTGGGCAGATAGGCGATCGAAGCGGTGCCGACGATCGGGGCCAGATGATGTTCGCAGTGCGAATGGAACGGGATGTCGCGGAGCAGCACGACTTCGTCATAGCCGGCCACTTCCTCGAAAGTCCGCTGCAGGTGAACCGCCGGATCCTCTTCATAGCCCGAGCAGTATTCCTTCCACGCCCGGCCATAGCGGGCCGGAGTATCGAGCAGGCCTTCGCGGGTCGGATCGTCGCCAGCCCAGCGCAGGATGGTGCGCACCGCTTCCTGTACTTCGTGCGGAACGGGCAGACGGTCGGTCTCTTGCTCGTGCTCGGGCACGAACTGGGTGTTGATCACGTTCATCGCGGATCCCTGCTCAAAAGGGTTTTGCCGGCCGCCAGCGGGAGGGGGTTGGGTAGGGTCTGGCGACCGGCACTATTGAACTAGGCTTAATGCTCCCCATCTGCGATATGGCCTTACGTGCAGTGAGATAGACCGCAGGGTGACGATGGATCCGGAAGAGCTGATTTCCAACAGCAAGGTTGCCGCAGTGGTCAGCGATCCGCGCCAGAAGGACAACCCGATTGTGGCGTGCAACCAGGCCTTCATGGACCTGACGGGCTACCCGCGCGAGGAGATTGTCGGGCGCAACTGCCGCTTCCTGCGCGGCGAGCGGACCGAACCGGAACAGACCGCCATGCTGCGCGAGGCCGTTGCCGAAAGCCGCCCGGTGATGGTCGAACTGATCAATTACAAGAAGGACGGCACCCCGTTCCGCAACGCGGTAATGATCGCCCCGCTGTTCGATGCCAAGGGCGACCTGACCTATTTCCTCGGCTCGCAGATGGCGATCGACGATAGCGGCGCCAGCCGGCACGAGCAGGCCCGCGCGCTGGTCGACAGCCTCAGCCGCCGCCAGCGCCAGATTCTGGAGGCGCTGGCCAAGGGGCGGCTCAACAAGCAGATCGCCTATGAGCTCGACCTGACGGAGCGGACCATCAAGATGCACCGCGCCGCCATGCTGCGCGGGCTGGGCGTGCGGACCGTGGCTGAAGCGATCCGCATCGCGATCGAGGCGGGGTTGTAGGGATCGGGCTGCGGCCCCGGCGAGGGGGCCGACCAGTCAATGCATCCGGTTGACGGCGAAGCGGGCCAGGTCGCGTAGCGGGGTGGCCTTGGGCCCGAACACTGCCAAAGCCTCGTGACAAGCATTCTCCAGCTGGCTGGCCTGGGCGGCCGCGCCTTCCAGTCCCAGCAGGCTGGTCGCGCTCTTGCGGCCGGCTTCGGCATCCTTGCCCACCGCCTTGCCGACCACTTCGGCATCGCCAATGCTGTCCAGCATGTCGTCACGGATCTGGAACACCAGCCCCAGGTTCTCGGCAAAGCGCAGCAGGCGGGCCAGCTCCTCGGCGCTGCACGGTCCCAGCATCGCGCCGGCCTCCACCGCATAGCGGATCAGCGCTCCGGTCTTGCGGCTTTCGCACTGGAACACGTCCTCGGCGCTGGGCCGGGCCGGGGGATAAAGATCCATCATCTGCCCGCCGGCCAGGCCATCCTGACCGACCGCGCGGGCCATGGCCAGCACAAGGCGGGCGCGAATGGCGGGATCGGGGTGGGTCGCATCCTCGGCCAGGATCTCGAAAGCCAGCGCCAGCAGGGCATCGCCCGCCAGCACGGCGGTGGCTTCGTCGAACTTGCGGTGCAAGGTCGGGCGGCCGCGGCGCACGTCATCATCGTCCATGCAGGGCAGATCGTCATGGATCAGCGACTGGGCGTGAACGCATTCGATCGCCGCACCGATGCGCAGGGCCTGGGCGTAGGATCCGCCGACCAGATCGGCCACGGCTGCTACCAGCAGCGCGCGGAACCGCTTGCCCGCGCCGATGGTGGCGTAGCGCATTGCCTCGGCCAGCCGCCGGTCCCGGTCCCGGGCATGGCCGATCGCGGCATCGAGTGCCTGATCGATATCCTGGCGCAGGCGGGTCAGCCGGTCCTCCAGCGATCCGCCCAGTGTGCCGATGTTGAGCGCATCCAGCGAAACGGGGCGAAACCGCACCCGTTCCACCTCGCCTTCGGCTTCCTCCAGGGCATAGCCGCGCGCGGTCAGCACGGTGCAGACCTCGGCAATTGCGGTTTCGGGCGTGGAGGCGGCAGCGGTCAGGCCGATCGTCCGGGCCCTGGCCAGCACGTCCAGCGGGACATCGTCGCCGCCGGAAATCAGCCGCGCATCGGCGCAGCCGGCGGCTTGCGCCACTTCGACCAGCCGGCGCGCGTTGGAAGACATCGTGTCGCCCACCACCAGCACCAAATCGCACTGCCGGGCGAGCGCTTCCACCGCCTGCTGGCGGTTGGTGGTGGCATAGCAGATGTCGCTGGCGCGCGGCCCGGCAACATCGCGAAACGTGGCCTTGATCGCGGCGATGGTGGCATCGGCATCGCGCATGGCGAAAGTGGTCTGCACGGCATAGGCGACCGCGGTGTTGGGCGGCAGGTCAAGGGCGGCCAGATCGTCCGGGCAGGACACGACCGAAACCGCGCCGGCCGGAACCTGGCCGAGCGTGCCGACCACTTCGGGGTGCCCGATATGGCCGATCAGCAGCACATGCCGGCCGGACCGGTACCAGGCCTCGACCTCGGCATGGACCTTGCCGACCAGCGGGCAGATCGCGTCGATGACTTTCAGGTCGCGGCCCTGGGCAGCGTGCTTGACGCTGCGGGCGCTGCCATGGGCGGAAAGGATCGCGACCGCGCCTTCGGGCACTTCGTCCACTTCCTGCACGAAGACCGCGCCCAACCGTTCAAGCCGTTCGACCACTGCGGTGTTGTGGACGATGGCGCGGCGGACATAGACCGGCGCGCCGTGATGGTGCAGCGCCTGTTCGACAGCTTCGATAGCCCGCTCTACTCCGGCGCAGAAGCCGCGCGGGTTGGCCAGCAGGACCCGGCCTGCAGACCCGGACGGGGCGGTCTTGGCGGTTTCGGGCGAACTTGCAGCCATGATCTCCCTTTCGCCTGGCAAGTTGGCCAAGTCGGGCCGACCGTGGTATCCGCCCATTGGGACAGGTTGCGAGCCAGCCACCGTCAAGTAGGCCACATTTCATGAAATCGCACAACTCCGCCATTGTCATCGGTTCCGGCTTTGGCGGGCTGGCGCTGGCGATCCGGCTGCAAAGCGCCGGGATTGCCACCACGATCGTCGAAGCCCGCGACCGGCCCGGCGGGCGGGCCTATGTATGGAAGCAGGACGGCTACACTTTCGATGCCGGGCCGACGGTGATCACCGATCCGGCCTGTCTGGAGGAACTGTGGGCGCTGTCGGGCAGCCGGATGGCTGACGATGTAACTCTGTTGCCGGTCCATCCGTTCTACCGCCTGCTGTGGAACGACGGGACCGCGTTCGACTATTCCAACGTCGATGCCGAACTGAACGCCGAGATTGCCAAGCTCGATCCCGCCGATGTCGCCGGATACGCCCGGTTCCTTGAATATTCCAAGGGTGTGTACGAGGAAGGCTATCTCAAGCTTGGCGCCGTCCCGTTCCTCGATTTCACGGCGATGCTGAAAGCCGCCCCGGCGCTGGCCAAGCATCAGGCCTGGCGCTCGGTCTATTCGGTGGTGTCCGGTTTCGTGAACAACGACAAGCTGCGCCAGGCGCTGTCGTTCCATACCCTGCTGGTCGGCGGCAATCCGATGAACACCAGCAGCATCTATGCCCTGATCCACCGGCTGGAAAAGCTGGGCGGGGTGTGGTTCGCCAAGGGCGGGACCAATGCCCTGGTCAGCGGCATGGTCGCGCTGTTCGAACGGCTGGGCGGCACGCTGCTGCTGGGCGAGAAAGTCACCCGCATCACGCACGAAGGCAAGCGCGTGACGGGGGTGGAAACGGCTTCGGGCAAAGTGCTGACCGCGGAAATGGTCGCCAGCAACGGCGATCTGGTCCATTCCTATGGCCTGATCGAGGGGTCGGCTTATGCCGGGGGCAAGGTCCGCAGCCTGCGCCGCAAGAGCTTTTCACCCAGTCTGTTCGTGGTCCATTTCGGATTGAAGGGCACCTTCCCCGGCATTGCCCACCATTCGATCCTGTTTTCCGACCGCTATGGTCCGTTGCTGAAGGACATCTACAAGCACGGCAGCCTGGTCGATGATCCATCGCTGTACCTGCATCATCCCAGCGCGACCGATCCGGACATGGCGCCCGAAGGTAAGTCGACGTTCTATGCCCTGGCTCCGGTCCCGCACATGGGCCGCGCGCCGGTCGACTGGGCGGTGGAAGGGCCGCGTTACCGCGATGTCGTCTTGGGCCGGATCCGCGACCTGCTGATCCCGGACCTCGATGAGCGGCTGGACACCTGTTTCCACTACACCCCGCAGGATTTCCACGACGATCTGGGTGCGCACCTGGGCAGCGCGTTCAGCCTGGAGCCGGTGCTGTGGCAAAGCGCGTGGTTCCGCGGCCACAACCGCGATGATCATTTCCCCAACCTCTACTTCGTGGGTGCAGGGACCCATCCGGGGGCGGGGATTCCCGGCGTGGTCGGAAGCGCCAAGGCAACTGCCAGCCTGATTGTGTAATTAGACTGTTCAAATCACACTGTTTTCGGCTATAGGCATTGAAATGCAGTGGTTTTTACTCTTTTTTATCTTTACCGCCACAGTCGTGGCGATGGAACTGTTCGCCTATGTCATGCACCGCTGGGTGATGCATGGGCCGGGCTGGTTCCTGCATGAAAGCCACCACCGTGCCCGCACCGGTCCGTTTGAACTGAACGACCTTTATGCGGCCATCTTCGCCGTCCCGTCGATCGCGTTGATCTACCTCGGCGTCCATGGGGGCTGGGGCGATAGTGTCACTGCAATTGGCGCGGGGATTGCGGCCTATGGCGCGATCTACTTCGGGTTCCATGACTGGATCGTCCACCGCCGCCTGCCGCACCGGATTGTTCCGAAGAGCGAATACTTCAAGCGCATCGTCCAGGCCCACCGGCTGCACCATGTGGTGGAAAGCAAGGATGGCGCGGTCAGTTTCGGGTTCCTGTGGGCGCCGCCGCTGGATGACCTGATGGCCCAGCTGCGTACCTCCACCATGGCCCGCAAGCGCGGACCCACGCTGCGCGATTGACCATCAGCCGGCGCGGGGCCGGGTCCACAGGCTGCCGCGCTCCGCTGCTGGCGGGCTGGCGACCGACCGCATCAGCGCCTGCACCAGCAGGGCCAGCTTCCCTGCCGTACTGACCCGCACGCGCTGATCCCAGGCCCTGCTGCCCTTCGCTGCAACCTTTTCTCCGATCGTGCCATAGATCCCGTCGGCTGCCAGCACGGCCAGCCGCGAACGATAGGCCAGCCGCGCTGCGCCAACCCGGGCCGATGCCCGGTAGGGCCGGGCCAGTTCGACCAGCCGCAGCGCCAGCCGGGCGACGTCGCCGCGCCGGGCCGGATCGGCCAGGTCTGCCTCGCCCAGCCCGGCCTCGGCCAGCCAGGCGGCAGGCAGATAGCAGCGGCCCACTTCGGCATCGGGCACCACATCGCGGGCAATATTGGCCAGCTGGAACGCCAGGCCCAGATCGCAGGCCCGGTCCAGCGTGTCCTCGTCATCCGGGGCAACGCTCATCACCACCGCCATCATGCAGCCAACGGTTCCCGCCACGTGATAGCAATAGCGCAGCAGATCGTTTTCATCCTGCGGCCGCCACTGCGCCGCGTCGAGCGCGAAGCCGGCCAGGTGATCGGCGATGAAGCGGCGCGGCATGGCGGTCTCGCGCGCTACTTCGCGCAGCGCCGCAAAGGGCAGCGGCACCGGAGCCTCGCTATCCAGCGCCAGTGCGGTCAGGGCTTCCAGCTGGGTCTGCATCGCGGCGGCATCGGGCAGGGGGCTGGCGCCCAGATTTTGCGCCGCGTGGCCCAGATCCTGCCCGTCGGTCATGTCGTCGGCGGCGCGGCACCAGGCATAGAGCAGCCAGGCCCGCTCGCGCGTGGCCGGTGCAAACAGACGGCTGGCGGCGGCAAAACTTTGCGAGCCGCGGGCAATTGTGTCGCGCGCAGCGAGGACCAGGGCGGCACGGTCCATCAGCGCCGCACCAGTGCGCGGATCGCCGCGCCGACCGGCACCGGCGGCTTGCCGGACAGGATCCGGGCCATGTCGGTGTAGCTGGGCTTGCCGGCATAGAACCGGGCGATCCGATCGGGCGGCAGGCGATAGAAGTGAGAAAATATCCGGTCGCGCCGGTCGGGCGCGGCGGCATGGAACAGCATCCGGTTGAGCAACCGGAAAAACCGCGTCTCGCGCCAGTGCCGGCGGAACCGGGCGCGGCTCCATCCGGCCAGCATGGCGGCATCGAACGGGCCGGGCAGGCCAGACAGCTCCTCGGCCAGTTGCAGCGCCAGACCAAAGGAATAGCCGGTGGTGGCGTGGAAGAATCCGCCCTTCAGGCCCAACCGGGGCAGCGGATCGTCCGATGGCCAGAACCGGTCTGGATCGCCGCCGATCAGGATCGGCAGCACACCATGTTCCTGCCGAAGTTCCCGCCCTGCCAACCCGCGCGCGGCGGCCAGATCGCGGACCCGGCCAGCGACCAGCGCGATGTCCAGATCCGGCCCGTTGCTGTAATAGGTGTCTTCCACCAGCACGCGCTGCGCGCTCATCGGCAGGACATAGACGAACCGGTAGCCATCCAGCTGCGGCAGCCGCGCATCCATTACCGTGGCGCAGTCCGGCTCCGGTGCCGTGGCGGCGAATTCGATCCCGACAAACTTCTGCCAGCCCAGCTCCAGGCCCGGCATGGGGCCATCCGGCCCACGCGCGTCGATCACGGCCCGCGCCCTGATTGTTTCCCCGCCGGTCAACGTCACCTCGGTCGGCCCGATATGGCTGGCGGAGGCATTCAGCCGGTATTGGTCCGGGCGCAACCGGGCCCTGACCAGCGCGTCGAGCGCTTCGGCACCGACCGAATTGTAAGCCACCGCAAATTCCCGCTCGCGCCCGGAAAAATGCACCCGGTGGCGCGGCCAGCGCACCGGTTCCAGCGCGGCGACCAGATTGCGCGCGGCGTTCGGCACATCGCTGTCGAAAAACGACCAGGTGTGGTTCCCGCCAAAGCCGGGCCCGGCTTCGATCAGCAGCAGCGGCAGATCAGGGTGGCGCCGGGCCAGGCACAGTGCGGCCAGCGCGCCGGCCAGCCCGCCTCCCACAATTACCACGGGCAAGTCCTGCGCCATCGCCGAACGGTGTAGCGGCTTTGCCGGGCGGGGCCTAGTCACCCCATGGGGCAGCACGTGCGGGCTTTTCCAATCCCGGCGGCTGGCCTATCCATGGGCGATGGATCGCCTTTTGCCCCGCTTCGCCCCGCTTGCCGCCCTTGCCCTGCTGGCCGCCGCCACCCCTGGCCGTGCCGACAGTTCGGCCACGGCCTCGCTGGCGGTGACGGTTACGGGCATCAAGAACGCCAAGGGCGTGATCCGGCTGGCACTGTGCCCGCCCGACGCCGGTTTTCCCGATTGCAAGACCAAGGTCGTGCGCACCGCCTCCCTGCCGATCTCTGGCGGGACGGCCAGCGTGACGCTGACCGGTCTGGTCCCGGGGCGCTATGCTGTCAGCGTGTTCCACGATGCCAATTCGAACAACAAGCTCGATACCTTCGCGGGCATTCCCAAGGAGGGCTATGGCTTCTCCCGCAACCCCGGTTTCAAGCCGCGCGCGCCAAAGTTTTCCGAAGCCGAAGTGCAGGTCCAGGGCACCAGCACGGCCGCGATCAAGCTGCGCTACATCCTGTAACGAATCGTGGACCGCGACCGGCAATGACAGGAATATGTCATTGCCTCAGTGCCATGTTTATGGTCCCCCTTGGCAGTGCGTGACCAATTGAGCGCGCAACCGGGGGATCTGTGATGGAGCATTCCGCTGCAACGGCCGCTGCGCAATCGCGCCGCCAGCTCACCGGCGCCATCCTCGCCATTGCCGCGGTCCAGCTGATTTTCTGGCTGGTGGTCCAGCCGCTGCTGTTCGCCCGGACCGATCCGCCCGAATTTCTCGAGATCCGCAACCCCGCCTATGCCCGCCTGGCCGAGCCCAGCCGGGCCGGCATGGCTGCGGCGCAATACAAGCCGGTCGAGCTGCCTCACGATGGCTGTTGCGGGCCCGGCTACGGCTCGCTCCGGGCCGAGTTCGAACTGCCCGAGGTGCCCGAGCGCGGCCTGGAACTCGCCTCGCCGCGCGGGGTGGACAACATGCATATCGCGGTGAACGGGGCATGGGTCCACGCGCCGGGGCGGATCGAACTGCCGGACATCACCTATCACGGTACGCTCAAGTCGGTGATCCACCTGCCGTCCAGTGTCCTGCGGCCCGGCACGAACCGGATCGAGACGATCATGGTCCGCAGCGCCACGCCCTATCTCGATGTCTGGCCCCCGCAGCTCGCGCCTGCTCCGCTGCTGTCCGCGGCCAGCGAGCGCAGCCTGTTCCTGTCCAACCAGTACCGGGTGCTGTCCTATACCATTGCCGGACTGGTCGCCTTGCTGGCGCTGATGGTGTTCCTGCGCTCCGATCAGCGGGCGCTGCCGTTCTGGGGTTTTGTCCTCGCCACGGCCTGGGGACTCAGGACCCATTACTACCTGTGGGCCGATCCGCCGTTCAGCGGCACCGGGCGGCTGGTATACTACTTCACCATTACCAACCTGGTGCCCCTGGCCTGGGCCAATCTGGCCAATGAATGGACCGGAAAGCCGATCCGGCTGGTGCGCTGGGTCGTTACCCTGGCCGGGCTGGGCATGATCGGGACAATTGCCGCCCTGCTGCTGGCCGGGCACCCCAAGGCCTATGATCTGGCATCGCAGATCACCGACCTTGGCGGCATGGCGCTGGGGATCGGGGCGTGCCTGCTGCTGGCCTGGCACATGATTGCCCGGCGCGACGAGCGCCATTGGGAAATGGCGATCCTGGTTCTGGCCATAACCCTCGCCAGTCACGACTTCATCACCCAGTATTTCGAGGCGCGGAGCAACGTGTTCATGGTCAATACCGTGCCCTTGCTGCTGATCGGCTTTGCGGTGGCGTTCTTTGCCCGCAACATACGCCTGTTCCGCTCCGCCAACGAGATCAACCAGTTGCTCGCCAGTCAGCTTCGCGCGCGTGAGGCGGAACTGGCCGAACAGTATGCCCGGCAAGAGGAACTGGCCCGGCGCGAAACCCTGGTCAGCGAGCGTCAGCGGCTGATGCGCGACATGCACGACGGGATCGGCGGCCAGTTGATGAGCCTGCTGTTCGCCGCCCGGCAAAAGGCGCTGCCGCCGGAGGAACTGGCGCAAAGCCTGCAGGGCGTGATCGACGAGCTGCGGCTGATCATCGATTCACTCGATACGGTGGGCGAGACGCTCAGCACCGCGCTGGCCTCGTTCCGGGGGCGGATCGAGCCGCGCCTCAACGCGGCAGGGATCGCCATTGCCTGGTCCAATACCCTGCCGGACGATCTGCCCGAACTGCCGCCACGTTCGATCCTGCAGGTGTTCCGGATCGTGCAGGAAGCGATCACCAACGCGATCAAGCATTCCGGTACCCGCGCCCTAGCGGTGGAGATCGGGCTGGCCGGTACGGACCAGTCGCTGCTGCGGATCCGCATCGCCGATGGCGGCAGCGGCTTCGATCCGGACCGGGCCGGCCCCGGACGCGGACTGGAGAACATGCGCGCTCGCGCAGCCTCGGTCGGTGGCGAACTGGCCATCGAACCTGCCAATCCCGGGATTGCGGTGATCCTGACCGTCCCGATCGAAAGGCAGGCCGGCGCATGACATATCCGCGTCATTTTGCCCTACGTCCCGGCCGTGGCACAATCGGCTGATGCAGACCCAGGTTGCAATCATCGAGGATGACCCGCTGGTGCGCGGCTATCTGGCCGACGTGATCGCGGCCGATGGCGGCTATGCACTGGTCGGAACGGCCCCTTCGCTGACCGCAGCCGAAGCGCTGCTGGGCCGGACAGTGGACGTCTACCTGCTCGACCTGGGCCTGCCCGACGGAAACGGCGCTTCGTTCATCCCCCGGATCCGCGCCGCGGGTGAAGCCAAAGTGATCGTCCTGACCAGCTTTGGCGACCGCGAGACCGTGGTCCGCACCATCGAGGCGGGTGCCGATGGCTATCTGCTGAAAGACAGCACTACACCCGAGATCATCGCCGCGATGGAAGCGGCGCTGGCCGGCGGCGCACCGATCAGTGCGGCAGCCGCTGTCCACCTGCTCGACCGGCTGCGCAGCTTGCCTGCCCCCACGCCCGGCGAAGAGGCGCCGCCAGTTCTGTCCCCGCGCGAGACCGAGCTGCTGCAGCTCTTTGCCAAGGGCTACAGCTACAAGGAAGCGGCGCGGATCCTGTCGATCTCGCCACTGACGGTCGGCAACCATGTCCGATCGATCTACCGCAAGCTCGATGTCCACACTCGCAGCGAGGCGGTCTACGAGGCACTGCGCAGCGGGCGGCTGAACCTGGGCTGACCGCGCCGGGGGCGGCTCCTGACATACCTATGTCATACCCAGGCGCGCGCGCCTGCCTGAACATGCACCGGTATCTCGGTTGCAGTTCAGGGAGTTGTCGATGTTCGCGAAATTCGGCCCGGGCAGTTCGGCCCGCAAGATCCGTAAGGCCGCCATGGGAGGCGCCGCGCTGTGGTGCCTGCTGGCGTCGGGCCAGGCTTGGGCGGCTTGCGCGGTAACCTCGGGCAGCGGCACTGTGGCCAGTCCCGGTGCCAACACCACGATCACCTGCACCAATGCCACCACCGGGCTGGACGTCAATTCCGCCGCCAGCAACGTGACTGTGCTGGTGGACAGCAATGCCTTTGTCCAGGGCAACGCTGGTGACGCGGTAGAACTTACCGGCGACCGCGCCTTCGTGATCCTGAACAGTCTGGCGACGGTCAACGACCTGTCGTTCAACCTGGGCAATTCGGGCGCGACCGGCCCGGTATTGATGGCGCTGAATGGCGGCACGCTGACCAACAACAACGCTGCCAACACCATTTCGCTCAGCGGCAACAGCGTCCGGCTGGTGATTACCGATGGGGGACAGCTGACGACGGCCAGCACGGTTTCGCTCAGCGGCAACAATGCCCTGTTCGAGCTGTCGGGCGGTGGGCGGATCGTTGCCGCGCCTAACCTGACCGGGCCGTTGGTTCAGGGCGGCAGCAGCAACGAACGGTTCGTGCTGCACGGCCGGATGATCGGGCGCGATACCGGCGGGACCATTGCCTATCTCGATGCCGGGGATGGCGACGACACCGTGGTGATTTCAAGCCGGACCGAACTGACCGAGTTGAACACCGCCATTCCCGCTGCCTCGGCGCTCTCGATCAAGGGTGGCGCCGGGTTCGATACGCTGGAAGGCGATGGCGGTTTTGGCGATGGGCAGATTCGCTTTTCGACCACCGATTTCGAACGGTTGCACCTGTACGGCGGGGCAAACTGGCAGATCGAGGGCAGCCACGCCTTTCAGCAGATCTGGATCGATCAGGGTGTCACCCTGACCGCGGCGGATTTCACCTCGCTGGGACAAGCCACCAGCACCATCGATCTGCGCAACGGAACCGGCGGAGCCGGCCGGCTGGTGATCAGCGATGCCGGAACCCACCAGTTCCAGCACAGCCTGACCGGGGATGGCGAAATCCACTTCATCGGCACCGGGGACTATTCCTTTCTGACCGGATCGCCGCAGTTCAATGGCACCCTGATCAACGATATGGCAGTGTTGCGGGTGAGCCATTCGCAGGCCTTCGGGCTGGCCAGCGTGATCAACAACGGCCGGTTGCACCTCAATGACGTAAGCTTCGGCAACCGTCTGTCGGGAAGCGGCCACATCATCGTTTCGGGCACGTCGAGCACTATCACCAATGGCTTCAACAGCATCGGCGGCGTTGTCGAAGTGGCCAGCGGCGACCTGCGCATTCAGGACCTGCGCGCGCTGGGCGGCGGCAATACGGCCAATCCGGCACTGGTTTCGATCGGCGCGAACGGACGGCTGGTGCTGGACATCGGCGGGGGCAGCTTCCCCGATCCGCTTGATCCCAGCCAGGTGTTCCATAACGAACTGAACGGGCCCGGCACCCTGGTCAAGCAGGGCACCGGCGCGGTGGTGATCAGCCGCAACAACCCGAGCTTCTTTGGCGAGACCCTGATCCAGAGCGGCTGGCTGCATGTCGGTCACCAGAACGCGCTCGGCACCGGCACAGTCACCCTGGCCGGCGGCGGTCTCTCGCTGGATGACATTTCGTTTGGCAATAGTCTGGTCGGAACGGGCATCGTCACCAAGGACGGGGCCGGCCGGACCACCATGACCGGGGCAAACCAGGGCCTCACAGCGACCTGGACGGTCAACGCGGGAACGCTGGCCGGCACGTCGTCAGGGAACTTTGGCGGCTCGGGCACGCTCATCTACCTTGGCGGCGCGGCCACGCTTGAGCTGACCAACGCCACCAACCAGAATCTCGACCTGCGTATCTCGGGCTCCACCGGCAGCATTTTCCGCAAGCTGGGTGGCGGACGGCTGACCTTCATCGATACGTTCACGATCGGCACTCTGGCCGTCGATGCCGGGTCGGTCAGGGTCAACCGGGCGATCAATGCCAATGCCGTGGTCGGCAGCGCGGCGCGGCTTGACGGGACCGGATCGATCACCGGCAGCCTGGTCAACAACGGCACGGTCGCACCGGGCAATTCGATCGGCACGCTGACCATCAATGGCAATTACACCCACAACGCCGGATCCGTGCTGGAGATCGAGTTCGACGCAAACGGCAACATCGACCTGCTGGCGATCAACGGCAGTGCCGCGCTGAACGGCGGGACCCTGCGGTTCATTTCGGTTGGCGGTGCGGAAGGCAACGGCGGCACTTTCATGACCGCCAGCGGAGGGATTACCGGAACCTTCGCCACGGTCGACACGGTCGGCGCGCTGCTCCCGCTGGCGGTGATCTATCAGACCAACAGCGCGATCATGGCTCCTTCGGTGCTGACTGCGCGGCCCTCTACCTTCAATGCCCAGTTCCTCGCGGGGGCAGAGACCGCATCGGGTTTCGCCGATCTGACCGACAGCGCGATCCGGCGCATGCCGCGCGGCACCCGGCTGTGGCTGGACGGATTTGCCGGCGATGGTCGCCGCTCGGCCAGCGGGCAGACACTGGCCTACGGGCATGACAGCTATGGCCTTGGCGGCGGGGTGACCTTTCAGCTGGGCGAGACGACCACGCTGGGCCTTTCGGCCGGCTGGGCCCGGGGCGATATCGAGCTGGGCGCGAATGGGGGCGGCGGCAAGCAATCCAGCGTGCTGGGCGGGATCACCCTGCGGCACGACATCGGCGATGCCAAGCTGACCGGCGGGGTCATGCTGGGCAAGGTCGACCAAGACACGGTCCGGAATGTCACTTTCAACGGCTTTTCCGCAACGGTCCGGGGCGAGACCGAATCGACCCTCTACGGGGCCACGGTCGGGCTTGATCTGCCGCTTGGACGGATCGGCAAATGGTCGCTTGGCGCAAACCTGCGGGGCACCTGGATCCGGCAGGACCAGGACGGTTACACCGAAGCCGGCACAAGCCCGCTCCGCCTGACACTGGCCGACCTGTCTGCCGATACGCTGGAAGGGCAGGCCGGTCTCAGCATCGGACGGCACTTTGGTCCGGTTGGCGGAGGCGCCGATTTCCGGGTCGAGTTTGGCGGACGGGTGCTGGGCCTGAGCGGCGACCGGCTGATCCCGGTGAGCTTTGCTGCCAGCAGTGCCGCGGTGGTCTTGCAGGGTGATACCCGTGACAGTCTGCACGGCTATCTGGGGGCGGCTCTCGACATTCCGGTCAGTCGCTCGGCGCAGCTCCACATCGGCTATGCCGGCCAGTTCGGCACCAGCGACCGCCACCTCGGCCGGATCGGTTTCAGCCTTGGCTTCTGACAGGAGAGAGACGATGCGCAAACTTGCCATTCTGGCTGAATTTGCCCTGTTGGTGGGCCTTGGCGGCACAGTTGCAGTGGCGCAGATCCCTGCGGTTGGCGATGTGCTGGGCGGGACCAAGAAGCCCCGTCCCGCCCAGCCGGATCGCGGCGGCAAGCAGGAATTGCCCAATTCCAACCAGGGCACCAGCTTTGCCGCCCCGGCCGCGCCGCAAGGTGCGACGCAGGGGATCACCAGCGAACTGCATCGTCAGAATATCGGCCGGATCGTCTTTTCCGGGCAGGACATGCCGCTCGACCGGATGAACGCAGGCATGTTCAAGACGGCGTTCAACCTGGGCGACGAGATCTACTTCCGGGTCTACATGGCCGAACCGGCTCCGACCAGGCTCTATGGCCGGGTGGCGGGGATGGACGATCACAACACTGCCTATTTCACGCAGTACAAGATGCTCTTCACGGTGGATGGGCGGCCCTATGAAGTGTCGCAGCGGCCCTGGGGCACGGCCGACGAGTACAAGACCTGGACCACCTGGCGCGGCCAGCTGCTGAGCCGGGGCGAGCGCTTCTTTCCCGGCCAGGAAGGCTTCGGCGAACTGCTTTCGCGCGCGACGCGCAAGGGCGACCTTGGGCCTGGGACCTACAAGATCACGCTGGAGATGATCCCGGTGGTGATCGTCAACGAGGGGACCGGCGGACGGAACAATTTTGTCGAGAAAGCCCGCGGCGCGCCTGTTGCCAAGGGCGAGTTCACGCTGACCGTGACGGCTTCGTCCTACAATCGCAATGACCCCAAGATCTGCGGTGCCCAGGCGGTCCAGTCCAATCCCGCGCTTGAAAGCACGATCCTGTCCCACGCTCGGTCGGTCTGGAACCGGCCAAGCGCCCCGCCTGTCAAGGTCCGCGTCACGCACACCGGCTGGACGATCGTCCGCCATCCGGTCACCGGCATCATCCTGCACCGTCAGATCGACGCCGCAATCCTCTCGCGCGGGGCCGAGTTCTGCGACATCCAGGGTTACTCCTACAGCCAGCCCTATGTCGGCGGCGGCTTTTCGGCGGGGGGTGCGAAGTTCAACGGGGCTGAGACCTACGGCACCTACATCCCCTGTTCCTGCATCGCATAGCATGAAGGAGAGCATCGATGAACGCCAAGACCCGCCTGCAACCCGGAGACTTGTGGATCATCGCGGGGATGATTCTGACGCTAGGCGGAGCAATCCTGCTGCCGGTGGTGATGCTGGGGCAAAATCCCGAATTCGCTCGGCTCAAGGCTGAGGGCATGGTGGTTCAGGCGACGATTGCCGCCAAGCAGAACGATCTTGCCGCAAGCACGCGTCGCCGCCAGGTGGGGACCTCCGAGAATTTCTATTTCGAAGTTGTGTTCGATCCGGCCAGGGGTGTGCCGTTCGGCCAGCATGGCGCAGCGGCTGACGCGCCGGTGACACCCACCGCGAAGCCCCGCAGCGGGGCGGATATCGTCGCCGGGCTGGATATCGGCAAACCCAGGCCTGCTGCGACCGGGCTAGCCGGCGCAGGCGCGCGGGCAAGGCTCAACGCCGGTTCGTTCGAGCGGTTCGAGGCTCACGATACCGGCGACGTCATCAGCGTTACCTATCTGCCGACCGATCCGGGCGGAGCCCGACTGACCGAACTGGTTGAGGACCACGATCCCTTGCCTGGTCAGCTCGGGGGCGGTGCCTTGCTGCTGGGCGGGATCGGCGTGATGGTGTCAGGATTCCGGCGGCGCAAACGGGCTGCGGAACGGGTCTAGACCGCAAAAGATCATCGATCGACGAGCTTCGGGCGCAGAACAAGAAAGATGATCGGCGGGTCGGTCCGGTGGGGTGAACACCCGGCCGGGCCGGCTTGCATTTGTGCGAGACAACCCCTTTCCCCTGATCCAGGGTGGGTGATCTGTCCGGACCTGAAAGCTTGATTGGTGCGCGACGCATTGTGAAGGGAGCGTCGCTCTTCAGGTGAATTCCCTGTTTAACGGGAATTTACAGGGAACTTGGCGAAATTGGCATGAGATTCCAATCCTTCATGCAGCCAAGAGCCTAGGAAATCCGGGACTTTCTGGCGGAGATTCCCTAAGCGCGAAACAGGGAAAATTTGCGGCATTAACAGGGAATCCCTCCAATGGATCAGCGAGCTGACTGACGCACCTAGTTTGGCGTCAGGTCACAACTCGCTTGACTCAGAGTGTCTCAGCAAAGATTATCACATGGTCTCTCGAAGCAGATTGGCACCGCGCTCCGGCGCATTGCAGCAGCATAGGAGACAACCCAAACCAGCCCGCACCAGCGTGGGCAGGATGGTGGTTGTCTGCACACGTGCTGCTCCTCCGTTCTGCCTCCTTGCTGGCCAGCAAGTGAGACAAGACCATGCCCAAACCCGCAAAGACGAGCTGCCCGGCAATCTCGAACCGGACCGATGCCTTTGAACATCGCTTCGGACCGATCACATATCGACCGGTCGGCAGCCTCACTCCTTACAGCAACAATCCTCGCAAGCATCCTGAGTCCCAGTTAGTCAAACTGGCTGCTTCGATTGCCGAGTTTGGCTTCGTAATGCCGGTGCTGATCGACGAGGACGGCGTTATCATCGCTGGTGAGGCCCGGGTAGCTGCGGCCAAACGCCTGGGCTTGACTGAAGTCCCGGTGATCGTTGCGCACCAGTGGAGCAAGGCGCAGGTGCGGTCCTACCGGCTCGCCGACAACAGGCTGGCAGAGCTGGCGAGCTGGAACGAACAGGCGCTGGCCATTGAACTCGCGGCAATCATCGAAATGGACGAGACCCCGATCGAGATCCTCGGCTGGGAGACCGCCGAAGTTGATTTGCTGATCGACGCAACCAATGAGGTGAACAGCTCCGAAGACGAGGCCGACGAACAGATCGAGGAGCCTGCCGATCCCGTCACCCGCACCGGCGACCTGTGGCAGCTTGGTCGGCACCGCCTGCTCTGTGCCTCCAGTCTCGAGGCAGCGAACTGGAGCGAATTGCTGGCCGGCGAAATGGCGGCGATGGCCTTCACTGATCCGCCCTACAATGTACCAGTCTCTGGCCACGTGTGTGGTCTGGGGAAGGTCAGTCATGACGAGTTCGCAATGGCCTCGGGTGAGATGTCGCAGGCCGAGTTCATCGCGTTCTTATCGAGCTTCCTTGCCGCGATGCTACCTCACCTCAAGGACGGCGCCGTGCTCGACCTGTGCATGGACTGGCGGCACATGGGTGAGCTCTTGGCTGCGCTCGATGCCAATACCCTGTCGCTCCTCAACCTGTGCGTCTGGAACAAGACCAACGGTGGGATGGGTTCGCTCTATCGCTCGAAGCACGAACTGGTCCTCATCGCGAAGAAGGGCAAGGCGTCCCACACCAACAATGTCGAACTCGGCAAGCATGGCCGCTACCGGACCAATGTCTGGGACTATGCCGGGGTCAACACCTTCAGTCGGAACCGGATGGCTGACTTGGCCGATCACCCGACGGTTAAGCCGGTCGCATTGGTGGCAGACGCGATCCGCGATGTCAGTCTGCCTGGAGAGATCGTGCTCGATGCCTTCATGGGGTCTGGCACGACCATCCTTGCGTCTGAGCGGACCAAGCGGCGCGCCTACGGCCTTGAGATTGCTCCGGGCTATGTCGATGTCGCAATCCGGCGCTGGGAAAAAATGACCGGGCAGCAGGCGGTGCTCGCCAGCACCGGACAGAGCTTCGCGGAGGTCGCGGCAGAACGCGCCGAGTTAAAGATCCGCGGTGAAGCTCCAAACAGCACCCTCGCTGCAACCACCACCGAAAGCTGAGCGCCAGGCCCGGTGTGCGCCCCCCGCGCGCCGGGCTTGCCCCGAACCTCAAACACGAGGAGCCATCTCATGCCGATCCGTCCCATCAAGCCGCAAGGCGAATCCGAGGCCCGTCCGATCATTCCGCCCGCGCGTGCGCGCACTCGTCCAACGATACTGGATGAGGGCAATCCCGCAGCGCCAGAAGTGACCGACCCGCACCAGCCTGATGCAGAAGCAGGCTATACTGTTGGTTATGGCAAGCCGCCGATGGCCACCCGGTTCAAACCCGGACAGTCCGGCAACCCCAAGGGTCGTCCCAAGGCTGCCAAGGGTCTGGGTGCGATAGTTCGCGACACCTTGACCCAAAAGGTCGCTGTAAGGACAGCAGCGGGCGAGAAACGCATTAGCCGGATTGAGGCAGCGCTTCACAAGACACTCGAGCTGGCGATGAAGGGTAATCCGCGAGCGCTCACCCAGGTGATCAAGCTCTACGGTGATGCTGTTCCTGAGGCGAAACCCAGCGTCGACGCGCCGGCGCTAGACGACGATCTCACCGCGACCGATCTGGCGATGCTCGAAGAGTTGGGGAAGATCCTCTTGGCCGGGGAGGGGCAGGTAGCATGAGGCTCACTCCTGCAATGCTCTCGGCAGCTCGCCGCCAGCATTTCGAGCTGTTCCTGATGAAGTCATTCGAGACGCTTCACCCCGGTGATCGGCCGCTCAACATGGCGTGGTACATCCGCGCAATCTGCCATGCACTTATGGAGGCCCACCGCGGGACGGAAAAGCGGCTCGTGATCACTGTGCCGCCTCGGCACCTCAAGTCGATCACGGCATCAGTGGCTTTTGTGGCCTGGATGCTGGGACACAATCCGCGAGCCCGGATCATGGTCGCCAGCTATAGCCAGGACCTGGCCCGGCACCATTCCAACCAAACCCGGATGGTCATGGAGAGCGACTGGTACCTCAAGGACTTCCCTGGCACCCGCATCAGCGAACGGGGCAACCGGGCACTTGAGTTGGAGACGACAGTGGGCGGTGTGCGCAAAGCCGTATCGGTTGGCGGTTCGATCACTGGTTTCGGGGCGGACATTATCATCGTCGATGACTGCATGAAGGCCGACGAGGCGCGCAGCCCGACTGTCCGCCAGGAACTGCGCAACTGGTACGACAACACCCTGCTCAGCCGGCTCAATGACAAGGCGACCGGGCGGATCATCTCGATCCAGCAGCGTCTCCACGAAGACGATCTGCCGGCCTATTTGCTGGAGAAGGACTATCGCCATCTCAACTTGCCAGCCATCGCAATCAAGGACGAGGTGATCTCGATTGGCGAGGGACGGGCGCATCACCGGCGCGTTGGTGATTTGCTCAATCCAGAGCGCGAGGACCAGGCCACCCTTGATCAACTCCGCCGGGATCTCGGACCGGTTGCATTCTCGGCCCAGTACCAACAGGAACCGGTTACCCCCGAAGGCAACATGATCCGCCTCGAGTGGTTTGGCATCTATCAAGAAGCGCCGCCTCGGGACCGCTTCATCAAGGTTATCCAAAGCTGGGATACTGGCATGACCGCTGAGCCGACCAGTGATTATTCGGTTTGCACGACCTGGGGCTTCGAGGTCGAGAACCACAAGTGGTATTTGCTCGATGTGTTCCGCAAGCGCCTCGACTTCCCTGACCTCAAGCGCGCCGTGCTTGACCTGCGCAATCGCTTCCGCGCCGACGAAGTGATCATGGAAAAGGCGGGCAGCGGTTACGCGCTTTACCAGGATCTGCGCGTCACCGGAGAACTTCGCCTGGTCATGATCCCGTCAGTCTCCAGCAAAGAGGAGCGGTTCAATGGCTGTCTCGCGGAAGTCGAGGCAGGCCATTTCCTGCTTCCGAGCGAGGCACCATGGCTCGACGATTTCCGCCGCGAGCTTCAAGCATTTCCTGCTGGGAAGTATGACGACCAGGCCGATAGCTTCAGTCAGTTCGTGAAGTACCAGCTTCGGCACTGGCGATGGGTCCTCACCAAGAAAGCCCCGAACGGAAGACTGCTTGAGAGATTTCGCGGAAGAAGGAGGCCGTGGTGAACGCACTCTTGCCTCAAATGGGCTCCTTCGTCGAAGTCCAGATCAGGATCCGGGCTGCGGCCAGTGACCGTTCCCCCGGTGCGCAACGGGTCTTGAATCTCAGCGAAACAGAGACTGCGTTGATGAACCAGGGCCATCCTGAGAGATGGCCCTGGTTCGACTAGGCTAGGAGCCTAAGGGCGCGTATTGCCCAGTTTCGATGGGACAGGAAACCCCTTTGGCTGCCTCAGTGAGTCGCATTGTTGGGCGTACCTCAATGAGCCATGCCTGATAGCCTTCGGAGACATTCTCTTCTGGCCCGTGGTGCGTGACGGATTTTGGTACCCAGGTGAAGACACCAGGTTCAGCGATAGAACCCCAAGCGCCAGGCCCCTCAGCATAGAGGATCAACTCGTCATAATCAGCATTAACGTGGACGGGTGGACGCCCGCCAGCACGGGCGCTCAGTGAATACGACATCACGCTAGTATCGGGACTGGTGAGGAACTGGCCCGGAGGACCGCCGGGCCCGCCATATGTCATCGGATTGATGTCGCGAAGATTGAGGGCCCAAACTGGGCAAGGGCCCTCTGCCTGGTGAATGCCTGCCAATGGGTCTCGCTCTGAAACGAAGCGTGTTACCCCGTCGTAACTCTTGATTCTGAGTTCAAATGGGCCAGCCTTCGGATCGCCAGTTACCAGCTCCGGAGTCCGCAACGACTTTCCTCGGTAAATCATCCCAAGCGGCGCCGGTGTGTCGATGCGCAGTGGTTCAGGGCTGGATAGAATGAGTGAGGCAAAGCCCGGTGCGGTAGGTTCGACCCGGTATCCAATAGCTCTCGGGATACAGACGAAATCGAGAGCTTCCACTTCAATCGTACCAAACTCGGTGTGGAATTTTGCTCTGCCCGATTGAATGAAGTGAAGTTCGTCTGCGTCCGCATTGCGCAACGTGTAAGTCATTGCGGCATTGCGACGCGAAACGAGAAGCTCCAAACCCTCGCGCGACGTCATGACAGCTGTCGGGAGGCTGTCAGGGTCGCTTTGGTCGGCCGTTGGAACCTCAAGAATGCTGAAGCGGTGAGGACCATGAGATCCACTCGCAGGCTGATAGACGGGAAGATAGCTTTGGCGCAGCACAACAGAGTTGGTGCCCAGAAACCCGTCCCTCGACCAAAGGTGTGGCCAAACAGGTTCATCAGACGCTGGTCGGTGGTTTTCGTGGCCCATTTTCCGCTCTCCATCTAAACCTAATCCAGAGCCTTTGATGGCCCGTCGAATCACTTTTATATAGAAGCACTATGGATTGCTCCCTTTGACCGGAATCAAAGTTGGTGCGATTGATGGTAAGTCAGCTTCGCCAGCTGCCGAGTAGCGCCAGGACGACCCCGCTTACGACCAGGAGCAAGCCCATGATCTCATCGATCCGAGGTTTCTCCTTGAGGTAGAAGCGAGCAAACCACATTGTGAAGACGACTTCGCTTTGGCCGACGATACGAACAAGCGCAACCGGAGCCAGAGCGATGGCCGCGAACCAAGAAATGGAGCCAAGCGCAGATACGAGCCCGACTTGGGTCGAGTGCCGCCATGCTGAGCAAATGGCACGTAGCCCGGTACGATCGCACTTTGCCATCCATAATCCTTGGAGCAGGCACTGCAGAAGCATGACGAAACCGACCGTAAGAAGTGAGGCAGTGATGGGATCCTTAGTTGGAACGAGCTTCGTAGCTTCCTGGCCAATGAGGCCTGTGGCGGCCAAAAGACCGGCTGCGGCCAGTCCGTAACCTGCCGCAGGCTGTCGGAACGACACCAGCAATTCGCGTATCGTGAGCTCGCGCCCGTGAATGGCAATGACAAGTACACCGAAGACCCCAACGAGAATTCCCGCCCATGTGAGGATGCTTAGCCGCTCGTCAAACAGGATCGCTGCGGCGATAGCCGCCTGCACAGCCTCAGTCTTTGAGAACGCCGTTCCAACCAGGTAGCCGCGATCGGTGAAGGAGTGAATGAGCGCAAGCGTGCCGAATAGCTGACAAAGTGCGGTGCCGGCGCTGTAAACGAAGAACTGGAAGTTGGGGCTCGGAAGCGATTGGCCGCTCAGGCCGATGTAGAGCAATGCGGCAGCGACGACGAAGGGGAGGCCAAAGAGGTGCCTCACCATTCCGGCGCCGTTGACAGTCAGGCGATGCCTGAGCTTCTGCTGCATGGCAGTGCGAAGCGACTGGAACAGACCGGCCAAAACTGCCGCAGCTACCCACAGGGACATCATTTACCAGATCCGCTTGTACGGGCCTGAGCGAGATTTCGAGTGGGTGAAGCTTTGATCAGATAACCTGAGCTTCTTCGGTGGTCAGAAAGACGCACTTTTCAAGATCGGCGAAACGTGGTTCGTCTGGCCTCACTGTCGCGAGATAGTCGGGATCGGCGAAAAATCTGTCCATGTCCTGAGGAGAGTCGAACCAGAGTTCAGCGGCTCCGTCGAACGAACCGCCGTCTACTTCATCGGCGATGCGAAAGCTTTGCACATACTTGCGAACATACCTTGCGCTCGCGGGACAATCCCGAACTAGACGCGCGTGATTCATCGACAGATGCTCCTTGAACGCCTCGTGGGTGAGTTCTGAGTTGCGTTTCACTAGAATCATGAGCTTGATCACGACTTACCCTCTCTCCTGCGGATTAGGTCGAGTACTTCGCCATTGAAGTGGTGATCTCAACCATCAGGGCCCAAAACGCCCGTACTCGCTCGTCTCGATGAGGTGTGCTTGCGCCTGCGCTTCTGCGGTTAGGCGCATTGTCTGACGAACCTCGATCAGCCAGGCTTGGTATCCTTCAGGGACATCCTCTTTGGGACCATGGTGGGTGACGCCTTTGGGCACCCAGGTGATGGTACCTGCTTCGTTGATCTTACCCCACGCACCCGGACCTTCCGCGAACAAGATGATCTCATCGTAGTCCGCGTTCACGTGCACCGGTGGCCGCGGCCCTGGCCTTGCACTGAGAGTGAACGACATGACGCCCGTGTCTTTGGTCGACAGGAACTGCGCCGGAGGGCCTCCGCGAGTACCGTAGGATACGGGGACGATGTCCCTGAGGCTCAGCGCCCAAACGGGCTCCTTGCCGCCGACTTGCACCATTGCGCGGATGGGGTCGTGCACCATTTCAAACTCTGTCACGCCGTCAAAGCTTCGGATCAGCAGGCGCTTGGGCCCCTCAGCAAGCGCAGGGTCGATAGCCGGCTTACGTACCGCCTTGCCGAAATTGATCATTCCGAACGGTGCAGGAGTATCGAAGCCCAGTGCATCGGGGCTTGTCAGGATCAGGGCAACAAGATCATCGGAAAGCGGCTCAACCCGGTATGTGATCGCCCGCGGGATGTGAACGAAGTCGAGCGGTCCCGCGTCAATCGTTCCAAAGTCGGTGACGAACCTTACAGATCCTGATTGCACGAAATGGAGTTCGTCGCCTTCGGTGTTTCGCATTGCGAAAGGTGTGGATTCACGCCGACGAGAAACCGAGAGTTGGAGACCGTTACGACCAACAAGCACGGGGGTTGGCAACGCATCTGGCGATGTCTGATCCTCGGTTTCAATCGCGAAGATGTTGAACCGGTGCGGTGCATGAGGCCCGCGAACGCTGGTGTAGGTTGGCGTGTAGTCGGATCGGAGCGCGATCGCGTTGGTTCCGGTGAAACCGTCGCGGGACCATAGATTTGGATTTGGGGGGCTTCCGCCCGCCGGAGCTTTCTCAGTTTCGGACATCACAGGCTCCTCTGATATGGCTTTATATAAAAGTATATGCGACTAGCGGTCGAACGTCAACGACTCAGCCAGTCGTGATGGCCGGGGCATCGAATGAGTTGGACACAGGTCTGTCCGTTTATGCTAGCGGACAACAAACCAAACTTCATGAAATTCAATACGAGGTGCATGCATGGAGGATAGCTCCGCAACACAAAAGGCCGGAAGTTCGAGCCGATCACGGAAGGCCGGTGGCCCGGTGCTTTCCCCGGAGCGAAGTGTCGCATTCCAGATCAGACGAGCGCATCTAGCCTTCGATCGCCTCCTGACTGTCCGCTTGAATCGTCATGAGGTCAAATCCGGCTTCTATAACTACCTGCGTGCTTTATGGATCAAGGATGGGATCACTCAGCGCGACCTAAGCGAAGCGACACGGGTTACCGAGACCACCACTGTTGCCCTACTCAAGGGAATGGCCGCCGAAGGACTGATTGAACGCGTCAGAGATCCTCAAGACCAGCGCAAGATCGTGGTCAGTTTGACCGAGGCCGGACGAGCACTCGAACCCAAGTTGCTGCCATATGCTGCTGAGCTGAATGAGATCGCCACGCAAGGCCTGAGCGAGGAAGAAGTCGAGGTGGCGATCCGGGCAATCAAGAAGATTGCAGCCAATCTTGAAATGGCCTTTGGGTCGGATGATTGAGACCTAGGTTTCGTGGACAAAGGGTATCCAGAGTTTGACTGATGCGAGTGCGACGAAGCCGAGGTAGGATTCCTTGGTTTTGTCGTAGCGGGTCGCCACCCTGCGCCAGTTCTTGAGCTTGTTGAACAG
>JAFLDB010000009.1 GCA_017302615.1 Sphingomonadales bacterium
GCAACAGTGGCCCGATCACCTCCCACTCTTCGTCCGTAACGCCGATCCGCTCGCCCAAGGCTGCCTCCAAAAGCCAGCCTTGAATCAAGCTCCGAGTCCACAGTCAAGCTTTGTCCACGAAACCTAAAGAAAGGTCGCAAAAACACCTCTCCCACCAGTGATTCTCATTCAAGGTAGATCCCAGATGACCAAGCAGACCGAAACCAAGACCTGGACCCGTCCGCAGCTTGAAGTGCTCGGCAAGCTGGAAGATGTTGCGCCGAACACGGCCGGTGCCGGTGAAGGTGGCAGCGGCAAGTCCTGAGCCGTTGACGGCGCGGCCGATGGTTCGCTCGCGCCGGTAACTTTCAATGTTTGCACTTGAATGGCTGCGGCGTGCCGATGCGGCGCCCGCATCAGAACGCCTTGCCGCCTCTCTGGCGGCAGGGCTTTCTGCTGTTTCAGCCCAGCATTCGATCGGCGACGGAACCTTTGCGGTGCTGCTGCCGCATGGTGATCCGCGCCGCGCCCGGGCCTGGCGGCCGGTGGAGTCCGGCCCGCATGTCGTCCTGTTCCACGGTCATCTCGACAATGCCGCTACCGCCGCCGCGGAGCTTGGTCAGCCAGTTCCGCTGCCAGGCGATGCTGCCGCGCTGGCCCGGCTTTACTCTGCTGCACTGCAGGCCTGGGGCGATGCGACCGATCGGCGGCTGATCGGCGAATATGCGGTCGCAGTGCTCGATCAGTCCGCCGGTACCCTTCGCCTCGCCCGCAGTCCGCTGCGTGCGCCTCCGTTGCATTACCACGCCGCGCCCGAACGGGTAATTGCCAGCACGGCGGTGCGGGCGATCTTTGCCTGCGGGGTCGAACAGCGGCTCAATGATGCCAAGATCGCCGACATGGCCTGGTTCAATGCCTCGAACGAGGCGCGGGGCTGGTATGTCGGGGTGCACCGGGTGCCGCTGGGCAGCGTGGTCATGCTGGGGGCAGGCGGGCGTGAGGAAACGCGCTGCTTCTACGATCTCGATGCCTTGCCTCCGGCTCCTCGCGCATCGCGGGCCGAACTGGTCGAACAGGCCCAGGCCCTGCTGGCGGAAGGTACCCGCGCTGCGCTAGCCGGCAGCAAGCGGCCGGCGGTAATGCTGTCGGGCGGGCTTGATTCCGCGATGGTCGTCACCAGGGTGCTGGATGCCGTGCCGGGCGACGCGGCGATCAACACCTATACCTTCGTGCCCGCACCCGATTGGGACGGGCACTGCAATCCGGGTTATTACGGTACCGAACGCCCAAGGGTCGAGGCGCTTTGCGCGATGCATCCGCGGATCATGGCGCATTTCGAGGACAATGCCGACGCACCCTTCACCGATCGGCTGGAACTGTTGTTCCACACCATCGGCGGATCGCCCCAGGGGCTGGCCAATCTCGGGGTCTATCACCGGCTGTGGGAAGCCGCGCGGCGCGATGGCTGCGACCGGGTGCTGCTGGGCGAGTTCGGCAATGCCACCGCCAGCGCCGATGGCAGCTGGGCCTTTAGCGAATATCTGGCCAGCTTCCGCTGGATCCAGCTTTACCGCGCGCTGCGGCATTCGATCGACGATCATCGCTCGCTGCTGCGGCGGTTTCTGGCCATGGCCGTGTTCCCGTTCCTGCCAGAGCGGCTGTGGCACTGGCAACGCCGGGTGCGCGGGATTGATGAACTGTACGGCATCGTTTCGCCGCTGCGGATGGACTATGCGGAACGCACAGGAGTGGTGGAACGGGCCCGGGCTGTCGGGCTGCCGGTCTCGCGCTTCCCTGACCGGGACCGGCTTTCGATGATCCGCGAGATTCACGCCAACGCCTGGGGTGAATTCTCCGACCTCTACAGCGGGTTCGAGCAGGTCTACGGGATGGAGCAGCGCGATCCGACCCCTACCGCCCGTTCTTCGAGTTCTGCGCCGGTCTGCCGAGCGACATGTTCCTCTATGACGGACAGCAGCGCTGGCTGGCGCGCGAACTGCTGCGCGGACGGGTGCCCGAAGAACAGCGCCTGTCGAACCTGATCGGATCGCACAATGCCGATTGGCGCACCCGGCTGGGCGCGCGGCGCGGGGAAATGCTGGCTGAGCTTGACCGGTTGGAGCGCGAACCGCGTCTGGCCGAGATGTTCGATTTCCCCCGCGTTCGCGCCCTGCTGGAAGACTGGCCGGAAACCACCGACATCCCGATTGCCGAACAGGTGGCACGGGCGGCGGCGATCTCGCGCGCCATCCTGTTTTCCCGCTTCGTCAACTATGTCGAAGGACGTAACCTTGGCTAGACCGCCCCGCCTGCTTGCTCCGGCAGATCGGGCGGCGGGGTTGCGGCTGGCTCTGCTGATGCTGGCATCGGCGCTGACCGAGGGGATCGGCCTCGTCCTGCTGGTGCCGCTGCTTGCCACCCTGGGCCAGGGCAGCGGCGGCGCGATCGGAACGCTCGCCGCTTCGATCGGCCTGCCGCTGCGGCTCGATCTGCTGCTGGCGCTGTTCGTCGCGGTAGTGGCGCTGCGGGCGGTGATTGTCCATGTCCGTACCCTCGCCGCGCTTCGGTTCGAATATGCCGTGCTCGACCGGTTGCGGACCCGTGCCTGGCGGGCCCTGCTGCACTGCGACTGGCGGGTGCTGGTGGGCTTGCAGCGGAGCGCGGCTTCCAGCCTGCTGATCACCCGGATCGATCAGGCTGGCCTCTATATCAACCAGGGCGCTCAGGCGCTGGCCGCCGCGGTTACGCTGGGCGGGATCGGGCTGGCCGCGCTGGCCATTTCCCCGCGCATGACCCTGGCCGCATTGGTAGCCGGGGCGGCCGTGCTGCTGGCCTTCCACGGCACCCGCCGCCGCGCGGCGCTGCTGGGTGAGCGACTGGGCGAGGCCTATGGCGGTGTTCACAGCCAGGTCGGCGAAGGGCTGGACGCGCTGCGGTTGCACAAGGGCCTCGGTACCGAGGAAACCGCCGTTGCCGCATTGGCGGCTCAGTACGCCGGCCTACGCCACCACCTGCTGGCCTATTATGCCGATCTCGGTCGCGGGCAGATCGCCCTGCAGGCCGGCGGAGCGCTGGTCCTGGCCGTGCTGGTCTGGGCCGCGCTGACGCTGTGGCGGATCGAGGTGGCGCTGGTCCTGCCGATGGTCGCGCTGTTTGCCCGGGCCCTGCCGCTGCTGGGTGCCGTCCAGCACGGCTGGGCCACTTGCGCTCACAGCCGCCCCGCGGTGGACGAGGCGCTGGCCCTGATCGCCCGCACCGAGGCCGCGCGCGAAGAGGACGCCGGCAGCGCCGCTGCGCCCGGGCTGGACCGCGCGATCACTCTGGATCAGGTGACGGTACGGTTCGCAGCAAGCGACCGGCCCGCGTTGCAGGCGGTATCCGCTTCCATTCCCGCGCGCGGGATCACGGCCATTGTCGGTCCATCGGGCGCCGGCAAGAGCACTCTGGCCGATCTGGTCGGCGGATTGCTCTCGCCCGATGGCGGCACGGTCCGCGTGGATGGCGTCGAACTGGCCGGCCCGGTCCGCCGTGCCTGGCGCAGCCGTGTCGCCTATGTCCAGCAGGACCCAGTGCTGCTGGCCGCCAGCTTGCGTGACAATCTGCGCTGGGCCGCGCCGCAGGCCGACGATGCGGCCCTGCGCGATGCCTTGCAGGCGGCCTCCGCCGGATTTGCCCTGGCTTTGCCGGACGGGCTGGACACCCGGCTGGGGGATGGCGGCCGTGCGCTGTCGGGCGGTGAGCGCCAGCGGCTGATGCTGGCGCGGGCCTTGCTGCGCGATCCGGCAGTGCTGATCCTGGACGAGGCGACCAGCGCCCTCGACGCGGAGAACGAGGCGGCGATCGTTACCGCCTTGCGGGACCTGGCGAGACGGATGGCTGTGGTGGTAATCGGCCACCGCGGGGCCTTGCCGGGGATCGCCGATCACACGATCCGGCTGGAACAGGGCAGACTGGTCTGACCTGTCCGATCGGGTGCTTTGCAGATGCTGGCGGATCGGGCAGGATGCGCCAGCACAGACGGGGGAACGGGCAGATGGGGCTCAGGATTTGGGCGGCAATGCTGACTGCGGGCCTGAGCGCCATGCCTGCCGTTGCCGCGGCGCCGGTCGGCTGCACCGGACCGGCCAGCAGCCACTGGATCAATCTGACGATCGACAACCTGCGCAATGGCAAGGGCGTGGTGATCCTGACGCTCTACCCCGATGACAAGGCCCGCTTCCTCAAACCGATGGGCTCGCTTTACGTCACCAAGGTTCCAGCCCGCGCCGGCACGAGCACGGCCTGCATCCATGTGCCTCAGCCGGGGGCCTATGGCCTGGCCCTGTACCATGACGAGAACGCCAACGGGAAAATCGATCGCAACGGCCTCGGCATCCCGAAGGAGGGCTTTGGCTTTTCCAACAACCCGAAGATCTTCATGAGCGCGCCGGGCTTCAAGTCGGTGCGCTTTCAGGCCGGACCGGCGGGAACCGCGCTCAGGATCCGGATGAAGTATCCCTAGCCATAGATTTCGGGCAGTTCGCGCGGAGCCTGGGCTTCGGCCAGGTCAAACGCGCGCGGATCATCAACATCGAGCCACCAGGCCGAACCGATATCCATCGTTGCCGCGCGCCCGGCGTCGGCCAGGATCTGCATCCCTTCGGACAGGCTGCCGGCCTTGCCTCCGACAATCGCGGCGCGGATCGCATCGGCCAGTTCCGGCGTGCACAGGAACGCGCCGCAATCCACCGCGTCATAGGGATCGATCGTCTTGCCGATCGCCTTGATGAACCCCGCCTTGTCCAGCCTGACCCAGGTGGCATCGTCGGGATCGATCAGCGGATGATCGCAGCGATAATCGACTGCCAGGGTCACCCCCCGGTCCGGTCCGTGCTGCTGCGCCAGCCGGGTCAGGATTGATCCTGAAAAGATGTGGTCGCTCATCATCAGCAGGTAGTTGCCGGGAATGACCGAGGCCCCGGCCAGCACCGACCAGCCATTGGGCTTCGACCAGTCTTCCACCCGCTGCGCTACCACCGGAATACCTGCGCGATCGGCCAGCGCGGGCAGCGCAGCCTCCAGCCGCTCGGCCTCATGCCCGGTCACCACCACGACCCGATCCACCCCGGCGGACTTGGCTTGGCGCACACCCAGTTCCAGCAGGGGCACCCCGGAGATCGGGGTCATCGGCTTGGAATCGGAAATCTCGCGCAGGCGGCTGCCGAACCCGGCGGCGATGATCAAAGCGTCCATCACGATACCTTCAAACAGAAACGGCGCCGGGATGAACCGGCGCCGCTTCCTGAACCAGCTGGCTCGCGCTTATTCGGCGGCGAGCGGGGCGTCAGCCACGTAGTCGTCGACCATCTGGGCGGCCAGATCGTCGTTGAACTGCTGCGGCGGGTGCTTGCAGAAATAGGCCGACGGGCCGATCAGCGCGCCGCCTTCACCACGGTCCAGCGCCACCTTGGCGCAGCGGATCGCGTCCATGACGCAAGCGGCCGAGTTCGGGCTGTCTTCCACCGAGAGGCGCAGTTCCAGTTCCATCGGCACGTTGCCCCACTGCAGGCCTTCCAGGCGCAGGAAGCACAGCTTGTTGTCCTTCTGCCAGGGAACATAGTCCGACGGGCCGACGTGGATGTTTTCGTCTTCCAGGCGCTGGGCCAGCATGGCCTGGACGGCTTCGGTCTTCGATTCCTTCTTCGAACCGAGGCGCTGGCGGTCCAGCATGTTCATGAAGTCGGTGTTGCCGCCGGTGTTGAGCTGATAGGTGCGCTCAACCGTCACGCCGCGGGCGGCGAACAGGCTGGACAGCACCCGGTGAACGATCGTCGCGCCAACCTGGGCCTTGATGTCGTCACCCACGATCGGGATGTTCTTTTCACGGAAGCGGGCTTCCCATTCCGGCTGCGAAGCGATGAACACCGGCATGCAGTTGACCACCGCAACACCGGCTTCCAGCGCGCATTCCATGTAGAATTCGGTCGCCTTCTGCGAACCGACCGGCAGGAAGTTGATCAGCACTTCGGCGCCCGAGGCCTTGATCGCCTCGACGATGCGGGCCTTGTCGGCTTCCGGTTCGTCGGCCACGATGAAGCCCTTTTCGCCAACCGTGGTCATGTGCGGGGCAACGCCGTCCGAAACCATGCCCATGATCACCTTGGCGCCGGTCGCGGGCACGTTGGGCATGAACACCTTGGTGTTGTTGGGCGCGGCAAAGATCGCTTCGGCGATGTCCTTGCCGACCTTGCGCGCATCGACATCGATGCCCAGAACAAAGTCTACGTCGCCCGCGCCATAGCCACCGATCTTGTCGTGGATCAGGCCCTGCGAGGAATTGTTCTGACGATAATAGGCAACCCCCTGGACAAGCGAGCTTGCGCAGTTGCCAACGCCGATCATGGCGACCTTGATGGGCTTCATTCTGGTTCTGTCCTTTTCAAGCACCCAGAGCCGGGCGCAACAGGCCCGGATTTGGAAATCGGACGCCCAAAGCAAGCCAGAGGCCTTCCGTCAAGCTGAATGCGTGTTTGCCCCTGCGGATTGTGACATTTCTGTTTAAACGCAGGCAAGCCTGTTGCGCTTGCGCCACGGGGCATTATCCGATGCGAATCGAGCGATAATCCGGGGAGCAGGACGTGGCACAGGCGGGATTGGGAAGCGGCAACCGGGTCCAGCGGCCGCAACGCCCGCGTGAGCTGCAGGATCCGCTCAACCACTACCTTTATCACCCGCTGGCCTGGCAATTGGCGCGGCTGCTGGCGCCGACGCCGGTCACGCCCAACATGGTGTCGGTGCTGGGGGCAGGCTTCGTCGTGGCGGCGGGGCTGGTCTATACCGGCTGGATCGGCCAGTTCAGCTGGCCGGCCATCGCGCTGGTCGGCATGGCCCTGCACATGACCTGGCACGTGGTCGACGGAGCCGATGGCGATCTCGCCCGCCTGACCGGACGGTCCAGTCCGATCGGAGAGATGGTCGACGGACTGTGCGACTACCTCAGCCATACCGTGCTCTATCTCCTCCTTGCCGCACTGCTCGCCGGCGGCACGGGGTTCTTCTCCGGCTGGATGGCATGGGTCCTGGTGGTTGCGGCCGGGATCAGCCACGCGCTGCAGGCCAATCATGTCGAGGTGCAGCGGCGCCAGTACCAGTACTGGGTCTATGGCACGCCGTGGCTGCGCAACAGCCATGGCAAGGAAGGCTCGGCTACCTCGCAAAGCTGGGCGGGGGCACTGGTTTCTGCCTATATCGGCGTGGCCAGCGGGATGACCCCGGAAGCGCTCAAGATCGATGCTGCGGTCCAGGCCGCGCAGGGCGACAAGGCGAGGCTGGCGCAGATTGCCGATGCGGTCCGGACCGAGGCTCCCCCGCTGCTGCTGCTGTGCAAGATCCTTGGCCCCAACCCCCGGGCGATCGTGCTGGGCCTGTCGATGCTGGCGGGCAGCCCCTTGTGGTATATGCTGTACCAGACCATCGTCCTCAACCTGCTGCTGGTCCACTCGGTGCGGGCGCACAACGCCGCAGCCCGGCGGATCGAAGCCAAGATCGGGATCTGAGCCATGCTGCACGGAAAACTGCTGGATGAAGCGCGCGGCCTGCAGGACGAGATCGTCGCCCTGCGCCGATCGATCCATGCCGAGCCGGAACTGGGCCTGCACACCCCCAAGACCCGCGACAAGGTTCGCGCCGCTCTGGCCGACCTGCCGCTGGACTGGGTCGAGGGCCCCAGCACCACTGGCCTGGTTGCCACGCTGAAGGGCGGGGCCGGGGAAGGCCGCTGCGTCCTGCTGCGCGGCGATATGGACGCGCTGCCGATGCCGGAAGAAACCGGGCTGGACTTTGCCTCGACCATTCCCGGTACGATGCACGCCTGCGGGCATGACACCCATACCGCCATGCTGGCCGGTGCGGTCCGTCTGCTGTGCGCCCGGCGCGATACGCTGAAGGGCGAAGTGCGGTTCATGTTCCAGCCGGGGGAAGAGGGCTTCCACGGCGGGAAGTTCATGCTGGAAGACGGGCTGCTGGGTGGTGCTGGAACCGGCCGCGACCTGCCCGAAGCGGCCTTTGCCCTTCACGTCATGCCCAATGCCCAGCACGGACTGGTGGCCGGCCGGTCCGGCGCGCTGATGGCCTCGGCCGACCAGTTCGACATCACGGTGAGCGGGCGCGGCGGCCATGCCGCGATGCCGCACCAGGCGCTGGATCCGGTGCCGGTGGCCTGCGAGATCGTCACCGCGCTGCAGGCTCTGGTCGCCCGCCAGTTTGATGCGCACGATCCGGTCATCGCCACGGTTGCCAGAATCGAAGGCGGCACCGCCCATAACATCATCGCCGACTTTGCGACGCTGCGCGGCACCTTGCGCACGCTGTCGGCACGGCACCGGGGCAAGCTGCACGCCGCACTCGAACAGCTCGCCACCGGCATTGCATCGGCTCATGGCGCAACGGCTTCGGTCACGATCACCCCGGGCTTTCCGGTCACCCATTGTGACCCGCGCGCGGTCGATCTGGGCGAGGAAGTGGCACAGGAGCTGTTCGGCGAAGCGGCCTTTCGCCGGCTCGACCAGCCGATCATGGGGGCGGAGGACTTCTCCTATGTGCTGGAACAGGTGCCGGGCGCGATGTTCTTCCTGGGCGTCGCTGCCGAAGGGGCCGACTGGCACAGCTGTCCGGCGATTCATTCGCCGCGCATGACGGTGGACGAAAACGCCCTGCCGCGCGGTGCGGCCCTGCTGGCAGGTTGCGCGGTGCGCTATCTCGAGCGGGGCTGGGGTTAGCCGGTCAGCGACCGTGCCTCGGTAATTGCGGCAATTCCGTAAGCTTAGGGTGCAACCACCACCTAGGACTGACTGCGCTGGAGCTGACCAACGGAAAGCGCCTCCTTGGCTGTGTAGCTGGTCAGCCCCGGGCTGTGAGGATTGCGTCCGGCTGACAGTTCCGAGTCAGTTCGGTTGCAGGCCCCGAACTAGCTTTCCCCACCCTAGTTCTGGCTGTTCAGGATCAGCAGGGTCAATTCGGTCCGGCTTCCGACCCCGAGCTTGTCATAGATCCGGTGCAGGGCCACCTTGATAGAGCCTTCGCTAACGCCGAAGCCCTCGGCGATTTCGCGGTTGCGCTTGCCCTGGCAGACCTCTTCGGTGATCCGGCGCTCGCGTTCGTTCAGGCGGGACATCGGCGAGGGCAAACTCGGCTTCTGGCTGTGGTCGAGGGCCCGGCCGATCAACTCGGGCGGGATTGCGTTACCGCCCTTGCTGACAATCTCCAGCGCTTCGATCAGCTGGCTTTCGCCCCCCTGCTTGAACACGATCCCGCTGACCCCGGCCCGCATCGCTTCCAGCAACTGGCGGTCCTCAATCACGGCGGTCAGCAGGATGACCGGACGCTGATCGCCCTTGCGGCGCATCGCCTGCAAGGCTTCGATCCCGTCGCGCCCCGGCATCCGCACATCCAGGATCGCCACATCGGGATCATGCTGCTCAATCGCGGCCAGGGCATCATCGCCATCACCAACCGCAGCCGCCACTTCAAGCCCGGCCTGGGTCAGGACGGTTCGCACGCCTTCGCGCAGGAAGGGGTGATCGTCGGCGATTATCACGCTGGTCATAAATCGTTTGCAGCCGGTAGCCAAATCCGAACCGCAGTGTGACCGCTCCCGCTGGTGATTGCAAGTCTGCCACCCAGCACTTCGACCCGTTCGGAGATGGTTTGCGGCAGAAATTCATCCCTGGTTTCGGCGTGGTGTGGATTGAGAACCGCCAGCTCCAGCCCGCCATCCGACTGCCGCACGGTCAGGTCGACCCGGCGAGCCTGACCATGCTTGACCGCGTTGGCGATGGCCTCGCCAATCAGTTGCTGTGTTTCCCGCAGCAAGAAGGCCGAAAACTTCGCATCCGGGCAGTCGCAATCCAAGGTGGTTTCGATGCCCCAGCGCCGTTCGGCGGCCTCCAGCGTGGCGGTGAGGGCATCGCAGAGATGGTCCGGCAGGCTCGGGCCCTGCTTGTTGCGCAACTGGGCGATCAGGTCCTGAAGGTTGTGCTGCTCCTGCGTCAGCGCTGCTTGCAAGGCATCCAGTTCCGGGTCCGGATTGCCGCCTTGCCGCCAGATCTGGCGCAAGGCGGCAATCCGGAAGCCCACCCCGGCAAGCGATTGCGCCACGCTGTCGTGAAGATCGCGGGCCAGCGAAAACCGCAAGCGTTCAAGCTGAGCGGCCTGGCTCATCTCCGCAAGGGCATGCCGGTCGATTGCCAGCCCGATCTCCCCGCTGAGCGCGCGGGCCGGTTGCAGGTGATCGGCCGAGACTCCCCTGATGCCCGTCAGCAGGATCGTGCCGCTGCCGGTTTCGGCCGTGACGGGAATCAGCAGGCCGGATTCGAGGCCCAGAAAGTCCGCGGCATCGATGCGGGCCGGGCCGCGCCGGGCCGCGATCCGATCCCCGTCCTCAAGTTCAAGCCGGCGGTGCCGCCGCCGATCGAACAGCACGGCGGAGCCGCTCGGTCCGCTGTCGAGCGCGATTGCCTCGGGCGGCAACCGCTGTGCACGATGCCCGGCAATCCCGGCCAGGCCCAGATAGATCCAGGGCTCGTCGGCAGGACTCCAGAAGATCGCCACGCCGCTGGCCTGCATGTGGCGCTGGATGTAATCGACGATGATCGCAAAGCGGCGCTCAACCGGTGCGTCATGCGGCCAGTCGAGCCGGTCGGGCTTCTCGGGTCTGCGGCTGGTGCCAAACCAGATCACCAGCGCGGCAAGGATCAGCATGAAGGCCAGGCGCCGGGCAAACCAGTTCCCGTCATCCAGATCGCCATTGTGGGCCAGCGCAAGGCCCAGCAGCCCGTAGAGCACGATGAGACCGGCGGTGATCATGATCACGGTCCTGGACCGCCAGATCAAGGTGCTGGTCAGGACCAGGAAGACAAAGAATCCCATGAACGGACTGACCAGCCCCAGGCCAGCGGATTCGATCAGGTACAAGGACGCAAAGGTCGCGAAGACGTCGATCAGGAAGGCGGCGGGGCGCATCCGGTGGGTGAGCCACCAATCGGTGCAGGCAATCACCAGCACCGCGGCCGCATAGACCAGATAGCTCCACAGCAGGACGGCTCCGGCCGCGGTGCGAATGATCGGAAAGCCCGGATCGAGCAGGGAGGCGGCGATCAGCATCGCCGCGAGGATCAATCGGCAGATTGCCGTAATCCGGTCTGAGCGGAGCTGCAGCGATTGATACATGAACCTGGCGCCATCCCGAGAATGCGGCGGGAATTGTCAGTCAGGGACCGGGCAAGGTCAAGGTTCGGTTGCAGCACGGCTGCGACCTGCAGTCGCCGGGCTGTTGCCGCCGGATGCGGCGTCCCATCCCGCAGCCATTATCCGGCGCAAACAGGAACCCGATGGCGGCACCCCGGAACGCCAGAAGTTCGCGCGGCCAAAAGGAATGAAAAACATATAAATCATATATTTATGAAAGAGATGTTCGCGATCTTTGCGCGAGTTCCGCATGGAAGTTCCGCGCCTCGGCGCAGTGCGGTGCCCCCGGGCAGAGGGAGGATATTCAGGCTGAGAAAGAGCGCACCGCCAGTGTGGCAGATCGGGCCAGTGTAGGAAAATCCCGCGTCCTTGCCGTCTGTCTCACCCGGTCGCCGCCGGTCCGGATTGTCGGCCGGCCAGATCGGCCAGGTAGCTGCGCCGCATCATCGCAAAGGCCGTGGCTGCCAGCAGGCAGGGTATCGGCAGCAGGCGGAACGCTTCGGCCAGGCCAATGGCGTCGGCAATCCGGCCGGTCAGGATCGGCCCCGGCGCCAGGCCGATCAGGTTGTTGGCCAGGGTCAGCGTGGCAAAGGCCGAGCCGTGGATCGCCAGCGGCGTAAGGTTGGCCACCATCGCGCCGACCGGGCCGACCGTGCCCGCCACCAGGAACATCGCCGCGCCGAGCAGAACCAGCTGGGCAGTGCCCGGCGGCAGCAGCATCGCCAGCGTCAGGCACAGCGCGGTCCCGCAGGCATAGCCGATCGCCAGGGCAATCTTCGCCTCGGGCCGGTCGCGGGCGATCCGGTCGCTCAGCATCCCGCACAGGATCATGCCCGTGCCGCAGAGCAGCAGCAGGACGGCGGCAAGCGATCCGGCCCGGTCGACCGGCAGGTGATAGGTGCGGTTGAAATAGCTTGGCAGCCAGGCCGGCAGCGCGCCCGCCGCAAACAGCTGCAGGCCGCTGCCCAGATAGGCCAGCCGGACCGAGCGGTTGCCGACCAGTTCGCGCAGCGAAACCTTCACCGCTCCGGACGGCTGCGCTGCGGCGGCTCCCGCCAGGGCCCGGATCCGCCGTTCCCGCACGATGACGGGATAAAGCGCGCCCATCGCCAGGCCGGCCAGGCCAATCGCCGCAAAGGCCATGCGCCAGCCGTGGGCTTCGGCAATGGCCCCGCCGATTGCCACGCCCAGCACCTGCCCGAACAGCCCGCCGGCCATGAAGGCGGCGGAAAGCGTTGAGCGCAGCCGCGCCGGGAACACGGAAATGACCACGGCGATGCCAACGCTGCCATAGGCCGCCTCGCCGATCCCGACCAGAGCGCGGCCGATCAGCATCGTCTCGAAGCTCTCGGCAACGGCGCACAGCAGCGTGGCCAGACTCCACAGGATCGCCATCAGCGTCAGGCTGCGCACCCGCCCCCAGCGGTCTGCCGCCAGCGACAGCGGGAAGGTCAGCAGCCCGACCATGATCGCGAC
Source organism: Sphingomonadales bacterium (assembly GCA_017302615.1). Classification (GTDB taxonomy): domain Bacteria; phylum Pseudomonadota; class Alphaproteobacteria; order Sphingomonadales; family Sphingomonadaceae; genus Novosphingobium. The sequence goes on from JAFLDB010000009.1 coordinate 12,679, forward strand.
CACGCCGGACAGCAGACCAAGCTGGGCGTCGGTCAGGCTCCATTCGGTCTTGAGCAGCGGGAACACGGCGTTGAGCACCTGCCGCGCCATGTAATCGGAAATCAGCAGGCCAAAGCTGAGCGCGAAGACCAGCCAGGCATAGACCGTCGCCCGGTCCGGGCCGGCGGAGCCGCCTGCATCTGTCGGTATGTGCGCCGCCATGGCCTGTCATCCTCTCCCCGGCCGTGCGCTAGCGCAGCATTTGTTCGATCAGGTCGTGGCCACCCGGCCATGGGCCGTAACCCGCCGGCGGGTTGAGATGGCCGACGTCGCCCGCATCGTGCAGGTCCGCGCCCCAGTCGCGGGCGAGCCCTTCCACCCGCTCGAACCCGGCCAGCGGATCATTGCGGCTGGCCACTACCAGCGCAGGGAACGGCAAGGGTGCACGCGGGATCGGCAACCAGCCATTGGCCGACAGGTTATCATGCGATGGATAGCCCGGCGGCAGCGGATGCTCCACATCGGCCGGGGTGGCCAGCAGCGCGGCCTTGATCGCCCGGCTGGGCGCCAGCGCCCAGTGCGCCACCATCAGGCAGCCGGCGCTGTGCGCGGCAATCACCACCTCACCCTTGATCGCCTGCAGCGCCGCATCGAGCGCGGCCACCCGCGCCGCCCGCGAAAGCCGGTCTTCGGTCAGCGGTTCCACCGTAACCGATCCCGGAAATGCGCGGGCCGCGTGGGTCTGCCAGTGGTCCTCGACATGGTCCCGAAGGCCGGGGACGAAGAGGACGGTCGCGCTCATGCCGCGGCGCTGAGCCGGGGCCAGCGGCGGCCGGGCTTCACGCCGGGCAGCCAGCCGTTCTTTTCCAGCGTCTCCTCCACGCTCGAATAGAACGTGCCGATCTGGTAGATTTCCCGGGCTTCCTTGCCGCTGGCAATCGGCCGCCACAGTTCCTCGGAAATCCGCACCGCCTTTTCGATCTGCTGGACCGACGTGGCGCGCTCGCCCTTGCGGCCCCACAGGTTGTCTTCCTGGCCGACGCGGACGTGCAGGCCCATGGCGATGCCCATGGTGATCAGCGGATACATGCTGCGCATCAGCCCCTCGACCGTGCAGACGGCATTCTGCGGCAGGCGGTTGATGAATTCCATCAGGTTGCGCGGGTTGGGGCCGTCGTGCCCGCCGCCGATCGCCACCCAGTTGCAGACCAGCGGACCCATGTAATGACCGTTCCGGACCAGCCGCTCGACCGTTTCCAGATCGCGCGCGCAGCCGATCTGGAAATGGGTCTGGATGCCCGCCGCGGTCAGCCGCTTCATGTGTTCCTTCATGAACTTCGGCCCGGCATCGTAATACATCTCGGTATAGGCTTCGCGGTAGACGTCCCACATCGTGGTGCCCTTGGCGTCCTCTTCCGTGATCAGCTCCATCACGTTCATCTGGTTGGTGTTGACCGCCAGCGTGACCTGATCGGGCGTGGGCGTGAGGTCGGCCAGCATGTGGCGGGTATCGTCGTCCAGCCATTCGGCCGCCGCGCTTTCGCTCTTGGGGGCAAAGCTGATCGACCCGCCGACCTGCAGCACCATGTCGGGCACCGCAGTGCGCAGCCGGTCGAGCATTTCATTGAACCGGTCGAGGTCCTTCGATCCGGTGCCGTCCGGCTCACGCACGTGCAGGTGCAGCACCGTCGCCCCGGCGTTGTAGCAATCGACCGCCTTCTGGACCTGCTCGGCAAAGCTGACCGGGATATCGTCGCTGTCTTCGGGCATGAAGCTGGGGGCATAGGGCGCGACCTGGATGACCAGCGGGTCCTGGTTCTCGGGCAGCAGGCTCTCGTCGAAGAATTGCATCGGACTTCTCCTCTCGGGGTTCAGAACGGCTTGTCGCCAATGATCCCGGCGCGCTCCATCTGGCGGACGCAGGGGGGGTAGTCGCTGACGGCGTAATGCTGGGTGCAGCGGTTGTCCCAGATCGCCATGGAGTTTGGCTTCCAGCGCCAGCGCACCTGGTATTCCGGAATTTGCGCCCGCCCGATCAGGTACTGCAGCAAGGCCGCGCCTCCGGGGGCAAAATCCTGCCCGTAGCGGACATTGGCACTGGTGTGGAAATTGGTGAAATGGGTGGTGAAGCCGCAGACATAGAGGCTCTTGCGGCCCGTTTCCGGATGGGTGCGGACAACCGGGTGTTCGGCGTCGGGATACTGCGCCTTCAGCGCCAGCCGCTTCTCCTCGGGCATCCGCGCGCCAAAGCTGGCCTCGATCGAATGGCGGGCCTTGAGCGGCGCGATGGTTTCCTTGATGTGGTCCGGCAGGTCCTCATAGGCGCGTTCCATGTTGGCCCACATCGTGTCGCCGCCAACCGGTGGGCAGGCCACGCAGCGCAGCACCGCGCCCATCTGCGGCACTTCGCGCCAGGTCGTGTCGGCGTGCCACGAATTCTCGTAGAAATCGGGCGGCGAATTTTCGTCCTTGTAGATCCGCACCAGCCCCGGATGCTCCGGATCGCTGCCCGCCACCGGGTGGTCCTCCAGCGCGCCGAAGCGTTCGGCGAAGGCCACGTGATCGGCGCGCGTGATGTCCTGATCGCGCAGGAACAGCACCTTGTGCTCCAGCAGCGCGGCGCGGATCGCGGCAAACAGGTCGTCGTTGCGGGCCGCTTCGGCCAGGTTCACGCCGGAAAGCTCGGCGCCGATATGCTGGGTCAGTTTCTCGATTTTCATAGCACGAACACCGATGAGCCAATGGTCTTGCCCGCTTCCAGATCGCGGTGGGCCTGGACGCACTGGTCGAGGGAGTAACGCGCGCCGATCTCCACCCTGATCCGCCCGGCGGAGAGATGATCGAACCAGAACTGCGCCATCTCGGCCCGCTCGGCCGGATCGGCGAAGTAGTCGGCAAAGGCCGGGCGGGTGAAATAGACCGAGCCCTGCAGCACCAGCTGCATTGCGTCGATCGGCGGGAACGGACCCGAAGCCGTGCCGCAGCCGACCAGCACGCCGCGCCGCCGCAGCGATTTCAGCGATCCTTCGAAAGTGTCCTTGCCGACCGAGTCGAACACGGTCTGCACGCCTTCGCCCCCGGTCAGCTCCCTGACCCGCGCCGGCACGTCCTCGCGCCGGTAGAAGATGATCTCGTCGCAGCCCATCGCCCGGGCCTTCTCGGCCTTCTCCTCGCTGGAAACGGTGCCGATCACCCGGATGCCGAGCAGCCTGGCGACCTGGATCGCCAGCAGGCCGACGCCCCCGGCCGCCGCGTGGAGCAGCACCGTATCGCCCGCCTTGAGGCGCGGATCGGCCTTCATCAGCCAGTAGACCGCCGTCAGTCCGCGCATGGTCGAGGCGGCCGCGGTTTCGAAAGAGACATTGCCGGGCAGTTTCAGCAGCGGCGCGGCCGGCATCACCCGCTCTGTCGCATAGGCGCCGAGCGGGCCGCCGTTGTAGCTGACCCGGTCGCCCACCGCGACACTGGTCACGCCCTCGCCAACAGCCTCAACGGTTCCGGCACCTTCCACGCCGATCCCGCAGGGCGGCTGGACCGGATAGTAGCCCGAGCGGAAATAGGTGTCGGCGAAGTTGCAGCCGACCGCGCCGTGCCGGATCCGGACTTCGCCCGGACCCGGCTGGCCGACTTCGGCATCCTCCATGACAAGGACTTCGGGCCCACCGGTGGTGTGAAATCGGACGACCTGTGCCACTGTCTGTGCTCTCCCAAGCTCTTTGCCCGGACGCTAGGCAGGCCGGCACTTGCAGTTTTCACATTTCGTGACATTGTTTTGCCAATTGGTGCCAAGCCCGGCACCGGAGCCTGGCAATGACCGAGCTTGTCCGCGTGGCTGCCCTGACCGGCTATATCGAGACCATGGCCGGGCTCGGCCTCGATCCACGCCCGCTGCTGAAGGAACAGGGCCTGTCGGCCGACCTGCTGGTCAATCCCGAGCAGCTGATCCCGGCCCGGGCGGCGATCCGGCTGCTGGAACGCAGCGCGGCGGATAGCGGCTGCATAACGCTTGGCGTGCGCATGGCCGAAGGGCGGGTGCTGTCCAATCTGGGCGCCAGCAGCCTGCTGATCGCGCACCAGCCGACCCTGCGCCAGGCCCTGACGGCGCTGTGCGAGTTCCGCGCGCGGATCAACTCCACGCTGGTCCTGCAGATCGAGGAGCGCGGGGACGACGCGATCCTGCACGAGGACTTTGCCCTGCGCCGCCCGGAGCCGGCCCGGCAATCGTCCGACCTGGCACTGGGTGTGCTGGTGCGGATGTGCAGCGAAGTGCTGGGGCCGGGCTGGTCGCCGCGGCTGGTGTGCTTTTCCCATGCCGCGCCGCCGCCTTCCGAATTGCCGGTCTTTGCGCGGGTGTTCCGCAGCCCGCTGCAGTTCGACAGCGAACTGACCGCGCTGATCCTCGACCGGGCCGATCTCGATCGCCCGAACCCGCGGGCCGATGAACGGCTGGCCCGCCATGCCCGGCAGCTGCTCGATGCGGTGATGAGCCCGGCCGAGCGCACCTTGGTGCAGGATCTCGACCAGCTGATCCGGCTGCTGCTGCCGGCCGGACGCGCCACGATCCAGAACTGCGCGGCTTCGATGGGCCTGACCGTGCGGACCCTGCAGCGCGCACTGGACAGTGCCGGCACCAGCTTCAGCGCCTTGCTGAACGAGGCGCGGATGCAGCTGGCGGTCCAGTACCTTGCCAACCCCCGGATGCGGATTACCGACATTGCCGGCATGCTGGGCTATGGCTCGATCGGGGCCTTCAGCCGCTGGCACAGCCAGGTCTTCGGCGCACCGCCCCGCGTCGCGCGGCGCCGGGGCGGTCCAGGCCTGCCATCAACCGCGCGTGAGAATGCCGGCTAGGTCCTGACTTCGTGCGAAACCGGCGCTGGCCCGGCCAGGGCGGCCCGCCAGGCAAACAGCGAGATTGCCAGATAGGCCACGGCCGGAATGGCAAAGGCGGCAGCCAGACCGGCGAAGTCCGCGATCCGCCCGACCATGAACGGCAGCGCTGCACCCAGCGAGATCGCCAGCACCAGCAGGCCCGAAGTGGAATTGGCCGACACCCCCGACCGCTCCAGGGTCAGGCTGAAGATCGTCGGAAACATGACCGAGTTGAACAGCCCGACCGCCAGCGCGGCAAAGCCCGATACCGGGCCGATCCCGGCGAAGGCCACGGTGCACAGCGCGGCGGCACTGACCGCGCAGAACCCCAGCAGGCGGGTGGCGGCAATCCGGGTCAGCAGCAGCGACCCGATGAACCGGCCCGCCAGCGCGCCGCCCCAATAGAGGTTGGCCAGGTAGAACCCGCCCTGTTCAAGCGGCAGGCCCATGATGTCGCTCTGGTGCAGATAGGCGATCATGATCGAGCCGATCGAGACTTCCGCCCCGACATAGAGGCCGATGGTCAGCGCGCCGAAAATCGCCCAGCGCGAACGCAGCGCCGCCAGTACCGATGCGCCGGACACCTGGGGGATCCGGGCGGCTGCCGCACCGATCCGGCGGCGCTGCAGCCAGAAGAAGACCGCAAGAACCGTCAGCAGCACGGCCATGGCGGTAAAGGCCGAAGCAACCGCCTGCAGCACCTCGGTCCGTTCGCCGGGGGTGTGGATGGCGCCTTGACCGGCCCGGATCACCTGATCGCCCAGCATGATCGAGGCACCATAGTTTACGCCCACCACCACGCCGAGCGAGTTGAACGTCTGGGCCAGGTTGAGCCGGAAATGGCTGGTCGGAGCAGGGCCGAGCGCGGCGGCGAGCGGATTGGCGGAAACCTGCAGGGTGGTGATCCCCATGGCAATCAGGAACAGCGCCGCCAGCACCGCGGGATAGCTCTGAGCGCCAAGGCCCAGCTGCACGGCCAGGCAACCGCAGACCATCGTGGCAAGGGCAATCAGGATCGTGTTGACCGGACCCAGCCGGTTGCCAAGCGAAGCGGCCGGCAGGGAAATCAGCCCGTTGGCCAGAAAGCTGACCAGCTGGATCGCCAGCGCCTCGGTATAGCTGAGCCGGAAGGCGGCGCGCAGCGCCACGATCAACGGATCGTTGTTGGAGGCGATGAAGCCCCAGCCAAAGAACAGCGTGGTCACCGCGATGAAGGCTCCGGTGATACCCAGCTGCTCGCGGCGATGCATCATGGGGATCCCGGTGTTGGCCGCCAGACGAAAGTGGTCACCTCGCCGCCCGGCATGGTGGCGGAAAAGCGGCTTGTGCCAATTCTGACCGTGAAGGGCAAATTGGCCCGAGCGGTGTTGTGGGCCAGCAGCACCAGGCTGCCGTCGGGATTGCGGAAAGCGGCATGGTTGAGTGCCGCCGGTCCGCCCGCGGTGCCGATCGCGCGCGCGCCCGGCTGGACGAAGCGGCTGACCTGGCCCAGCACGTAGTATTCGACATTGCGGGTCACCGCGCCGGTGCGGCTGTCCACCGTCACCACGCCCCGGCAGTTGCCGCAGCCGCCCAGATGCGGACCCCGGTTCTCATCCAGCGCCAGGTTCCACAGGTTGACCCCGCGCCCGCCGGCCCGGACTGTGGCGATCACCAGATTGTCGGTCATCCATTCCAGGGTTCCGCCCCAGTCGGGCGCCCAATCGCCGCCGGAGCATTCGGTGAAGAACAGGTCCTTGTCCGGATGCTTCGCCTTGACCTCGGCCATCACCGCGGAATTGCCGCCATAGCAGTGCCAGGCCACCCCTTCGACATGGGCGGCGGCGGCCGGATCGGCCAGCACTCCCAGCGGTTCTTCGGGGTGATCCCAGTTGTGATCCCAATCGAGGATCCCGACCTTGCCGCTCCGCGCCGCCAGCGCCGGGCCGAGATGGCCGGCATAAAAGGCGGCGCGTTCCCGGGCGGTCACTCTCATGCCCGGATAGTCGGCCGGTTCGAAGGCCGGCTCGTTCTGCATCGAGACATAGCGCACCGGCAGGCCGCCTGCCTCCATCGCATCGAGGTAGCGCACGAAGTAACGGGCATAGGCGCCGTAATGCTCCGCCTTCAGGCTGCCCTTGATCAGGCTGCCGGTGGTCTTCATCCAGCCGGGCGCGCTCCACGGGCTGGCCATCAGGGTCAGCTGCGGGTTGTGCGCTTTCGCCGCGCGCAGGGCGGGCAGCTGCGCGGCTTCGGCCCTGGCCATCGAAAAGCGGGTCAGCTGCGGGTCGGTCTGTCCGGCGGGCAGATCGTTGAAGCTGTAATGCTCCAGCGAAAAGTCCGAAGCCCCCATCGGCACCCGCACGAACGACAGCGCCAGCCCGTCACGGCCGAACAGTTCGGCAAACAGGGCGTCGCGCTGCGCCCGGGGCATGGCGTTCTGGAACAGGTGGGCGGAAGAATCGGTCATCGCCGCCCCGAAGCCGACGATTTCCTGCCGCCGGTCGGCCTGGTCGATCACCACTTCGCCGGGTTGTTCCGCGCCGGCCGGAACCAGCGCCAGGTCGGCCAGCCTGGTCAGCTTGCGGCTCTGGTCGATCGCGCTGGACCAGACCGCCACCGTGCCGCCGACCGTCGGCGTGGCGGTCGGCGCAGCGGCAGGCGGGAAGGAGGAACAGGCCGCACCCGCGCAAAGTGCGGCCAGCGCGGCCAGCGCGCGTCCCTTGCCGGCGGTGCCGATCATGCCGCGGCCGGGCAGGTCTTGGCGACGTATTCGGCGTGGCTGGGCATCACGTCCACGCATTTGCCGATCACCGACTGGATGTTGCCCAGGAACTGGTTGATCTGCACGTCGCTCTTGATCCTGACCATCGGGTCATAGCCGCGCGGGATCAGGCCCTGGCCGATGAACACCTGGATCCAGCTTTCTTCCGAGAACAGCTCCTCGTCCTCGCGGAAGATGCGGGCGTTGGCCATCCACAGGTCGATCTTGCGCTGCAGCGTTTCGGGGACTTCCATGGTCCGGCAGTGATCCCAGAACGGGGAATCGTCGCGCTCGGTCGCCTTGTAGTGCAGGATGATGAAATCGCGGATCCGCTCGAACTCGAAATCGGTCTGGCGGTTGAACTCGGCGGCATTGGCCGGATGAAACCCGCCATCGGGCAGCAGCCGGATCAGCCGGATGATACCGGACTGGACCAGGTGCAGGCTGGTCGATTCCAGCGGTTCGAGGAACCCGCCGGCCAGCCCGATCGCGACGCAGTTCTTGTGCCACAGCTGCTGGCGCTTGCCGGCCTTGAAATCGACCTTGAAGGGATTGGCCAGCGGCTCGCCATCGATATTGGCCAGCAGGATCCGTTCCGCTTCGGCATCGTCCATGAACCGGGTGGAGAACACGTGGCCGTTGCCGGTGCGGTGCTGCAGCGGGATGCGCCATTGCCATCCGGCGCTGTGCGCGATCGAGCGGGTGTAGGGGGTGAAGGCCTCGCTGCGGGCGCAAGGCACGGCCACCGCCCGGTCGCACGGCAGCCAGTGCGACCAGTCCTCGAAGCCGACCTTGAGCGCCTGGTTGATGAACAATCCGCGAAAGCCGGAGCAATCGATGAACAGGTCGGCGCCGATCACTTCGCCATCGTCCATCGTCACGCTTTCAATGAAACCGTCTTCGGGACGCAGCGTCACATCGACGATCTTGCCCTCGCGCCGCCGCACCCCGCGATCCTGGGCATAGCCCGACAGGAACCGGGCAAACAGCGCCGCATCCATGTGAAAGGCGTGGGCGATGTGGCCCAGCGGGCTATCGCCCATCTTGCCCTGGGCGCGGACGAACTTGTTCTTCAGCGCGGCGGCGGTGTTGATCGAATAATCCGCAAAGTCTCCGGCGCGGCCCTGGCCATGGGCGTGAAGCCAGTAATGGTGCATCCGCAGCCATTCCCAGTCCTGCCCGATCACCCCGAAACCGTGGATGTAGCTTTGCCCCGGGCGTTGCCAGTTCTCGAACTGGATGCCCAGCTTGAAGCTGCCCTGGGTGCGCTGCATGAACTCGTTCTCGTCCAGCCCCAGCAGCTCGTTGTACTTCTTGATCGCGGGGATGGTGGCCTCGCCCACCCCGATCGTGCCGATATCCTCGCTCTCGACCAGCACGACCTCGTACAGCCCCTGGAACATCCGGGCGAGCAGCGCCGCGGTCATCCATCCGGACGATCCGCCGCCCGCGATCAGGATGCGCTGCAAGCTGTTCATGGCCGTATCCTTTCCCCGCGCGAACTGCCTTACCGGCAGGATTTCAGCCCGGCCACTTCGTTCAGTCGCCCGGTCTGCCTGGCCCGGTCATAGGACAGGCCGAATCCGCGGGCAAACAGGCTTTCACCGGCCGGCTCCCCGCCCGAGGGGCAGGGCGTGTTCGGCCAGGCGAAAGACAGCCGGGCGGTAAAGTCCAGCCCGCCGGTGCCCGCGAACAGGTCGGCCAGCGCGCCGGCCTCGGTCCCCGGCAGGAACCCGGCCACGAATGCATCGGAACGGTTGATCAGGTCGGTCGCATAAAGGGTGCGGCCGGAATAGAGCAGGGTCACCACCGGCACGCCCTTGCCCGCGACCCGGTCCAGCAGGGCGAGGTCGGCCGGGAAGCGGGCGGAATAGGACAAGAGCTGGGGGAAGGGCACATCGCCTTTCATTTCGGCATAGGGCGGTTCCCCGATCACGGCTACCACGGCGTCGAACCTGCCCGGCGCAAAGGCGCTGCCGTCGGCCGACCAGGTAACGTTGCCGTCGCCGTAGACCCGCTTCAGGCCCGCCAGCATGGTTTCGCCCACCGGATAGTCGCGGTTGTCGGTCTCGTCCCCCTGCCAGGTGATCGACCAACCGCCCGCCTGCTTGACGAAGCTGTCGGCCGCATCGCCGACCACCAGGATCCGCTTGCCGGCCTTGAGGGGCAGGGCGGCCTTGTCGTTCTTCAGCAGCACGGCCGACTTTCGCACGGCTTCCTGCGCCAGCGGACGGTCGACCAGCGCGGCGGCATCGCCGGTATGGCGTCCGGCGGCCAGCGGGCGGTCGAACAGGCCGGTACGGAACTTGACCCGCAGCACGCGGGTGACGGCATCGTCGATCCGGGCCATCGGCACCCGGCCTTCGCGCACGTCGGCCACGGTGTTGGCGATGAACGCCTTCCAGTCTTCCGGCACCATGAACACGTCGATCCCGGCATTGATCGCCTGCGGGCAATGGTCCTTGCGGCAGCCGGGAACCTGTTCGATCGCGTTCCAGTCGGACACGACCAGCCCGTCGAAGCCCAGCCGCTGCTTGAGCACGCCGGTCACCAGCGCGCGGCTGCCGTGGATCTTGCCGAACGGCACGGTGCCGCCCATCGTCCAGCTGTTGTAGCTGATCATCACGGTCTGCACGTCGGCGTCGAGTGCGGTATAGTATCCCGCGCCGTGCAGGCTGACGAAATCGCGGGCCGAGGCGCGGTTCTCGCCCTGGTCGACGCCCAGGTGCGTGCCGCCATCGCCGACGAAATGCTTGGCCGAGGCGATCACGTCGCCATCGCCGGTCAGGCTGCCCTGCAGCCCGCGGACCAGCGCCGCGCCGTTGGCCGCGACCAGGGCCGGGTCGCTGGAATAGCTCTCGTAGGACCGGCCCCAGCGCTGGTTCTGGACCACCGCCAGCGTCGGCGCAAAGGCCCAGCCGATCCCGGTGGCGCGGACCGATCTGGCGGTCGAGCGGCCGATCCGCTCGATCAGGGCGGGATCGTGCGCCGCGCCCAGCCCGATGTTGTGCGGAAAGATCGTGGCCCCGACCACGTTGTTGTTGCCGTGGACCGCGTCGATCCCCCAGATGATCGGCACTTTCACCGCCATGTCGGTGCTCAGCGCCGCCGCCGCGTACTGGCCGGCCAGCCCGGTCCAGTCTTCCAGCCGGGCGTGCTTGTTCATCCCCGGCCAGGCTCCGCCCCCGTTGAGGATGGTGCCGATATAGTATTCCCGGACCTGATCGGGCGTGATGTAGCGGATGTCCGGCTGGGTGATCTGGCCGATCTTCTGCTCCAGCGTCATCCCGCCGACGATCCGGGCAATCCGGGCCTCGACCTCGGGGTCGAGCTTGCCGGTCGGCTGGCGGCCGGGCCAGGCGGCAATCGCCCGGGCCTCGTCCGCCGACCATTGAGGGGTCAGGTCGGTCTGGCCGCCGACTGCGCAGGCTGCGACACCGAAGGACATTGCAGCGGCCAGAAGAATGTGTGGTTTCACCGGAATAACTCGCCTGTCATTTCGAGGGATCTGGTGTTCCCGCGTCCGCCGGATCCGGCCGCCCTCATCCGGCCCGATCCAGCGCGACGCGGGAATTCACCGGGGCATCAGAATTTGTAGCTGATCCCCACCAGCCATTGCCGGCCGTACTTCTCGTAGGTTTCGGGCAGTGCCGTCCCGTCAGAGGTCCGCACCCCGCCCGCATCGAGCCCGAGCCGGGTACGATAGGGCGAATCCAGCACGTTGCTGACCTGCAGGACAATGCCCAGCCCTTCGAGCGGCGAACCTTCCTGGAAGGTGTAGCCGATCTGGGCGTCCAGCTGCTTGTCCGCCAGCACCTCGGTATAGGCGAGGTTGGTGAACAGCGCGACCACTTCGCCCTTGAAGGCCGAGCGGTAGCGATAGCTGGCCCGCAGCTGGAAGCCGTCCTTCTCGTAGTAGCCGGTCAGGTTGTAGACCCAGTCCGACAGCCCCGGGATCCGCACCAGCGTGGAACCGCTGGTCGGATTGAGGTTGGAGTCGGTGTAGGCCACCGATCCGCTGATCCCGAGCCCGTTCAGGAACGGATGCAGCTTGCCGAACTCGAAGGCACCGCTGATTTCCACCCCGCGGACATAGCCGCCGTCGCCGTTGTCCGGCGCGGTCAGCGTGCCGATCGGGCTGCCGGTTACCCCGGGGGGCAGCGGCGTCACGGTGCTCGGCACCGGGAAGCCGGAGAAGTCCGCCGTGATCGTGCGGTTGTAGATGTAGGTATCCAGCCACTTGTAGAAGCCGCCGACGCTGAAATAGGTGGCATTGCCGCCATACCATTCCACCGCGCCGTTGATTTCCTTGGCCCGCCAGGGCTTGAGCAGCGGATTGCCGCCCGAACCGGACCATACCTGCACCGTGCCGCCGGGTACGCAGCCCGATGCCGGGCTGCCGCCCGAACAGGGGTTGGAATAGTTCGGCGTCATGTTGGCGCGCATGTCGTCCATGCGCGGCCGGGCCATGACCTTGGCTGCGGCAAAGCGCAGGCGGAAGCCTCCGCCCATGTCGTAGAACGCGTTGAGGCTGGGCAGAACGTCGGTGTAATCGGTGTTCATCACGGCCGGGAACACCTGGACCGGGGTGACATAGCGGTTGATCCGCAGGCCTTCCGATCCCTGCCAGGTCTTGACCACCTGAACCCCGATATTGCCCTTCAGCCCGCCGGCTTCGAAGTTGGCGCGCAGATGGGCGGTCAGGATATCTTCCTTGATCGTCCACGACTTGTCGAAGTGATTGACGTCCTGCAGCACCGACTGGTTGTAATAGGTATCAAGCGCCGCCGGCAGGTTGAAGGCGATGACATTGCCGAAGCCGATGAAATCGAGCGAGGTCGGCGCGATCAGGTACTGCGAGCCGATCGGCACCTGTGCCCGCCCGTTCTTGAGGTTGAGGTCGATCTCCTCCACCGTCTTCGACTTGACGCGGTGGGTGTAGTTCACCCCCACATCGATCGAGGTGATGACGGAGTTGTCGAAGCTCTTGGTGAAGCCCAGGTCGACCGCGGTGATGTCCTCGTTGATGTGCGGCGACTTGATTAGGCCGTCATGGCCCCAGCCGCCCCACGGTGCGCGGTCACCCAGCGACACCTGGTTGGCATCGGCGTAGTTCAGCCCCCAGTTGCTGTAGGTGGGATAGCCCTCCAGCGGGATCGAGAAATCATAGTCATCGAAAGTGCGGGTCTGGAACGGCCCGACGCCATAACCCTGGTAGGTCTCGATGTAGGTTTCGTCGCGCTGGTTGCTGGAATAGCTCAGATCGGCACGGAAGGTCAGCGAATCCGTCATCTGGAATTCGCCGTTCCAGCCCACCGAAAGCAGCTCGTCCTCACGGGTGTTGTGATCGTTGCGCAGGATCGGCACGGCATTGTTGAAATGCCCCGAAGTGCCCAGCGTCGATCCGCCGACCGGGGTGGTCTGCACGCCGGTAAAGGTCGCGCCGTCGGCCCAGCCGTTGGAGAACCACTGCGCGCCGCGGCTGACCTGGGTCTGCTTGAAACGCGAGTAGTAGAGATCGAGCGTGGTGTGGACCGTGTCGCTGGGCTGCCATTCCAGCGTGCCCATGAAGCCATGGCGCTTGTCGCGGCTGTTGACCGCCCAGGCTTCCTGCCCGTTGAGCTGGAGCGAGGAATCGGCGCTGTCCGGCGTTACCGCAAAGCCGAAGCCTTCATAGCTGTAGGCCTTGAAGTGATCGACATGGCCCGGCGCGTCGAGATAGGCATAACCCAGCGCCCAGCCGAGCGTTCCGGCATCGTTCTGGCCGATGACCGAGATCGATCCGCGCCCGCCCCACTTCGACATATCGGCATTGCGGCCGCCGTCTTCATCGAGTTCGGCGCGCAGGTTGATCGCGATCGTGTCCTTGCCATAGGCCAGCGGACGGACCGTGCGCAGATCGACCGAGCCGGACAGGCCCATGCCGGTGATCTTGGCATCGGGCGACTTGTAAACCACCACCGACGACAGCAGTTCCGACGGATACTGGTCGAACTCGACCGCGCGGTTGTAGCCCGAGCTGGCCTGGGCCCGGCCGTTGAGCAGGACGGTGGCAAAATCTGGCGGAAGGCCGCGGACCGAGATGATCTGGGCGCGCCCGGAGACGCGCTGGGCGGCCAGACCCGGCAGGCGGGCGATCGATTCGGCGATCGAGACATCGGGCAGCTTGCCGATTTCCTCGGCCGAAACGGCTTCGACGATGCTGGTTTCGTTCTTCTTCGTGTTGATCGAATTGGCCAGCGAATAGCGGATCCCCGAAACGACAATCTCGTCCCCGGCATCCTCGGCCGGGGCTTCCTGCGCCATGGCCGCTTGCGGCAGCAGCGCGGCAATTGCCAGCGCGGACACCGCCGTAACCCCGAATCGATAGGAACGCGGCAGGCCTGAATCGGCCCTCGTCCCAAGCACCCTCTTCATCATCGAACCCCTCCGTTCTGCGCGGTTCTTCCGCCGATCCCGGGTGCGGGATGACCTCCCCCCGGAGCTGCCTCGCTATGGAAGCGCTTCCAACAAGTGCCCGGATTTGTCTCCAAGGTCAAGTGCGGCGTTGGCTCAGGAGGTTATCGCGCGGATCGCGCGGAGGTCAGCCAGCCACGAAACTGGAATCGCGGATGACCAGATCATGGCGGACAATCTCGCGCCCGGCGATGGTCGGCTGTCCCCCGGCGGCGGCTTCCGCCAGCCGCTCGACCGCCTTGGCCCCCATGCGCCGCAGCGGTTGGTGGATCGTGGTCAGCGGCGGCCAGACGATCTCCGAAACCGGCGTATCGTCGAACCCGGTGATGGCCACGTCCTGGGGAATCCGCAGGCCTGCCTTGTGCGCGGCAAGCAAGGCGCCTGCTGCCATGTCGTCGTTGGCGCAGACCAGGGCGTGCAGTCGCGGCTCGACCTTGAGCAGATCCTGCGCGCAATCGAGACCGGAGCGGAAGGTGAAGTTGCCGCGGCGCCATTCCACGGCTTCGCCCGGCACTCCGGCCCGGGCCAGTGCGGCCAGAAATCCGTCGAAACGGGTTTCCGCCGAGGCGTGGCCTTGCAGTCCCTTGATGAAACCGAAGCGGGTGAAGCCCTGTGCGGTCAGGTGCGCGCCGATGTCGAAGCCGGCCTGATAGTCGTCTATTCCCAACGACATGGCGAAGCTTTCGGCCTGCGGACCGCCGGCGATGCAGACCACGGCTATGCCCAGTCCGGCCAGGGTGCGCAGCAATTGCGGATCATCCGAGAACGGCGGGGTCAGGATCGCGCCATCGCACTGGTCGTCGTTCAACCGCGCGACGATATCGGCCGCGGCGCCCGGATCGTTCTGGTTGATCACATGGGTGATCAGCTGCACCCCCAGTCCGGCCCCGGCGCGGGTGGCGCCCAGTTCGAGCGCCGATGAAAAGTACGAGTTCGGCTCGCTGTCAAAGTCCGATGCGTGGATCAGGGCCACCCGCACCGCCTTGCGCCCGGCCAGATTGCGGGCCTGCAGGTTGACGCGGTAGCCCAGCTTCTCGACCGCATCGAGCACCTTGGCGCGCACTTCGGCGCGGACGTTCGGCTGGCTGTTGAGCACGCGCGACACCGTGGTGCGCGCGACCCCGGCCAGCGCGGCAACATCGTCAATGGTCGGCCTGTTCACATTCGCCCCGATCGTACTGCCCGCCCACGCCTCTGCCGCTACCTTCGCAACTGTGTCGCGGCTTGGCAAGCGGACATGCTGCGCAGCTCTGGAGGGAAGCGCTCCCTCAGGCCGTCTTGTTCCTGCACGAGCTCCGCTGCTGACGGAACAGGTCGGCGATCACCGGAAAGTGGTCTGACGCCAGCCGTCCGCCGAAATGCTCGGCCAGCACGTGATGCCGCCGCACGGTGAGGCCGGGGCTGGCCAGCACATGGTCGATGGCCCCGCCCGCCTCCGGCACCAGGACCCAGCCGTTGAAGGTGACGAGCGGACCGGTCGGCGGCTCGATTGCGGCGGCCCTCGTGTCGCGCAGGTCGGGACCGAGCAGCGCCTGCATCGACGCTTCGGCCAGGGGTGCGTTGAAATCGCCCAGCAAGATCACTTCCTCCCCCCCGCGCCGGTGCCGGGCGATCCAGTCGCGCAGCAATCGTGCGCTGTTCAGCCGTGCCGCAAGCCCGACATGATCCCAATGGGTATTGATCACCAGCAGGCGGGTGCCATGGGTCCGGTCGACCAGGCGCGCCCAGCTTGCCACCCGGCGGAACCCGGCATCCCAGCCGAGCGAAGGAACAGCGGGGGTGGGGGACAGCCAGAACATCCCGCTCGCCGCGATGCGATAACGGTTTGTGTCGATCATCAGCGGCGCGGCCTCGCCCTCCAGCTTGCCGTCGTCGCGTCCGCCGCCGACAACGGCAAAGCCGGGCAAGGCCGCGACCAGATCGCTGCGCTGGCCGGGCAGGACTTCCTGCAAGCCCAGGATCGCGGGTTGCAGCAGCCGGACCTGCCCGATCAGCAGATCGCGGCGCAGCGCCCAGCGATTGGCCCCGTCGGCCGGGGTGTCGAGCCGGATATTGTAGGTCATCACCCGGAAATCGGCGCTGCCGCAGCGCGATTGCGCCCGCGCCGGACCGGCAAGGGCCAGGGCCATCACGAACAGGAGCAGCAGCCCGGTCAAGCCCCATGGCAGAGCCGGCGAACCATCGGCCGTCTGCCGATTGCCGCGCATTAGATGCCCCATCACCACTCCCCCACCCATGCGGCGGTCCGCGCCCCGCGCGGCGGGGCCGATTTCCTGTCCGGCTTCGCCCGGATAGGCGAAGGAGCCTTTCTGCGCCAGACCCCGAAGCCGCTGCACCGCTGGACGGCGGCCCCCTGAGAGCCTCCTCGTCCGGCGACCGTGATGGAACTCAGCCGCCGTGCGCCGGCGTGAAAGTGACCGGCATCCGGATGATCGCATTGAACCAGACCGAACGCAGCCATTCCGGCTCTCTGGCCAGGCGGATGTCGGGCATCTGCGTCACCACCTCTTTCAGCAGGGCGCGCAGTTGCATCTTGGCCAGGCGCGCACCGATGCACACGTGGGGACCGGTGCCGAAGGCCAGATGGCGTTTGGCATTGGCCCGCGTGATGTCGAAGCGGTGCGGATCCTCGAACACCGCAGGGTCACGATTGGCCGCCGCGAAGGACAGGTAGATGTTGTCTCCCTTCTTCACGGGATAGCCGCCGATCTCGGTGTCTTCCATGGCGGTCCGGGTGAAATTGGTGGTCGTCGAGGTATAGCGCAGCACCTCGTCGATGGCATTTTCGATATGCCCGTCGAAATCGCTGCGCAGCAGGGCGTACTGGTCCGGGTGCTTGAGCATCAGGTGAATGAAGTGCGCCGCGGTGGACCGGGTGGTTTCGTGACCTGCCATGGCGAAGACCAGCACGAACTGGTTGATCTGCATCGGATCGAGATTGAGCGTCGTATCGTTGACCATGGCGCTGAGCAGGCGGTCGTCGGGATTGCGACGCTTCTCCTCGGCCAGTTCCTGGGCAAGTGCGAACAGGCCGATCATCGGGTCGAGCGAGTGCTCGGTCCGGCTTTCCACATCGGCCAGCGCATTGCCGTAATCGGCCACCTGGTCGCGCAGGTGCTCGGGAATGCCCATCAGTTCGCAGAAGGTATAGATCGGCAGGCGGGCGGCCACTTCGGAGACGAATTCACAGTTCCCCTTGCGCGCGGCCGAACCGACGATCTCGGCGGCCATGCGGTCAACCTCCGGGGAAATCGCGGCCAGCGACTTGGGCATGAACGGCGGCATGATGACCTTCTTCACCGCCGCGTGATCGGCGGGTTTCATCATCATGAAATTCGCGCGCTGGCGTTCCAGGGCCTCACCCTCGATAGCCCAGACGACGATCCCCGCCTCGTGCGAGCTGAACAGTTCCTGGTTCATCGAGACGTCCTGGACGTCCTTGTAGCGGGTCAGCACCCAGAACGACTTCGCCCCCGATGAATCGGGCATCCGCGAGCGATAGGCCGGATTTGCCGGGTTCCAGTGCACCGGATCGTTCTCGCGCCAATGGTCGAACAGGCGGTGCGGAGGGCCTTGCTCGGCCGGGAAGATCTCCGGATCGAGGATATTGGTATCGGCGAAGCTGGACATGGCAAACCCTCCCTGACTTGTGACGCCAAGCGCGTCTGCTCAGTCGCGCCCGGCTTTCAGCGCGTCCTGTTCGGCCCACCAGTCGCCGCCGCGGGCGACCCGGACCACGGCCTCGCTGTCGGTCGGGCCATGGCCAACCCGGTGCAGCGGTGCGGGAATCTCCTGGACCGTGTTGGTCAGCCGGCCCACGCCGGTCACTTCCACCTCGACCACGTCGCCGATGTTCATCGGCCGGCTGTTGGCCGGGGTTCCGGACAGGATCAGGTCACCCGGCAACAGGGTGATGTGGCGGCACAGGTCGGCCAGGATGTAGGGGATGTCGAAGGTCATCTCGGCCACGGCGCCTTCCTGAACGACGGCGCCATTGATGTAGGTGCGCACGGCCTGTTCGCGGATATCGACCCCGCGGACGATTCCGGGGCCGATCGGGCAGAACCCGTCCTGGCCCTTGACCCGCAGCATCGAGCCGGCATCGGTATCGCGGAAATCCTGCGCGCCGACATCGTTGACCGGCGCGAAACCGGCAATGTAGTCCCACGCTTCGGGCGGACCGATGTTGCGCATCGGCTTGCCGATGACGACCCCGATCTCCCCTTCGTAATTGAGGTACCGGCAATCGGCCGGACGCGACAGCTTGCCGCGGTGGGCGTTGAGCGTGGTCAGGGGCTTCTGAAAGTAGGTCGGCGTGACCAGTTCCGGCGCGCGGAATTCAACCCGCCGGGAATCGTAGTTGAGGTGAATGCAGATGATCTTGGTGGGATCGCACGGCGGCAGGTAGACCGACTCGGCCTCGGCCACCGTGCGGCCATCGCCCAGCCGCAGCCGGTCACCTTCGGGGCGGACCCACTGGGGGGTTCCTTCCAGCAGGATCCGGCGCCATTCCTCGCGCGGGCCATCAAGTACCGACATTGTCTCTCTCCCGAAAGTGGTGCCCCTGGCGGTCAGGCCGGAACCATGAAGTCCTTCATCGAATTGGGGGTCGGATGGTGCCCGAAGACATCGCCGGCGTAGTATTCCGACTGCCCGGTCGGCTTGCGGCCGCCCCAGCCGATCTCGTTCATGAAGCCCGATGGATTCTTGAAGTAGAACGAGAAGTTGTGATCGTTGGCATGGGCGCCCGGCTCGATGATCACCGGAATCCCCTCGGCCTTGACCAGGTCCAGCGCCAGCCCGACGTCCTCGATCCGGTCGGTCTCGAACATCAGGTGGTTGCAGCGCTTCTCGGCCGGCCCACCGAAGGCGAAGGTATGCTGGCGATCGTTGCAGTGCAGGAACATCAGCTCGACCGGTTTCGGCAGCATCGGAATGGGCATCTTGTATTCGATGCCGCCGCGCATCCCCAGAACCGTGTAGAAGGCGTGGATGTCGTCAAAGCTGGCCGTGCGCGATTGCATCATGTGGCCAAAGCCGCCGCCGGCGGTCTTGTAGGCTCCGTGCATCCGCCGGCCGGGGTGGACCGGCAGATGGTATTGCATCAGCGGCCCATGGAAGATCTCCAGCGGGTAACCGTTGGGATCCTCGAGGAACATGATCTCGAGCACCTTGCTGGCTTCGGCTTCTGCCGTGGTACCGATCCTGACCGGGATTCCGGCATCCGACAGCAGCTTGGCCATGGCGCGGAATTCCAGGACCCCGGCCACCCGCAGGCCGGCGGTCAGGACATCGTCGGCGCTGTCCTGGACCAGCTTGATCCGGTGGTGCCAGTAATCCATCCGCAGATAGCGGACCGCCTCGCTTTCGCCGGGCACCACTTCAAGACCGAGAATCCGGCCGGCAAAGTGTTCCCAGGCCTTGAGGTCGCTCACCCCGATGGTGACGTATCCCAGTTCCGTGACCTGCGTCATTTCAGCCTCCCGCTGCGCCAAACGATCCCTTGCGGACCGCGATGTTCTTGATGTCGCAATAGAAATCGAAGCTGTGCGTCCCGCCTTCGCGGCCAATGCCGGAAATCCGGCTGCCGCCGAACGGTGCCGCCAGATCGCGGACGAAGAAGCAGTTGACCCACAGCGTTCCCGCCACGACCCGCTCGGCAATCCGCATCGCCCGGGCCTCGTTCCCGCAGAACAGCGTTCCGGCGAGGCCGTATTCCGTGCCGTTGGCAATGGCGATGGCTTCATCGTCTGACGCGAAGGTCTGCCAGGTCAGCACCGGCCCGAAGACTTCCTTCTGCGCGATTTCGTCTGACGGGCTGACGTGCGCGAACATGGTCGGCTGGAAATAGAGGCCTCCGGCATCGGCCTGTCCGCCGCCCCACAGCACTTCGCCGCCCGCCGCCTTTGCGCGTTCGACAAAGCCGGCAACGCGGGCGAAATGCTCGGGATGGATCAGCGGGCCGACGCGGGTGGCCGCTTCGCGCGGATCGCCGACGGTCATGTGGCTGACGGCGGCGCGAACCTTGTCGAGGAACTCCGCCTCGATCGATTTCTCGACCAGGATCCGGGTCCCGGCCAGGCACACCTGACCCGCATTGATGTATTGCCCGGCAACCGTCTGCGCGGCGGCATCGAGATCGGCATCGGCACAGACGATGAAGGGCGATTTTCCGCCCAGTTCGGCGCTCATCGGCGTGATCGAGCGCGCGGCGGCCTGGCCGATGATCTTCGCGGTGTCGGTCGAGCCGGTAAAGCTGATCCGGGCAAGATCGGGGTTGTTCACCAGCGCATCGCCGGCAACCTCGCCTATCCCCTGGACCACGTTCAGGACACCGGGCGGAACTCCGGCTTCATGGGCGATGTCGGCCAGCAGCGAACAGGTCAATGGCGCCCATTCCGGCGGCTTGATCACGATCGTATTGCCAGCGGCAAGCGCCGGGCCGACCTTCCAGGTGGTCAGCATCATCGGAGCGTTCCACGGTGTGATCAACGCCGCCACGCCCGACGGATCATAGCGGACATTGTTGATGACCTCTTCATGATCGATCACATGATCATTGAGGCCCAGAGCCCATTCGGCGAAAAACGAGATGTTCTGCGCCGCGCGCGGCACCATGCGGTGCAGGTTGCCCATCAGCAGCGAACCGTTGTCCAGGCTTTCGACCGCCGCGATATCCTTGCCCCGCGCCAGAATGCCTTCGGCGAAGCGGCGCAGGATCGGCAGGCGGCCTTGCGGACCAAGCGCGGCCCAGGCGGGGAAGGCCTTGCTGGCGGCCTTGACCGCCATGTCCGCCTCGGCCTGACCAGCGGCCGAAACCGCCCCCAGGTCGCTGCCGTCGATCGGTGAGGCATTGCTGAAGCGCTCGGGCGAGGAAACCCGCCTGCCGTCGATCCAGTGATCGAGTGAAACGGTTACGCCTGCGATCTCGGCGCAGCTCTGGGTCATGCCTCTCTCCTCGGTCGCGGCGGACTTGTCGCCGCCTCTGCCCCGACGCTGTTCCGCCGCGAGTCGGGGATTTGAATATGATCAAAAATGACGACAGTCAATTTTTGTTGCGGGCCAAGTTGACTTTGCAGCGCGCAGGCGGGAAAACCGGGCATGACTGCGAAAACGGCAACCGAGCGAGGCGCACCGGAAGAAGCGGCAGCACCCGTCCGCATGGGGCGGCGCGAACGCAACAAGCTGGAAAAGCGCGCCCGGATCGTCGCTGCCGCCCGCCGCCTGTTCGATGAACAGGGTTTTGCCGAGACTACCACCCTGCAAATCGCGGAGGCGGCCGATATCGGGACCGGCACCCTGTTCCTCTATGCCCGCTCGAAGGAAGACCTGCTGGTCCTGGTCTTCAAGGACGAGATGATGGAAGTGGCGCTGGATTCCTTCCAGAAGCTGCCGGTCGGGGAAACGCTGGTTGAACAGGCGCTGGCGGTCTTTGCGCGGATGATCGACTATCACGCCCGCGATATCGACCTGACCCGCCTGCTGATGCGCGAGATCAACATGCCGGCCGGGGGGGAAAGCCAATCGGCCATGGATGACCTCACGGGGGTGATTTTCGACCGGTTCGCCGCGCTGGTCGAGCAGGCCCGGGCCGCCGGACAGATCGAGGCCCGATTCGAGCCGCAGCAGACCGCGCGGATGATCTTCGCCATCTACTATTTCAACCTGTTGCGCTGGCTGGCAGGCCGGATCGACCGGGAAGCGCTGCTGCCCCAGCTGCGCCGCGAACTGGGGATCCTGCTCGCGCTTGAGTGAAAGTTGACTGTAATCAGATTTGAATATAGTCAATCAACCCAAGTGGCGCCGCCGCCACGGGGGAGTGCTGCGATGGCTGCGAACATCAAGGAGCGCTGGCGCAATGGCGAAGTCACGCTGGGCGCCTGGCTGATGGTTCCCAGCCCCCTCTCGGCCGAGATCATCTCTCGCTCCGGGTTTGATTGGGTACTGGTCGACATGCAGCACGGCTGCATGGACTATGAGACGGCGGTCGACATGATCCGCGCGATCGACCTGTCCGGGGCCGTGCCGATGGTCCGGGTGCCGTGGAACGAACCGGGCATTATCGGACGGATGCTCGATGCCGGGGCAATGGCAATCGTCGCGCCGATGATCGACAGCGCCGAGGATGCCCGCAGGCTGGTCCAGGCCTGCCGCTATCCGCCAGCCGGGCGCCGCAGTCTCGGCCCGGTCAGGGTCGGCGCCCGCGACGGGATGGGCTATGTCGCCACGGCCAACGAGCGGGTCTGCGTGATCCCGATGATCGAAACGGCCGCGGCGCTTGAAGCGGTCGAGGAAATCGCGGCAGTCGAAGGAGTCGACGCGCTGTTCGTCGGGCCGTTCGATCTGTCGCTGGCGCTGGGGCTTCCGCCTGGCGACAACGATGGCAAGCCGCCCTTCGACGCCGCGATTGGCCGGGTCAATGCCGCCGCCCGGGCCGGCGGCATTGCCACGGCGGTCCTCTCCACCCAGGCCCTCGCCCCGTTGCGGGCGAGCCAGGGCTTCCGGATGATTTCGGTCATCACCGACAGCCAGGCCCTGGCCATGGCCGCAGCCCAGGGCCTGGCCGCTGCCCGCGCGGAAATCGAGAGGAGCACCGCCAGTGCTTGATGCCCAGACCCGCGCGCAGATCCTGGCCGGGATCGATGGTGTTTATGAAACCCGCCGGCCGCTGCCGCTGCTGACCCAGACCTATCCCGGCATCGAAATCGCCGATGCCTATGCGATCCAGCAGGAATTCATCGCCCGGCGGGTGGCCGCTGGGCGCAGGGTCAGGGGTTACAAGGTCGGGCTGACTTCCAAGGCGATGCAGGAGATGTCGGGTTCGACCGAGCCGGACTTCAGCGCGATGACCGATGACCTGTTCCTGCCCGAAGACACACCGATCGACAGCACCAGCTTCTTCCACCCGATGATCGAGATCGAAGTGGCCTTCGTGATGAAGCACCCGCTGCACGGCCCCGGAGTCCTGCCGGTCGACGTGATCCGGGCGACCGATTTCATCCTGCCCGCGATCGAGATCGTCGACTTTCGCGTCGGTCCCGGTCCGGGGATGACCGTGGTCGATACCGTCGCCGACCTGGCCGCCTGCGGTGCCGCCGTGCTGGGAGGCAATCCCCGCCGGCTGGACCAGCTCGACCTGCGGACCCTGCGGGGTGAAATGGTGATCAACGGCGAAGTGGCCCAGACCGGCCTCGCCTCGGCCGTGCTGGGCAATCCTGTCACCGCCGTGGCCTGGCTGGCCAACAAGCTGGGCGGCTTCGGCATTACCTTCGAGCCCGGCCAGACCATCCTGACCGGATCGTTCGTAAGGGCCATGCCGGTGAAAGCGGGGGACGAAGTTGTCGCCCGCTTCGATTCCGGACTGGGCGAAGTGCGGACGTCCTTCTTCTGAACGCTGGAGCCTTCAGGCATGACCACAGTACCGATCTGGAAGCGCGCCGATCTGGGCGTGGAGGAAATCAACCGGCGCGAGGGCAGATCACTGGTCCAGCACCTGGGCATCTCCGTGGTCGAGATCGGCCCCGATTTCGTGACTTCAAGGATGCCGGTTGATGAGCGCACGCTTCAGCCGCACGGGCGCCTGCACGGCGGTGCTTCGGTCGCCCTGGCCGAGTCGGTGGGCTCGCTGGCCGCCAACCTGACGCTCGATCCGGCGCTGGAAATCGCAGTCGGGCTGGAGATCAACGCCAATCACGTCCGCCCGGTGAAAAGCGGCTTCGTATTCGGCACGGCCCGGCCCGAAGCCCTGGGACGAACCACCCAGATCTGGACGATCCGCATTGTTGACGAGCAAGACCGGCTGGTCTGCATTTCGCGCCTGACCATGGCGGTGATCTCGGTCGAACGGAAATGAGTCCCGCAGGCCCGCACCTGATGCAGATCGAACTGACAGTCGGCGCTCCGATCGAGGTCGGCGAGGGGCGTCGCTGCATTCCGATCAACGGCGGCAAAGTGACCGGGGCCTTCAGCGGCACAGTGCTGCCGGGCGGGGCGGACTGGCAGCGGATCGCAGCCGACGGCACGATCGAAATCGACGCGCGGTATGTGCTCGAACTGGCCGAAGGCCGGGTCGAGATCCGATCGCGCGGCTTGCGGGCCGCTCCCCCGGACATTCTTGCCCGCCTCGCCGCAGGCGAAGCCGTCGATCCGTCGCTCTACTATTTCCGCACCGCGATCCGCTTCCAGACCGCGGCTGACACGCTCCGGCGGCTCAACCGCATCCTTGCCATTTCGCATGGCGAGCGGCTGGCCGACACAGTGCGGCTGACCATTTACGAGGTGCCCTGACATGGACCGTTCCCTCCAGATCGCGATTGCCGGCGGCGGCATCGTCGGGCTGACCGCCGCGCTCAGCCTGCATGCGGCGGGCTTCCGCCCCGTCGTCTATGAAGCCGTCAGCAAGCCCGCGCCGCTGGGCGTTGGCGTGAACCTGCTGCCCCATGCCGTGCGGGAACTGACCGAGCTTGGCTTGCTGGACGAACTGCTCGGCCTGGGTGTCGCAATCGAAGACCTCAACTACCTGACAGCCAATGGTGAACTGGTCTGGCACGAGCCGCGCGGCCTGGTGGCGGGCTATAACTGGCCGCAGATCGCAATCCATCGCGGCCAGTTGCAGATGTTCCTGCTGGCCAAGGTGCGCGAACGGCTGGGCCAGGAAGCGATCCGGATGGGGCAGGAACTGGCCGCTGTCGAAACCATCGCCGGGCGCGCCCACGCCCGGTTTGTCGATCGGGCCTCCGGCAAGGTCGCCGGGGTTGAAGCCGACATCCTGATTGGCGCAGACGGCATCCATTCGGCAGTGCGGCGCCAGTTCTATCCCGATGAAGGCGCACCGCGCTGGAACGGCATCACCTTGTGGCGCTCCACCTCGCCGGTGACGGCGCCGATGGGCGGGAAGGCGATGATCTGGGCCGGGCGTTCGTCCCAGAAGTTCGTTGCCTATCCGATCGGCAAGGACCCGGAAACCGGCCGCGACCGGCTCAACTGGATCTGCGACCTCAAGGTGACCGAGGACGGCGCACCGCCGCCGCGGGACTGGAACCGCCCGGGTGAACGCGCGGATTTCATGCCACGCTTTGCCGGCTGGCGCTGGGCCGGTGTCGATGTGCCGGCGATCATTGCGGCATCCGGGCCGATTTACGAATTCCCGATGGTTGACCGCGATCCCCTGCCGCAATGGACCTTCGGACGGGTCACCCTGATGGGCGATGCCGCGCACCCGATGTATCCGATCGGCTCGAACGGCGCGACCCAGGGCATCATCGATGCCCGGGTTCTTGCTTGGCATCTGGCCCGGGCGGAAGCGGTCGAGGACGCCCTTTGCCGCTATGAAGCCGACCGCCGCGAGGCGACTGCCAGAATCGTCCTGATGAACCGCCAGCAAGGCCCCGACCGTGTGCTGGATCTGGCCGCGGAAAGGCTGGAAGGGGCAGCGGGCCGGCTTGAAGATCTGCTGCCGATCGCCGAGCGCGAGGCCATTGCCCGTTCCTACAAGCAGACTGCCGGCTTCGATCCGGCCGTGCTCAATGCCAGTCCGGATCTTTCGGTCTCCGGACCGGGCTGAACAGGCCGAAATTGATCAGTCCTGAGAACGATTATAAGAAATATTCCACTTGTGCATAAGAGAAAATATGACTGAATTCTATGATCTCAATTGGCAATCATTCAGGCCTAGCTATTGGCAATATCCCTCAATCCATCTGCATTGAGTATTTTAATTTTCCCGTATCCAGAGCGGATCAAGTCAAGGTTCTCGAAGTGGGAAAGATGGGAATTGACCGTCTTGCGGGTGAGCCCCAGCATTTCGCCCAGTAGTTCCTGACTGACCCGCAACGTTGGCGTGCCACCCAGGCTGCCTCCATCGATCGCGGCCAGCAATCGCGCGGCGATCCGCTGGCGAGGCTTCAGGGAAATGACTTCTGCCGCCATTTGCAGGGATCTTCGGGTGTTGGCGTAGGCAAACCCGGCGATCGCCCGCCAGACTTCGGGGAACTGGATCGCAACCCGCTCAAGCGACGCCTCGGAAACTTCCAGCAGCAGGCTCGGTTCAACGCAAACCGCCGTCACCAGCCGCGGACCACCGCTGTAACGGGTTGCGTGACCGAGCACTGCGCCCGCCCCGACGACGCCGATCATCACGGCCCGGCCCCCGGGTGCGGCACAGAAGGAATGGAGCGAGCCATCGATAACAACGAACAGCCCGCTGCGATCGTCTCCTTCCGCCTGTGCCCATTCACCGACATTCAGGCGGACCAGCCGGCCCTCTGCCACAAGCTGCCGGACCAGCGCCCCGGGATAATCCTTGAGCCAGTCGGATGTGCTCAGAACCTCCAGCGCCAGATTGTATTGCTCCTGCCTCATTTCACAATTGTAACTCTAGTGACAGTTTGAGGCAAATGAACCTGATATCTGGTGCTCCAGGAGAGGTCAGGAGCCAGGTATGGCCGAGGGGCTTGAAACAGATAAAGTGGTGCGGATTGGCGGCGCGACTGCGTCCTTCTCCGATACCGCCCTGTCCGTGCCGCAACTGCTGGCACAGGGGAAGCTCGACTACCTGATCTTCGACTACCTGGCGGAAGGATCGATGGGAATCTTCGGCCGGATGCAGGCCGCCGATCCGGCCGCGGGATACGGAACCGACTTCCTGACCGTTCATGTCGGCCCTCATCTTTCCGAAATTGCCGCGCAAGGCATCAAGGTTGTGGCCAATGCCGGCGGCGTGAACCCGGCAGGACTGGCCGCCTCGCTTGAGGGTCTGATCGCCGAAAAGGGGCTTGAGCTGACCGTAGCCTATGTTGCGGGAGATGACCTGAGGGGGCGCGAAGCGGAATTACGAGCCGCAGGCCACCGTGACATGTTCACAGGTGCCGACTTTCCGGACGGCGTATTGAGTTCCAATGCCTATCTCGGGGCATTCCCCATCGCCGCCGCTCTCGGTGCGGGCGCGGACATCGTGATTACCGGGCGCGTGGTTGACAGTGCGGTCGTGCTGGGTCCGCTGATCCACGAATTTGGCTGGCAAGCGGAAGACTGGGACCTGCTGGCTGCGGGGACACTGGCCGGGCACGTGCTGGAATGCGGCGCGCAAGTGACCGGCGGAACTTTCACCGATTGGCGCGATGTACCCGACTGGGCCAATATCGGATATCCGGTTGGCGAGTGCCGCGCGGACGGAACCTTCATTGTCACAAAGCCGGACGGCACCGGCGGTCTCGTCTCGATCGGAACGGTGGCGGAACAGATCCTCTATGAGGTGAGCGATCCGGCCGATTACATTGTTGCCGACGTCCGCTGCGATTTCAGCAACATCACGCTCAAGCAGGTCGCGCCGAACCGCGTGCTGGTGTCCGGAGCAAGGGGTCGGCCAGCAACGGACACCTACAAGGCCTGCGTGACCTTCGATGCCGGTTGGCGCGCCGTCGCCTATCAGCCGATCATCGGAGAAGACGCGGCCGAGAAGGCGGCTCGCCAGGCCGAGGCGTTGTTCAGCCGGGCGCGAACCTTGCTGCGGGCGCGAAACCTTCCGGACTTCAGCCGAACCGATACCGTCCTGATCGGGGGCGAAGCGAGCTTTGGGGCGCACGCCAATCCGGCCGGATCGCGGGAAGTGATTTCCAAGCTGGTAGTCGATCACCCAAACCAGGAAGGCGCCGGGATCTTCGCCCGGGAGCAATGGGCCGGAATCTCCGGCATGGCGGTGGGAACGTCGATCAATCTTGCGACCAGCGTCATGCCCTTGACGGGAATCTTCCTGTTCCTGGTCGACAAGCGTCTTGCCGTTCCGACAATGACCATCAACGGAGTGACGCAGGAGCTCCCCGCACATCCCGGTTTGCCGATCAATGGCGAAAGGCCCGCGCCGGCGGAGTTTTCGCGGCCAATGCTGACCGAAAGTGATCGAACCGCTAGCCTGGTCGATCTGGCCTGGGCGCGAAGCGGTGACAAAGGGCATCTGTTCAATGTCGCGGTGATTGCCCGCAAGCCCGAATATCTACCCTATCTGCAAGCCTGCCTGACGCCCGAAGCCATTGGCGAATGGTATCGCCATTTCGGACACGATGGCCGCGCTCCGCAGGTCGATTGCCATGAGGTGCCCGGGCTCCACGCGCTCAACTTCGTGGTCCACGACGCGCTGCAAGGCGGAATCAATGCCAGCACCCGGTTGGATCCGGCCGCCAAGGGCATGGCGCAGATGCTGCTGCGTTTCCCGATCCGGATACCGGGCGCGATCTGGTCCGGATCTTCCGCTCCGGCAGAGGCATAGGCTGGCCGATGCAACCGGCAAGCCGCCCGATCCGATCCGGTCAGACAAGGAACCCAACCATGGCCGCTCCTCATCGATCCAATCCCATTCTGGAAAAGCTCGCGCCCAACCCGGGACGCTATCCGCTCTTGCCGGAACTGACCCCGCACCAGGAGCTTGCGCTGCTCTGCCGTGCCCTTCACCGCGAAGGTTACGACGATCACATCGCGGGCCACGTAACGCTGGCGCAGCCTGACGGGACATTCCTGGTCAACCCCTGGGAGCTCGCCTGGGATGAGGTGACCGCTTCCGACATCATCCGGATCGATGGCACCGGCGCCGTGGTGGAAGGCGATTGGAATGTCACACCGGCCATCGGGCTCCACCTGGCGGTGCACCGGGAGCGGCACGATATCACTGTGGTGATGCACAACCACCCGCGCTGGGGGCTGGTCTGGTCGGCTTCCGGCCGGGTCCCGCCGGTCTATGATCAGACGTCCGGGCAGGTCGAAGGCGATCCTGTCTTCTACGACGAGTACGCGGGTACGGTTGATCGCGCGCCGGAAGCCGAAGCCGCCGCCGCCGCGCTGGGCACGGCGAAGTGGGCGATCCTGAAAAATCACGGCGTCTTCCTGGTCGGCAAGGACATTCGCCAGGCACACCTGCGGGCGATCACGCTGGAGCATCGCTGCCGCCTTGCCTGGCAAGTCGAGGCCCTTGGAGCCGGAACCCCGATCACCGACCCTGAAACGCTCAGGATTGCGCAAATGTCCGACGATCTGGGCTTCCCCTTCCTGTGGGAGGCCATGGCCCGGCGCGAGATCCGGCAGGACGCGGCCGTGCTTGGCGAATCCAGTGCGGCAACCGGCAAGGGAGCAGTTGCATGAACACTTGCGTGATCACCGGCGCGGCAAGCGGCATTGGCGCTGGCCTTGCCCGCCATGCGGCATCGCTCGGCATGAAGCTGGTCCTGGCGGACTGGAACAAAGAGGCGCTGAAGCGGCTCGCCGAGGACCTGCCCACCGAAGTCCTCGCCGTGCCAACCGATGTGCGGGATGAAGTGGCGGTAGAATCTCTCGCCAAGGCAGCCTTTGGGCAATTCGGCCAGGTCGATCTGGTTTTCAACAATGCTGGCGTGCTTTCCAGCGGCCTGACATGGGAAATCGACGCAGCGACCTGGCAGCGATCGCTTGCGGTGAACATCGGCGGGGTCGTCAACGTCATCCGCGCATTCGTGCCGAGGCTTATTGCGGCAGACCGGCCGGCGAGGATCGTCAATACGTCATCGCTGGGCGGGTTCCTGACCTCTCCGTTCATGGCCCCCTATTCGGCAACCAAGTTCGCGATTGTGGCGATTTCCGAGGCGCTCGCCGCGGAATTGGCCGCGACGGGCAGCAAGGTCCAGGTCTCGCTCCTCGCTCCCGGTCCGGTCAAAAGCGCAATCATGGATGAGCCGGCGCCCGCTCCAACGGCGGGCTTCATGGAAATGCTGCGCGGGATGAGCGATGAAAACGGCATGAGCCCGGATGAGCTTGCCGCGCTGGTGTTCGAAGCGATCGGACGGGGAGAGTACTGGATCATTCCACATCCCGAAATGCTCGACGAGCCGCTACGCGACCGGACCAGGATGATCATCGATCGCAGTCCGCCAACCAGCTTCGGCCTTGTCGCACCGACCGCCGCCGCCACTGGCGCAACCACTGACAAGCAAGGGGCGGCATGATGGCAAGTGAGCCTGAAATCTATGATGTCGTGATCATTGGTGCCGGATTCTCTGGCCTCTATGCCATTCACAAATTGCGCAAGACACACTCGGTCGTCTGCCTGGAGGCAGGTGATGGCGTCGGTGGCACCTGGTACTGGAACCGCTATCCGGGCGCGCGGGTCGATATCAAGAGCGTCGAATACTCGTACGGCTTTGACGAGGACCTGCAGCAGGAATGGAAGTGGCCGGAGATCTTCTCGGCACAGCCGGATCTTGAGCGATATGCCAACCATGTCGCCGATCGCTTCGACTTGCGGAAGGACATCCGCCTCTCGACCGAGGTCAGCTCGCTGACCTTTGATGAGGCCGCGAACCGTTGGCATGTGCGTTCGGCCAATGGCGATCACATCGTCTGCAAGTATGTGGTTGCGGCGACGGGTGCCCTGTCCGCTCCGAACACGCCGGATTGGCCGGGGCGCGAGAACTTCCGGGGCGAAATCTATCACACCTCAAGGTGGCCCGATCGGCCCTTGGACCTGACCGGCAAGCGGGTGGGCATCATCGGCACGGGTTCAACTGCGATCCAGGCCGCCCCGATCCTCGCAGAACAGTGCAAGCATCTTACGGTATTCCAGCGCACTCCGGCTTACAGCATGCCTTCGGGAAACCGGCCAATGGACGCTGCGCTCGAACGCGACTGGAAAGATAACTATCCCGACCGCCGCGCCCGGATGCTCGACACTTACGGGGTGTCGATCATCGACTACCCGACCAGGTCTGCGCATGACTACACGCCGGCCGAACAGCGTGAGATCCTTGAAGCCGGCTGGGCTTCGAAAAGCGCCTTCCAGCTGATGGTCGCATTCACCGATGTCATGACCGATCGCGCGGCCAACGAAGTGGTCTGCGAGTTCGTTCGTGGCAAAATTCGCGAGATCGTCAAGGACCCGGATACCGCCGAGAAGCTGTGCCCGAAGGACTATCCGATCGGTGCCAAGCGGCTTTGCATCGACAACGGCTATTACGAGATGTTCAACCGCGACAACGTTTCGCTGGTCGATGTGAAGAAGGCTCCAATCCTGGAGTTTACGCACAGCGGTTTGAAGACGAGTGAAGCCGCCTACGATCTGGACGTAATCGTCACCGCAACCGGCTTTGACGCGGTGACCGGAGCTTTGACCCGGATCGATATCACGGGCGTGGACGGACTGAAGCTCAGCGAGAAGTGGCGCGACGGACCAACCAGTTATCTTGGTTTCATGGTGGCCGGCTTTCCGAACCTGTTCATGGTTCACGGCCCGCTGACGCCTGCCGCCCTGGCCCAGATGATCACGGCGGGTGAGTGGCAGGTCGATTTCATTGCCGGGGTGATCGACAGCCTGGAAACGGGAGGTTTCTCGCGGATCGATGCCACATTGGAAGCCGAACGATCCTGGGCCGCGGAAGTCGATGCCGCCGCATCCCACACGGTCTACCGCCTCGCTGACTCCTGGTACAACGGCAAGAACATTGACGGGAAGAAGGGCGGCTTCATGATCTACGTCGGTGGCTTCCCGCGCTATCGCGAACTTTGCCAGAGCGCAGTTCAGAACGAGTTCTCTGGCTTCCTGAGAAGCTGAATGACCGGGAGGGCGCGATGATCGACCCACATTTGCAGGCTGTGCTCGATGCGATGGTGCAAGCCGGTTTCGCGCTTCCGGACCCTTTGGAAGCAGGGGCCTTGCGCGCCTTTCTGGATGTGCCCATTTCTGGACCGGATGTTGAAATCGCGGAACGCCGCGATCTCACCATTGACAGCGAGGGCCGCAAGCTTCCGGCGCGGCTCTACCATCCGCAGCCGGGGGTGATCCTGCCGCTCGCGATGTTCTTCCACGGGGAGGGTGGGTCCACGGCACGCTGGAAACGCATGACCGTCTTGCCGCCGCCCTGGCGAAGGAAGCGGGCTGCGCGGTATTGTCCGTGGCTTACCGGCTTGCACCAGAACATCCCTTCCCTGCCGCCTACGAGGACGCGCTGGCGGCAATCCACTGGGCCAGGGGCATGGCAGCGGGCCTGGACATCGACGCAGGCAGGGTTGCCCTGGTTGGAGACAGTGCGGGCGGCAACCTGGCCGCCGCCGCGGCGCAATCCCTGGCGGGTGATCCCGCGATCCGCCATCAACTGCTGATCTATCCGGCCTTGGATGCAAGCTGCTCGGCACCATCCTTCGGTACCCAGTTCCCCGGCTTCCTGAGCTCGGAGCAGATGCGGTGGTATTGGGATCAGTATGCGCCAGACCGCAACGGCAGAGCCCTGGCGAACGATCGCCGCGCCTCGCCAATGGCAGGGCCGATTTCTCCGGATACGCCAGCGGCCACGATCATCGTTGCGGGCAATGACCCGCTTCATGATGAAGCCGTGGCATACGCGGAAAAGTTGCAGGCCGCCGGAGTGCAGACCGCCCTGCAGTCCTATCCCGGTGCCATCCATGGTTTCGCAAGCTTGGTTGGTCTGGTGCCCTTGGCCAATGAAGCGGTCTCGGCAGCGGCCGCGGCCCTTCGCGCCGGCCTTGGTGACCAGGAACGGTTCAATGTCGGCAGATCTTGAGAACGGGAGCAGGACAAGATGAGTTCCAACGCTGGTGAAACCCCCTATCTGGCGCGCGGCGTGGAGCTGCTTGGCACGGATTCATCCATACTGATCTCGTCATCGAAATATTTGAACGAGCCAAGGCTGCGCGAGTGGGTTGCGAAGATCGCGCTGAAGAAGAACGGCGCCGATTACCCGCCGGCCGCGGAAATGTATGAACTGATCCAGATCCTGCAGGACCTGCGCGACTTTGATCGGCTGGAGGACCTCTTTCGTGAAGAGCGGAAAACCAATCAGGCGTTGGATAACTGGTTCAACGCGTGGTTCTGTTCGGACTACACGATCGAGGACCTGAAGGACTGTGCGCCCGGTACGGTCGGGGGCATCTACTATCGAGCTGCCACGCAAGGCGGCTACGATGTTCAGATCGTTCCCAACTTCAAGCCGCAAACCCAATGGCAGTATTATTCGCTGCGAGCCGGCCAAACGCACGACTACGAGCATATCCTGACAGGTGGGGGCTTCAACTATATCGGAGAGTTGCTGCCATACTGGTTCCGTCTTGCGACGATCGACCAGCATATCCAGAACAAGGAACTGGCCGGCGAAATGAACGTGATGGGTATCCTGGGTACCACACGTTATCTGCTGCGCACCGTGTTGCACTATCCTGAAACCTGGGGCGCGGCACTCAAGTGCATCGAGCAAGGCATCGCGATCGGACGCAATTCGGAGCCGTTCTGGATGGCGAAGATGGAGGATTATTGGCACACCCCGCTGGACGAAGCGCGCAGAATCCTGGGCGTTCGAGGCGCTGCCGACCTGGATACGGAAGCCGAAGGCCAGATCTGGAGCGGCGTGAAGACGTAAGCTGGATGGCAATTCGAGTCGCCACATCGCGGCGAGCCTCCGTTCCCGCCCCGAAAGCTGCCCAAGAACCAAGGGGCACCACCTGAGCAAATCGTCACCGATCGATTACCATCTTTCGGTCAGGCGACGAGAGCGAATGATGCAAGGCTTCAAGTCCCAAGGCCAGGCCCAGCGTTTCGTCTCAACCCACTCCGCGACCGTCCAACGGCACCTCGTCTGCCGGAAGGCCCTGCGCCATTATCGATCCGCCGCCATGGCGCAGTGGAGCGCCGCGTCTGCTGAAATCGCTTGAGTGACCACGCAGCGACACACTGCAGCTTTGGTGGGGTAACCTGACAAACCCCCTCAAATTCCCTTTGCCGGGTCCACGAGGATCTTGGCATGCTTTTCGGGATCCCCGAGCGCGGCAAAGGCGCCCTCGACCCCATCCAGGCCAACAACACCGGTAATCATTGGTTCGCAGCGGACCTTGCCATCGGCGATCATGTACAGGGCATCGCGGTACTCAAGCGGCGAGTGGCCGAAGACAAACCGGAGCTCCACTTCCTTCTGAATGGCGATGGCAGGCTCGATCGTATCGTGCTGCATGCAGACGCCGACCACCACCACCCGCGAGAACAGGGGGGCGCCAGTGACGATCTGGTTCAATACGCCGGGCACCCCGACACATTCGAAGATCACCGGACGCTTCGGCCCGACGCCGAGTGCTTCGGCCATGCGCCAGGCGGTCCACCAGGGAACGGGCACCTTTTCGAGAGCCTCACGGGTTTCGACAGCCATCCCGAGCAGGCCGCCGAAGGTCGTCACCCAGCCGTACTCCTCCCAGCTCTGGTAAGGAGAGCTTTCGCGCGGATCGATCACCAGGTCGGCGCCGCAGGCCTTGGCCAGGGCGCGCCGTCCGGGCGAGAAGTCGCTGGCGATCACCGTGCCGACCCCGCGGGCCTTCAGGATAGCGATCACGCCAAGGCCGACCGGGCCGCAGCCGATCACGACCGCCACGTCCTTCTTCTTCACTTCGCTGCGCCGGACCGCGTGCCAGGCGACCGCCATGGGTTCGGACAGCGCCGCCATGTCGCTGGACAGGCCATTGGGCACCGGCATCAGCACCAGTTCATCCAGCAGCATTTGTTCCGCATAACCACCATTGGACCGCGCCGAGAGCCCGGCCATGTCGATTTCGCTGCCCCAGCGGACAATCGGCGGAGAGACCACGCGGGTGCCGGGCTTGAGCTTGCGCTTTGAACCCGGGCCATAGTCGAGCACTTCGGCGCAGATCTCATGTCCGAACACGAATGCATCGGCAGCCGAGGGGAGCGCCGGATAGCCGACCCGGTCGTTGACCGCCTTCAGCTCGTCGCAGTGATGCCGCATGTGCAGGTCCGACCCGCAGATCCCGCAGCGCAGCACTTTCAGCAGGGCGTGGCCCCGCTGCGGCACCGGATCGGGCAGGTCTTCGACGCGAAGCTCTCCATTCTGGCAGACAACTGCTTTCATCACGCACCTCCGGTTAAAGTCAGGATCCAGCCGGCAGCCAGGAAGACAATCACGGCTGCGATGACCGCCAGTTGACGGAAGTCCGGGATCACCATCTCGCGTTTCACCGGCACCAGCGCCATGTGCATCGCATAGCTCTTGAAGTCCGCCCTGGTCAGGTATTGCGGATCGGTCAGCAGATCGAGGAAGTGGCGGCGGCTGGGGTAATGAACCACCAGGATCCGGGTCCAGCGATCTTCGGCCGGATCGGGGCCACCGACCGCGTTCGCATCCTCCACCTTGCCCGCGAAGATCGGAAAAGCGCCGCTCTTGATCAGGATCGGCTTGGCATTGGCCTCATAGATCTCGTTGGCTTCATGCGGGGTTCCGGCGAAGGAGCCGGCCGGGGCGGGTCCCTTCGCCATCGTTTCGTTATAGCGCAGCAGGTTGAGCATGTAGATGTCGCGCCCGTCGTCATTCTCGGCAAAGCGGCGCACCCGCGCGACCCATGCCGCACGATCCTGATGGTCTGGCACCGGAAAGCTGGCATGGATTGTCTCGCAGTACCGGTCGATCTCCGCAACGGTCAGCGGCCGGCGCGGCTCTTGCTTGCGCCAGACCCACAGCACGAACAGGGCCAGGACAATCGCCAGCAGGCCGAGGGACAAAGGTGTGCTCATTGGTCAGGATCCTTCCCGAGGAAGTCGAGCAGCAGGGCATTCACCTGGTCCGGGGCATCGATCTGCAGCCAGTGCCCGGCGCCCTTGATCCGTTCGAATCGGAACGGCGCGTCGACATAGGCCGCACTGTCGCGCATCTGCGCCTCGGCCAGGTAACGGTCGCCATCGCTGTAGATGCCCAGCACCGGCACGGTGACTTTTGTCCGCGCCGGCCGCAGCAGGATGCCGATATTGGCGCGGTAATAGTTGATGCCGGCCGTCAGCCGACCTTTGCGGCCCAGCTTGGCGACCCAGCCGGGGAATTCGGCATGATCGTCGGTAAAGCGGCGGAAGAAGCTCCAGTCGCGGGCCTTGATCAGCCATTCGGCAAAGCCGCGCAGCTGGAACATCAACACATACCAGCCCTTGAGCTTCTGTTCGAGCGGCCCCGCGGCATAGGCCGCAGCATGGCCGACCGAGAGCGCGGCGTAACGCTCGACCCGCTCGGGGTGCCGGGCTGCGAAAGCCCAGGCGATCACGGCCCCCCAATCGTGCCCGACCAGCTTGACCCGCGCGATCCCCAGGGCATCGAGCACGCCGACCAGATCAGCGACCAGCCTGGGCAAGAGATAGTCACGCGTCCGCGCCGCCATGTCGGTCTCGCCGCACCCCCGATTGTCGGGAGCGATCACCCGGTACCCGGCGGCGACCAGCGCCGCTACCTGGTGGCGCCAGACAGTGTGATCATCGGGGAACCCGTGGACGAGCAGCACCGGCTCGCCAGCGCCCTCGTCGAGGACGTTGAACGACAGACCATCGATCCGGAGCCGGTGCTGCAAGCCTCCTCTCCTCAGGAGCCCAATGCCGTCCGGTCGGCCGCGCCGCCTTCAGGCTCGATGCAGATGAAACTGGGCCGACCATCCTCGATCGCCGCAGCCGGCATGTTCGAGCTGGACGAACAGACCTGGCCATCTTCGGTGAACGAGAAGTCACGCAGCACCGTCACGCGGGTCGGGCTGGGATAGCTGAAGAAGGTCTTGGTCGCAGGATCGAAGCGGATGATGCGATCAGAGTTGTTCGCCGCCATCCACACCTGACCCGTGCGCTTGTCGACGTTGAGCGCATAGGGCGTCTCGTATTCGTCCTTGCCGACGGTCGGGATGCGAAAGGTCTCGAACTTCTCCGTCGCCGGATCGAAGCGCATCAGCGCCCCTTCATCGAAGGCCGGGATCCAGAAGATCCCATTGGCATCGAAGCGCGGCCGGCGGGGACCGATCAGCGGGGTGTCCCACTCCTTCACTTCCATGGTCTGCGGGTCGATCCGTCCGATCTTGCTGGCATAGAGTTTCGCGTACCAGATCGATCCGTCGACCGGATTGACGTCGATCCCATAGGGGAAGGCCAGGATCTGCTCACCGAAGAATCGGTGGGTGGAAAGGTTGAGGTGCAAGGCCTGGTCCGGAAACCAGCTGCCGATCCGCATCAGGGTGGGGAACAGCTGGTCGGTAAGCCAGCGCAGCGCCCCGTTCGATGGTAGCCGGGTGACCGTCATTTCCTCGGTCTTCGGGTCGAACCGCCCGATCTGGTTGGACGCGACAATGGTGAACCAGACCACGTCGTTCTTGTCGACACGGATGGTGTGCGGATAGAGCGCATCATGCCCGACCGGGTAGGTCTTGAAAGCCTTGGTCCTTGGGTCGAAGCTCATCAGGGTGCTCGACAGGGCGTTGGTGATCCAGATCCGCCCATCGCTGGTCTGGGCCAGCGAATGCGGCCCGTGCTTGCCGGTGAACTGGCCGATCGGCAGCTTCATGCCGGAGAATATGCCGCCGCGCGGAAGATCGATATCGGGCAGCTTGTACTGTTCGATCTTGCCGGTTTCCCGGTTCAGCACCCAGAGGATGTCGTGCCCCTCGTCCGTGCCGTATAGCAGTCCGT
Organism: Sphingomonadales bacterium; assembly: GCA_017302615.1. Lineage (GTDB taxonomy): Bacteria > Pseudomonadota > Alphaproteobacteria > Sphingomonadales > Sphingomonadaceae > Novosphingobium. The sequence continues at coordinate 50,184 of JAFLDB010000009.1, forward strand.
CCTTGGCAACATCGGCATCGTGAATGAAGGTGTAGCCATCGCCGACCAGCCATTCGCGAACCTTGGCGCGCGACAGTTCGGAACTGGCGCCATAGTTCTGGCTGGCATCGAACGGCTTGCCGTCGAAGCGCTTCCACAGGGTTTCCGCGATCACCCGTCCTTCGGCCCGGCTTTGCATCGCCAGCATGTTCTCCATTTTCTCGACCTCGGCGATCCACTGCTCGTGATCGCGCGGGATGCGGGTCCAGCTGTTGCCCATCTGGTGGCAATAATTGCACTGGCTGACAAAGGCCGGACGATCGCGTTTGATGTTCGGCCAGGGCAGACGGGCATTGAAGGCCGAGGCCGACAATGTCTCGTTCATCTCGCCCAGGTTGGCGAAGGTTCCAAGCGTCAGGTTAAGCCGCGCCGAACCGGTCGCTGTCACCAGTTGTTCGGCGGTACCATCCTTGAAACCGGAAAGCCGGACCCGGACCTTGAGCTTGCCCGCATAGGGCGTGCGGATTGCATAGGATCCATCGGCGGCGGCGTAGACGGTCTGGCGACGCTCGCCATCGGCATCGAACACGGTTACCATGGCGCCGAATGCGGGACGGCCATCGGGCAGGGTCACCCGGCCCGAGAACGAGGCGGCCTGCGCCACGACCGGCTGGAGCATTGCGGCGATCGCGGCGATCGTGGTGGCGGTTTTCTTCATCGCGGGAGCTCCTTCAGGCCGCGCCGGCAGCACGGTTGAACCAGGCGTGGAGCGGCTTGCCGGGCCGAAGCCCCAGCAGCAGTGCAGGAGCCAGCAGCACCACGGCCGGTCCGCCACTCAGCAGGTTGACGAGCAGGGATACGCCCGAGACGTCGAGTTTGCTGTCGCCGAGGAAGTCCCCGAACGCCAGCACCAGCACCAGCAAGGTGCCGCTCAGCAGGTTGACCAGCACCGCCGCCTTGAAAAGGCGTCCGGCCCTGCCGAGCCAGAGCAGTGCGGCCAGGATCAGGGCTATTGCGGCGGGCACCAGATATCCATTGGCGCTGAGTCCGAAGTATCCGACCAGCAGCGCCAGGACCACCATCAGCACGGCATTGAGCCGGGCCGAGCCCGGACGATTTTCGGTTGGCACAGGCATCCCCTCCATTCTGCCATCTGACTTGCCAATAGCGGCAACCGAATCCGGAAAGTTGACTTTGTGCGCCAAAATGCTTTGCTGGACCGATGGTGAAATGGGTGCGCAGCGGGGTGATGGAGGGCGCGCCGGAACTGGTGGCCGAACTGGGCGGCGATTATCGCGCGCTGGCCCGCGAGGCAGGCGTTCCGGCTGCGCCGATGGCCAATCCCGACTTGCCCATGCGGGTTGACCGCTTCGTGGTATTCATGGAGCTTGCCGCGGCCAGGCTCGGCGAGCCGGCTTTCGGATTGAAGCTTGGCCCGCGTCAGACGCTGTCGTTGTTTGGGCCGATGGCACCGCTGCTGGGAAGCGCGGCGACGGTTCGCGACATGATCCTCGATCTTGCCGATTTCTTCCCGTTGCACACCCAGGGCACGATCGTTGGGCTGGAACCAATCGAAGGCGGCTTGTTGCTGAACTATGAGCTCAGCGCGGAGGTCGGCAGCCAGCAACGCCAGGTGATTGAACTGGGATTTTCCGTCGTGGCGCGAGAAATGCGCCGTCACGATCCAGCCTGGAAGCCGGACCTTGTCACCATGCGCCATTCGGCACCTGCTGATCGTGGCTTGCATGACCGCCTTCTGGGTGACCGGATCATTTTCAACGCTGACCGCAATGCGCTCTTGCTGGATGCGGATCTGCTGGCGCGGCAGGTGGCCGGTGCCGATCCTGAGATACACGGCCAACTGGCGGCGCAGTATGGCTCGGCGGCCAGGACCATCCAGGGTCTGGAGGTGCTGCAGACTGAAGCGCTGATCCGCACGATGCTGCCTTTCGCGCCGATCGACCTGGCGATTGCCGCACGGCTGATGCGCAAATCCCGCCGCACCCTGCAACGTCGGCTGGCCAGCCACGGCACCAGCTTCGAGGACCTGCTCGCAAGAGTTCGCGGCAACCTTGCGCTACTCTATCTGGGCGAGTCGTCGCTCACTGTCGGGGAGATCGCCGAGATCCTGCGGTTCTCCGAGACAAGCGCCTTGTCGCGCTTCCTGAGGCGGACCCATGGCGAATGCCCTCGCCAGATCCGCAATCATCGCCGGGGCGGTCCACGCTGACATGCGGACCCATGAGGGTCGCATACTGCCCTCGATTCCGGTCATTCGTTCAATGCCTTGCGGCGGTCTGGGATCTTGCCGCCTGATCAACGGCGATAGGCACTGGGGGCCTTCCCCTTCCAGCGCTTGAAGGCTCTGGTAAAATTGCTCGCGTCGGTGAAGCCGAGCAGGAACGCGATCTCCGTGATCGAGAGTTCGACCTGCTGGAGATAGCCCAGCGCCAGCTCGCAGCGGGTTTCGTCAAGCAGCTCATGGAAGCCTGTTCCCCGCTCGGCCAAGCGCGCCTGCAAAGCGCTCTGGCTGAGGCCAAGTTCGCGCGCGACGATGGCCCGGGTGCAATTGCCGCTGCTGAGCCTTTCGACGATCTCGGCACGGACGCGAGCGACAATGTCGCTGCGGTTCAGCTTTGCCAGGCACTCGCTGGCGATCCGGTCGTTGAACTGGGCAAGATCGGGACACGAACCGGCGAGCGGCTGGTCAATGATCGTTGCATCGAGTTCGATCAGGTTCTGCGCGCATGCAAATTCCGTCATGGTGCCGAATGCTTCGTAATACGGTTCTGGACCGGGACCGGGGCAGGCGCGCATCAGGCAGACCCGGGTGGGGATCAGCGGAGCGCCCAGCAGCAGACGCATGAACCGCAACATGAAGGCCAGGAAAGCGTCTTCGGTCTCTCCGCAGACGGCGGCCCGGCGCTCGAAATGCAGCACGACGTGTTCGGCGTTGCGTTCCAGGCGCAGCACCGCCCCCTGCGACACGATCGCGAAATAGCGCTCCAGTCGCAGGCAGAATTCCCACAGGGTCCGGCTTGCCATCAGCGCATAGCCCAGCGCGTGGATGTTCGAGGCATGGATGTACCGCGCTACGCTCAGCCCGAAGTAGGGATTGCCGGTCCGCTCGACGCAAAGCTGGAACAGCCGGGTGACCTGCTCGGTCGTCAACCTTTCCAGCGGATCGTTCCGTCCCGGTGGTTCGATTCCGGCCTCGGCAAATACCTCGGCGCTCGCCACGCCGGCGGCTTCGAGCGCGCGCCCGATTGCCCCGGTGTACCCGGCTATGACCGATGGCATCGAATTGAAATCCGGCATGGCGCTTCGGAACTTAGCCCCGCTGCAATCAAACGCAAATGACCGGCGATAGCGCGCTGCGGACAGGCGCGGACAATAGGGGTGTGGCTAGCATGGATCAGCTTCAGCCGCAGGATTGAAGATCGGTGCACAAGCTTGAACTGCCGCCCCATCTGATCGACGGAACCCGGCCCTGCTTCCGGTTCGCGAGCCTTGAGCCAGCGAGGACCGCGCTGCTGGTGATCGATCTCCAAGTCGCCTTTGTTGACGAAGGCCAGCCCTTCGCGAGCCAGAATGCCCGCGATATCCTGCCCAATGTCAACGCGATCATTGCCGCGGCGCGCGCGGCCGGTGCCCTTGTCGTGTTTACCCGGGCGAGTACTTCCGATCACCCGCCTTATGCCCGGCCCGACTGGTTCGATCGCTCCGCCGCCTATGCGCCGTTGGCTGATTTGCTGCGCGAAGGCCGGCCCGGACACGCGCTTTCCGCATTGCTTGATCGCCAGCAAGGGGATCTGGTCATCGACAAGTATCGCAGCAGCGCGATGTTGCCCCAGTCCTGCGACCTTACCGATCGGCTCCGTGCCGGAGGAATCGACACGCTCATCATTGTCGGGGCGATCACCAATTACTGCTGCGAGAACACCGCGCGCGATGCCTGTCAGATGGATTTCAGGGTGTTCTTTGTCACCGATGCCACGGCAGCCATGACGGACGCCGAGCACAACGCCTCGCTTGGCAGTGTCGGGGGCCACGCCGACCTGCGCGACACCTCCGAGATCATCAGATTGCTGCAAGGACACGAACCGCAATGACCGAACCGGCCCTGCTTGTCGAAACCCATGGCCCTGTCACCCGGCTGGTGATGAACCGCCCGCAGGCGATGAACGCGCTCAATCTGGCAATGTTCGATTGCTTCAAGGCCGAATTGCCGCGCCTTGCCGCCGATGACGCGTGCCGGGTGCTGATCCTGACCGGTGCGGGAGCGGCATTCTGCGCCGGGGCAGACCTCAAGCAGGCGCTGGCCGGCCAGCCAGTGCCGGGAGAACCCGATTTCCTGGACCGGGCCCGCGCGGTCCTTGAACTGCTGGCCGCCTTTCCCAAGCCGGTGATTGCAGCGCTCAATGGCGTGACCATGGCAGGCGGGCTGGAACTGGCCATGTGCGCCGACATCCTGATCGCGGCTGAAAGCGCGCAGATCGGAGATGGCCACGCCAACTTTGGCGTTTTCCCCGGAGGCGGGGGTGCGGCTGTGCTGCCGCGCGTGGTGCCGCTCAATGCCGCCATGTACCTGTTGCTGACCGGCAAGACCCTGCCCGCGGCGGAGTTCAAGGCGCTTGGGCTGGTGAGCGAAGTCCACCCTGATGCGGAGCTGGGCGATGCTTCGCTCAAGCTCGCCCAGGCGATCGCGCTCAAGAGCCCGATCGCGCTGCGCCGGATGAAGGAAGTGGCGCGGAGCAGTGCCGACAAGTCGCGCGCCGACGCGCTCTTGCACGAACAGGTCATGCTGCGCCAGCACCAGCGTTCGGCCGACCTGGCGGAAGGCATCGCCGCCTTCGCCGAGAAGCGCGCGCCGCGCTTCTCGGGCCGGTAAGGAGGCATCCGATGACCCAGGTCTACGTTGCGGGGGTCGGAATGACTCCGTTTGGTCGCCACCTCGACAAGTCCATCCACGACCTGTCGGGCGCGGCGGCGGCGCTTGCGTTGCAGGATGCCGGAGCGGAAGGTGCGGCGGTCGAAGCGGTCTATTTCGCGTCTGCCACCAATGGTGCCTTGCAGGGGCAGCACTCGATCCCCGGGCCGATCGCCGCGCGCCGCGCGGGATTGAGCGGCGTGCCGGTGTTCAGCGTCGAAAACGCCTGCGCTTCCGGCTCCTCGGCGTTCAACCTTGCGGTCCAGGCGATCAAGGCCGGTGAGGCCGACGTCGTCCTGGCGCTGGGCGCCGAAAAGATGAACATCGCCGACAAGGCGCGAATGTTCGCGGTGTTCGACAGCGGCTGGGATGTCGAGACGGTCGAGGCCAACAAGGCGACCTTGCTCGCCCTTGGGGCCGGAATCGAACCACCGCCGGGAACCACTTCCGACAAGCCCTATAGCGTGTTCATGGACGTCTATGCGGCCTTCTGCCGCCAGCACATGCGCCGTTACGGCACCACCCAGCGCCAGATCGCGGCGGTTGCGGCCAAGAACCACCAGCATTCGGTCCACAACCCGCTTGCGCAGTTCCGCGATGCGCTGAGCATCGAGCAGGTCATGGCCGCGCCGCCGATTACCTGGCCGCTGACCTTGCCCATGTGCTCTCCGATCAGCGACGGCGCGGCAGCAGCAGTATTGTGCAGCCCGGCCGGACTGCGCCGCATGGGCAACGCCGGGCGCGCCGTGAAGGTGCTTTCCAGCGTGATCCTGACCGGCATCGAACATGCCCCCGAAGACCGTGAACAGGGGATCGGCTATCGCGCCGCCATGCGCGCCTATGACCGCGCCGGTCTGGGGCCGGGCGCGATCGACCTGGCCGAGGTCCACGATGCGACCGCGATGGGCGAACTGCTCAATGTCGAGGCACTCGGCCTGGTGCCGTTCGGCCTGGCTGGTCCTGCGGCGGAGCGCGGCGACTTCACGCTGGGCGGGCGGATCCCGGTCAACCCATCGGGCGGTCTTGAATCGAAAGGACACCCGATCGCCGCGACCGGCCTTGGGCAGATCCACGAACTGGTCACCCAGCTGCGCGGTGAAGCCGGGGCGCGTCAGGTGGAGGGCGCGCGGATCGCGGCGCAAGAAAACGGCGGCGGCCTGCTGGGGATCGAAGAAGCCGTGGTTGCCGTCAACCTGTTCGCCCGGAACTGAAGCCGATGGGCCAGGTGTTGCTTTCCGGCGAACAGGCGATGGCGGTGGAAGGCCTGCGGCGATACCTCGCTGCGGAGGCCGATCCGCTGTTCGGCAAGGCCTACCGCGACCGCTTCATGCCGCGCGAGGTGCTGGTGCCGGTGATGCGGCGGCTGGCGGAGTTCGGCCTGGTTTCGGGTGCGGTGTCTCCCGCGGCGGGCGGTCTGGGGCTCGACTGGCTGACCTCATTGATGTTGTTCGAGGAAGTCGCGGCCTGTTCGGTCGACTTGTCGGTGCCGGTGCTGATCAACTCCTTCGGGGCCTATCTGCTGGAACAGGTTGCCTCGTCAGCGCTGCGCGAGCGCTATCTCCCGGGGCTGATTGCCGGGACCTCATTTGTGTCGATGGGCATTTCCGAGCCTGGTGCAGGCTCCAACGTGTTGGAAGTCCGCACCCGCGCGCGCCGTGACGGGGATCACTGGGTGATCAGCGGCGAAAAGACCTGGATCAGCAATGGCGGCTATTCCGACTTCCTGATTTGCCTGTGCCGCACCGGCGAGGATCCGCGCGGCGGCCTGACCCAGATCCTGATCGACCGCCATGAGCATGGCTATGATGTCCGGGAAATCGACAAGATCGCCTTCAACAGCCAGTCCACCGCGCAGATCTTTCTGGACGAGGTGCGGGTGCCGGTGGCGAACACGATCGGCGAGGAAGGCGGTGCGCTGAAGCGCACGCTGGCACATTTCGAAAAGTCGCGCGCCTTTGTTGCAATGCAGTCGGTCGGCCTGGCCCGCCGTGCGCTCGAGGAAGCGGTGACCTATGCCGGGGTGCGCCGCCAGCACGGCAAGGCGATCGCCGGGCATCAGCTGATTGCCGCGATGCTGGCCGACATGGCTACGCAGGTCGATGCCGCGCGTTTGCTGGTTCACCGGGCCGGCCAGTTGTTCGACGCGGGCCGCGGGGCGGAAATGGAAGCGGCGATGGCCAAGTATTTCGCCTGCGAGGCTGCGGTGAGCGTCGCCCGCCAGGCGGTGCAGATCCACGGCGGCAACGGCGTCACCCGCGACTTTCTGGTCGAAAAGCTGGCGCGCGAGGCGATCGTCTGCCCGATCCCCGAAGGGACCAGCCAGATTCAGCAACTGATCATTGCCCGCGCGCTGACCGGCGTGGCGGCGTTCTGAACGCGCAAGGAGAAACAACATGCAGATTGCCGAAAAGGTCGTGGTCATCACTGGCGGCGCATCCGGACTGGGTCTGGCCGCCGCGCGCTACCTGATCGCGGAAAAGGGCGCACGGGTTGCCCTGTTCGATGTCAACGCGGAGGCGGGCCTGGCCGCCGAAGCGGAACTGGGCGAACAGGCGATGTTCGTGGCGACCGATGTTACCAGCGACAGTTCGGTCCGTGCGGCGGTGGAGGCCGTGGTGGAGCGCTTTGGCGCGGTCCATGCCTGCATCAACTGTGCGGCCATCCTTGGTCCCAGCAAGGTGCTCGACAAGGAAGGCAAGGCGACGCCGCTCGCCCGCTTTGCACAGATGGCGATGGTCAACCTGGTCGGTGTGTTCAATGTGATGAGCCAGTGCGCCGAGGCGATGGCGCGCAACGAGCCCGAAAATGGGGAGGAGCGCGGGGTCGTTATCAACATCTCGTCGGGCGCGGCGTTCGAAGGGCAGATCGGCCAATGCGCCTATTCGGCGACCAAGGCGGGGGTGATCGGGCTGAACATGCCGGCCGCCCGCGAGCTGGGCGCGCGCGGGATCCGCGTCAACGCGATCGCCCCAGGGCTGTTCCTGACGCCGATGGCGGCTCAGGTCGCGCCCGAGGTTCTGGCATCGCTGAAGGCCATGACCGAAGCCCCCAACCGGCTGGGCGACCCGGTCGAGTTCGCGCACTGCTGCGCCTTCATTATCGAGAACGCCTATCTGAACGGTGAGACGATCCGGCTTGACGCCGCGTCGCGCCTGCGGGCGCGCTGAGCGATGAAGCTCAACTTCTGCCGGGTGATGCGCGGCCTGGTCCGGCGCTTTGGCGATGCCGAGGCTTTGGCCAACGTCGAGCGCGGGCGGCGGTTCAGCTACCGCGAATACCATCTGCTGACCAATCGCATCGCCAACGCGATCCGCGACGAACTCGGGGTCGGTCCGGGCGACCGGTTCCTGCTCATCCTTGAGAACGACAACCTGTCGCTGCTGCATATGCCGATGTTCCTCAAGCAGGAAGGCACCGCGGTGCTGACCAACATGCGGGATTCACTGGAGGAGCATCGCCGACAGGTCGAATTCGTGAAACCGAAGCTGGTTGTCCTGGAGAACCGCTTGCTGGGCACCCATCTGCCAATGCTGCGCGAAACGGGTTGTCAGGTGGTGGTCGTGGACAAGGAAGTTGATCTCCCGGCCGATGTCCTGGCCTTGCCCGATCTGATCGACCGGGCCTCGGATCGCGACAACGATGTGGCGCTGGACCAGACCGGCCACACCGCGATGATGCGCTTCACCGGGGGCACGACCGGCAACGGCAAGTGCGCGATGTACACGCCCGACAACATCATGGCGTGCCGAGACAGCTTCTTTATTCATTCCGAGCTTGGCTGGGACGCCCAGACCCGCGCCCTGCATGTCGCTCCGCTATCGCACGGGGCAGCGATGCTGTTCTATCCGACTCTGTTTTCGGGCGGGACCAGCGTAACGATGAATGCGCTGGATCTCGAGGCCTGGATCGACGTCGCCGAGCGCGAACGGATCACCCATTCGTTCCTGGTTCCGACCGCGCTTTATCGGCTGCTTGAACTTCAGCGGGCGACCCCGCGCAACCTCACTTCGCTGCGCACGCTGCTTTACGGTGCTGCACCCATGAGCCCGGCCAGGCTCAAGGACCTGCTCGAATGCTTCGGACCGATCTTCGTGCAGTCATACGCCGCTACCGAGACCGGGATGATCGTCAGCCTGCTGGGCAAGGCAGATCACCGCATCGACAGCGATGCCGCAGTCGCGCGACTGGGATCGACCGGGCGGGTCACGCCAGGGGTCGAAGTGTTCATTGCCGACGAGCAGGGGCAGGAACTGGCAATCGGCGAGACCGGCGAGATCCGCATCCGTTGCCGTGCGGTGGTCCAGGGGTATTACGGTAACCCGGACCAGACGGCCGCCGAGTTCGCAGACGATTGCTGGCGTTCTGGCGACCTCGGGTTCATCGATCCGGACGGTTACCTGCATCTGGTTGACCGGCTCAAGGACATGATCATCACCGGCGGTTTCAACGTCTATGCGGTCGAGGTCGAAGCTGCCCTTGCGGAACACCCTGCCGTCCTGATGAGCGCGGTCGTCGGCATACCCCATGCCGAGTGGGGAGAGGCAGTCCACGCCGAGGTGGTTCTGCGCGCGGGGGCGACCGTGGACGAACCTGCCCTGATCGATCTCGTCAAGACCCGGCTCGGAAGCTTCAAGGCGCCAAAGTCGATCACGCTGGTCGACAGCCTGCCGATATCCGCCGTCGGCAAAGTGCTGCGGCGCGAAGTAAGGGCCAAGTACTGGCAAGGGCACCAGAGGGCAATCGGCTAGGCGGTCGGCAAGCGCCGCGGTGAGCGCATCGTGAATCTCCCTCCAGGGTATCTGACGGTGTTCCGGGTGCCGCTGAGCAGCGCTGGCTGACCAAAACAAGAGATCAGGTCGGGCTTTGCGCCGTTTGGCTACCACTGCCGTAACAAGACCTGTCCTGCGCCCGCTAGCCGCGCCCCAAGGCAGAGCCTTTGCTCGCCCGGTCCCGTTGCGTGGTACAGTTCTGGAAGATGAGCACACGTTTGCGCTGGTTTGCGGAGATCTGGCTCAGAAGCGGAGAAGAGTCTGCCCCGAAGGACTGGCGGAGGATGCGGGACCCCAATCCGAAGTTCTCTCACATCGGAACCCTTGGTTTTCCTGGGGTGTCATTAAATTTCTAATATTGGCTTCGCCCATTCCGTGCCTGTCTCGATATCGCCCTTTAATAGCGATGGTATTCCGATGGCGAGGATGCGGTAAGAGGGGGCATGGATACAGTCGATTCAGACCTGCCGGATGCTGCTGTTGAACACATCAGTCAGATGCTGACGCTGGCCAAGAGCAAGCATCAAGAGGCCATGGCGTTGCTCGGCACGCCTGATCCGAACGCCCTGCCACGCCTGCGTGAAGTGCTTCGGCTCTTGGAAGAGGTCGAGCTGTTGGCTGATGACGCGACAAGCTATGTCGAGGCAGACGTGATGAAGGCAGCGATCAAGGACCTGCATTTTCAGCAGGCGGCCGTCCAAGCGGTTATAGCCCGGTTGGAGAATGTGAGGGTCCAGTCCCCATGGGCGACGCCTTGGCCATGGTTTACCCTGATCATGCTGGCGGCGCTGATTGGCTACTTCGCAAGCTAGACCGCGATAATATGGTGAGATCGGCTAAGCTACTTGAAGGCTTTGTATAAGGTGTCTTCGAAGGACTTCATCAGAAGCGGGACAACCTTGCCCTCCTGCAGCCATTCAAGTGCGGTCACCCGCGCGGAACCCATCTTGGCCAGGCCATCGAGCCTGAGACCGGATACGTTGATGCAGACCCACTACGCCATCCATTTTACCCTTGCAGACGGGGCGGGCCATACGTTTTTTGAGCAGCCGGTTCTCCAGCGTCAGATCGGCAACGCATTCCTTCAGGGCGCGGGCTTCGCGGCGCAGGTCATGCACTTCGCCGGTGGTCGCAGCGCGGGCGGTGTCTCCGGCGAGGCGCCGCTTGCCCGCCTCCATGAACTCTTTCGACCAGCTGTAATACAGGCTCTGCGCGATGCCTTCCTTGCGGCACAGCTCAGCAATGCTGTCCTCGCCGCGCAGCCCATCGAGCACGATGCGGATCTTGTCTTCGGCCGAGAAATGGCGACGGGTCTGCCGCCGAATGTCCTTCACGACCCGCTCAGCAGGAGCCTTTACCGGCGATTTTTTCAAGGAGTGTTGGGACTTCATCTTCGTTCCTTCGTCACTACGACGAAGCCCCAACACTCCTTAAATCACAACGTCAAATCTGTGCCATTGGTGCTGACGGGGGACACTGGCCACGTCTGCAACTGGCTCGGGGGGAAGCTCTAAGGGGCTTGGATCAGCTGCATTGCCGTCTTTCAGCCTAAGCTGGGAGAAGTCCTCGACGGCCACTTCACGTGCATGGGACTGAAGCCCGAGCACAGCGGTGGCTGCAAAAATTATGAAACGCTTCACGTCACGCCTTTCGATGGCGTGCTGTGCAGATGGGGTTGCGCGAAACCCAATTTAGGCGCGCCCCTTTACTACTGTCAATCCAGCCGACAAGCCGACGACTAACTACGCAATGGAAATCTACGACTACGGCCCATCAGTAACCGGTTGGGTGTGCGAACTGCAATCAGAAGCCGCATAATGGCCAAGCATGCAGACTCTCTACGTTAGCAGGACAGGGTTGCGAAAGTCTCCAAATTGACGGTTGCTTGCCTTGATACAATCGACATCGCGCTCTTGCACGATTGGCGTAGTTGGAACGCAGCGCTTTCGGCTCTGCCAAGGGGGAGTCTTCTGTCGGCTCTGGTGACGACCCTGGAACGGAAGACATTGCAGCCGCGCACTGGATCAGTGCCCCAGCGGCATCCCGCCCGATCTAGTCGGGCGTGGAGCGAGCCAGATGAGAGCGGCGGCGAAGAGCAGGATGGCGCTGGTGGCCCAGAAGGTATGGATGAGCGCCAGGGTTGTCGCTTCGAGATCGACCATGTTGCTGAGAATCTGCCGCACCTGATCGGGCGGAAACCCGAGTCCGGTCAAGCTATCCTGCACGGCTTCCGGTTGCATCGCTCCGACGGCATCGCTCCGCGCCAGGCGCTGCGTGTCGGCCCAGTAGGAGAGCGTTATCGAGGTCGCTACCGCCGTTGCGATGGTCCGCATAAAGCTCTGAAGGCCGGCAGCCGACGCCACTTCATTGTCATCGACGGTGTTGAGGGTGAGCGACATGAGCGGAAGCATCATGAAGGTCACCCCCAAGCCCTGAACCAACTGCAGAATGCTGAGAGTCCAGAAATCGGCGTCCGTCGTCCAGGTCGTTCGGACGAGCGTCGTCGCCGCAATCCAGGCGATACCGCCCGAGACCAACAGGCGGGGGTCGAGGCGACTCATCAAGAAGGCCGCCAGTGGCGCTGTAAACAGTGCGCCGGTGGCGGAGAAAGATGACGACAATCCCGCTGAAGTCGCCGGGAATCCGAGCCAGGCCTGTTGCCACTGGGGGACAATGACAAAACCCGCGAAATAGCCAGCAAATGCGAGCGACAGCACTGTCAGGCTGACGCTGAACCCCCGGTGTCTGAACACCCGCAAATCGACAATCGGGTGATCTTCGCCTAGCTCCCAGATAACGAAGAGCAGAAGACAGACAAAGGAGGTGATCGATAGCGCGACGATCATCGGATCGGCGAACCAGTCATGGTTGCGGCCAAGGTCCAGCACGAGTTGCAGGCAACCCACCCAAAGGACCAGCAGGGCGAGTCCGATGAAATCGATGGGCTGGGTCTGCCGATCGGTTTCGACGGGCTTCAGCAACACGATACCCACGCCAATACAAAGGATCGCAACGGGCACGTTGATCAGGAATATCCAATGCCAGCTGTAGTTCTCGGTAAGGTAGCCTCCGATCATCGGGCCAAGAGCTGGCCCCATCAACAGTGTGACAGCCCACATGCCCAAAGCCATGTTGCGCTTTTCCGGCGGAAAGACCTTCAGGAGCAGCGTCTGCGACAAGGGCATCAGGAACGCGCCGAAGATCCCCTGGCCGATCCGGCATGCAACCAGCATCCCCATTGTGATTGAAATACCGCACAAGAAGGAAAGAATGCCGAAGCCGACCATGCTGACGACGAAGGTGCGCACCGAACCGAAGCGTCCCGCGATCCACCCGGTCAAGGGAACGCAGATCGCTTCAGCTACCGCGTAAGAGGTGATGATCCAGGCCCCTTGCTCAAGCGTGATCCCGAGGCTGCCAGCGACATGCGGGATCGAGACATTGGCGATGGTCAGGTCGAGAATGACCATGAAATTGGCCAGCGCCAGCACCAGCCCGGCGGCCAATTGCCGCGACGGGGCAATGCCAGCGCTTTCGGGTTTGGCGCTACTCATCGTGCCTTACCTTCGAGAAACATCGATCTCGACTTCCATCGACAGCCCGACGCGCAAGGGATGTTTCCGTAGCTCGGCAGGATCGAGTTCGATCCGCACCGGGAGACGCTGGACAGTCTTGATCCAGTTGCCGGTGGCGTTCTGGGCCGGAATAACCGCCATTGACGATCCGGTTCCGCCAGCAAAGCCGGTGATCTTGCCATGATAAACAACGTCGCCACCGTAAAGGTCCGAGGTCAGAGTGACGGGCATGCCGATGCGGACGCGGCGCAGCTGGCTCTCCCTGAAGTTCGCATCGACATAGAGCTTGTCGACCGGGACGATGGTCATGATGATCTGTCCTGGGTTCAGTCGTTGCCCGACCTGAATTTGCAGACGGCTCACCACCCCCGAAACGGGCGCCCGGATTTCGGTGCGTTCAAGATCGAGCCGCGCCGAGTCGAGCCGCGCCGCGGCAGCTTGCACAGCGGGATCGGTGTCGATGTTTGAGCCGCGCACCAGTGCATCGTTGGCCGCGAACTGGCCCTGGGCAACGCGGCGGGCCGAACTGACCTCCGATATCCCACCGCGAGCGGCATCGAGTGCAGCGCTGGCGGTGGCAAAGGTCCTACGTGCTTGGGTGACTTCTTCGCCAGACACGGCTCCGCTGGCAACCAGTGTCTCGCGACGCTGAAGATCGATCCTGGCCTTGTCGAACTCGGCCTGGGCGCTGCGCAATCGCGCCTGCGCTTGGACAATAGCCGCGCTCGACGTGTCGATCTGCGCCGACAGGGCACCGTTGGTCGCAACCGCCTGACCGAAACGGCGGCGGGCAGCGGCGAGGTCGGCCTGGGCCTGCGCTACGGCAATCTTCGCATTGGCCTGGTCGAGCCGGACCAGCACGTCCCCTGCCTTCACCTGCTGCGTATCTTCTACTAGAACCTCGATCGCCGATCCCGCGACCAGCGGCGTGACCTGTGCGATCTGTGCATTCACATAGGCGTTATCGGTGCCGACATGGTTTCGCGTAACCAGCAGGTACCATGCAGCCCAGGCAAGACCCACCACTCCAAGAGCGATCGCCAGCCGCTTTAGCCACTTTCTGCGCGTTCCCTTGCGCGCAGCGGAGAGTTCGGGATCGATCGCTGGCAATTCGGTTGCTGGTTCGGTCATTGGCCTGTCTGTCCTGTTGGCCGGGCGGCGGCGGTATCGAAGCCGCCACCCAACGCCCGGATCATCGCGAGCGTCGCGCCCCTTTCGTATGTCTCAAGCCCAATCACCACGAGCCGCAGGTCATGGACGCTGCGTTCGTTGGCGAGTACGTCGAGATAGCTGGAAAGGCCCGCCTCGTAGCGACGACGGACCAATGCCAGGGCGTCCTCGCTGGCGGTCAGCGCAGTTCGGGCAGCTGCAAGCCTCTTGTCCGCGGCGTCGCGCTGGGTGACAGCATCAGCGACCTGCTGAAAAGCGGTGACCACCGTCTGGTTGTAGTTCGCGACTGCCTCGTCATAGGCCGCCCAGGCGCCGCCGTATTGCGCCTTGAGGGCACCGCCCTGAAAGATTGGCAGGCTGATTGCGGGGCCGACGTTGCCGAACAGCGACCCGGAATCGACCAGATTGCCGAGCCCCAGCGCCTGCAAGCCGACCAGCGCCCTGAGGTTGATCGAAGGAAAGAAGCCGGCGCGCGCGACCTTTACCTTGCTTGCCGCCGCTTCGACCCGTTCGCGCGCCGCGACGATGTCGGGACGGCGGCCCAGCAGATCGGTATTGATGCCCGCCGGAACTCCAGAAGGAGTGGAGGGTGCAAGCGGCGGGCGGGTGATCGATTGACCGCGGTCCGGCCCGGCACCGACCAGCGCGGCAAGCTGGTTGCGGCGGAAACCGATGTTCTCGGAGATCGCCGCGAGGTCCTGTTCGGCGAGGGCGACTTCGGCATCGGCGCGGCGCAGGCTCGCCAGGTTGTCGAGCCCGCTGCCGTGGCGCTGGGCGACAAGGTCTCGCGTCGACCGGCGATTGGCGAGTATCGACGCAGCATTGTCGTATTCGCGGTAGAATCGGCCCAGTTCGGCATAGGCGGCGGTGATCGCGACCGACAGCACGAGCCGGGCTTGCGCGGCATCGACCACCGCCGCGCGGGCCTCCGAGGTCGCCGCTGCATGGGCGGCGCGGTTGCGCCCCCACAGGTCTAGGTCGAATCCGAATGTCAGCGAGGCCTGACCGTAGTCTTTCCAGCCATCGGGCAGGAATTGCGCGGGGAGGCCGTTGTTACCGCTTTGACGCCGCAAGCCCCCTTCCGCCTCGGCACCAAGCGATGGCAGTCGTGCGGCTCCAGCCCTTTGCGCTTCGGATTCGGCCCGCTTGATCCGGGCTACGGCCACAGCGACCTGGGGCGAGTTGGCAAGACCTTCCTCGATCAGCGCGGTCAACTGCGGATCGCCGGCCAGACGCCACCATTGATCTGGCGGCCAGGCGGTGTTGCCGCGCGCGGCGAGTGTCTGCGATACCTCGATTGTATCGGGGGTGTGCATCGCGGGCCGAACCCCAGCATCGGGGACCGCAACGCAGGCGACCAGCATCAACGGCAGAGCGATGCCAGCCACGCGCATGGTATGGCTTGTCTTCGACTTGGGTTTTGGTTGCTCGGTAGATAGGGTCACGGCGCGTCGATAGCAGGTAGTAAAAATATTTACAATCTGTCTTGCAACAATAATGCTTTAAACGATCACGTAGATGCGCTATCAGATGTCGCATGTCTGACGCGGCGCAGCACGAACGGTTTGTTACCGAAGCGGATGAGTTGATATTCCTGATCGAGGAGGTTCCCCGCCGACTCAGGCGCATGTTTACGGTTTCGATGGCCGCGTTCGACATGACCACTCCGCAATGGCGGGCGCTGTCGTATATCATGCGCACGCCCGGCTTGAACCAGACCATGCTCGCGCGACAACTGGATCTCGAACGGGCTTCAGTGGGCCATATCGTCGATCAGCTCGAAGCGGCAGGCCTTGCTGAACGTCGCGCGGCCGGGGGAGACCGGCGGGTTTGGACCTTGCACCCCTTGCCGAAAGCAATCGAAATCCTCCCCTCGGTGCGTAAGGCCGCCGATCGACTATATCTGGAATTGCTCCGCAACGTCCCCCTTGAGGACATCGACCAAATGCGCTCCACGCTCTCCAGGATGGTAGCCAATATCAGTGGTCTAGACCCGGACTGAAGTCGGTTTGGGCTGGCAACAATGCCCGTTACATATTGTAGGCCCCGCGACCGCTGGCGACCAGCGTCCCGGCCTCGTCGTGAATGCGCACGTCGGCAACGCTTAGCGATTTCCCGGCCTTGATCAGCCGCCCTTCGGCATGAAGCGTCTGGCGGCTCGCTGCCCGATGGTAATCGACCCTCAGGTCGGCTGTGGATTTGCACATGTTTCCTGAGGCCAGGACTGCATAGAATCCCGTCAGATCGATCAACGAGGCGAGAATTCCACCGTGCATCGACGGGAGCGTGGGGTTGGAGATCATCTCGTCCCGCCATGGCATTTCGATCAGGATGTGCTCTGCGTCAGCTTCGACCATCCGCAAGTTCAGCCAGCGGTGAAACGGCGCGACCAGCAGGGCGCGGTTGAGCTCTTCCAGCGTCATGCAATCGTCTCCGGTTCGGACTGGCTTTCGAGGAATTCGATGATGGCCCTGCTGAACACGTCGTTGTCGTCGCCGACAACCATATGTCCAGCGCCCGAGACGTCGGTGAAGCGCGCGCCAGGCACCATCGCGCAGAACCGCTTCGCAGCCTCCATGGAAATCAGGTCGCTCGATCCGCCCCGCACCAGGTGGACCGGTAGCGAGAGGACGCTTGCCGCCGCCTGGGCTTGGGCATAGTCCTGTTCGCGCCGCCCGGTCATCCCGCTCAGAAAGCCGGGATCCCAATGCCAACGATAACGCTGGTCCGGGTCGAGACGGAGATAGCTCTTCAGGCCCTCGCTGGCGCCGCGCTTCTCGCGGTTCGGCATATAGTCCGCGATCGCCTCTGCGGCTTCGTCGTATGACGCGAAGCCGCGCTCCACATGGGCGTTCATGAAGCCGACAATTCGTGAAACACCCTCCGGGTCCATATCCGGAGTGACATCGACCAGCGTCAGCGACGCAAAGCTACCCGGTCGCACCGCCCCTTCCGCCACCAGCGCCGCCAATCCGCCAAGCGATGCGCCGATGACATGCGGCCGCTGGTTCAGCTTGTCGCAGACCGCGAGGATATCCTTGCCGAAATCGGCAAAGCGGTATCTACCGGGGGTGGCCCAGCCACTCTCGCCATGACCGCGCATGTCGATCGCCACCGAGCGATAGCCGTGCTCCGCCAATTGCTGCATCGTCTTGCGCCAGGTGCGCCGGGTTTGCCCTCCGCCATGCGCCAGTAATACGGACGGCCGACCATGACCATCGCCGACAAGGCTTGCCGCGATGGAGATGCCGCCGCTTCCGTCAAACGTCATGTGCATGGCGTCTTGCTCAGTGCTGAAGCTCGGGCAGATGCAGCACCAGCCCATCGAGTTCGGGGACCATCGGAATCTGGCACGCGAGGCGGCTGGTTTCGGTCGTTCCCTCGGCAAACTGGATCAGATCGCTCTCCATGCCGCCTTCTTCCGGCGGCCCGACCCGATCCATCCAGGCCTGATCGACATGGACATGGCACGTGGCGCAGGCACAGACCCCGCCGCAATCGCCATCGATCCCCGGTACACTGTTGAACAGGGCGGCTTCACGGGCGCTGAGGCCCTCGTCTATTTCAACCGACCGACGTGTGCCGTCGGCGGAAACAAAAGTTACGTTGATCATATGGAAGTTCCGTATTTGTAACGAGCCAAGCCTTCAGTGCGCGTGAAGTTTCACCGGCAGCCGGGTAATCCCGCGCACCAGATTGGACAGCAGCCGCTCCGGCTCGCCAACAACTTCGACGAAGCGAAAGCGCTTGAGGATCTCTTCCCAGATGATCCGCAGTTGCAATTCGGCCAGACGGTTGCCCATGCAGCGGTGGATGCCGAACCCGAAGGAGAGGTGGTGGCGCGGATTTTCGCGATCGATGATGAATTGGTCGGCCCGGTCGATCACGGTTTCGTCGCGGTTGCCCGAGAGATACCACATCACCACCTTGTCGCCTTTCCTGATCTGCTTTCCGCCAATTTCGGCGTCTTCCAGCGCGGTACGGCGCATGTGCGTCAGCGGGGTCTGCCAGCGGATGATCTCGGGAATCATGCTGGAAACGAGCGCCGGATTGTCCCGCAATTTCTGATATTCGCCCGGGTTCTGGTTGAGCGCCAGGACCCCGCCACTGATCGAATTGCGGGTGGTGTCGTTGCCGCCGACAATCAGCAGCAGCAGGTTGCCGAGAAATTCGAGGAACGGCATGTCGCGGGTTGCGGGCGAATGCGCCATCATCGAGATCAGGTCATTGCCGCCGGGCTTGTCGATCCGTTCGTCCCACAGGCCCTTGAAATACATCGCACACTGGATGAGTTCCTCGCGGCGCTGTTCGAACGATTCGACGATGCCGGTTTCCGGTGACGCGGTGGTGACGTCCGACCAGCGGGTCAGCTTGGCGCGCTCGTCCCAGGGGAAATCGAAGATCGTCGCAAGCGTCATGGTGGTAAGTTCGACCGACACCAGCTTTACCCAGTCGATCTCCTCGCCGACCGGCAGCGAATCGAGGATCGCGCCCGCCCGTTCGCGGATGATCGGCTCAAGCAGAAGCAGGTTCGATGGTGCAACCACCGGGCTTACCGCCTTGCGCTGCTGGTCGTGCTTGGGCTGATCCATCGCGATGAACATTTCGAGCTCGAGCGCGCCCTCGACGCTGTGCATGTCCTGGACCGAAATCCCACCGAGCTTGGCTTCCGACGAGAAGACCTTGTGGTTGGTGTCGACCGCTATGATGTCGTTGAACTTGGTCACCGACCAATAGGGCCCGAACCGGCTTTCTGCACAGTAGTGGACCGGATCCTCGCGCCGAAGCCGGGTGAAATATTCCCCCACGGTGTCATTCTGGAAGAGGTAGGGATTGGCGACATTGATCTCGTGCAGCGGGATCGAATCGACGGAAGCGTAGAGGACTTTTTCCTGAGTTGCCGAAGTTGCCATGGAACAGACCTTTCTCAATGGCGTCACCTAGGGCCGAAAGGGCCATTCTGTCAATAAAGATTATCAGCTTTAATCCGCCAACTCGGGGAGGTGCCAGGTCGGGATCGCTTACGATTACCGAAATGCCGAGTTTTCGACAGGTTTCAGGGCGCCAACGTTTTTCCGCAGGAGATGCTAGACACGGTGATCGATTAATGCTTATACGTTTTTATGGCTTCTGTTCCACATCGATCTCCGGACGACAACGCGGTGCCCGCAGGCAAGGCAAAGCGCGCCTTGCAGGTCGCGCAGGCCATCGTGTCCGATATCCAGCTCAACGCCCGTGAGGCCGGAGACCGCCTCCCGCAAGAGGAGGATATGCTGGCGCGTTACGAAGTCGCGCGCGCAACCTTGCGCGAGGCGCTCAGGTTTCTTGAGCTGCAGGGGGTGATCCAGTTGCAACTGGGCCGCGGCGGCGGACCGGTTGTGTCGCGGCCGCAGACGCGCGATTTTGCCAGCTCTCTGTCGCTCATCCTGCAATTCATGGATACCGATCTGCGGGCCCTGCTCGAACTGCGCGAAGCGATCGCGCCCGATATGGCGGCCAAGGCTGCGGCGCGGGCGACCAACGCAGATCTCGCCGCATTGAGCGATTGCTACGCCCAACTCGAACGCGACCGCGAAACCGCTGGGTTCGAGGAAACCAACCGGCGCTTTCACGATTTGCTGGGCTGGGCCAGCGGCAACCCGACCTTCGGATTGCTTACATCGGCACTGCATTTGCTGACCCGCGATCTTGCCATGGAATTGGGTTATTCCGCGCAGGAACGGGCCGGCCAATTGCGCTGCCTCGCGCGGGTACTGAACGCGGTGCGCCTGCGCGATGCCGATGGTGCACGCCGACACATGGAGCGGCTGGTCAAGGGATCGTCCGAATATCTCGCGGCTCGCAGCCCCGAGCTCGTTACGCAAAAGGTCAGATGGGGAGACCCAGGCTAGGCCGGCACTTCTGGAGAGGACGATGGCACTGAACAGCCGAATTTGCGGGATGCTCAAGATCGAGCATCCGATCCTGCTGGCCGGTATGGGCGGCGCGAGCGTGCCCCGGCTGGCCGCTGCGGTTTCCAACGCCGGTGGGCTAGGTGTGCTGGGCGCGGCGGCATGCTCGCCCGAACGCTTGCGCAGCTGGATTCGCGAGACCCGCGCGCTAACCGACAAGCCGTTCGGGGTCGATACCTTACTGCCCGCTTCTGTCCGCCGGGGCAAGGCACCTGAAACCGGGGCGGCTCCTACGGATCCGATGGCGGTGTTCGGCGAGTATCAACAATTCGCCCGCGATTTCATGGCACGTGAAGGACTGGGCGAAGTCGATTCCGCTGCGGCGATGCGCGCCGCCGCCGGGGCGGAAAGCGAAGGTGGTCCGCCGCTGTTCTCGAAGGAGTTCTTCGAAGCGCAGATGGAGGTGGTGATCGAGGAAAAGGTGCCCGTCTATGCGGCCGGACTGGGCAATCCCGGACCGTGGATGGATCGCCTGCACGCCAACGGCACGATCGTGATGGCGGTGGTGGGCAAGGTCAAACACGCCTTGCAGGTGGTAGAGTCCGGGATCGATATGATCGTCGCCCAGGGTCACGATGGCGGCGGCCACAATTCGCCGATCGGGACGATTTCGCTGATTCCCCAGGTGGTCGACGCCGTGGGGGACCGGGTCCCGGTGCTGGGTGCCGGCGGCATCAGCGACGGGCGCGGAGTGGCAGCGGTCTTCATGCTCGGTGCCGAGGGTGCCTGGGTGGGAACGGCCTTCCTCGCGACCGAAGAAGCCGGAATCGAGGATTTCCAGAAGCAAGCCATTGCCGAGGGCGGTGACGGCGACACGGTGGTCAGTCGCTCGATCACCGGCAAGCCAGCCCGGATGATCGCCAACAAATGGGCCAGTGCATGGATCGAAGCGGGCAAGGAGCCGCTGCCCATGCCTTACCAGTCGATGATTGCTGGCCCGGTCATGGCGGCGGCGATCCGCGACAAGCGGATGGATGTGCTTCCCGGGTTTGCGGGACAGGGCATCGGTTTGATCAAGTCGGTTCGCCCCGCCGCCGCGGTGATGCGCGATCTGGTGGCCGACGCCGAAAAGGCCTTGGCCGGAGCCAAGCGATTTGGGTGAGGAAGCCGCATCGAAATGGCAAGCGAGGCGAAGATGAAGGGACAGGAACTGAAGCGCCGCATCCGCCCAGGAGAAGCGCTCTCGGCGGTAAAGGTTCTACTCCGCGACAAGGAAGATACCGCACAGGTATTCAGGATTGTCGAGGCCTTGGCTGGAAACAGCTATTATCGCCATTTCAGGCGGTTTGCGGGATCCGAAGGCGGGAGGCGCATCCTGGCCAGCCGGAGCAATCTGCTCGATCGCCTGCGCGACCGCGAACGGTTGGCGCGCTGCCCGAAGGGGAGCCTGGGACAGCAATATCTGGCCTTTGTCTATGGCGAAGGCCTGAGCGCTGAAGGGCTGGTTGAGGCGAGCGAGGAGGGTGGTGTCCGGACCTTTGTCGATCCCGATGTCGCCCTGTTCCGCAACCGGATGAGGGATTCGCACGATCTCTATCACGTTGTCACCGGTTACGGGCGAGATGGGCTGGGCGAAATTTGCGTGCTGACCTTTGGCAACGCCCAGTTCCACAACCACGGCATCGGCTTTCTGCTGCTGCTCGGACTGCTCAAATCAAGACGTGAGCATCCCGGATTACCGGTACTGGGCCCGATGATCGAGGCTTGGCGGCGCGGGCGTGCGGCCAAGAACTTTCCCGAAATACAGTGGGAAGAACTGCTGGATCGTCCGCTCGAAGAGGTTCGCGCGTCGCTCAGTTTGGCTCCCGCGCCGCGATACAGAAGGGCCGAACCCGAGTCCAAACGGATCGAGGTCGAATTCCAGGTCCGCCGCGAACTCGCCATGCAACGACAAAGAGACCTGGAACCGGCATGACCTTTTCCGACAAGACAGCTATCACCGGGGTTGGCGAGACTGATTTCGTCAAGGGCACTGAACGCACCGCCGTCGACATGATGCTGGAGGCTGCGCGCAAGGCGATTGCCGATGCCGGGCTCAAGCCTTCGGACATCGACGGCATGGTGCCGCCGCCGATCTATACCACCAGCGAGGAGCTGGCCGCCAATCTCGGGATCGACGTGCTGCGCTATGCGGCGACGGTGCACATGGGCGGCGCCAGCCCGACCACCGCGCTGCAGAACGCCGCGATGGCGATATCCGCCGGGCTGTGCGATCACGTGCTGGTCACGCTGGGTTGGAACGGCTTTTCGGCGCTGCGGCCCAAACCGGGCGCGCCGCCGACCCGGTCGATGAACATGAACACCCTGACAAACACCATCCAGGGGTACTACATTCCTTACGGCGTATTCCTGCCGGTGCAGATGTACGCCTGGCTGGCGATGCGGCATTCGCAGCTTTATGGGGTGGGGCCGGAAGCAACCGCCGCCATCGCCCTGGCTTGCCGCAAGCACGCCCAGCTCAATCCCAAGGCGTTCACCTACGGGAAGCCGCTGGACCGTGAGACCTATCATGCGGCGCGGTGGATTTCGGAACCGTTCCGGCTTTACGATTGCTGTCTCGAAACCGACGGGGCCTGTGCGGTGGTGGTCTCACGGCTCGATCGCGCGCGCGACCTGCGGCACGTTCCGGTGACGATCGCGGGCGCTGCCGAAGGCCATCCTTATCCCGCCGATGATATTCCGTCCCGGCCCGATCCGTTCAAGATCGGCCTGTCCTATGCCGCGCCCAAGGCTTTCGAGATGGCCGGGGTGTCGCGTAGCAACATGGATTTCCTCCAGGTCTACGATTGCTTTACCTACGTGGTGCTGCTCCAGCTTGAGGCGATGGGCTATTGCGAGCCGGGCGGCGCGCTCGATTTCGTCAAGGATGGCCAGATCGAGCTTGGCGGGAACTTTCCGCTCAACACGCACGGCGGCCTGCTCAGCGAAGCCCACGTCTGGGGGCTCAACCACGTGGTCGAAGCGGTGCGCCAGCTGCGGCACGACTGCGGCGAGCGGCAGGTCGAAGGGGCGCAGACCGGGCTGGTCACCGGCTGGGGCGATCTGGGTGACGGCAGTGTTGCCATCTTGCGGAGGTTTGGCTGATGGACGAAGATCTTTCTCCCAAGGCGCGCGCCGCGGCCGCCGCTGCGCCGGCCAAGCCGCGGCCTCGCCCGCAAGACCCGGTCGAGCAGGAATTCTGGAAGCGGTGCCAGGATGGGCACCTCTACTTCCAGAAATGCGGGGGTTGCGGTTCGTGGCGGCACTTGCCGCGCTACATGTGCGCGCGTTGCGGCTCGCCTGACTTTGCGTGGGAACAAAGCTCGGGCAAGGGCACGGTGTTTTCGTGGACCGTGGTGCATCAGGCGCTGCACCCCGCCTTCGCGGCGGACATTCCCTATGTCGCCGCAGTGGTCGAGCTCGACGAGGGGGTCCGCATGGCCACGCGGCTGATCGATTGCCCGATCGACGCTGTCCGGCTCGACCTGCCGGTGGCACTCGCGTTCGAAACCATCGGGGAAGACTTTCGCTTGCCCGTCTTCCGGCCGGCCTGAAAGGACGCTGTGCAATGGACCTGAGTTATGGCCCCGAGTATGAGACGTTCCGCGAAGAGGTGCGCGACTTCATCGCCGTCAATCGCCATCTCGCACCAAAGAATGCCGGTCGTGCGGCCCGCCCGTCGAATGAAGGCGTGGCCTGGCAGAAGCTGCTGATCGAGCATGGCTACACCGCGCGCACCATTCCGCGCGAATACGGCGGGTTCGGGGCCGAGCCCGACATTCTCAAGTCCCGGATCATCGCCGAGGAGTTTGCGCGCGCCGGTGTGCCCGGCGGACTCGCCAACCAGGGCATTTCGATGCTGGTGCCGACCTTGCTCGAACTTGGCACCGAAGAGCAGAAGAGGCGCTGGATCGAACCGACTTTGGCCGGCGATGTGGTGTGGTGCCAGGGCTATTCCGAACCCGGATCGGGATCGGACCTCGCCAGTCTCAAGACCAGCGCCCGGGTTGAAGGCGGCGACTTCGTCGTCAACGGCCAGAAGATCTGGACCAGCACCGCCAAGGAAGCGGACATGATCTTCTGCCTGGTGCGGACCGAAGGGGACGCAGCCAAGCACCAGGGGATCAGCTATCTGATCTTCCCGATGACCACGCCGGGGATCGAAGTCCGCCCGCTCAGGACCATGACCGGCCATGCCGAATTCAACGAAACCTTCTTCACCGATGTGCGCGTGCCGGTCGATCAGATCGTCGGCCAGCGCGGGCAAGGCTGGTTCGTCGCCAACGCCACGCTCGGGCACGAACGCGGGATGCTGGGCGATCCCGACGCACTCGAAAACCGGCTGCTCGCGCTGATCGAACTGATGAAGGTGGAACAGGTCGGCGGTGCACGGGTGATCGACCTTCCGGCCCTTCGCGACCGGCTGGTGGCGCTCCAGGCCGAAGTCGCGGCGATGAAGTACAACGGGATGCGGATCCTATCGAACCAGATCAAGGGCGAGCCGGGCGGCATGGCCAAGCTGATCGTCAAGCTCCAGGCCTGCGAGCTGGCCCACCAGATTTCCGCTTTGGCGATCGACGCGCTGGGCGAATTGGGAATCCTCTACAACGGCAGCGCCCACGAGCGCGCAAACGGCAGCTGGCAATGGAACTACATGTTCCAGCTTGGCCTGATCATCGGCGGCGGAACCGCCCAGATCCAGAAGAACATCATTTCGGAGCGCGGCCTCAACATGCCGCGCGAGCCGCGCCTGGACCTGCCCAAAGGCCCGTCCGCGCAAGGAGGGCAGTGATGGATTTCGGACTTTCGCAGGAACAGCAGATGCTGGCAGAAAGCGTTACGCGGCTGCTGCGCGAACTCTCTCCGCTCGATCATGTCAGGCAAGTGGCCGAAGCCGGCAGCGCGGTTAGCGCGCAAAGCCAGGCCGCGCTGGCCGAATTGGGGCTACCCGGGCTGGTGGTGCCGGAGGCCCATGGCGGCCTTGGCATGGGACTGCTCGATGCAACGGTCGTTGCTACGGCGCTGGGGGAAGCGGTGGCGCCGGTGCCGTTCGCCGCTCGCAACGTGATGGCGCCGCTCGCGCTGATCGCGGCCGGATCCGAGGCGCAGCAGGCCCAATGGTTGCCGCGCATTGCAGCTGGCGAGGTGCGTTTCGGCGTCGGGGTGAATGAGCAGGTCTCCCGCCGCGATGGTTCGGGCGTGCGTTGCACCGGTGGCGCGCTGACTGGCACGGCGCTGTTCGTGCTCGATTGCGAGGAGGCCGATCACTTCATGATCGCCGACGAAGCCGGTCGGCTGCACATCGTATCGGCGCAGGCAGACGGGTTGGAGCTGATTGCCCTCAAGACGATCGACGCGACGCGCTCGGTCGGCGAACTGCGGCTTGCGTCGACCCCGGCGGAAGCCCTGGCCGACGACGGCGGTGCGGCGGCGCGGCGACTGATTGCCGCAGGCCGCATCCTGCTCGCGGCGGACAGCCTAGGTGCGGCGGATGCGATGATCGCCCAGGCGGTTGCCTATGCCGGGCAGCGCGAGCAGTTCGGGCGGGTGATCGGCAGCTTCCAGGCGGTCAAGCACATGTGCGCTGAAATGGCCGCGAAGAACGAGCCGTGCCGGTCGCTGGTGTGGTATGCGGCCCATGCGTTTGACGCGGTCCCAGCCGAAGCGGAACTGGTCGCTTGCCATGCCAAGTCGCACACCGGCGAAGTAGGCCGGTTTGTCGCCCGGACCGCAACCGAGGTGCACGGCGGCATGGGCTTCACCGACCTGTTAGGGCTGCATTACTGGTTCAAGCGGATCGGTTTCGACCGGCAGGTACTGGGCGGACCCGAAACGGTCCGGGAAGAGGCGGCGATACTGCAAGGCTGGACCGCAAGAGGGGTCTGACTAAGCGAGAGGACAGTTCCAATGGCAAAGTGGAATCTTGGCGACATACTGGACGCGATCGAGCCTGCCCTTCCCGCAGATACACCGGCCCTGATCCACGGCACGCGTGTCGTCACCTGGGCGGAAATGGGCGCGCGGTCGAACAATATCGCGCGCTTCCTTACGGCGAACGGCATTTTGCCCGGAACCAAGGTCGCGTTCTACATGCGCAACCGCCCTGAATACGGCGAACTGATGGCGGCTTGCTTCAAAGGCCGGTTCACCCATGTGAACATCAACTATCGCTACCGCCCCGAGGAGGTGTTCTACATCTTCGACGATTCCGACAGCGAGGCCATTTTCTACAGCGCCGAATTCCGCGATTGCATAGTCGAACTGAAGGACCGGCTGACCAAGGCCAAGCTTTTCGTCGAAATCGGCGATGCGGCGGCAAAGGCCCCGCTTGCGCTTGCCTATGAAGATCTCGCGGCATCGGGCGACGGTTCGCCGCTGGGGATCGAGCGGTCGCCGCACGATGAACTGTTCATCTACACCGGCGGGACGACCGGCATGCCCAAGGGTGTGGTCTGGCGCCACACCGATATGCGCGAAGCCCAGCTCGATGCGCAGCGCATGCTCGCGCCTGTGCCGGACAGCCTCGACGAAGCCGTCGCCATGATCCGCGCCGAAGGCCCGGGTCGGATGACTCTGCCAGCCTGCCCGATGATGCACGGGACGGGCTTCATCACGGCGATCGGGACGCTCGCCTCGGGTGGTTGCCTTGTCACGCTGGACAATCCCTCGCTCGACGCGGTCGAGTTGTGGGAAGCGGTCGAACGCAACAAGGTGCAGTCGATCGCGATCGTCGGCGATGCCTTCGCCAAACCGATGCTCAAAGCCCTCGATGATAACCCTGGCGGTTTCGATACCTCAAGCCTGATCACCATCGTCTCGTCGGGGGTGATGTGGAGCAAGGAGGTCAAGCAGGGCTTGATTGGGCATATTCCGCAAGTGGCCCTGATGGACAGCTTCGGCGCTTCGGAAGGGCTTGGTTTCGGGCGCTCGATTACGACTGCCGCCGGGACCACCGAGACGGCGAAGTTCACCATCGGCGGTTTCTGTGACGTGTTCGACGAGAACGACCAACTGGTCCGCCCAGGCACCGGCACACCGGGTTTTATCGCCCTCAAGGGGCCGATCCCACTGGCCTATTACAAGGATCCCGAAAAATCGGCACGGACTTTCAAGACCATCAACGGAGTCCGCTACTCGATCCCCGGGGACTGGTGCACGGTCGAGGCCGATGGCAGCCTGACCCTGCTCGGCCGGGGCAGCGTATGCATCAACACCGCTGGCGAAAAGGTCTATCCCGAAGAGGTCGAGGAAGTACTCAAGACTCATCCGGCTATCGAGGATGCGCTGGTCGTGGGGGTCGCCGATGAGAAGTGGGGCCAGGCGGTGACCGCAGTGGTTCACCTTACCGCGGGCGAGACGCTCGATGAACCGGCCGTCAAGGAGCATGTCCGCAGCAAACTGGCGGGCTACAAGACCCCCAAGGCCGTGTTCGCTACCGCGATGGCGTTGCGTGCGCCCAACGGCAAGGCCGACTACAAGGGCGCGGCAGACCTTGCCGCCAAGCTGAGCGCCGCCCAATGAGCGCACCCGATCCAGACTGCGACGCACTGATCATCGGGGCGGGATTCAGCGGAATCTATCTGCTCCACCGGCTGCGTCAGGCCGGGTTTCGCACAAGGTTGATCGACGCCGCCGCCGAACCCGGCGGGATCTGGTACTGGAACTGTTATCCCGGTGCCCGGGTCGATTCGCACGTCCCGATCTACGAATTCTCGCTGCCCGAGTTGTGGCGGGACTGGACCTGGAGCGAACGGTTTCCCGGCGGCGGAGAGCTGCGACGATATTTCCGCTACGTGTGCGAAAAGCTGGAGCTCTGGCCCGACATGGACATGGGGACGCGGGTGTCTGGTGCCCGCTTCGATGCCGAAAGCGATGTCTGGCGTGTCGATACGGCGCAAGGCCAGCAGATCAGCGCCCGCTTCCTGCTGCCTTGTGCCGGTTTTGCCGCCAAATGCTATACTCCGGACATTGCCGGCCTGGAAACGTTTGCGGGTGAACGGCACCATACCGCGCATTGGCCTCAGGACGGCCTTCCGTTGGCCGGGAAGCGGGTGGCGATCATCGGCACCGGGGCGAGCGGCGTGCAAGTTGCGCAGGAAGCCGCGCGCGACGCCGCGCAGCTGACCCTGTTCCAGCGCACCCCGATCCTGGCTCTGCCGATGCAGCAGCAGCCGCTGAGCCTTGAGCAGCAAGCGCAGGAAAAGGCTGCCTATCCCACGATCTTTGCCAGACGGCAGACCTCGAACGGCGGCTTCGATGCCGATCGAATGGAAATCAGCGCGCTCGACGTCGATGCAGTCGAACGTATCGCAACTTTCGAACGTCTATGGCGAGCCGGCGGCCTGCGGTTCTGGTACAACAATTTCGCCGATCTGCTGACCGACGAACGCGCCAACCGCTTCGCCTACGATTTCTGGCGCGAGAAGGTCCGCGCGCGGATTGCCGATCCCTTGCTTCACGAGGCATTGGCGCCGATGGAACCTCCGCATCCCTTCGGCACGAAACGACCCTCGCTCGAACAGAACTATTACGAGATATTCGCACAGGACAATGTGTCGCTGGTCGATCTCAAGCGCGATCCGATCGAACGTGTGGTCCCCAGCGGTATCGAGACCGCAAGCGGCCTGATCGAATGCGACATCATCGTATTCGCCACGGGGTTCGATGCCGGCAGCGGCGGGCTGATCGACATGAATCTGCTCGGCACCGAAGGCTTTAACCTGGGTGACGCGTGGAAGGACGGGGTCCGCGCCTATCTGGGCAATTCCGTTTCCGGGTTCCCCAATATGCTGTTCCACTACGGCCCGCTGAGTCCATCCGGCTTTTCCAATGGTCCGACCGCGGCCGAGCTGCAGGGCGACTGGACGACTGATTTCCTGGCTCACCTGAGGAGCGAGGGGATAACACGGTTCGAGCCCGATCCGGCAGCGGAGCGCGAATGGACCGACATGGTCGAACAGATCGGTGCGATGACGCTCTTTCCCAAAGCCAAGTCCTGGTACATGGGCGATAACATTCCAGGCAAGAAGCGCCAGCTGATCAACTTCCCGAGCGTATCAACCTACGCCCAGATCTGTGCCGACGTTGCCGCAAATGGCTATCGCGGCTTCGGTCTCGTTTCTTGAACATTCTGATCGGAAAATACCTTGTCGAGTGACATAACGAACGGTCTTGGCGATATCGATCCGGAATGGGCACCGAACCCTGAAGAACTGCCCCGCTGGTTTGTCGATGCCCTTGCCGTTCCGCGCGAGGAAGGCTTCGTTGAGGTTGATGGCACGGGGATCCACTATTTCCGGTGGGGGCAGCGCGGTAAGCCACCCGTGCTGATGACTCACGGCTTCCTCGCCCACGCCCGCTGCTTTGCCTTCATCGCGCCATTCCTTGCGAACGATTACGACGTCGTAGCCTACGACCTGTCCGCAATGGGCGACAGCGCGGTGCGCGAAAATTGCGACATGGCCGCGCGCGGCCGGGAAATGATCGGAGTGGCGCGGGCGCTGGGCTTGTTCGATGCTGACCGGAAACCGGCGATCGTCGCGCACAGCTTCGGTGCCAGTGTCGCGCTGGAGGCGCTTGAACAATTGCCTGGCGGCTTTGCCGGTGCAGCCACTTGCGACATGATGACCCTGCGCCCCGCCATGCTCGAAGCATTCTGGGCAGGCGGCCACACCAGCCCGGGTTCAGGCAATCCCGACAAGCCGCAGCGCATCTACCCGGACTTTGCGACTGCCCGCAGCCGCTACAAGCTCTCGCCGCCGCAGCAAGTGGGGGAACCGTTCCTGATGGACTATATGGCCTATCATTCCTTGCGCCGGGTCGAAGGCGGCTGGAGCTGGAAGTTCTCGCCTGCGGTGTTCAATCGCGACAATTCGCGTGCCGATTGGCTAGCGATCGGCCCTAAACTGGTTTCGGCACCGGGGCGAAAGGCGATCGTGCATGGCGAGGAAAGCCTGTTGTTCACGCGAGACTCGCGGAATTTCGTGCACGAGCTTGGCGGAACCGACATCCCGATCATCGCGATACCCAATTCACGACACCATTTGATGCTGGATCAGCCCTTGGCATTTCTTGCCGCGATCCGATCGGTGCTAGGATGCTGGCTTTGGCCGCCCGGTTGATCGGCAGCTAGAAATCAACGTGAGTTCAAGATTCTAAAAAAGTGAGGAGGATTATATGTTGAGATCTAGGCTCAGGACTCATTGATCAGAGCCAGAAGATGACGGTGGCGGCGAGAGCGATGGCGGAGAAGAAGACCGTAGGGCACCGATCGTAGCGGGTGGCGACGCGGCGCCAGTCCTTGAGGCGACCGAACATGATCTCGATGCGGTTGCGGCGTTTGTAGCGACGCTTGTCGTATTTGATGGGATCGAGACGGGATTTTCGCCCAGGAATGCAGGGCTTGATACCCTTTTGCTGAAGGGCATCCCTGAACCAGTCGGCGTCATAGCCGCGGTCCCCCAGCAGCCATTGCGCCTTGGGAAGGTCGTCGAGTAGCGCGGCAGCGCCGGTGTAATCGCTGATCTGGCCAGCGGTCATGAAGAAGCTGAGCGGGCGACCGTTTGCATCGGTTACGGCATGAAGCTTGGTGTTCATGCCCCCTTTGGTGCGGCCGATCAGCCGCCCGAGATCCCCTTTTTTACCCGCAGGCTCGATGCCGTGCGGTGCGCCTTCAGGTAGGTTGCATCGATCATGACCGTCTTCGGCTCGGCGCCCTCGGCCGCCAGCCCTTCCATCATGCGCAAGAAGATGCCCATCTCGCCCCACCGCTTCCATCGGTTGTAGAGCGTCTTGTGCGGGCCATACTCCTTCGGCGCGTCACACCAGCGCGATCCGTTGCGATTGACGAATATGATCCCGCTCAGCACGCGTCGGTCATCAACCCGTGGCTTGCCGTGGCTCTTGGGAAAGTATGGTCGGAGCCGAGCCATCTGCTCGTCCGTCAGCCAGTACAGGTCGCTCATGTTCAGTCTCCTTGCGGAGCCTGAATCAGATCATCCCTCTCGGATCAATGGGTCCTGAGCCTAGCGGAAAGTGCGGCACCTTGAGCATGCCAAGGCCGTCTTCGGTCATGATGACGACCGGGGCATCGGCGCCCGCTGCAAAGGTCGTCTTGCCGACGCCGTGCACGCCATGCATCAGGATACGGGGCGGACGCAGCGTGCTCGACGTCTGCAGGGAGGCAAGCGAGATAGCCATCAGCTCGCACTCCCCTTGAGCGCCGACTTCACGGCCGGGTCGGTACCGATGGCGCCGGCCTCGCGGGCCATCTTGTAAAGGCGCTTCAGGGCCGAGGCGCAGTTCGAGGCAGCGATGCTTTCCTGGTCGGCAGCGACGATGGCGAAGGCGATATCATCGACGGTCGCATCTTCGAGCGGCAGCGGTTCATCGCTTTCGCGGGCCGGGTGCTTCGGGAAGGTGACTGCGTCAGGCAGGTCTTCGAGGGCGTAATGGGACTTGCGCAGACGCGCGATCGGGTTCGGGAACAACATGGCGAGACCTCTCATTCGGGGAAATCGCTGGCCTGGGCATCGACCTCAGGTTCGCTGGAGTAGACGGCCAACAGCGGGGTGCCGTCGGCGTGGGTGCCGGCTTCTTCGATGTGATACCGGCGCTGAACCTCGAAGATTTCCGGCAACTCCCAGCGACGGTAGAGGCCGGGGATCCGCTTCAGAGGCTCAGTCGGGATGGCGGTGGTATGGCTCATCAACTGGGACTTCCTGTGTTTGGATGGACGATCGGTGCGTCCGAATTTGAAAAGCCAACGGCACGCACCGGGCGGGACAGCGGGGTCAGGACTTTTGTTCGGCGTGGTCACGAAGCCGCTTCAGAGCGCGCTGGAACCGCTTGCGCGCGGCCGGTTCCGACAGGCCGATTTCTTTGCCGGCCTCGGCCTGGGTGTAGCCATCGATCACGACGCGCAGGACCAGTTCTGCATCGACTCCGATGAGGTCGGTCAGCTCGGCAAGCAGGCGTTCCGGTGAAAGGTCGGGATCAACGAAATCTGCGATCCCGCCGTGCAGGTCAGTGTCGAACTCATCCTGTATGCCCTGGCGTGCGGCTTCCCGATTGTGCGACCGGAGGATGTCCCGTTCGACGTTCTTGATGATGGTCGCAGCAATCCAGTTGACCTTCGACAGATCAAGATCCCTGATCGCGGCCGTGGCACGCCCAAGAATCTCGGAGGCAAGTTCGTCAATCTGGCCGAGGCGTCGGGCGCGGGAACGCCGAAAGACGCCATCCAGTCCGGGCCAGAGCGCAAGCAGCACAAGGGTAAGAGCACAGTCCCCGGCACGGTCGTTCGATTTGGCGCTCTCGATCAGCCCAGTCAGGATGGTGTTCTTTTTGTCTGCGGGCGCATCGCCGCGATGGAGGTGATCCAGCAATGCCGCCGGATCCGGAAAACGGGTCAATGCGCCGTGGCTGGTACGGACCGTGGCGAAGCCGCGCTGGAAGTTGAGGGTGGAAGAAGAATGCATGAGATTCCCGTGGAAATCGTGCCACGTGAAGGACATTGGACGCCTGCCTTGCGGCCGGGCGTCCAGCGCCTCCTTCCGGCCAGGTCAGGGCGTCGAGCGCCTCTGCGTTTTTGGGATTTTGGAGAGTGTTCGCGCCTCAGCGCAGCGCGGGACCGGTCACTGTGTTCAGCGAACCGCAACCGCGGCAGGTGGCCACCACAGGGAAGCCTACGAGGTATTCGTGGCCCCGCGCAAAGCGCAGGTGCATCTGGCTGTCACGGCAGACGCCGAGCAGCTTGGCGCAGCTGTTGCAGCGCCATTCACGTTGAGTGTTGGAAGGGGGCGTGCCGGCGTTGTGGCTCTGATTGGCCACGCGGCGGGAGAGGTAGGGAGTCGTCATCGGGGTGTTCCTCGTTTCAGGGAGCACACCCAATGACGTCACGAATCGGAGCTAGTCAGACCCCCCAATCGGAGCCGGATCGGAGCCAGCCATCAGATGGCGATCTCCCATTTCCCTTTTCCGGGGCTTCGGAGAAAGTTAGCTTTCAGCTTATCCCACAGTGGCTGCTTGAAAATGTTCGACAGAGACTGGTCCTCCGCGATTCCCTTGACGAGGCCTTCTGTTGCCATCGGCATTGGCCCTGCATTGTGGGCATCGACCAGCCGCTTGATGACCTCAATCCGGTTCTCGCCGGTGATGTCGATGCTGCCTTTCCCGGGAACGAACAGTGTCGCGATGCTTTCCCCGGCTCGGGTGAGTTCGACCGCCTGACCCCCGCGAGCCAAGATCCGGTGCCGTCGAAACACGGACCGGAGTTTGTCTGCGACGAGCGCGATTTCCGGCTGTTTACTGTCGATCTGATCGGCAAGCGGCGTCAGAACGTTAGCTGCCAGACACGGTCCCGGGGCGTTGCCGGCTTGCAGAACCAGTCCGATACCGAGATTGTGGCGCGCGCGAAGCTCAGTATCGATGGCAGACCTGACCTTTTCCCGGTCGAGGCCACGCGCGAGGTAGATCGGAACATCGCCGCCATCGACACCCAGTGTTCCGAGGTAGAGGAGATGGTCAGTCAGCTTTTCGATAGCGGGCGCATCGAGCGCTTGTTCAAGGCGTTCCTTCAGGTGTTGAGCAACCCAGTCGTCGCGCACCCGATAAATCCTGTAACGATCCGGGTTGCCGGCAGGCGTCACATGTCCCTCGATAACCTTTAGGTCCGCTACCTTGTGAGCCTCACCCTCAGCATCTGCCTTTTCGACCCGGACAATCACCTCGGCTGCAACCGGCCCTACCTCGTCTTCATCGTCGATCAGATCGTCGCCTTCCCAACCGGCGGGCACAAGAAAGCCCAGTTCGGTCAGGAGGCCTGGATCGACACCACGATCCAGAAGCCATGCGCCGGTGACCTTGTCTGCCCCGATGTCCCAGATGGCCAGCAACGCTGGCAACACAGCCATGCCTTCCTCATCGCCTGGCGCGCGACCCTCCCGGAGGATATTCCAGTGTCTTAGCAGGCGATGGCCAAGAACCCGTTCAAAAGGGTCTTCGACGCTGAGAAGGCTGCTTGTGTTGCGGTCGGTAATCGTGAAGTCGAGAGTCTGGGCATATTCTCGCCCTGCACGGCGATATCGCACTGCGATCTCGATCAACCGGATCGCGATCGCCTGCTCGAAAATCTTCGGAAGGCCGGTTTGGCTTTCGATGACCGCTGAGATGTCCTGGCTGATGGTAGTGGAAAGCGAGAGACGGTTCGCGAGATTTCCGATGCTGATGTCGGCGCGGATCACCTTCGCGCGCTCTATCACCACGTCGTCGAGTTCGGGCGGCACCAGGTCGAACCCCTTCAGGAACTGCGAGATGTCGTAGGCCTGAAAATCAACGGGCTGGTTCGAATAGGTCTGATCAAGAGCAGTCTCGATAAAGCGCTCGGCGATAGTATGCCTCAGCGTTCGGTTGCCCGCACGAACATGCACCCGTCCGGTTGATGGGGTATAGACGATCATCGCCTCTCCAGGCGGTCGGAAATAGATGCTCGAACGATTGCCTTCGTCATCGATCTCCCGAACACTCGTGGGAGGATCGGGATGGAAAAGCAGGTACATTTCTGCAGCCGGTTCATCGCCGTCCGCTGGGATGTCGAATCTGTCGATGCTGTATCCGTCGCCGCGATTGAGACGCTTGTTCAGATCGGCAAGAAGCGCATCGAGTACTGCGCCGCCGGCATCCGGGCCGCCATCAACTGAAGGTTCGGCCATGAAGGTCTGGTAGTGCTTGTCATAACGGCGGTACAGCCGCATGTGCAGACTGTTTTCCGCCGCTTCAAAGACGCCGTGATGATGCGCAAAAGCCCAGAGGCTTCGTGCGAGTTTGTCACGCTGATTGAGAAGCTTCTTGGCGTCTTCGGGTTCGAGCGAGGCGCTCGCCAGAGCTTGTAGGACGTACTCTCCACGGTCGCTGGCGATTGTGACAATTCGCGCTGCTTCGGCCTCAAGCGGGCCCAGCCTGTCCTTCTTTTCCAGCTGCAGCATGTTTCTAGCAACGGACGGCCCGTCCGGGTTGTCCGGATCGAACTTGTAGGTCGTAAGCCAGCTCAACCTCTCGAAAACTTTGCTTTCAAGAAAGCCGGACAGCAAACTAGGCTCTGCATCATCGAATAGCCGAGAAAGATTAGGGCAGGTTTTGGCCGGCGTGCGTACCATATAAGTCTCCGAAAATTCTGCCTTGGGCTATCGTTCGCAAATAGATCGTCCCATGCTCAGATATTGACGCTGTAAAGTTGGATGCGCGGATTGAGGAAAACCATTTCGCTCATTGGGCTAGGCTGCCTCGTTTCGGTCAGCGCTAGAACGCGGCGATCTGCAGAACTCGCTTTTCGT
Source organism: Sphingomonadales bacterium (assembly GCA_017302615.1). Lineage (GTDB taxonomy): Bacteria > Pseudomonadota > Alphaproteobacteria > Sphingomonadales > Sphingomonadaceae > Novosphingobium. The sequence continues at coordinate 85,869 of JAFLDB010000009.1, forward strand.
GACACGCGACCCCCATTCATCAAGCTAGGCTGATTACTTGATTCGCCAGCAATCATTGCCGCCACCGATACAGCGCGCAAGGGGCAATGTTCTGGACTTGTTCACACCCTGTTGATTGCGCGGTTTGCGTCCTGTCCCGTTCCGCATGGCAAACTGGCTTTTCCGTCTCAGCACCATCGTTCGGCACAGCCAGACGAGAGACGGAGACCCACACGTGAAACGCCCGAATCCGCTGCCACCGAGCAACATGTCCCCCACCCAGCGACGGAATGAGCTGTGCGCCGTCCTCGGGCTTGGCCTCGCCCGCCTGCACCTCCGGAATGTCGGTCAATTATCTGAAGAGGATGGAGACTTTCCGCTACACTTCGCACCTGAACAGAGCGGTAGTGCACCTCCAACTCAGTGGAGCAACGCACAATGAAACCCGATCCCGTACTTGCCCGCCTGGCCGCCATGAAGGCGGCTCCGGTCGCCGAGCTGAAGAAGCAGTGGCGCGAGCTGTTCAGCGAGGAACCGCCGGCCTTCAACCGGCGCTATCTTGAGAGCCGACTGGCCTATCGCATCCAGGAACTCGCCTACGGCGGCCTCAAGCAGGAAACAGTCAGGCGCCTGCAACAGATGGGGGAACAGCTCGACGGCGGCAACATCACCACCCGCCGCGTGCGGGCCGACCTCAAGCCGATCGTGGGAACCCGCCTGATCCGGGAGTGGCAAGGCGTCGAGCACACCGTGACCGTCACCCAGGACGGTTTCGAATGGCAGGGTCGTCCCTACCAGTCACTGTCCGCAATCGCCCGCGCCGTCACCGGCTCGCGCTGGAACGGCTGGATATTCTTCGGCCTCAAGGACCATCGGAGGGCCGCATGAACACGCCTATTACGCGCAAGCTGCGCTGCGCGGTCTACACGCGCAAATCTTCGGAAGAAGGGCTCGAGCAGGAGTTCAACTCGCTCCATGCCCAGCGAGAGGCCTGTGAGGCCTACATCACCAGCCAGCGCGCCGAAGGGTGGGTGCTGGTCCGTGACCAGTATGACGACGGCGGGATTTCCGGCGGCACCCTTGATCGCCCGGGACTGAAGCGCCTGCTTTCGGATATCGAGGACGGGCTGGTCGACGTGGTGGTGGTCTACAAAATCGACCGCCTCTCGAGATCCCTGATGGACTTTGCCAAGCTGGTCGAAGTGTTCGACCGGAACGACGTGACCTTCGTATCGGTGACGCAAGCGTTCAACACGACGACCAGCATGGGCCGGCTGACCCTTAACGTCCTGCTGTCCTTCGCCCAGTTCGAGCGCGAGGTAACCGCCGAGCGTATTCGCGACAAGTTCGCGGCCAGCCGCGCCAAGGGCATCTGGATGGGCGGTGTCCCGCCGCTGGGTTATGACGTGGTGTCCCGCAAACTGGTGGTGAATGAAAAGGCGGCGGCCAATGTCCGCTACATTTTCCAGCGGTTCCGCGATGTCGGATCGGCCACACTTCTGCTGCGGGAATTGCGGGAGCGAGGTATCACGACCCGCCAGGGCAAGACGATTACCAAGGGCTACCTGTACCGCCTGCTCGCCAACAAGGCCTACATCGGCGAGGCCGTCCACAAGGGCAACAGCTATCCCGGCGAACATGAGGCGATCATTGATCAGGAGCTCTGGGATGCCGTGCGCGCCATCACGAAGGAAAGCCCTCGGACCCGGGCAAACCGTGCGCGCGCCAATACGCCTGCCTTGCTGAAGGGACTACTCTGGGGTTCGGATGGCGGGGCGTTTTCACCGACCCACTCCTGCAAGAACGGCAAGCTCTACCGCTACTATGTCAGCCAGACGCTACTCCGCCATGGAGCAGGCTCCACCACGGTCGGGCGCGTCCCCGCCGCCGAAATCGAAGGCGCGGTCGTCAATCAACTGCGGGCCGTGTTCCGGCAGCCGGAAATCATCCTCGGCGCATGGAAGGAGGCCGTCAAACACGCGCCCGCATTGACCGAAGCTCAAGCGCGGGAAGCACTGATCAATCTGGACCCAATGTGGGATGAACTATTCCCGGCCGAGCAGGCCCGGATCGTGCAGCTACTGATCGACCGGGTCATCGTTGGCAGCGCCGGGCTGGAACTGAAGCTGAGGGTGGACGGGCTCGATGCGCTGGCCCGGGAACTGCAGGTGCCGGAACTGGAGGAGGCAGCGTGAGCAAGGTCGTGACAATTCCCCAGACAGTGTCGATCCACATTCCTTTCCAGATCACCAAGCGCGGCGGCCGCAAGGAGATGGTTCTGCCAGCCGGAGCCCAGCTTCAGCGCCCGCGCACCGACAACACGGTGGTGAAGGCCCTGGCCCGGGCTTTTCGTTGGAAACGCCTGCTGGAAACCGGAGCCTACACATCGGTGTCGGACCTCGCTGAGAAAGAAAAAATCGGCCTGAGCTATCTGACCCGGGTCCTGCGCATGACGCTGCTGGCCCCTGACATCGTCGATGCAATTCTTGACGGCCGACAGGGCGACGGAATTGATCTTGCCACGCTGGCCGCGCCATTTCCTAATGAATGGAGCGCGCAGCGGCGACATTTTGGCTTCGACGCCTGATGGGGTGCGTCGCGGTCGAAAGCAGCATCCTTTTTGCTGACGGCGGCGACCCTGGTCGCGGTGATGATCATGGTTTCGATCGGTACCTTCAGCTGGAACTCGATCCCCAACCTGCGCAGCCATCCGCCGACGTCCTCGGTCGTCATGGTGGCAACTGTGGTCGTCGTTGTTGTTACACACGATCTGTCGCTCGGGGTGCTGACCGGCGTGCTGCTCTCGGGCATCTTCTGCGCCGGCAAGGTCCGCCGCATGTTCTCGGTGGAACGCACCTCCGACAGAAACACCGGCATGGTCCTTTATAAAGTCCGCGGTGAAATCTTCTTCGCCTCTGTCGACCGGTTCACCTGTGCGTTCCAGCCAGAGGGAGACAGGCCCGTGACGATCGATGTGTCGAGGGCGCATTTCTGGGATATTTCCGGAGTCGGCGCGCTCGACAAGATCGTCGCCCGCCTGCGCCGCGATGGTTCTGAAGTGAACGTGATCGGCTACAACGCAGCCAGCGCTGACATCGTCGACCGCTTTGCCATGCACGACAAGACAGGCTTTGAACTAGGGGCAGTACCGCACTGAGCTTGCGGATGGTCTTCCGTATAAGTCAATTTGCTCATGGATTGACGAGGTCATCATTTGGCCGGGTTGGGCCTGATCTCAGAAAGGGAAAAACCATGTGATCGCAGCCACGGCAACAATCCAGGTGATCAGGTTCAAAGGCAGCCCGATCTTGACGAAGTCCATGTAGCGATACCCCGCCATCTGATAGACAAGCACGTTGGTCTGGTAGCCGAAGGGAGTGGCAAACGCCGCGCTTCCTGCGATCATGACCGCGACGAGAAACGGGCGCGGGCTAACCCCCATGCTCTCTCCCAGCGCGACCGCCAGCGGGCCATGAGGGCCGCTTTCGGAGACCATGTCCAAGGAATTATTCCTCGAGGTTGCTGGACATTGCGGCCAACAAGGATTTGACTGCCGCGAAATCCGCTTCCGAAATCCCGGAAAGCAGCCGGGCGTATATCTTGTCGGCCTCTCGCCGGAGCGAGGGTAGTATGTCGATTGCCTTGGGCAATAGGTGCAGCGTCCAGACCCGGCGGTTGCCTTCAACTGCACGCCGCTCGACATATTCGGCCTTTTCCAGCTGATCAATCACATGGCCTACGCTTGCGCGCTCCAGTTCGAGGCATTTGGCCAGTTCCGTCTGGGTGAGACCCGGTGTCCGGAAAATATAGGCGAGCGCGCGCCATTGGGTTCGGGAGAGTCCGAATTTTGCCGTTGAGGCATCGAACAACTTGCGCAGTTTGCGCGGCACTTCCTCGACGAGAAAGACGATCTCGTCGGCTTCGGTGACGAAGCTATTCTGGTCGGTTTCCTCGGGCATCGGTCACGCGCCATAGCCGTCGCGCGCTCAATTGAAAAGACTTTACTGTAAGACATAATGCAGTAAGAAGTGCGCATGCACAGTGAGTCGATCAAACTGACCGGGCATTCCGGCCACGCTATTGCCGCCTCTATCGTAGGGGCGAGAGAGGGCGTGCCAGTCGTCCTTGCACATGGCGGTGGGCAAACCCGACGCGCCTGGAAGAAGATTTCGACCCTGCTCGCCGGTCATGGTTTTTGCGCCATCGCCATCGATCTGCGCGGTCATGGCGACAGCGAATGGGCCAGCAATGGGGCTTATGACATTGCCGATTTCGCCAGTGATCTCGTCGCCATTTCCGCCAACCTGGATCGCAAGCCAGCACTGATTGGCGCGTCGCTTGGCGGGCTGGCCGGGATTGTTGCCGAAGGTCAAATTTCACCGGGCAGCTTCGCGTCACTTACCCTCGTCGATATTACCCCGCAAATGGAAGCGAGCGGCGTCGCGCGGGTTGTCGGTTTCATGGCCGCCCATGCGCGAGAGGGCTTTGCATCCCCGGACGAAGCGGCGCGCATCATTTCCGAATATTTGCCGCACCGCCCCAGTCGTAAGGCATCGACGGGGCTGGCCCATTACCTGCGTCAAAGACCAGACGGGCGGTATTATTGGCACTGGGATCCGGCCTTTATCGACGGCGTGATGCGCCGCCATGAGCTGGACGGCGATTCGGGCGATCACGGGCGCAGCGAACTCAGCGGTGCCGCGATGAAGCTTACCCTCCCGGTCCATCTGGTTCGCGGCGGCTCCAGTGACCTGGTCTCCCCCGAAGCGGTGGCCCATTTTCGCGGGCTGGTTCCCCACGCCGAATACAGCAACATCGCCGATGCCACGCACATGGTGGTCGGCGACCAGAACGACATTTTCGGCGAGGCGATTGTCGATTTCCTGATCCGCACCCACGGGCAAGGGGCTTGACGATGAGCGGCAGACCATCGGACGAGAAGCTGCAATCCCTGCGCGAGATGCTACTGATTGCTCCGTTCCACCGCTGGCTCGGGCTCGATATCGTCGCGCTGACCGCCGACGAACTGATCCTCGAAATGCCGTGGCGCGATGAAATCGTCTCCAACCCGATGATCGGATCAGCGCACGGGGGCATTCTCTCCGCGCTGATCGACCTCACGGGGCTTTACACGATCAACGCGCTCGGCGGCTCGGCGCGGGCGACCGCCGATATGCGGGTCGATTTCCATCGCCCCGCAACTTCGGGACCGCTGCGCGCGATCGGGAAGGTCGTCAAGCTTGGCAAGCAGTTGAGCGTTGCCGAGACCCGGATTGAGGATGTGGAAGGGAAGCTGATCGCCAGCGGCAGGGGGGCCTATGTTGGCTGATCATCGGTCGCTGCTGGCAGCAACCGCGGTCCTCGCGCTCGCTGCTTGCGTCCCGGTTCCCAAGCCGGGTGTGGCACCGGCGATGCAAACCGCCGACACGATCGACGCATCACAGACCCTTGCCGCGCGGGGCGAGACAATCTGGCCTCCCGATCAGTGGTGGCGGTTGGCGAGCGATCCGCAATTGACGGCGCTGATCGAGGAAGGGCTGGCAAACTCGCCGCAAGTTGCCATCGCCATGGCCAGGATCGGACGCGCCGAAGCCGAAGCACAGCGCGTTGGCGCAGGCCGGTTGCCCTCCATCGGTATCGAAGGCGAAGGCGGCCTTCGCCGCCAGAGCGGAAACACCGGCATTCCGGCCCAGTTCCTGCCGGATGGTTGGAAGGATTATGGCCAGGTTTCGCTGACCTTCGGCTTCGACCTCGACCTGTGGGGGCGCAATCGCGCGGCCCATGCGGCTGCCACGTCGGACGCTCGTGCGGCTGTGGTCGATGCCGCACAGGCGCGGCTTGTCCTGTCGGTCGCCATCACCGCCGCCTATGCCGAACTTGGACGATATTACCGCGAACGCGACAATGCCGAGGCCGCGCTCGCCAACCGCCGCGCCCAGCGCGAACTGGTCGCTACGCGCGAGCGAAACGGTCTCGACAATCGCGCCAGCCTGCGCCGCGCCGATGCGGAGGTTGCCATGGCAGAACAGGTTCTTGCGGCGGCAGATGAAAACATCGGGATGCGGCGCAACCAGCTTGCCGCGCTGGTCGGTGCCGGGCCGGATCGCGGCATTTCCATAACCCGCCCTCCGCTCTCGCCATCGACCCCGGCGGGCGTTCCCGAAGGCGTGAACACCGATCTTATCGGAAGGCGCCCGGACATCGTTGCCGCGCGAGAACGGGTCGAGGCTGCTGCAAGCCGGATCAAGGTCGCACGCGCCGGGTTTTTCCCCTCCATCAATCTGCGTGCCCTGATCGGATTGCAATCCATCGGTTTGGGCAATCTGGTCGATACGGGGTCACAGTTCGGGACGGCGGGTCCGGCGATAAGTCTGCCCATCTTCCAGGGCGGAGCACTAAGGGCGCAGTATGGAAGCGCTCAGGCTGCCTATGCTGAAGCTGTTGCCAGTTACAACCAGACAGTCGTCACCGCCTACCAGCAAGTCGCCGACGCGGTGACGCAGCGCGATGCAGCCGACAAGCGCCTCGCCTCTACGCGGGCCGCTCTTGCGGCCAGTGAAGATGCGCTCGCTTTGATGCGAGGGCGTTACCAAGCCGGACTTGTCACCTATCTCGATGTTCTCGCGAGCGAGGCGGCGGTGCAAGACTTGCGTCTCGCGGTCATCGGTCTGGAAACCTATGAGCGCGGTGCAACCTTGGCGCTTATCCGCGCTCTTGGCGGAGGCTTCGCGGCGACACCCACGACACCTACGGAATCGGCAGAATCATGAGCGAAACCATCAGCGAAACCCCTGACGTCGATCCGGCGCTCACCGCATCGCGAAAGGCAAAACGAAAGGTCTGGCTCACTCGGCTGGCCATTGCGCTGGCTGTAATCGCCATTGTCTGGGGCGCATGGTATGGGTTGGTGGCGCGCAATTACGTCAGCACCGACAACGCCTATGTGAATGCACAAATGGCCCAGGTCACACCACTGATCGCCGCACCAGCAGTTGAGGTGCTGGTCAAGGATACGCAGCAGGTCAAGGCCGGGGACGTGCTTGTCAGGCTCGAACAGGCTGATGCCCGGGCCGCGCTTGCGGCAGCAGAAGCTGAACTTGCCGCAGCACGCCGCCGCTTTCGTCAGTCCGTCGCGAACAATTCGGCCCTTGCAGCGCAGGTCGATACGTCGAGCGCGGGGCTGGTCCAGGTGCAGGCGCAATATCGCACGGCTCTCGCCGAGCATGAAAAGGCCAGGATCGACTTGCGCCGCCGCGAAAGTGCCGCGCCCAGTGGAGCGGTTTCGGGCGAGGAACTGACCCAGGCGCGCAAAGCCTATGCGACCACGCTCGCCGCGCTCGACGCCGCGCGCGGGGCAATTGACCAGGCGGGCGCGTCGAGGCGCGCCGCGCAAGGCCAGCTTGCCGCAAACGACGCATTGGTGCGCGGATCAAGCGAGGAAACCGATCCTGCCGTCCTGGCTGCAAAGGCCAGGCGCGATTCTGCCCAGCTCGATCTCGACCGCACCGAGATTCGTGCACCCATCGACGGCGTTGTCAGCCGGCTGCAAGTTCAGGTCGGGCAACGTCTCAATCCGGGCCAGACGATCATGGTCATCGTTCCTTTGACCAAAGTCTACGTTGAGGCCAATTTCAAGGAAGGACAGTTGCGGCGGGTGCGCCTGGGTATGCCCGCATCGCTCACTGCTGACCTCTATGGTTCGGACGTGACCTATCACGGCAAGGTCGCTGGTTTCTCCGGGGGCACCGGCGCATCGATGGCGGTCATCCCTGCACAGAACGCAACCGGTAACTGGATCAAGGTTGTCCAGCGCCTGCCAGTCAGGATCGAACTCGATCCCGAAGAACTGAAGCGGCATCCCTTGCGGGTAGGCCTATCGATGGAAGTCGAGATCGACGTGTCGGGCGGCTGACCATGACAAGCGGTTCGGCAACGACTTCGGCGGGTATTCCGCCTTCGCTCCGAATGGTCGCGGGCCTGACACTGGCTTTTGCGAACTTCATGGTGATCCTCGACTTGACGATTGCCAATGTTTCGATCCCGCACATTGCGGGCAGCCTCGGCATTACGCTTGAACAGGGCGCATGGGTCATCACATCCTATGCGATTGCCGAAGCGATTTGTGTCCCGCTGACTGCCTGGATAGCGTTCAGGTTCGGGTCGGTTCGCACCTTCCTGTTCAGCATGATGGGGTTCGGCTTCTTTTCGTTGCTATGCGGGCTTTCGGTTTCGATTGAGATGCTCGTTTTGTGCCGGATCGGGCAAGGCATTTTCGGCGCGTTTCTGATGCCGATGTCCCAAACGCTCTTGTTGCGGGTGTTCCCGCCTGAGCAACAGAACATCGGCATGGGCATGTGGGCGATGACACTGTTGCTGGGGCCTGCGCTTGGCCCGATCATCGGGGGGTGGCTGACCGACAACTGGTCTTGGCACTGGATATTCCTTATCAACGTGCCAGTCGCGCTGCTTGCCATTATCGGCGGAATAGCTCTGCTTCGTCCGATCGAAACGGAAAGGCGTGTCTTGCCGATCGATTATGTCGGCCTTGGATTGCTGGTCATCTGGGTAGGCTGCTTGCAGATTATTCTGGATATTGGGCGCAATCACGACTGGTTCGGCGATCCAATGATTGTCGTGCTGGCAATAACGTCAGCAATCGCATTCCTGATCTTTGTGATCTGGGAGCTTACCGAAGACCATCCCGTTGTCGATCTACGCGTTCTGCGCCACCGCGGGCTGAGCGTCAGCCTCGTAGTCCTGGCTATCAGTTTCGGAGCCTATTTTGCTGGTTTTGTGATTGTTCCGCAGTGGCAACAGGCCTGGCTTGGCTACACCGCTACACAGGCAGGTTTTTCGTCTTCATTCACGGCCATCGCCGGTCTTCTGACGGCACCAATAGTCGTGATGCTCATGCCGCGAATTGATCCCCGCTTGCTTGTTTCGGCAGGCATCGTCTGGCTGGCCGTCATGGCACTGACGCGGACATTTTGGACCACCGACAGCGATTTCTGGACACTTACCGCCCCGCAGTTCGTACAAGGGCTTGGCATGACCTTCTTCATGCTGCCGATCATCAACCTGACACTCAACACTGTCGAAGAGCACGAGGTTGCTTCGGCGGCCGGATTGCAAAGCTTCATGCGCACGATTGCAACGGCATTCGCAACTTCGGTCTCCTTGACCTATTGGGGCGATACCCAGCGCGCGGCGCGCAACGACATTGTAGGCGCACTTGATCCAGCAGTTGGCGATCCAATTGCCGGACTGGGTTTCTCGACCGAAGCAGCTTTGCGAATGCTCAATAACATGGTTGAGGCTGAGGCGACTACCCTGTCCGTTCTCCATACCTTCTGGACAACCTCTGCAATCCTGCTGATCGCCGCAGCCCTGATCTGGCTATCACCGCGTCCCAAGCGGAGCGGCGGAATGTCGATGGGGCATTGATCAATCAATAGTGCCCAGCCAACTGAAAACAGTGCGCTCCCGCCCAATCCAGAACCGGATTTCTAGCCGAGCCCTGCCTGGGGCTGGCCCGAAAGGGCGGCGAATGGCGGACGCGGCAAGAAAACCTGTCACCCAGCTTCACGACCCGGTGGGGGGATATCCCTGCCGCCAAGATGGGGTAAGAGTGCCCTATGGACGCTGCCGATCCCGACCTCCCTGATGCTGCTGTCGAACACATCAGCCAGATGCTGACGCTAGCCAAGCGCAAGCATCAAGAGGCGATCGCCATGCTCGGCACACCTGATCCGAGCGCAGTTCCTCGACTGCGGGAGGTGCTTCGGTTACTTGAGGAGGTCGAACTGTTGGCCGACGACGCCTCGACCTACATCGAGACTGACGCGATGAAGGCGGCCCTCAAGGACCTGCACTTTCAGCAGGCCAGCGTTCAGATGGCGATCACCCAGCTTGAGCAGTTGAAGGTGCGGTCACCCTGGGCAACGCCTTGGCCATGGATCACGATCATGGCTCTCGCGCTGATCATCGCCCAAGCTTTTAGCTGATGCGGCGGTTGGAACCGGGTCGGACTTTGAGGTGAATCTCGGTTCTGACCGCAAAGAGCAGGTCCAAAAGGACAACCATTTTCAATGGGATAAAGCTCTACACCGAAACCGGTGTAGTCGAGAGCTTTGGAGAATATCGGCGGAGAGAGAGCATAGTAGGGGCATATCCGGCTGAACCCGGTGGAGAGCCCTTGGCCTATAACCCTTGAAACAAACGGGATTTTTCGCGCTCAACCCAAGGAATAGAACGATTCCAATAGGTTGAATGGCGGAGCGGGAGGGATTCGAACCCTCGATACGCTTTTGACGTATACTCACTTTCCAGGCGAGCGCCTTCGACCACTCGGCCACCGCTCCGCGTGCACTGGAATTTGCGCGCCCTAGCCTTTGCTTGGGGGTTGCGCAAGCGTTGCGGCGGGGCGGGTATTGGCTATGCTCGCGGGCATGACCCGCACCTTTGGAATCGCCCCCGGCCTGGCCGAAGTCGAAGCGCTGGCGCTGGCCGCGCTGGCGCGGTTGCCGGAGGCGTTCCAGGTGCATCTGGATGGGGTGGCGGTGCTGGTCGAGGACTTTGCCGACGAGGAGACACTGGCGGCCATGGGTATTGCCGATCCCTTTGAACTCACAGGGATTTACGAAGGCGTGCCGGTGGGAGAGCGGCATTCCGCGCCGACCGGGACCATGCCCGACCGGATCCGGCTGTTCCGCCAGCCGATCCTGGACGAATGGATCGCGCGGGGGGATGAAACGCTGGAGCATCTGGTGGCCCACGTGCTGATCCATGAGGTCGGTCACCACTTCGGACTGTCCGACGCCGACATCGAGGCGCTGGAGGACATGGCCTGATCGGCAGCAACACGGCCGGTACACCAGTGGCACACCGCAGGCACACCAATGGTACTTGCCATGCACACCGCCGTATCATCGTCCCCATGCAGGCATGGCCCGAGCGCGGCAGGATTGAATTGCCCGGCCTTCGCGGGCAGGATCGGGCGATGCGCACGATCCATCGCCCGCTCGCCGCCCTGATCGCCGGGGCCCTGATCCTCCAATCGCCCGCCGCCCTGGCTCAGGCCTCGGCCGCGCAGGCCGCCGGGCGGACCAAGCCGTCGCCGCTCGCTCCGGGCGAGATCGTTGCCCAGGCGCCCAAGGAGGACTGGGCCGAGATCCCGCCCGAGGACCTGCTGGTGATGGACCTGGAGCCGGATGCCAAAGGCAAACCGCGCCGGGTGGTGATCCAGCTGATGCCCGCGCCTTTTTCCAAGGGCTGGATGGGCAACATCCGCAAGCTGGTCGGCGCGCGGTTCTGGGACGGGCTGTCGATCAACCGGGTGCAGGACAATTATGTCGTGCAGTGGGGCGACGGGAATGCCGAGGACAAGGCCAAGGCGCGTGCGCTGCCGGCGGATTTGGAAGTGATGCCGGAGAGCCAGTACGAAACCGGGGTCAAGGTGCTGGAAGAAGAGTACTATTTTGCTGGCGAGATGGTCTTGGCAGAGACACCCAAGACCGCAAAGTATCGCAAACAGTTAATGCCGAAGCCGAGCAAGGAAGTTCAGGCGCGTGCCGAGCGCTTGAGCCGCGTGCAGGAGCGTGATTCCTACGCCGAGTATGTCCAGTACCTTGGCGGATGGCCGCTGGCAGTCGAGGGGAAGTTCGACAAGGCGAAGTTCTGGCCCGTCCACTGCTACGGCATGGTCGGTGTCGGGCGCGACCTTTCCCCCAACACCGGCACCGGGGCCGAGCTTTACGTGGTGATCGGTCATGCCCCGCGCCATCTCGATCGCAACATCGCGCTGGTCGGACGGGTGATCGAGGGGATCGAGCACCTCTCCAGCCTGCCGCGCGGATCGCTGGCGCTGGGGTTCTATGCCACGCCCGAGGAACGCACCGGGATCCGCTCGATCCGGCTGGGCAACGAGGTTGAGGGGCTGCCGGCCTATGAGTTCCTCAACACTGAGAGTGAGAGTTTCGCCAGATACGCCGACGCCCGCGCCAACCGCCGCGACGATTTCTTCATCCGCCCGGCCGGCGGGGCGGACATCTGCAACATCCCGGTCCCGGTGCGGCGGGTGCCGTGAAAATGGTTCACACGAAGACACGAAGATGTTCGGCGAATTCGCAGGCCAATTATCTTGACCGGACGCGTCATGACCGAATGCGCGAGAAGAACCTCGGCTTCGCCGCAAACGCGGCCTCTTCGTGTCTTCGTGTGAAACAAATTGACTGAGCGCCTCACCCACACCGGCCCCTTGTGGCGCTGGACCGGCGGTTCGGGGGGATCGTGGCATTTCCTGACCATCGACGGCGCGGCGGGGGAGGCCCTGAGCGGGACCGCGCTGATGCGGCGGATGGAGCGGACGATCGGCGGGTTCGGATCGCTGAAAGTGAAAGCGCGGATCGGGGACAGCGCATTTGCAACTTCGGTTTTCCCGTCGAAGAGCGAAGGCTGGATCCTGCCGATAAAGGCCAGCGTGAGACGCGCCGAAGACCTCGCCGAAGGTGACACCGTGACAGTGGCGCTGGAATTCTAGGCCTGGATCAGCTCGATCCGGTTGCCGAAGGGATCATCGACATAGCAGCGTTGCGTGCCCGGCAGCATCTCGTCCGGTGATACGGCGTGCCCTGCCGCTGTGAGCAGGGCAGCAAGTGCGTCCAGGTCATCGACCAGCAGGGCCGGGTGGGCCTTTCTGGCGGCGCGAAAGTCAGCCTCGACGCCAAGGTGCAGTTTGACTTCGGCGCTTTCGAACCAGCACCCACCGCGCATGGCCAGCGCGGGGGGCTTCGCCACCTCCGGCAATCCCAGCAAGCCCGTGTAAAAGCCCCGCGCCGCATCTTCCCCGCCCGCCGGCATTGCAAGCTGGACGTGATCGAGCGCGACCAGACGCGGCATCAGATCCGCTCCGCCTCGGCCACCGCGTCGCTGGCGCGCAGGGCGCTGACGATCCGGGTCAGGTGTGCCAGGTCGCTGACTTCGATTTCCACTTCGTAGGTCGAAAACAGCTCGTCGCGGGCGGTGTTTTCCAGCGCGGCGATGTTGGCGCGGTTGCCGGCGAAGATGCCGGCGGCTTCGGCCAGGGTGCCGGGGCGGTTGTAGAGCACCATGCGGATCCGCCCGACCGCGCCGGTCGTGCGTTCGCCCCACGACAGGTCGAGCCAGTCGGCATCGACCCCGCTGGCCAGGGTCAGGCAGTCGATCGCATGGACTTCCACGCCCTTGCCGGGGTGGCGGATGCCGACGATCCGGTCACCCGGCACCGGGTGGCAGCATTCGGCCAGGTGGAACGCCATGCCCGCAGTCAGCCCGCGGATCGAGATTGCCCGGTCCTGCCCCGGCCAGCGCTCCGGCTCGGCCAGGCCGGCCGTGCTGCCGGGGACCAGCGCTTCCATCACCGCGCGGTCTTCCAGCTTGGCCGACCCGATCCGCACCATCAGCTCTTCCTCGGTGCCAAGGCCCAGCCGCTTGACCGCGTCCCTGACCGCCTTCTTGCCGATCTTCGATGGCAGGCGCTCGGCAATCTGTTCGAACAGCTTGCGGCCGATCGCGGCCACTTCCTCGCGTTCCTTGGCGCGGACCGCGCGGCGGATCGCGGCGCGGGCCTTGCCGGTGACGACGAAGCCCAGCCAGGAAAGCTGCGGAGAGGCGCTCTTGCTCTTGATGATTTCGACCACGTCGCCGTTGCTCAGCGGCGTGCGCAGCGGCATGTGGCGGCCGTTGATCTTGGCCCCCACGGCAAAGCTGCCAAGGTCGGAATGGACCGCATAGGCAAAGTCGACCGGGGTCGATCCCTTGGGCAATTGCAGCAGCTGGCCCTTGGGGGTGAAGGCAAAGATCCGGTCCTGGTAGATCGCCAGCTTGGTATGTTCGAGCAGCTCCTCGGCATCGTGGCTGGCATCGACGATCTCGATCAGGTCGCGCAGCCAGCCGACCTGCCCGTCGGGCTTGTCACCCTGCTTGTAGGCCCAGTGCGCGGCCAGGCCGAACTCGTTGGTTTCGTGCATGTCATGGCTGCGGATCTGCACTTCCATGCGCATCGAGTTTTCGAAGATCAGGCTGGTGTGAAGGCTGCGGTAGCCGTTGCTTTTGGGGGTGGAGATGTAGTCTTTGAACCGCCCCGGGATCATCTGCCAGGTGGTGTGCAGCACACCCAGCGCGCGGTAACAGTCTGCCGCCGTTTCGGTCAGCACCCGGAAGGCCATGATGTCGGTGATCTGTTCGAAGGAAACGTGGCGCTCGGCCATCTTCTTCCAGATCGAATAGGGGTGCTTTTCCCGGCCCGATACTTCCACTTTGAGGCCCGCTTCGGCCAGGGCCTGCTTGATCGCCAGCGCGATGGCATCGACTTGCCCGCCCTCGCTTGAGCGGATCGTGGCGAGCCGCCCGGTGATGGTGGCATAGGCTTCCGGCTCCAGCTGCTCGAAGGCCAGCAGCTGCATTTCGCGCATGTATTCGTACATGCCCACCCGCTCGGCCAGCGGGGCATAGATATCCATCGTTTCGCGGGCGATGCGGCGGCGCTTGTCTTCGCTCTTGATGAAGTGGAGCGTGCGCATGTTGTGCAGCCGGTCGGCCAGCTTGACCAGCAGCACGCGGATGTCCTCGCTCATGGCGAGGAGGAACTTCCTGAGGTTCTCGGCGGCGCGCTCGTTCTCGCTCATCGCCTCGATCTTGGACAGCTTGGTCACGCCATCGACCAGCCGGGCCACTTCGTTGCCGAACAGGCGCTCGATCTCTTCGGTGGTGGCCAGCGTATCCTCGACCGTGTCGTGCAGCAGGGCGGTGACGATGGTTTCCTGATCGAGCTTCAGCTCGGTCATCAGCCCCGCCACTTCGACCGGGTGGCTGAAATAGGGATCGCCGCTGGCGCGCTTTTGCGAGCCGTGCTTCTGCACCGTGTAGACATAGGCACGGTTGAGCATCGCCTCGTCCGCTTCCGGATCATAGGCAAGGACACGTTCGACAAGTTCGTACTGGCGCAGCATTCACCCTCTAGATGGGGGTGAAAGGGGGCAAAGGGCAAGAACAAAGGCGCGCCCGCCGCTTTGGCAGACGCGCCTTTTGTTGCAGCAGGGCCGCGGCTTAGCGGGTGACGATCTTTGCCTTGGCAAAGTGCGCGGCATTGGTGGCGCGCTGCTGCTGGGTGATGCTGGCCGGGGCCATCAGCACCGCCATGGCCGCGCTGCCGCCGTCAAGCCGGCGGATCACCAGTTCGACGTCCATGATGAACCCGTCCATGTCCATCACCGCCTTGTAGGATTCGGCCGGGGCACCGGCGAAAGTGGCCTTCTTCATCCCGCCGGACTGCTTGGCGCCCAGCTCGGCAAAGAAGGTGGCGGCCAGCAGGTCGTTGGCCGGCAGCGGCTCGCCCGCGTCGGGCTTGATCACGGTCAGCAGGATCGCGCCGCTGGCATCATTCGCCATCAGGGTCAGGTTGCCGTCCTGGTCGATCTCGCCCTTCCAGTCGGCCGGGGTGGCGACTTCGATCGCCGGGGTGCCGGTGGAGGGAACGCGCAGGGTCTGCGCGTGGGCCGGGGCGACGAAGGCGGTGACCGGGGCGGCAAGGGCGGCCAGCGGCAGCAGCATGCGGGTAACAAGGTTCATGTCGGTAACTCCGGATGGTCCGGCGCGGGTTTCGCGCCGGCTGGAAGGGGATCAGCGGGTGGTGATGGTCACCCGGGCGAACTGGGCCTCGACCTTCTTGCGGCCGGCGGCATCGGTGGTTTCCGGGATCATCGTCACGCCTACGGCGATGTGACGGTCACCCACCTTGCGGATCACCACATTGAGCGCGATGGGCGGCACGCCATCGGCAGTCAGGGTCGAGGTGAACGACTCGGCCTCGCCGCCGGCAAAGGTGGTGGGCTTGCCCGGAGCGGGCGGCTGGGCGCCGGCCGCGCTCAGGATCACTTCGGCCATCTGGAGGTTGCTGGGCATCGCTTCGCCGGGTCCGGCCTCGATCACGCGGAACAGCAACCCGCCCGACCGGTCCTCTGCAAAGAAGGTCAGGTTGCCCATGTCGTCGTAATTCTTGACCCAGCCGTCCTGCATGTCGACGATGATCGCGGGCGCGCCCTCGGTCGGAATGCGCACGGATTCGGCCATGGCCGGGGCAGCGAAGGAGACGGCCGCGGCCAGCGGCAGCAGCATGCGGGTGGCAAGATTCATCGATGGTATCCCCTGTAATAACTATGCCTGCTTATCATGGTGCAGGGCTTGCCGAAAGCTGAACGATTTCAGCTCCAGCTGGCTTGCGGCGGCAGGCTCATCAGAATCGCATCGACATTGCCGCCGGTCTTGAGGCCGAACAGGGTGCCGCGGTCATAGACCAGGTTGAATTCGGCATAGCGCCCGCGCCATTCCAGCTGCTGCTGCTTCTCGGCGGCCGTGAACTCCATTCCCATCCGGCGGCGGACCAGCACGGGGAACACCGCCAGAAAGGCTTCGCCGACATCGCGGGTGAAGGCGAAATTGGCTTCAAACGCGGCAGCGCTGTCGCAATCGAGGTGATCGTAGAAGATCCCGCCGACCCCGCGATGGACGCCGCGGTGGGGAATGAAGAAATATTCGTCGGCCCAGGCCTTGAACCGCTCGTAGTAATCGGCCCCGTGGGCATCGCAGGCGGCCTTGAAGGCGGCGTGGAATTCGGCGGTGTCCTCGGCATAGGGGATCGGCGGGTTGAGATCGCCGCCGCCGCCGAACCAGGCCTTGCTGGTGGTCAGGAAGCGGGTGTTCATGTGAACGGCGGGCACGTGCGGGTTGGCCATGTGCGCAACCAGGCTGATGCCGGTGGCGGTGAAGCCGGGATTGTCCTCTCCCGCGCCGTGGATCGTCTTGGCGAATTCGGGCGCGAACTTGCCATGGACGGTCGAGACATTGACGCCGACCTTCTCGAACACCTGGCCCTTCATCACCCCGCGGGTGCCGCCGCCGGGATCGGGATTGCCCTCCTCCTCGCGGTTCCAGCTGGTGTATTCGAACCTGGCCGGGCTGCCGGCCTCGGCCTCGATCGCTTCGAATTCGGCGCAGATCCGGTCGCGCAGGCTTTCGAACCAGGTGCGGGCGCGCAGGGTTTGTTCGGTCCAGTCAGTCATGCACCAGCCCTTGCCAAGCGAATCCCGATCCGGCAAGGGAAAGCCATGGTTCCCTTTTCGTTCGCAGGTGAGGAGCTGGCCCTGATCGGCCCCCGCGCGCTCTACTGGCCGCGCGAACGGGCGCTGCTGGTGGCCGACCTGCATCTGGAAAAGGCCAGCTTCTATGCCCGGTTCGGGCAGATGCTGCCACCCTATGACAGCCGCGAGACGCTGGCCCGGCTGGCCGACGCGGTGCGCGAAACACAGGCCCGGCGGGTGTTCTGCCTGGGCGACAATTTCCACGATGCCGATGGGGCCGAGCGGCTGGAGCCGCACGCAGCCGGAATGCTCGACGCGCTGACCCGCGCAACCGACTGGGTGTGGATCGCCGGGAACCACGATCAGGGCCGGGTCCCGTCCGGCACCGTGGTCGAAGAACTCGAAGTCGGCGGGTTGATCCTGCGGCATGAGGCGCTCGCGGGAGAGACGCGGCCCGAACTGTCGGGGCATTTCCACCCCAAGCTGAAAGTCGTGGCGCGCGGCCGCTCGGTTTCCCGGCCCTGCGCGGCGATGAGCGAGCGCAAGCTGATCCTGCCCGCCTTCGGCGCGCTGACCGGCGGGCTCAATGCCAGCGATCCGGCAATCCTCGCCGCGCTCGCGCCGCAGCGCGCCGCCGATGCCCTGCTGACGGTCAAGGGCCGGCTGCTGCAATTCCCGCTGTGGCGGGCCGCGGCCTGAGCCTTCCCCGCGCAGACAGTCCCGCCATGGGACGCCGCCGAAAAGCCGCTTGCCGGACAAGGCTTTGCCGGACAGGCGAAGGCCATGATCGGTCGCACTCTGTCTTCGATTCTTCTCTCCCTTGCAGCAGCTGCTCCGGCTGCGGCCCAGTCTGCCAGCGCGGTGGTGCCGGAACCGTCCGGCATGGTCCTGCTCGGCATGGGTCTGGCCGGTGTGGTGATCGGCCGCGCCCTGGCCCGGCGCAAGCCCGGCGAATAGGCCGCACCACCTGATCCTGCCCGCTTGACCTTGCTCGCGCCGCGCCGCAAGGCTGCGGCCATGGATACGCTGTCCCGCCTTGCCGCCACCATCGCCGCGCGCCGCACCGCCGATCCCGCCACCAGCTGGGTCGCGAAGCTGCATTCGCGTGGTGTGCCGGTGATCGCCCGCAAGCTGGGCGAGGAAGCGGTGGAAACCGTGGTCGCCGCCCTGTCCGGCAGCCGCGAGGACCTGGTCGGCGAAGCGGCCGACACGATCTTTCACCTGCTGGTCCTGCTCGATGCCAAGGGTGTCAGCCTGGACGAGGTGCTGGCCGAACTCGACCGGCGCGAAGGAACCAGCGGGATCGCCGAAAAAGCCAGCCGGAGCGAATGATGCCGATCGACGCCACCCAGCCCTATGACAGCCAGAATGTGTTCGCGAAGATCCTGCGCGGAGAGATCCCGAACCGGACCGTCTATGAAGACGAATGGGCCTTGGCCTTCCATGACATCAACCCGCAGGCGCCGCTCCACGTGCTAGTGATCCCCAAGGGCGCCTACGTCAGCTGGGACGATTTTTCGGCCAGGGCCAGCGCGGAGGAGATCGCCGGTTTCGTCCGCGCGGTCGGCCATGTCGCGCGCGAGGCCGGGCTGGTCGAACCCGGCTACCGCCTGCTCGCCAACATCGGCGGGCATGGTCACCAGGAAGTGCCGCACCTGCACGTCCATGTCTTTGCCGGGCGCCCGCTGGGGCCGATGCTGGCGCGCTGACCTGCCGCTTCGGCCGATTGGCTGATGAACGGTGCGAGGATTGGGATTGCCCGCGCGCATTCCCTTGCCCTGCGACTCGCCAACTTGCTAAGGCCAAGCCGGTATGACGTCACCAACCGCCTACCCATCCGGCCTGATCGCCGGCACCACGCACCATTTTACGGTGCGGGCCTATTTTGAGGACACGGACCTTTCGGGCGTGGTCTATCACGCCAACTACCTGAGGTGGTTCGAACGTGCCCGGTCCGATTTCGTCCGCCTGCTGGGGATCGATCAGCGCGCCGTAAACGAGGCGGGAGAGGGGGCCTTTGCCGTGGCCGACCTGTCGATCCGCTATCTTGCCCCGGCCCGGCTGGATGACGGCGTACGGATCGAAACCACTTGCGAAGATCTGCGCGCCGCGTCGTGCCGGATGCATCAGCTGGCCTACCGCGAGGATGGCCAGCTGCTGGCCGAAGCGCGGCTGCGGGTCGGCTTCGTTGCGCCCGATGGCCGCCCGCGGCGGATGCCCGATGCCTGGCGCGCCGCCTTTGCCACCATTACCCCTGAAGGAACCCGATGACCCAGCTGTCCCTGCTGACCGCGGCTGCCGCCGCCGCGCCCAAGCACCTCGATCCGCTCGCCCTGTTCCTTCAGGCCGACATTGTCGTCCAGGCGGTGATGGTCGGGCTGGTGCTCGCCTCGCTGTGGGTCTGGGCGATCATCGTCGGCTTCAGCCTGCGCCATGCCAAGCTGACCAAGGCCTGCGACGCCTATGAACGCGAATTCTGGAAGGCCAGCGATATCGACGCGTTCCAGGCAGAGCATGGCAAAGGCGATGTCCCTTCTGCCCGGGTGGCCGCTGCCGCGATTTCCGAATGGCGCCGCTCGGCCGGGGCCAAGGCGCTGAACCGCGACGGGGTGCGCCAGCGGCTGGCCCAGGCGATGGACGGGGCGATCGCGCAGGAAGCGGACGATTTGTCGGAACGGCTCAACTTCCTCGCCACGGTCGGTTCGGTCGCGCCGTTCGTCGGCCTGTTCGGCACGGTCTGGGGGATCATGAACAGCTTCTTCCAGATCGGCCTGCAGCAGAATTCCTCGCTCGCGGTGGTCGCGCCGGGCATTTCCGAGGCGCTGTTCGCCACGGCAATCGGCCTGTTCGCCGCGATCCCCGCAGTGATCGCCTACAACCGCTTTTCCCACCGGGTGAACCAGGTGGAAGCGCGCCTGCAACGCTTTGCCGACCGCTTCCACGCCAGCCTCAGCCGGGAACTGGACGCGCAATGATGGGGCGGGCGCATTTCCTACCCTTCAAGGGAGGGGAACCATCCGCAGGATGGTGGAGGGGCACGGGCAGGATCGCCTGGGCTGCAGGGTCAAAGCCACTCGGCGCGTGCCCCTCCACCATCCTCTGCGAGGATGGTCCCCCTTCCCGTGCCGGGGAGGAATGCTGATGGCCATGAACCTGCCCACCAAGCGCAGCCGCCGCGGGCGTACGCCGATGGCCGAGATCAACGTCACCCCGCTGGTCGACGTGATGCTGGTCCTGCTGATCATCTTCATGGTCACTGCCCCGATGCTCAGCGCCGGGGTGCCGGTGAACCTGCCCGATGCCAATGCCAAGCCGCTGAACCAGAACCCCAGCGAGATCAGCCTGTCGATTGCCGAAGATGGGGTGATCTATCTGGACGATGTGGCGCTCGATCCCGGCACACTGGCGCTGAAGCTGGCCGAAGTGCCGCCCGCACCCGATGGCAAGCGCCCGCAAGTGGTGCTGCGGGCTGATCGCAGCCTGGACTATGGCCGGGTCATGGCGGTGATGGGCGAGCTCAACCGCGCCGGGTTCACCGCCATTTCGCTGGTCACCACCGGTTCAGTTCCCAGCCCGTAGCCTGACGTCATGACCGCCCGCGCGCTACGCCCCGAAGAACTGGCCGGCCTCGCCCTGGCCGCGCTGGGTCATGCCGGGCTGGTCTGGGTGCTGGTCAACGCCAAACCGCCCGCGCCTTTGCCGCCGGTCGAGCGGGTCAGCGTCACGCTGAGTGAGGAAGTCGGCGCGGTTTCAACCTCTCCCGATCCTGCTGCCAATCCGGAAGCCGACAAGGGCCCGGTGCTGGGCGAGCCCGCGCCGGAACCGGAAGCCGTGCCGCAGGCGAAGTCGGAGCCGGTGCCGCAGCCGAAAGCCACCACACAGCCGCCGCCGCGCCCGGTTCCCAGCCAGGCCGCGAAGGCGCCTCCGCCCAAGGCCGCGCCGCCGAAGCCAGCCCCCAGGATCGCCGCCGCGCCCAAGGCACCTCCGGCCAAGAGCCCCCCGGCCCGCGCCGGGGCGAGCAGTTTCAACGATGCCTTTTCCGGCGGCATTCCCGGCGGCACCGGCAAGGCCAAGAACCCGCCTGCCGCGCAGGCTTCAGCCCAGCAGGTCGCCTCGTGGTCCTCGGCAATCGGGTCCAAGGTGCGCGGGCCGTGGAATTCCTGTCCGGTGAGCGGACTCGATGTCGGCAAGCTGCGCGCCTCGGTCCGTTTCACCCTGGCACCGGACGGCAGACTGGCCTCGATCGAGGAGCCGGTCATCACCGGCATCACCGATGCCAACCAGCCGCAGGTCAAGCCGTTCCGCGATTGCGCGATCCGCGCGATCCGCCTGGCCGCGCCCTTTACCGGTTTGCCGCCGGAATTCCACGAGCAGTGGAAAAACCGCAGGCTCAATTTCCGCAAGGAGTAATCCGTCCGTGAAGAAGCTCATCCCGTTCCTGCTGGCCGTCTGCCTGCCCGCTTCGGCGCTGCTGGCCCAGGATGCCACGCCTGCGGCCAGCGCTGCCCCGTCCGAGGTGGAGGAGGACGTCGTCGGCACGCTCGACAACGATGCCCGCATCGCGATTCCCGCCTTTGCCACCAATGCCGATGTGCCCACGCAGACCAGCGCCGGGACCACCTCGACGCTTGGTTTCCAGGTCGCCAACGTGATTTTCGGGAACCTCAGGAACAACGGCCTGTTCAAACCGACCGGGCCAAGCAGCCTGCCGCGTCCGGCACTCAGCCAGGTCCAGGCGCCGGACTATGGTGGCTGGCGCTCCCGCGGGGCGGACATGCTGGTGCAGGGCTATGTCCGGGCCGAAGCCAACGGCAACATCACCGTCGGCTGCTATCTTTATGACGTGGCATTGGGCCAGCAGCGGGCCAAGGCCGGCTGGACCGTGCCGCCGGGCGAATGGCGCCGCGCCGCGCACAAGTGCGCCGACATGGTCTATTCCCAGCTTTCGGGCGAGAACCCGTTCTTCGACAGCCGGATCGCCTACATTGCCGAAACCGGCCCGAAGAACCGCCGGATGAAGCGGCTGGCGATCATGGATTCGGACGGGGCCAACCACCGCTACCTGACCACCGGGCAGGCCACCGCGCTGACCCCGCGCTATTCGCCCGATTACAAGTCGATCCTCTACCTGTCCTATTTCAACGGGCAGCCGCGGATTTACATCTATGACCTGACCACCGACCGCCAGCGCCTGTTGCTGCAATCGCAGCACCCGCTGTTCGCGCCGCGCTGGTCGCCCGATGGCAAGTGGATCCTCTATTCGATGGCGATCGGCGGCAATACCGATATCTACAAGATGCCTTCGGCCGGCGGGAATCCGATCAAGCTGACCGACGCGCCGGGGATCGACATCGGCGGATCGTTCAGCCCCGATGGCACCCGGATCGTGTTCGAAAGCGATCGCAGCGGCAGCCAGCAGGTCTATGTGATGAATGCCGACGGCACCGGGCAGAAGCGGATCAGCTTCTTCGGCGGGCGCGCGGCGACTCCGGAATGGAGCCCGCGCGGCGACCAGATCGCCTTTACCCACATCGCCGGCAATTTCCGCATCGCGGTGATGAGCCCGTCGGGCGGCAGCCTGCGCTATCTGACCGACAGCTGGCAGGACGAAGCACCGACCTGGGCCCCCAACGGCCGGGTCATCCAGTTCTTCCGCACCACCCGCAATTCCGGCAAGACCGGACTGTGGCAGGTCGACCTGACCGGCAAGAACGAGCGCAAGCTCGATACCCCGGTCGATGGCAGCGATCCCGCCTGGGGGCCGCTGCGACCATAAGGCGACCTAGGCCAAAAGGCCGATTGACTCTCGGGGGCAACCGATGAAGCTGAACGCAAAGGAGAAGCCGATGAACACTCGCCTCGCCATGACCCTGCTGGTCGCCAGCGGGCTCGCCCTTTCGGCCTGTGCCAAGAAGGCCCCGGAAATGCTGCCGCCCGAGCCGGGCGGGGTGACCCCGTCGCAGACCACCGGCGGTGACAGCACTGCTCCCGTGCCTGGCAGCCAGGCCGATTTCGTTGCCCAGATGATGGGGCAGGACACGATCTATTTCGATACCGACCGCTTCAACATCGACGCGACCGATCAGGCCGCGCTGGCTGCGCAGGCTGCCTGGCTGGGCCGCTATCCGGCCAAGCGGATCACGATCGAAGGCCACGCGGACGAACGCGGCACCCGCGAATACAACCTTGCCCTGGGTGAGCGCCGCGCCAATGCGGCCAAGAATTACCTGGTCAGCCTGGGGATCGATGCGGCCCGGATCACCACGGTCAGCCACGGCAAGGAAAAGCCGGTCGCGCTGGGTTCGGACGAGGCCAGCTGGGCCCAGAACCGCCGCGCGGTGACGGTCACGATCGACTGACCGGGCGACCTCTGCCAGGTGCGAAAAAAGGAAAGGCCGGGGTTCAGGCCCGGCCTTTTCGTTGAAGCGGCGGTCGTCTGCCTCAGTGCAGGATCGGCAGCAGCCGGGTGACATCGGGCAGCGGGGCATATTCGGCATTGACCGACATCTGCAGCCGCGCATCGCGCGCCAGCTGGGCACCGGCTTCCTGGCCCAGCAGGACAAAGCTGACCATGGCCAGCACCGAAACGGCAATCGAAAGTGCCAATTGCTTGCTCATAGAACCCATCCTTCGGGGCGGAATATGGGGCCGCAGCCCGCCCGATTCAATATGGCAATTGGGACACGGCCCAAATGCCTTGCGGGGCGGCGGCTGCATGGCCTATCGGCGGGGGATGGGCCGGTCAACGCGATCCAACGACTGGGGCTTTCCCCGCTGGCGCGGCTATGGCAGCTCGCGCGAGGCGGCGCAGGTCCGGCTGTGCGACCGGCACGGCTGCACCAATCCCGGAAATTGCCCCGCGCCCAAATCGCCCAACAGCCCTGAGCGCTGGATGTTCTGCCAGCAGCACGCCGCCGAATACAACGCCGGGTGGGACTATTTCGCCGGCCTCGATGCCGAGGAAGCCGCGCAGCGCGAGGCCGATGAGACCCGCGACAATTCCGGTTACCGCGAAGCGGCGCATTATGGCTGGGCCGGATCGGGCGACGGCACCCGCAGCCGCGACGAACTGCGCGCGCTCGACCTGCTTGGCCTGTCGCCCGATGCCGATTTCGAAGAGGTGAAGAAGGCCTGGCGCAGCAAGGCCAAGGAAGTCCACCCCGACGTGCGCCCCGGCGACGAGGAGGCCGCCAAGGCGTTCCAGGCGCTGCAACTGGCCTATGAAGTGCTGCGCGCCGCCGAAGAACGGCGCGAGTGGAAGGGATAGGGGGAGCGGGCCGGCCAGGCGGGGCAAGGCGGATGCCTTGTCCGCACCGGCATAAGACGGCGAACTACCGCGCCGGCAGCCGCTTGATCGATCCGGAGAAGGCCAGCACCGGGCGTTCCTCGCCCTTGGCGCCGCCTTCGGCATCATAGATGATCCCGCGCACGAAAACCATCGACAGACCCGCCCGCACCACTTCGCCGCGGGCGATCAGCAGCTTGCCGGGGACGGCGGCATTCACGAACTCGCAGTTGCAGGTCACGGTGACGCCGTGAACTTCGTTGTTCATGCCGCCGGCGATCATGAACAGGGCATAGTCGGCGAAAGTCATCAGCGATCCGCCGTGGATGTTGCCCCCGGCATTGCAGTTCTTCTCGTCCGGCAGGAAGCCGCAGATCATCTTCTTGCGCTCGGGCTTGCAATAGAACGGCCCGGTGTGATCCTCGAAGGCGTCGGACGGTTCATAGTGATACCATCCGGCCCACTGGCCCTCGGTCACCTTCTTGAGGCCCGCGCGGGTCGGCTCGTCCTCCAGCCCTTCCGGCAGCAGCTTGTCGTGCGGTTCCTCGGACATGGTCCGTCAGCCCTCCGTTGTCCCTGACCCTGTCAGCGCCACAGCAGAAAGCGCTCCAACCCGCAAGGGCCTTCAACCCGCCAGCGCCGCCATGCCCCAGATCACTCCGACCAGCAGGAACACGCCGGCCAGATCCAGCAGCAGCCCGGCTTTCAGCACGCGTGGCAGGGATACGTGCCCGGTGGCCCAGGCAATCGCGTTGGGGCCGGTGCCCGATGGCAGCATGAAGCCCCAGCTGGCGGCGAGTGCGGCGGGCAGGGCCAGCAGGATCGGATCGGCCCCCAGCGCCACGACCAGCGCGGCCACCACCGGCATGATCCCGCTGGCGGCGGCGACGTTGCTGGCAAATTCGGTGATGATCACCACGAAGCCGACCACGACCAGCGCGACTATCGGTAGCGGCACGGCTTTCAGCGGCAGCAGCATCTGCCCCAGCCAGTCGGCCAGGCCCGATGCGGTCATGCCCATGGCCAGCGCCAGGCCCCCGCCGAACATCAGCACCACGTCCCACGGGGCGCGGTTCGCTTCGGGCCAGGTCAGCATCGGCCGCCCGGTGCCGTCCGGGAGAACGAACAGGGTAAGGCCGGCGATGACCGCGATGGTTCCGTCGGTCAGCCCGCCCTTGGGGAACAGCGGCTCGGTCCAGTACTGGGTGAACCACGCCAGCACGGTCAGCACGAACACCGGCAGCAGGCGCTTTTCGGCAATGCTCCACTCGGCAGCCTGGCGGATCGCGTGGCGGGCCGATGCGGGGTCGAAGCCATCTTCATTGAGGCGCTGGACCCGGGCGATGATCAGCGCCGCCAGGGGCACGGCCAGCACCACCACCGGCAGGGCATAATAGGCCCATTCGGCAAAGGTCAGCTTGATCCCCAGGCTCTTGTCGAGCAGCCCGGCGGCAATCGCGTTGGTCGGCGATCCGACCAGCGTGCCCAGCCCGCCGATCGAGGCGGCAAAGGCGATGCCCATCGGCAGGGCTCCGGCCATGCCGTGGGTCTGGCCTTCGCGCACGCCGCCCGATGCCAGCATGGCAACCGCCATCGGCATCATGATCAGCGCGGTCGAGGTGTTGGAAATGAACATCGACATCAGCGCCGTGGTGGCCATCACCGCCAGCAGCAGCCGCCCGTTCGATCCGCCCGTGCGCGACAGAATTGCCAGCGCCAGGCGCCGGTGCAGCCCGGTCCGCTCGATCGCCAGCGCCAGAAAGGCCCCGCCCAGGAACAGGAACATGATCGGCGAGTAATAGGCCGCCGCCGTCTTGGTGGCATCGGCCACGCCCAGCAATGGCAGGACCACGAAGGGCAGGAAGGCCGTGGCATAAAGCGGCAGCGCCTCTGACATCCACCACAGCGCCATCCACCAGACCAGACCCGCGGTGGGCCAGGCCAGGTCCGGCATTCCGGCCGGGGCGGCGGTCAGCAATGTGGCCAGAAAGCCCAGCGGGCCAAGCCAGAGGGCGATGCGCTGGATTGTCATCGGCCCTCTCCCGGCCCTGCGGCAGGCTTACTTCGGCGCCAGCACCATCAGCATCTGGCGGCCTTCCATGCGGGGATAGCTTTCGATCTTGGCGATCTCGGCCACGTCTTCCTGCACGCGCTTCAAGAGGTTCATGCCCAGCTGCTGGTGCGACAGCTCGCGTCCGCGGAACCGCAGGGTGATCTTCACCTTGTCGCCATCCTCGATGAAGCGGTTCACGTTACGCATCTTGGTGTCGTAATCGTGGTCATCGATGTTGGGACGCATCTTGATCTCCTTGATCTCCTGCGTCTTCTGGTTCTTGCGGGCGAGGTTGGCCTTTTTCTGCGCCTCGTAGCGGAACTTGCCGACATCGAGGAACTTGGCCACCGGCGGATCGGCGTTGGGAGAGATCTCGACCAGGTCCAGGCCGACATCGGCCGCCTGTTCGATTGCTTCGCGGGTGTACATGACGCCCAGATTCTCGCCGTTCTCGTCAATGACGCGAACCTTGTCCGAGGTGATCATCTGATTGTAGCGCGGCCCGCTCTTGACGGGGGGCGTCATCATGCGCCGGGGTGGGGGTGCTATAGTATTCTCTCCTGTGGCAGCAAATGCTCGCGCGGGTCCTTAAAACGAATCCGCAGATTAGGCAATCAGCCGGATTCAGGCTGATTGATCCACTTGCGCGGATGCAACTGAAACACCAATCAACCGCGCGCCGGAAGCCCGGCAGCGCGCAAGGCGGCGTGGGCCTCGGCGATGGTGTGGGTGCCGAAGTGGAAGATCGAGGCCGCCAACACCGCGCTGGCATGGCCCTTAGTCACCCCTTCGACCAGGTGATCCAGCGTGCCGACCCCTCCGCTGGCAATCACCGGCACCGATACGGCATCGGCAATCGTGCGGGTCAGCTCCAGATCGTAACCGCGCTGGGTTCCGTCGCCGTCCATTGAAGTGACCAGCAGTTCGCCCGCGCCAAGGTCAGCCAGCCTGACCGCGTGTTCGACCGCGTCGGTCCCGGTCGCCTTGCGGCCGCCATGGGTGAATATCTCCCAGTTGCCGCGCGGCGTGCGGCGCGCGTCGACCGAGGCGACCACGCACTGGCTGCCCATCTTGCCGGCAATGTCGGCCACCACTTCGGGGCGGCTGACCGCGGCGGAATTGACCGCCACCTTGTCGGCCCCGGCCAGCAACAGCGCGCGGGCATCCTCGACCGAGCGGACCCCGCCGCCGACGGTCAGCGGCATGAAGCAGACTTCCGCCGTGCGCCGCACCACATCGAGCAGCGTGCCGCGCCCTTCGTGGCTGGCGGAAATGTCGAGGAAGCACAGCTCGTCCGCCCCGGCCGCGTCATAGGCGCGGGCCTGCTCGACCGGATCGCCGGCATCCTTCAGATCGACGAAGTTGACGCCCTTGACCACGCGCCCGTCGCGCACGTCGAGGCAGGGAATGACGCGGATGCGGACGGTCACGCCCGGTTCCCGATCGCAATCGCGGCGGCCAGATCGAGCCGCCCTTCGTAAAGCGCGCGCCCGGTGATGACGCCTTCGATGCCTTCATTGGCGTGGAGCGCCAGCACGTGGATATCGTCGAGGCCCTTGACCCCGCCGCTGGCGATCACCGGCAGGTCGACCCGGCGGGCAAGGTCCACCGTCGCGTCGATGTTGACGCCTTTCAGCAGGCCATCGCGGCCGATGTCGGTGAACAGCAGGCTGGCCACCCCGGCATCCTCGAACCGGCGGGCGAGATCGACCACGGCCACGTCGGACACTTCGGCCCAGCCTTCGGTGGCGACCATGCCGTCACGGGCATCGACCGCCACGACGATCCCGCCGGGAAACTCTCTGGCCATGTCCTTGACGAACTGCGGGTCCTTCAGCGCGGCCGAGCCCATCACCACACGGGAAACGCCCAGATCGAACCAGCTTTCCACCGCCTCGCGGGTGCGGATCCCGCCGCCCAGCTGGACGTGACCGGGGAAGGCCTCAAGGATCGCTTCCACTGCGGCGCGGTTCTCGGCCCGCCCGGCGAAGGAACCGTCCAGATCGACCACGTGGAGGAACTGCGATCCGGCTTCGGCAAACAGCAGCGCCTGGGCCGCCGGGTTGTCGCCATAGATCGTGGCGCGGTCCATGTCGCCTTCGGCCAGGCGGACGACCTGCCCGCCCTTGAGGTCGATTGCCGGGAAGATGATCATGATTCCTCCCCTTCAGGGGAGGGGGACCATCCGCAGGATGGTGGAGGGGCACAGGCAGGCTTTGCTGACCGCGAGAAGGCAGGAAGAACAGCACGTGCCCCTCCACCAGCTTCGCTGGTCCCCCTCCCCGTTGCGGGGAGGAAAGTCACGGCTTCCATTCGAGAAACCTCCTCAGCAGCGCCAGCCCGTAAGCCTGGCTCTTTTCGGGATGGAACTGCACGCCGACGATGTTGTCGCGCGCGACCGCGGCAACCAGCCCGCCGCCGTGGTCGGTCATCGCCGCCACGTGGTGGCCGTCTTCGGGCTGGAAGTGATAGGAATGGAGGAAATAGGCCTCACCCGCCTCGACCAGCGCGGCATGGCGGGTCACTTCGACATCGTTCCAGCCCATGTGCGGGATCTTGATGGCCGGATCGGTCCGCTCGATCGGGCGCACTTCGCCGCCGATCCAGCCGAGGCCCGGGGTACTGCCATGCTCCACCCCCAGCGTGGCGAGCAGTTGCATGCCCACGCAAATGCCCAGGAACGGCGCCGCCCCGACCAGCACGCGTTCGGCCAGCACTTCTTCCAGATGCGGAATCGCGCGCAGCCCCTCGGCGCAGGCGCGGAAGCTGCCGACCCCGGGCAGGACGATCCGGTCCGCGGCGCGGACAACATCGGGATTGGCGGTAACGGTGACCGTATCGCAGCCAGCCGCTTTCAGAGCGTTGGCAACCGAATGAAGGTTTCCCGCGCCGTAATCGACGAGGGCAACGACTTCAGCCACCG
The DNA here is from genome assembly GCA_017302615.1 of Sphingomonadales bacterium. Taxonomy (GTDB): domain Bacteria; phylum Pseudomonadota; class Alphaproteobacteria; order Sphingomonadales; family Sphingomonadaceae; genus Novosphingobium. Next base: position 115,223 of record JAFLDB010000009.1, read on the forward strand.
AGAACTCCCTTTGTGCTGGGAATGGCCCCGGCCTTGCGCGGGTCGAGCTCCACCGCCTGCCGCATCGCCCGGGCAAAGCCCTTGTAGATGCCTTCGCAGATGTGGTGGTTGTTGCTGCCATAGAGCAGCTCGATATGCAGCGTGATGCCCACGGCTTGCGCGATCGACTGGAACCAGTGCTCGAACAGCTCGGTATCCATTTCCCCCAGCCGTTCCTGGGTGAACTTCGCGTTCCACACCAGCCAGGGGCGGCCCGAGATGTCCAGCGCGACGCGGGCCAGCGCCTCGTCCATCGCCGAATGCGCCTCGCCATAGCGGCCGATCCCGGCCTTGTCGCCCAGTGCCTGGGCAATCGCCTGGCCGATCGCGATCGCGCTGTCTTCGGTGGTGTGGTGCTGGTCGACGTGGAGGTCGCCCTTGATCTGGCAAGTGATGTCGATCAGCGAATGGCGGCTCAACTGCTCGATCATGTGATCGAGGAACCCGATTCCCGTCGAAACGTCATAGGCCCCGGTCCCGTCGAGGTTCACTTCCACGACGATATCGGTTTCATGCGTCTTGCGGGCGATTCTTGCGGTGCGCATGGCGCCGCTATAGGCGGGAAAGTGGCAGGCGCAAGCGCTTTGCCCTTGACCGGGGCGAGGGGCGAAGCCACTTGTGAACCATGACCGATACCGCCCCCGACAGCCTGATCCCCTATGACGAAATCGTGCAGGAGGCGCTGCGCGGGGTGGTGAGCCGGGTGCTGCTACAAGTGGAATCGGCTGGCGGTGTTCTGCCCGGGGATCATCATTTCTACATTACCTTCAAGACCGGCGCGCCCGGCGTGGACATCCCCACCCACCTCAAGGAACGCTTCCCGGATGAGATGACCATCGTCCTGCAGAACAAGTTCTGGGACCTGGTGGTAGAGGCGGAGCGGTTCTCGGTCGGTCTGTCGTTCAACCAGTTGCCGGCCAAGCTGGTGGTGCCGTTCTCGGCGATCACCGCCTTTGTCGATCCCGCGGTCGATTTCGGCCTGCAGTTCCAGGCCCACGGGACTGAGCCCGAGTATGCGGACGAGGTAGAGGAAGCGCCTGAAAATCCCGGCGCGGACGATGGCTCCAACGTCGTTTCGATCGACTTCAGCCGGAAGAAGTGATGGCCGATAACCGCCTTCTTTCCCGCATTGCGCGCCAGAGCGGCGGAAAGCTGCTGAACGCGGCGATTGATACCATCCTGCCGGTCGATGGCGCCAAGGCCGGCAAGTCCAGCCTGCTTGGCACGGTGGCCGGGGCCGTGGCGCTGCGCGTGGCGACCCGCTCGGTGCCGGGCGCGATCGTGGTTGGCGGGGCGCTGATCGCCAAACGGGTCTATGACCGCAAGCAGGCCAAGGCTGCGAAAAAGGGCAAGTCCAAGGCTTGATTTGCGCCTGTCCCCTGGGGCATCAGCGCGCATGGCTTCCAATACTCTCCAGCGCCGCGGGCTGATGTTCATCCTCTCCTCGCCTTCGGGCGCGGGCAAGACCACGATCAGCCGCATGCTGCTGGACCGGGACAGCGAAATCCAGCTGTCCGTTTCCGCCACCACCCGTCCGATGCGGCCCGGCGAACAGGACGGAGTGCATTACCACTTCGTCGATCAGACCGAATTTGACCGGATGATCGCCAATGACGAATTCTATGAATGGGCCACGGTGTTCGGCCATTCCTATGGCACGCCCAAGGCCCAGATCCGCGCGGGCCTGAAGGAAGGACGCGATTACCTGTTCGATATCGACTGGCAGGGCACCCAGCAGCTGTACCAGAAGGACCAGCAGGACGTGGTCCGGGTGTTCATCCTGCCCCCCAGCATCGATGAACTGCGCCGCCGCCTGACCGGGCGGGGGACCGATGCGCCCGAAGTGATCCAGGCCCGCATGGACCGCGCCCGGGCCGAGATTAGCCACTGGGACGGCTATGACTATGTGGTGGTCAACGACGATGTCGAGGCCTGCTACGATCAGGTCCTCGAAATCCTCCACGCCGAACGAATGAAGCGCGCCCGTCAGACCGGGTTGATCGGCTTCGTGCGGGAACTGATGAAGGACTAGGGTCCTGACCCTAGGGCCAGCCGGCCCGGCTCGCGTCCACTTCGGCCACCAGCACCTTGCCCAGCGGGGCCTTGGCCGCTGCGGTGGCGTCGCTGCTCGGCGCAACCAGCATGAACAGGTGCTTGCCTTCCGGCCCGCCGAGCATGCAGGCGTAGCAGGGCAGGCCGGTTTCGATCACCTCCAGCACTTCGCCGCCCGGGGCGATCAGCGCGCATTCCGGGGCGAGCGGGTTGGCGATCCAGACCGCGCCGGTGGCATCAAGGCAGATCCCGTCCGGCACGCGCGGCCAGGTCGGGGCATATTCACGCCGATTGGTCAGTGTTCCATCCGCGCCGATGTCAAAAGCGGACAGCCGCCCGCCCAGCGTTTCGCCGACGATCAGGGTGGAGCCATCGGGCGTGATGACCATGCCGTTGGGGAAGCTGAACCTCTCGCCCGGTGCGGCATCGCTGACCGTGCCGTCGCTCTGAACCAGGGCAAGGCAGGTCTGCGGGTGATCGGCAATCACGCTTTCCGGCCCGCGGGCGTGTAGCTGGGCGTCGAGATCGAAGCCGAAGTTGCCGACCCAGGCCCGGCCATGGCCATCGACCACCATGTCGTTGCACAGGAAGGCGGAATGGTCCGCCAGATCGGCGTGAAGTTCAAACCGCCCGTCCGGCCAGCGCCGCCAGACCTGCCGCAGTTCCATCCGCACGACCAGCAGCGAGCCGTCGGGCATCCAGCCGAGGCCCGAGGGGCGGCCTTCCAGTTCCAGCTCGGTGCGCAGATCGCCGTCCAGCCCGAGCGAGCAGACCCGGCTGGAGTAGAAGTCGGAAAGCCACAGCCGCCCGTCATGCCAGCGCGGTCCCTCGCCAAAGTAGATCCCCTCGGCGAGGGTTTGGACCGCGCGGCTCATGCTTCAGTGCCCCGACGGATCGTTGAACTCGGTCGGGATCCAGCCGTTGACGATGCCGCCGTCGATCGGGATCGTGGTGCCGACCACATAGTCACCCGCCCGGCTGGCAAGATAGATCGCGCCGCCGGCAATATCCTCGGCCACGCCGACGCGGGCATAGGGGATGCCCTTGGCGCTGCCTTCGGGGTTCTTCGCGGCCGCCTTGTTCATCTCGCTGGGATAGGCCCCCGGCGCGATGCAGGTGACGACGATGTTGTCCTTGATCAGCCGCGCGGCCATCCGCTTGGTCAGGTGGATCACCGCTGCTTTCGAAGCCTGGTAGGAATAGGTTTCCCACGGATTCGGCCGCAGCCCGTCGATCGAGGCGATGTTGATCACCTTGGCCGGCCGGTCAAAGCTGGCCGCCGCCTTCAGCAGGCCGTGCAGCTTCTGGGTCAGGAAGAACAGGCTCTTGACGTTGAGGTCCATCACCTTGTCCCAGCCCGCTTCGGGGAACTGGTCGAACTCCGCACCCCAGGCTGCGCCGGCATTGTTGACCAGCACGTCGAGCCGGGTCTCGCGCTCGGCCAGGGTATCGGCGAGGCGCTTGATCTCGTCCATCTGCGAAAGGTCGCCGGGCAGGCCGATTACCTTGCCGGGGTACTGGGCCTCGAACTCGGCCAGGGTTTCGGCAATCTGCTCGCGCTTGCGGGCGGTGATGTAGACCCGCTCGCACCCGGCGGCGAGGAAGCCTTCCAGCAGCATCTTGCCGATCCCGCGGCTGCCGCCGGTGATCAGCGCAACCTTGCCTTCAAGGCTGAAGAGTTTCGAAAAATCCATCGCTGTTCTCCTCAGTACCCGCTCAGTCGGGCCACGCGGTCGGCGTGGTAATACATGTCGCCCATGAACTCGGCCAGGGCGCGGTCGCGCTTCATGTAGAGGCCGATGTCGTATTCGTCGGTCATGCCGATGCCGCCGTGCATCTGCACCCCTTCCTTGACCGCCAGGCCCGCGGCCTTGCCGGCCTTGGCCTTGGCGACCGAGACCATCAGGTCTGCCTTCTCGCTGCCGGCATCGAGCAGCTGCTGGGCCTTGATTACGCACGCGCGGGCGATTTCCAGTTCGGAATAGAGGTGCGCGGCGCGGTGCTGCAGGGCCTGGAATTCCCCGATCAGCTGGCCGAATTGCTTGCGCTGCTTGAGGTAGGTGGTGGTCATGTCGAAGGCGCCCGCGGCGACCCCGACGCTTTCCGCCGCCGCGCCGACGCGCCCGGCGTTGAGAACGCGGTTGAGCACTTCGCGCCCACCATCGACTTCGCCGATCACCGCATCGGCATCCAGCTGGACGCCATCGAGCTTCACATGGGCGCTTTGCGCGCTGTCGACCAGCCGGACCACGTCGAGGCTCAGCCCCGCGGCGTCCTTCGGCACGGCGAACAGGGTGATCCCGTCATTGTCGTCATCGCTGCCGGCGGTGCGGGCCGCGACCACCAGCATGTCGGCGCTGCCGCCCTGGACGACGAAGCTCTTCGCGCCCGACAGCTTGAAGCCGTTGCCGCTGCGTTCGGCGCGGGTGGCGATGCGTTCGGGGCGGTGCTTGGCCCCTTCGTCGATCGCCACGGCGAACACGCTGTCGCCCGAAAGCAGGCCCGGCAGGTAGCGGCCCTTCAGATCGTCGCTGCCCGCACCGAGCGCCGTCGCGGCCATGACCGAGCTGGTCAGGAACGGCGAGGGGGTCAGGTTGCGGCCGATCTCCTCGAGCACGATCCCGGCCTCGACATTGCCCATGCCCAGCCCGCCATCGGCCTCGGCCACCAGGATGCCGGTAAAGCCCAGCTCGGCAAACTGCTTCCACAGCGCGTGGCCGAAGCCGTCCTTGCAATTGGTGTCGCGCCAGTGGCGCAGCTGCTTGGCGATGTTGCCTTCGTCAGCCATGAACTGGCGGGCGGTATCGGCGAGCATCGCCTGATCTTCGGTGTGGTACAGCGGCATAGGAGCCTCCCTGAAATCGTTCCGTCACCCCGGACCTGGTCCGGGATCCCGCTCTTGTTGGTCCGCCGCGGGATGGAAGCGGGACCCCGGGTCAAGCCCGGGGTGGCGCATGGCAAGAGTGGTCGCTCAGGCCCCCGGCAGGTCCAGGATGCGCTTCGAGATCACATTGAGCATCACCTCGCTGGTGCCGCCCTCGATCGAATTGGCCTTGGTCCGCAGCCAGGTGCGGGCCTTTGAGCCATTGTTCGAGGCCGGGCTTTCCCATTCCAGCGCGGCGCTGCCGCCAGCGGCCATCAGCAGCTCGTGGCGGCGCTTGTTCAGCTCGGTCCCGGCGTATTTCATCATGTTCGGCTGGGCCGGGTGGGCCTTGCCGACCTTGATCTCGTCGAGGAACTTCTCGCCCATCGCGGTGAATGCGAGAGCATCGACATCGAACATGGCGAGTTCGGCGCGCAGCAGCGGGTCTTCCAGGCCATTGCGCTTGGCAAAGGCACCGATCGTGTTGAGCCGGTCGTTCCCGCCCGCGCCCGAGATCATCTCGCGCTCGTGGCCGAGCAGGTACTTGGCCACGTCCCAGCCGCGATTGAGTTCGCCGACGATCTGGTGCTTGGGCACCTTCACATTGTCGAAGAAGGTTTCGCAGAACGGGCTGTTGCCGCTGATCAGCAGGATCGGCTTGGTCGAAACGCCGGGGCTTTCCATGTCGAACAGCAGGAAGGAAATGCCCTGGTACTTGTTGGTCTTGTCGGTGCGGACCAGGCAGAAGATCCAGTCGGCCTTGTTGGCGTAGGAGGTCCAGATTTTCTGGCCGTTGACCACCCAGTGATCACCCTTGTCCTCGCCGTAGGTCTGAAGCGAGACGAGGTCGGAGCCCGAACCCGGTTCCGAATAGCCCTGGCACCAGCGGATTTCGCCGCGGGCGATCTGGTTGAGGTAATGGACCTTCTGCTCTTCCGTGCCGAACTTCAGCAGCGCCGGGCCAAGCATCCAGATGCCGAAGCTGGACAGCGGCGGCCGCGCGTTGATGCGGTTCATTTCCTCGCGCCAGATCTTGGCCTCGGCCGGGCTCATCCCCGCACCGCCATAGGGCTTGGGCCAGTCGGGCACGGTGTAGCCCTTGGCCGCGCAGCGCTCCAGCCACAGCTTCTGCGCTTCGTTCTTGAACTTGAACTTGCGGCCGCCCCAGCAGACGTCATCCTCGTCGCGGGCCGGTTCGCGCATTTCGGCGGGGCAGTTTTCTTCAAGCCACGCGCGGATTTCGGCGCGGAAGGCATCAAGGTCAGACATGGAAAAGACTCCTCTCTTAACCGAAAGGTTAAATGGACTCTGCCCTGCCGCGCAAGCCCGGATTTCCGCGCCCCCGTTGCCGTAGCGTAAACGCCAAGGGCGTTGACCGGGCCTTTTCCCGTCCTAAGCTGAGCGCAAACATGGGAAGAGGAGAGGCCATGCGATTCTCGGGCAAGAGTGTCGTCGTCACGGGTGCGGCGTCGGGTATCGGACGGGCGGCAACGCTGCTGTTCGCACGCGAAGGGGCGACTGTTTTCGCCGCCGACCTGAACCTGGCCGGGGCGGAGGCTGTGGCGCGCGAGGGTGAGAATATCATTCCGGTGGCCTGCGATGTGGTCGACGTGGCCCAGATCGAGGCGCTGATGAACCATGCTGCCGGGACCTGCGGCGGGATCGATGTGCTGTTCAACAATGCCGGGGCCGGCGGCGCGCGCGGGACGATCGAGGAAGTCGACGCCGAGGGCTGGGACTTCACCTTCCACCTGCTGCTGCGCTCGGTCGCGATGGGCATCCGCTATGCCGTGCCGCACATGAAGGGCCGCAAGGGCGCCTCGATCGTCAACACCAGTTCGATCGCAGCGGTCGGGCCGGGCTATTCGCCCACCGCCTATGCCGTGGCCAAGGCCGGAGTGCTGCACCTGACCAAGTGCGCCGCGACCGACCTGGCGCAGCACGGAATCCGGGTCAACGCGGTCCAGCCGGGCTTCATCAACACCAACATCTTCACCACCAGCATGGAAATGCCGCAGGAACTGGTCGAGCAGGCCAAGGCGATGATCTTCCAGATGTCGAGCCAGGCCCAGCCGGTTTCCCGCCCGGGCATGCCGGACGATATCGCCAATGCGGTTGCCTTCCTGGCCAGCGATGCCGCTGGGTTCATGACCGGCACCTCGCTGATCGTCGATGGCGGGATCACCGTCGGGCCTCGGCACAGCTGGGATCCGGAAGCGCCGGGGCTGTTCGATGCCTTGCAGGCCATGGCCGAGGCGGCAGGCGCGGGCCAGTCCTGATGCAGCCGATCGAGGGCCGCCTGCCCACCCGCCTGGCGTTCTTTCACGGGCTGGGCTCGATCGCCTATGGGGTCAAGGACAACGGGTTCCTGACCTTCCTGATGCTCTATTACAACCAGGTGCTGGGCATGGATGCCCAGCTGGTCAGTCTGGCACTGATGCTGGCGCTGGTGATCGACGGGTTCATCGATCCGATCATCGGCTACCTGTCCGACCGGACCTATTCGCCCTGGGGTCGGCGTCTGCCCTGGCTCTATTTCGCGGCTGTGCCGCTGGGGATTGCCTGGTACTTCCTCTGGGCTGTCAACGAAGCGCCCTCGTTCTGGGGGCTGGTGGGCCTGGCCGTGCTGATCCGGATCCTCGTATCGGCCTGCGAAGTGCCATCGATCGCGCTCGTCCCCGAACTGACCCGCGACTATGACGAACGGACCCGGCTGATGCGGTTCCGCTTCCTGTTCGGCTGGGCCGGCGGGCTGTTCGTGATGATGCTGGCCTACAACGTGTTCCTGGCTGACGGCCTGCTCCAGGCCGATGGCTACCGGGCCTATGGCATCACCGGGGCGCTGCTGATCACGTTCGGCGTGCTGATTTCGGCGGCGGCGCAGCACCGCTATGCCGCCGGCTACCCGCCGCGCGCCCGCTCGAAGTTCAGCCTGCTGACCGCGTTCTCGGAACTGCGCGAAAGCTTTTCCCACCGGGCGTTCCTGATCCTGCTGGCGGGCGGGGCGCTGGCCTATACCAGCCAGGGGATCACTTTCACGATCAGCAACTACCTCTACCTGTTCGTCTGGGAGTTCAGCCGCGACGCGCTGAAGTTCTATCCCTGGATCCTGTTCCTCAGCGTGATCGTGACCTTCATGGTCCTGCCGCGCCTGCATGCCCGCTGGGGCAAGCGCGATACCGCCAAGGTCACCGCGCTGATCGGGGCGGCATTCTGGGCCACGCCGTTCCTGCTGCGGCCGTTCGGGCTGTGGCTGGAAGTGGGCAGCACGGCCTCGACCGTGGCGCTGTTCGCGCTGTTCTTCCTGTCCAACGTGTTCAGCGTTTCGGCGATGATTTCGGCCAGTTCGATGGTTGCCGACGTGGTCGAGGCATCGGAGGAACAGACCGGGCGGCGCAGCGAGGGGGCGTTCTTTGCCGGCAACATGTTCATGGCCAAATGCGCCACCGGCCTCGGCATCTTCGTGACCGGGCAGATGCTCGCCTTTTCGGGCCTGCAGGGCAAGGCCGATCCGGGCCAGGTTCCGGCCAGCGTGATCGATACGCTTTCGCTGACCTATGCGCTGACCGTTGCGGTCTTTGCGATCGGCGTGTTCCTGGTCATCCGCCGCTTCCCGATCACCCGCGCCGATCACGAAGCGCGGCTGGAAAAGCTGGGCGCGGCGCGCACCAATCCCGACGCGGAGGGCATGCACCCCTGACAAGCTTAACCGCGCGGTTAATTCACCCTTGGCGCGGCCCCCGGGCCGTGGCAGGAACGATTTCGAGACTCGACAGTATCAGGAAAGGAAGATCCCATGGATTTCGATCCCACCGAACGGCAGGTCTACTGGCGCGACCGCGTCCGTGACTTCATCGAGGCGAATGTCCGCCCGCGCATCGCCGACTACAAAGCGCAGGACGCCGCAGGCGATCGCTGGAAAGTGCTGCAGGTGGTCGAGGATGAAAAGGCCAAGGCCAAGGCCCAGGGGATCTGGAACCTGTTCATGCCGCCGCAGATGGGCCGGACCCATGTCGACGATACCTTCGAGTTCGACGGCCCGGGCCTGACCAACCTCGAATATGCGCTTTGCGCCGAGGAAATGGGCCGGGTCGGCTTTGCCTCGGAAGTGTTCAACTGCTCCGCGCCCGATACCGGCAACATGGAAGTGCTGCACCGCTACGGCACCCGCGAGCAGAAGGACAAGTGGCTGACCCCGCTGATGAACGGCGAGATCCGCTCCGCCTTCCTGATGACCGAGCCGCAGGTCGCTTCGTCCGATGCCACCAACATCGAATGCTCGATCAAGCGCGAAGGCGATGAATACGTGCTCAACGGCACCAAGTGGTGGTCCTCCGGCGCGGGCGATCCGCGCTGCAAGATCGCCATCGTCATGGGCAAGACCGATTTCGAGGCGAAGAAGCACGCCCAGCAGTCGATGGTGCTGATGGAGCTCGATACGCCGGGCGTGGAAATCGTCCGTCACCTGCCGGTGTTCGGCTATGACGATGCCCCGCATGGCCACATGGAAATCAAGCTCAACAACGTGCGCATCCCGGCCAGCAACATGCTGCTGGGCGAAGGACGCGGGTTCGAGATCGCGCAGGGCCGGCTCGGGCCGGGCCGCATCCATCACTGCATGCGCACCATCGGCGTGGCCGAGGAAGCGCTGAAGAAGATGGTCCAGCGGCTCCAGTCGCGCGTTGCCTTCGGCAAGTCGATCAGCACGCACTCGATCTGGGAACAGCGCATTGCCGAAGCCCGGATCGAGATCGAATGCTCGCGCCTGCTCTGCCTCAAGGCTGCGGACATGATGGACAAGGTCGGCAACAAGGCCGCCCAGGCCGAAATCGCGATGATCAAGGTCAAGGCGCCCAACATGGCGCTGAAGATCATCGACGATGCGATCCAGGCCCACGGCGGCGGCGGCGTTTCGGAAGACTTCGGTCTGGCCAAGATGTACGCCGGCCAGCGCACTCTGCGCATCGCCGACGGTCCGGACGAAGTCCACAACCGCTCGATCGCGCGCCTGGAAATGGGCAAGTATGCCCCGCAGGCTCCGTCGGGTCCGACCTCGGGCGATCTCGGCGTGGCCCGCTAAGTACCGAAACGGCCTTCCGCCCCTCCCGTCCGCGGGAGGGGCGGGAGCCAGCAAATCGAGGGCCGCCAACAGGCCCTCCCCCTGACTCCTCCCGCCAGCGGGAGGGGAAACTGGAGAGAGAGAAATGAAAGCCGCAGTCCTCGTCGCACCGAACCAGCCGCTGGAGATCGAGCAACTCCAGATCAGCAAGCCCGGCCCGCACGAGGTGCTGATCCGCACCGCGGCCTGCGGCCTGTGCCATTCCGATCTCCACTTCATCGAGGGCACCTATCCCCACGCGCTGCCCGCCGTGCCGGGCCACGAAGCGGCCGGGATCGTCGAGGCGGTCGGCAGCGAAGTGCGCACGGTCAAGGTCGGCGACGCGGTCGTGACCTGCCTTTCGGCCTTCTGCGGCCACTGCGAATTCTGCGTCACCGGCCGGATGGCGCTGTGCCTGGGCGGCGATACCCGCCGCGCACCGGGTGCGGAATCGCGCCTCAGCCGCCCGGACGGCAGCCCGGTGGCCCAGATGCTCAACCTTTCGGCCTTTGCCGAAATGATGCTGATCCATGAACACGCCTGCACCCGGATCGACCCGGAAATGCCGCTTGACCGCGCGTCGGTGATCGGCTGCGCGGTGACCACCGGCGCGGGCACGATCTTCAACGCCTGCAAGGTGACGCCGGGCGAAACGGTTGCCGTGGTCGGTTGCGGCGGGGTGGGCCTGGCTGCGATCAACGCCGCCAAGATCGCCGGCGCCGGCAAGATCATCGCCGCCGATCCGATTGCCGAAAAGCGCGAGCTGGCGGTCAAGCTGGGCGCGACCCACACGGTCGATGCTCTGGCCGACGACGCCGCCGCGCAGATCGTCGAGTTGACTAAGGGCGGGGTCGATCACGCGATCGAGGCTGTCGGCCGTCCGGCTTCGGGCGAACTGGCGGTCAAGTCGTTGCGCCGCGGCGGCACGGCGACGATCCTCGGCATGATGCCGCTGAACCACTCGGTTGGCCTCGGCGCGATGGACCTGCTTTCGGGCAAGAAGCTGCAGGGCGCGATCATGGGGATGAACCACTTCCCGGTCGACATGCCGCGCCTGGTCGATTTCTACATGCGCGGGATGCTCGATCTCGACACGATCATCGCCGAGCGGATCCCGCTCGAAAAGATCAACGAGGGCTTCGAGACGATGAAGTCGGGTGCCTCGGCGCGCTCGGTCATCGTGTTCGACAGCTGAGGGGCGAAACATGACCGATCTGATGAACGCCGAAGAAGCCTTTGTCGGCACGGTTGAGCCGGAAGGCGCCGACAAGCTTGACGAAGGCAAGCTGGCCGAATGGATGCAGGCCAATGTCGAAGGCTTCGAAGGGCCGCTGCACCTGACCAAGTTCAAGGGCGGGCAATCGAACCCGACCTACAAGATCGAGGCGAAAAGCGGCAATTATGTGCTGCGGCGCAAGCCGTTCGGCCCGCTGCTGCCCAGCGCCCATGCGGTTGACCGTGAATACAAGGTCCAGAACGCGCTGAACAAGGCCGGGTTCCCGGCAGCGAAGCAGTTCGGCCTGTGCACCGACGATGGCGTGGTCGGTTCGTGGTTCTATGTCATGGACATGGTCGATGGCCGGACCATCTGGGATGGCTCCATGCCCAAGGACGCGGCGGAATACCGGCGCGCCACCTATATGGCGATGATCGACACCCTGGCCGCGCTGCACCAGGTCGATGTCGAGGCGGTCGGCCTGTCCGACTTCGGCAAGCCGGGCAACTATTTCGGCCGTCAGGTCGATCGCTGGACCAAGCAGTACAAGCTGTCCGAGACCGAGCTGATGCCCGATATGGAGCGGCTGATCGAATGGCTGCCGGCGACCCTGCCCGAACAGACCCGCACCGGCGTGGTCCATGGCGATTACCGGATCGACAACATGATCTGGGCCAAGGATCGCCCCGAAGTGCTGGCTGTGCTCGATTGGGAACTGTCGACCCTCGGCGACCCGCTGGGCGATTTCTCCTACGTGGCGATGGCCTGGGTGACCGACAATGGCGGCCGCTCCGGCGTGCAGGATCTTGATCGCAAGACGCTCGGCATTCCCGAACTGGAAGAAGTGGTTGAGCGGTACTGCGAAAAGACCGGGCGGACTTCTGTGCCGGACATGAACTGGTACTTTGCCTACAACTTCTTCCGCCTGGCGGGGATCATGCAGGGCATCAAGAAGCGGGTGATCGACGGCACGGCCAGTTCCGCCCACGCCAAGGCGATGTCCGACCGGGTTCAGCCGCTGGTTGACCGCGCGGCAGACTTTGCCCGCAAGGCCGGGATGTAAACGGGGCGGGGGCTGACCCCGCCCGCCTTACCGGAACCGCTTCGACCAGCTGACCGCCGCACCGCGATCATCGGCAACCGTGCTGTAATGGCCGGGATCCTTGCGGTAAAACAGGCTCAGCATCGCCGTGCCGCTCAGCAGCGGACCGCGCCAGACCAGTTCGGCGTCAAGTTCGCGCCCCTGCGGGGTCAGCGACAGCGGGACCAGCCCATAGGTCGGCTCCAGCGTGGCATAGGAATAGGCCACCGGCAGGTTCAGCATCAGCCCGCCGCGCTCCACCCTGAGCGGCTGGGCCAGGCGCAGGGCCAGGCTGTCACCGGGCCGGAACACCCCGTCACGCGACAGATCGACCGCCCAGGCCGAGCTGCCGAGGTTCGAGCCCGCGACCACCGATCCGCCGCGGCGGGCATCGGTGAAGCCGTAGCGCCCTGCCAGCCCCAGCCGCCAGCCCGGCGCCGGCCGCCACTCGCCACTGGCATCGAGGAACAGCGTATCGCCGCCCAGGCCGCCCAATCCTTCGTGGAACCGGGCGCCCAGCACGGTGCGGCTTTCGCCCATCCAGCTGGCGCCGAAGGCCATTGCGACCGGGCCGAAACGGCGATCGAACGAGACCGACAGGCGGCTGGCAGGATGGAGCCGGGTGCGGCCCATATTGCTCGCCTCGCTCAGCACCGGGGCGGCCGACATGGCCGAGCCCTGCTCCGCGCCGATGGTTACACCCCACGGGCCCAGCTTGTGGCGGGCGGCGAAGCTGAAGCTCTCATCCCGGCCGAACCCGACATCGTCCAGCGGCGACCGGGCGATCAGGAAGGCGGGCTGGTCCTGCCCCTGCAGCCGCGCGACCAGGCCATCGGCCCCTTGCGCGAAAGCGAAGGCGATCTGCGCATCTGGGGCAACCTGCGCCACTACCCGCGCCGCCAGCACCCGCGCCATCTTCGCGTCTTCGGGGGAAAGGCGGAGCATTCCGGTCCACGGCATCTGCGCGACCCGGTCCTTGCCGTCGATCGAGAACGAGGCGGAGAGCTGGTCGTTACCGATCGCGACATGGCGGTTCTGCCGTTCCAGTGCCGGACCCAGCCGGGGCTGCAGGTTGGCACCGCGCAATCCGGCGGAAAGATCGACCTGGTAGGCGCGGCTGTAACCATCGAGCACGATCGCGCCGAGGCCAACCCGGCGCGATCCGGCATCGCCCATCGGCGCGGAGGTCACCCCGGTGCTGTCGCCCAGCGGCATCGGTACTGCGCTGCCGGCCAGGCTGGTGGGGCCTTGCGGCGCGAAGGCCGCGGTGATGTTGAGGATGCCCCGGCCATAGGTGCTGTCGGTGCCCGGATCGCCCGCGTCACTGGCCGTGCGCAGCAGCAGGTCGACCACCTGCTGGGCGGTCAGGTTGGGAAATGCCTGGAACAGCAGTGCCGCGGCCCCGGCAATCTGCGGCGCGGCAAAGCTGGTCCCGGAAAAGACATAGACCGAGCGGCTGCCGTCCGGGTTGGTCACCACTTTCAGCTCGCCGTTTTCATAGACGCAGCAGACCCGCTCGCCGCGAGCCGACAGGAACCAGGTCGATTGCGATCCGGCCTTGTTGGAGAAGGCCGAGAACACGTTACTGGCATTGACCGACCCGGCGATGATGACGTTTCCGTTGCCGGCCGTGCGCAGGCTGGTGGCAAAGGGATCGGGGTTGTTGGGATCGATGTCGGGATCGGTCGAATCCCCGTCGTTCCCGGCCGAAACGATCACCACCACCCCGGCATTGGAGGCATTGGCGATGGCATTGCGCAGCTGGATGTCGGCCGATCCGCCGCCCAGCGAGATGTTGATCACTTTGGCGCCGCCGCTGACCGCCGCATTGACCGCGGCGGCAATCGCCGGGCTGCTGAACTTGCAGCCGCTGTCGGGATCGCTTTCGCTCTCCGTGGCGCAGCTGCCGATCGAATCGGCCCGGTACATGCCGATATTGGCGGTGAAGGCGATGCCAATCACCCCGGTGCCGTTGCGCCCCCCGGCGGCCACGAGCGCGACATTGGTGCCGTGGTCGCTGTCCGGATTGTCCAGCCCGCGCGAGGCATCGACCACATCGCGTGAGGACGCGACGATCCGCCCGGCGAATTCGGGATTGTCGGTGTCGATGCCGGAATCGACGATGCCGATGGTCACGCCCGTACCGGAATAGCCGGCCGACCACGGCGTGATCGCGCCGTGCTGCGACGGACCGGTGGAGCGGTTGTACTCGGCGGTCTGGAACGAGGAAGTCGGAGTCGGTGTCGGCGTTGGCGTCGGTGTGGGGGTTGGAGTCGGAGTAGGTGTGGGGGTCGGTGTCGGCGTAGGGGTCGGCGTGGGGGTCGATCCCACCCCGCCGCCACCACCGCAGCCAGCCACCAGCGCCAGCGACAGCAGCGCCGTGCCCATGTGCCAGCGTGCCTGAAGAAAAACGGTTCTTGCCATGCGAACGACCCCTGCGTGACAGCGCGGCAACCGCGCGCCGCCATTCCTTACAGTCTGACACGGCCATGCTTAACCAGAAATTTCTTTCCCCCTAAGGGCAGGGCGGTTCTTGCCCCGGCTGGCCGGGCGGGATAGGCCCCGCGCGACAGCCCTGCCAAACCGGAGACGCGCCGTGACCGCCGACCTTGCCGCCGCCATCGAACAAGCATGGGAAGCGCGCGACAGCGTTACTCCCGCCAGCGCCGACGTGCGCGAAGTGGTCGAGGCCGCGCTGGAATTGCTCGACAGCGGCCGCGCCCGCGTGGCCGAGCCCGACGGGCAGGGCGGCTGGCAGGTCAACCAGTGGCTCAAGAAGGCCGTGCTGCTGAGCTTTCGCCTCAACGACAACGTGGTGGTCGATGGCGGCGCGGCCGGCGCCCCGGCGTTTGACAAGGTGCCGTCCAAGTTCGCCGGCTGGGGCGAGAACCGCTTCCGCGAAGCCGGCTTCCGGATCGTGCCCGGCGCAGTGGTGCGGCGCGGATCGCACATCGGAAAGGGCGTGGTGGTGATGCCCAGCTTCGTCAACATTGGCGCCTATGTCGGCGATGGTACCATGGTCGATACCTGGGCCACGGTCGGTTCCTGCGCCCAGATCGGCAGGAACGTCCACCTTTCGGGCGGGGTCGGGATCGGCGGCGTGCTGGAGCCGCTGCAGGCCGGACCGGTGGTGATCGAGGACAACTGCTTCATCGGAGCGCGCAGCGAAGTGGTGGAAGGCGTGCGGGTCTGCGAAGGGGCGGTGCTGTCGATGGGCGTGTTCATCGGCGCTTCGACCAAGATCGTCGACCGCGCCACCGGCGAAGTCCATGCCGGCCGCGTGCCGCCCTATTCGGTGGTGGTGCCCGGATCAATGCCCGGAAAGCCGCTGCCCGATGGCTCGCCCGGCCCGTCGCTGTACTGCGCGGTGATCGTCAAGACGGTCGACGCGCAGACCCGCGCCAAGACCGCGATCAACGAACTGCTGCGCGACTAAGCCCCGTGGAAGCTCTGGCCCCGCAGTTCGCCGTGGCAACCGCCATGGCCGTGCTGTGCGTGGTGATCCACGGGACCGGGCTGTTCAGTCTGGCCCGGGCGCTGCGCTCCGAGGCCGCGGTTGAACGGATGGAGCGGCTGGCCCCGCTATCGCCGCGCGGCGTGGCCTTCACCCTGGCGATCGTCATGGCGATCCTGGCCCTGCACGGGCTGGAGATCTGGGCCTTCGCGCTCGCCTATCTGGGCATCGGCGCGACTGCCGGGTTGGAAGACGCGCTCTATTTCTCGACCATCAGCTATTCGACCGTGGGCTACAACGATACCCACATCGCGCCCGAATGGCGGCTGCTGGGAGCTTTCGAATCGATCCTCGGAATGGTCCTGATCGGCTGGTCCACGGCCTTCTTCTTCCGCATCTTCGGGCGGATCGAAGCGCACTGAGCGCGGATCAGAAGCTGGTCGGGTTCTCGTACAGTCGTGCCCCGCGCTGGCTGGCGGCATAGGCCTCGGCGCCTTTCAGCACCCGCATCATGTTGCGACTGGCCAGCTTTTCCAGATCCTGCTGGGTCCAGCCGCGCCGGGCCAGTTCGATGAACAGGGCGGGATAGTCGGCGACCGATTCCAGCCCCGGAATGGTCACATCGATCCCGTCGAAATCGCCGCCCAGGCCGACATGATCGACCCCGATCCGCTTCGCGATGTAATCGATGTGGTCGGCCACATCCTTGACCGAGCCGAGCGGCATCGGGTTGGCCCTGACCCATTCGTCCAGCGCGGCCTTGGCCCGGGCCGGGTTGCCGCGATGGAGGGTGTTCAGCCGGGCCTGCTGGGCATCGCGCTCTGCCCCCCATTTGCGCGCGGCATCGAGCACGAAGGGCGGGTAGAAGTTGACCATCACGATCCCGCCGTTGAGCTTCAGTGCATCGAGCGCGCTGTCCGGCACGTTGCGGAGATGGGGATTGACGCCATAGGCGTTGGAGTGACTGGCGATCACCGGGGCCTTGGCGATCCGGAACACGTCGAGCATGGTTTCCTCGCTGACGTGCGAGATATCCACCAGCATGCCAAGCCGCTGCATTTCGCGCACCACGTCCTCGCCCAGCGGGGTCAGGCCGCCATGCTGCGGGGCATCGGTGGCCGAATCCGCCCAGGCATTGTTCTTCGAATGGGTCAGCGTCATGTAGCGCGCGCCCAGCGCGTAGAACTGACGCAGCACGGCCAGGCTGCCGCCGATCGAGTGGCCGCCTTCCATCCCGAGCAAGGAGGCGATCCGGCCCTTCTTCGCGGCATCTTCGACGCAGGCGGAATCGAGACAGTACTGCAGGTCTTGCGGATACTTCGCGATCAGCCGCTTGGCGACATCGAGCTGTTCCAGCGTGGCCTGGACCGCACGGGCATCGGCATGACCGGCCGAAACATAGACCGACCAGAACTGCGCCCCGACCTTGCCCGCGCGCAGCCGCTTGATGTCGGTGTGCAGCGCGGCAAAGCCCTGGGCCGGATCGGCCGTGCCGGTGGTGTCGGCAAAGTCGAACCCGTCGAGCAGGTTCTTGCGCCGATCGCGCAGGGCATCGGGCACGTCGTTGTGCCCGTCCCACACCGGCGCGGCGGCGAGCGCTGCCATGGCGACCTGTTCCGGCGTGCGCGCGGGCTTGGCGGGCAGGGCCGAGGCAAGGGCGATCGAGGCAAGCAGGGTGCCGGTCAGCAGCAGGCGATGGCGCATGGCGGGTTCCGTTCAAGATGGAATGTCGGCCGCAGCCTAGCGGGCGCGCGGCGCAAGGTCGAGGGGCGATGCAGGGCTTGCCTTGCGCCGCGCGAAGTGCTGGCAGGGGGCATGGACCTGCTGGCAGACCCCTTCACCCTTGGCCTTGCGGCATTGGCCGTGGTGATCCTCGGGCTGGCCAAAGGCGGCTTTTCCGGCCTCGGCGCGCTGGCGACGCCACTCTTGGCGCTGGCCCTGCCGCCGGTGACGGCCGCAGCCGTGCTGCTGCCGGTCCTGCTGGCGCAGGATGCGGTCAGCGTCTGGTCCTATCGCAAGACCTGGGATGGCTGGATCATCGGCTGGATCCTGCCCGGCGCGCTGGCCGGGATCGCGCTGGCGGCCGTGCTGGCGGCGGTGGTGCCGGAGGAGCGCCTGCTGCTGGTGCTGGGCGCGATCACGCTGGCGTTCGGGCTGTACCGGCTGTGGATCGAACGCGGCGGGCGGATCGTGGCCGCGTCCAACTCGCCCGGCTGGGTCGGCATGCTGTTCGGCGTGGCGACCGGCTTCACCAGCCAGATTGCCCATGCCGGCGGGCCGCCGTTCCAGATGTGGGTCACGCCGCGCCGCCTGCCGCACCAGGTGTTCGTCGGGACCAGCTCGATCACCTTTGCCGCGATCAATGTGATGAAAGTGCCCAGTTACCTGCTGCTCGGCTCGTTCGACCGCGCGGTGCTGGAAGCCGCCGCGCTGCTGGTGCCGCTCGCGGTCGTGGCGACGCTGGGCGGGGTCTGGCTGGTTCGGCGGCTGGATACCGCGCGGTTCTATACCCTGATCTACCTGCTGATGGTCGCGCTGGGCTTGCGGCTGGTCTGGCAGGGTCTGGCCTGAGCCAGCCGCCTCTACCGGATCACGCCGATCGCATCGGGTGCGGGATCGTTGCCCGGCACGCCCATCGGCCCGCCGCCCAGCCACACCGCCAGGTTGGGCGAGGCCTTGTCGACCCCCGGCGGCAGCTTGATCAGGATCCAGGCAAAGTCGCCAAAGGCGCGCGGGGCAGGTCCGAACAGCGCCTTGAACTCGGCATTGGTCATGCTGCCAGACCGGAAACTCCAGCCCGATCCGGTGCCGGGCGCGGCCTTGCCGCTGCGCCCGTCGTACACGGCCGAGGCGAGCACTTTCATGTCGCTGGCCATCCACATCGAGCTGTCGAAGCCCGGTGCTGCGGGATCGGCCGCCTTGCTCTCAAAGGCAATGATGTCCCATTTGCCGAGCTCTCCGGCTGGCAGCCTGAGCGCCTTTTCCAGCTGCGCCGCGCTGACCTTGCCCGGCTTGAAATCGCGGACGTGGCTGGCCGCATAGAAGCTGATCGAGGTGGCCAGGCCATCGGGCTGGCCCAGCACTGCGGCGGTGGTCGGCCCCGGCGGGCCATCGGCGGGCTTGCTGGCCCAGTGGACTGTGGTGGCAAGCGCCGGGGTGGCCAGGGCCAGGGCGCAAAGGGCCGGGAAGGTCAGTCGCATCGTGTTTGTCTCCGTGCAGCGAGGGCCGATTGCTATCGGCCTAACCGCGCGGTGCGGCAGCGACACTACCCCTTTGGGGAGAGGCGGAACCTATTCGCCCGTCGCCATGGTCCAGAAGTGCGGACCGCCGCCGGTCACGTCCCATTCGCTGATCGTGGCATAGCCGAGCCGCTGGTACAGCCCGACGTTGCTTTCGGTCGCGGTTTCCAGCACCGACCGCACCCCGCGCTCCGCCGCCATGGCCAGGCCGGCCCGGATCGCCCGGCCGCCCAGGCCCTTGCCCTGGTGGTCGGGATGGACCCCGGCCATCTTCAGGTACATCCAGTCCTCGCCCGCCGGCAGATGGGCGGAAATGCCTTCTTCCGTGTTCAGCGCGCGGGGCAGGTGGCGGCCGAAGATCGGGATGAAGCGCAAGGCGCCCGGGTGCCACAGCGGCTCGTGATAATGGACCGTGCCGGGCGGCCGCCACAGCGTGGTCACTTCCACCCCCGGCGTGCCCAGCACCAGCCCGATCTTGAGATGCTGGTCGACCATCCACCGCATCAGCCGCGTCAGCCGCCGGGCGCGGGAGGCGGGATCGGGCAGCATGAAGACCATCGCCGGGTCTTCGTGAAAGGCGGCGGCCAGAGTGGCTACCGCGCGGTCGCGGTGGGCGGGGCCAAGGCGGATGATCTCCTGTTCCATGGCACGCAGAGTGCCAGCCTTGCCGGGGCGGGGCAATGGGCCTAACGCCCTCGGCTCAGACCGGATGGAGGGACCAGATGAGCGGCGACGACGAAGACTACGTCTATGATGAGGACAGCGGCGAATGGATGCCGGCGTCCGAACTGGCCGCAAAGCGCGCCGCCGAAGGCGCGGTCGAAGTGCGCGACGCGGTGGGCAACCTGCTGGCCGACGGCGATTCCGTCACCCTGATCAAGGACCTGACCGTCAAGGGCGCGGGCCAGACGCTGAAGCAGGGCACCGTCATCCCCTCGATCCGCCTGACCGGCGACGCGCAGGAGATCGACTGCAAGTACCCCGGCATCAAGGGCCTGGTCCTGCGGGCGGAGTTTGTCCGCAAGCGGTAAGGCCCAAGCTGGCGGTTTCTTCCAAGTCGGCGCGGCGGCCTGCTGATAGGCTGCGCCGCTACCGATCCGAGGAGACTGCGCCATGAAGCGTTCCCATGTCCTGTCCGCTGCCGCCGCCATGCTGGTGCTGGCCGGCTGTTCCACTTTCATCGGCGGCGATCTGGTCCGCGAGGGGGAGCCGGTCGGGGCGATCACGCTGCGGAACGACAGCGGGATCGACATCGACGTGGTGACCATTTCGCGCTGCAACGCGATGAGCCACGGGCTGTCGGTGCTGAAATCCGGCGACAAGATCCCCACCGGCACCTCGCGCACCTGGCAGGTCAATGCCGGGTGCTGGGATCTCGGCGCGGGCCGCTCGGGCACCTGCGTCAATGGCCGGTGCAGCTGGAACGAGGCCTATATCAAGCTGCAGGTCTACGCGGGCCGCACCACCACCGGGCGCTTCACCGCGGCCGGCGCGGACAAGTAGTCCCGGCCTAGCCCCGGCCCAGCAGGCGGCGCATCAGGCCGGGGCCTTCGCCCGCTTCGGCCGCTTCGCCATCCTCGGCCGTTTCGATCCGGCGGCGCAGGCTGCTGCCCGCCGGGCTGGCCTCGTCCTCGATCACCAGCCGCCCGCGCTGGATCAGGTTGAAGCGGGTCATGCTCGGCAGGCTGCCGGGCGCCTCGTCCTCTTCCGCGTCCCAGTCCGCCTCGCCGTCCCCGGCTTCGGCTACCGGCTTTTCGGCCGGCACCTTGCGGACCAGCGGCCAGTGGACCGAGACCACTTCCGGCCGGGTATCGATCAGCCCGGAAATCACCGGGATCGCGCCGCCAAGGCCATGCCGGTCAAGCTGCACTGCCACCGCCTGGTGAAAGCGCAGCGCGCGCCACCAGCAGCCCAGCACATATTCGACATAGCGCAGCGGCGCGGGGGCTTCCTCCGCCTCGTCGCGGATGAAGTGGCGCTGCTTGTGGTGGATCAGCGCGGTGTTGAGCGCGTCCAGCCCCTCGATCTCGAGGAAGGCCTCGATATCCTCGTCCCATCCGGCCCAGCCGGGGCTGTCGCTGCGGCACTGCTCCAGCGCGTCCTGCGCTTCGGCGGCCGACCAGTCCCAGCCCTCGTCGGTATAGAGCCCCAGCACCATGTAGGGGCGGTGCGTCTCGCCCTTTTCAAAGGCGAGGTCGGCCTCGTTGCCCATGGCCACGGTCGCCCCGGTGATCGGCTCGCCCTCATGCGCCGCGACCGCTTCGGCCAGCTCTTCCCAGCCGGAAATCTCCACCCGGTCCAGGCTCGCCTGCCGGCACAGCCGCATCATCTCGCCCCCGCCTTTCAGGCCGGCCGTCGCAATCAGTTCGCGGCGCAGGATACGCTCGGCCTCGGCCAGTTCGCGCTGTTCGAACAGGCTGCGCAAGGCGGCTTCCCAGGCCTGTTCCCCGGCGGCGCTGGCAAAGGTGGTCTGCAACGGATGCATCGGCAAAAGGGTCCTTCCCGGCGGAATCGGATTCCGCCCTTCAGGAACGCGGTAAGGGAAAATGGTCAGCGTCCGGTTAACCGCGCCGGGCCAAGCAGGAACAGCAGGAACAACGCGGTGAACACCGCGTCCCCGGCCAGCACCGCCCCGGTGCCGGGCACGGCGCGCCCGGCCAACACATCGGGCAGCATCAGCGCGACGATCCCGGCCTTGCCGACGATCCCCGCCCACAGCACCGGCGCCAGCCGCGCCGGCTGATGCGCCACCATGGCATAGATCAGCCCGAAACAGCCGACCAGCAGCGCCACGATCCGGTCGGAAAGGGCCGCCCCCGGCGCGAACAGCGCCGGCAGAGCCACCACCAGGTTGTAGGCCGCGGCCGCACCAAGCACCCAGCGCCAGCGGGTCAGGACAGGATTGATCATGCCCCCAGCCTAGGCCGCGCGATCCGCCCCGGCAAGGTGCCACGACCGCACCGGACGGGCGGCGAAACCTGACTAAGTTCACAGGGTCCAGGGAACAAAAAACACTTTGCGTCACCCTGTGTCACCCCCTGTCACCCTGCGTCACCTTCCGGTGCGCGGCGCCGCCCGCGCCCAGCCCGGCAAACCCCTCCGGCCCGAGCGGGATCACCATCCGGCGCGGTCCCCCTCCGTTCGTGTCGAGCGCAGTCGAGGCACCGCCACCCGCACCCCGCACCCGCCCGGCCCGCTCGGCCAGGGCCCAGGCCGTGGCAATGCCCGGATGGCGCGCGCGCAGGCGATAGGCCGATTGCCGGCTCATCCCCGCCGCCCGCACCGCCGCGCCGACAGATCCGCTGGCCTCAAGGATGGAAAGAAACACCCCCACCCGCAGCGGCGTCCAGCGCCGGGGGTGGAGCGGATGGATCGAGCTGTGCGGACAGGGCTGGGGCTGGGTCATGCCCCGGTTAAGACAGATTCGGGCGGTGTAGGAAAATGGTTTGGGGTGGGGGTATTCGCGCAGAGGCGCGGAGGCGCGGAGGGGATGACGCGAGCCTGCCGCTCTTTCCCGTCACCTGCGAGCGGAGGCCCGTGGCTGTGGGAGCTTTGATCCGGGGGAAAGCTTGTAGGGCTCTCAAACAAAGGACGCAAAAGGCGCAATGCTGGTGGTGAAGTATGAAGGTTTCGGATCCTCATACGACTAGTCCCAAACCTCACTCACCCATGCTGTGCTCGACGGTGAGAAACCATGCAAGATTGGCATCTGTTGCTCTCTCTTCTCTCGGCAGGGCGTTTCATAAACATTTGTAAAAAAACTATAAAAACGGAAGAACAATTAGGCTTTCCTCAAGAATCCTAACGGTATAGGATCGGCCGAGCAGAAGGAGCGCGTCATCAAATGAGGGAGGCGGCCGTGGATCCGGTTGAATATGTCTTCCGCATAGATGTGTTTACGCCAGACACGCTGCCAATGGCGAGGTTGGCAGATTACCTTGCTGCCTTGGCGAGAATGCTTGGGCATCAAGAAAACACCCACTTCGTCAGATTGGAGAAGGGCAGCGCAAAGCTCGTCCATAAAGTTGAAGCGGTAGACGTACCAAAAGTTGAGGCACGACTTCAAAGTATTAGAATGGGATCGGCTCCAAAAGATGCTTTAGCTGCACACAAGGCTCTAGACGAACTCCTTGCGAATGATAATGCGGTCGGCAGTCTGACTGAAGCTAAGACTGATAGGGTCATTTTACCATTCATTGGACGTAACCGTCCAAAGCCTCTAAGCTTTCCACCTTTTAGAGAAGATACGTCGCTTGAGGGGCAGGTTGTTTCGATTGGTGGTCGTGACAGCACTGCTCACGCGACACTACAGGACGGTGACATCTTCCATGTCGGCCTTAGCATGAAGCGTGAAGTGGCAAGGGACCTTGCCCCACTACTTTATGGACCCGTCGTGCGCTTGTTCGGCAATGGCCGCTTCGAACGACAGCCAGATGGCGTTTGGAAGATGCACGACTTTCGAGTGGACCGTTTCGAGGTTTTGAAGGAATGCTCGATCTCAGAGGCACTCGGACAAATTAGGGGTGCTACGCAGAACACGCTCATGTCGTTTGATGTATATCATCAGATTTCCAAGCTCCGTGATGACGGAGAACCGGAATGACGCGGCTCGTGGTTGATAGCTCCGCGCTAGCACTCTTGATCAATCCGCAAGCTTCGCCGCCGCTCAACCCAACGACTAATGCTCTAACTGATTACGTTCCTGAACGAATCGAAGCACTCATTGCAGGCCTTTCGGGGACCGACGTAGTCATAATTCCCACGCCTGTTCTTGCGGAGATACTTGTTAAAGCAGAGGATGAAGCGCCTGCTTTTCTTGGAAAAATACAAGATCAGTCAAGGCTAAGAGTCTGATTCAAAATTATCCATTGTGATTTCATAGCCTTGCGATGCGGCGTGCGAAGAGCTGGATCGAGGCTATGAACAGCCATGCCGTTGCCGATGCGATGGTCTGCTCGAAGTCCTTGGC